>CAOJBY010000003.1 GCA_948330435.1 uncultured Lachnoclostridium sp. | reverse complement strand
CCTTCCAGTTGGTTCCCTCCACCATGCGGTTTGTTTCGTCGTAAACGTAGGATCGACTGGATTTTTTGCCTATTTCCGCCGTGCGGTTGCCCCGCTTGTCGTAGGTGTAGGTGTAAACCTCGTTTTTGTCTTTCTTCTGAACGAGTTGGTTCAGCTCATTATACTGATAGTCTACCACATGGTTCTTCGCCTTTTCAAGCACCAGGTTCCCCAGCGTGTCGTAGGTGTAGGTGGTCGTGGTGCCTGCGATGCTGCTGGTGGTCATGCGGTTCAGCTCATCGTAGGTATACTTGTGGGTTCCCTTGTCGGCCTTGTTCGCCTGCTTGTCCGTATTATCCTCGGTTCCCGGGTTGTCCGGCTTTGTGGGCTTGTTGGGATTGTCGGGCTTCTCTCCCTTTTCTCCCCTGTTCAGTCCCGGTGGCATGTGGCCGCCCGGATTCACGATGTTGCCGTCCTCATCCTCGGTCTGTCCCGGAGGAACCTGGCCGTTTCCGTCCCCGTTGCCCTCTATGGCTGCGTCGTCCTTTCCGGTCTCCGGCTTGCTGCCCTCCGGAATCTCCGTATCCGGTGTTTCCGCTTCGGTGTCAGGTGTTTCCGGCTTGGGTGCTTCTGTTTCAATCGCCGCATTCTGAAGCTGTGCGTTTAACTCTTCCGCCGCCTTTGCCTGATTATTCAGAACTACGCCTGCGGCCGTATCCGCCGTTGGATCCGGAAGTGCCATGCCGTTGACGATGGGACTCTCCGTGCTTAACCGGTCGATATCCGCAGATGGTATCTCCACCATCGGTGCTTCCGGCGTGGTCCGCACGCTCTGTGTGTCCGGCGTGTTTTGTGCGTCCTGTGAACTCGTCGTTCCGGAGCTTCCGCCCTCCAACAAGTTGTTCAAGGCATTTGTCACATTAAAGAGTGCTCCGGAGATAACGGCATTGCTTCCATTGCCGTTGCCATTATTTCCGTTTCCATTGCCGTTATTTCCATTTCCATTATTACCACTGCCGTTGCCGCTGGTTCCACTCTGGCCGTGGTTGTACTGCATCTCGCTTAGGCGGTTGCCCTCTGCGTCCCAGCTGTATGTGGTCTTGAACAGCTTCTTTCCGCCCAGGTTGTACTCGTCCATCTCGATGATCCGGTCGCATTCATCGTAGAAGTAGTAGGCGGTCTCGTAGTTGGGATATTCCTTAAAGGTCTTGTTTCCGTTAGCGTCATATTCAAACTTCGTGATGCCACCGTCAAAGTCCTTCATCTCAACAATCTGGTTTTCCGCATCGTAGTAGTAGTCCACCTGGGTCCCGTCCGGATAGCCCTGGACGGTCTTGTTTCCCACGTTGTCCCAGCCGTATTCCGTTTCCCGGCCATCGTGATCCGTCACCTTTACCACACGGTTCAGGAGGTCTCTTCCGATGGAGGTCTTTCCATTCCAGTCCTCCATCTCGATTAATTCTCCCGTGCCGTTGTAGGCGTAGGATGCGGATTTGGCGTCATTATAATTGATATTGCTTACTAAGTTGACGGGGCTGTACTCGTACTTGGTTACGTAGCCGTCCTCGTCGGTCTTTTGGATCAAGTTGCCGTTGCCGTCATAGACGAACACCTTTCCGTCGCCCTTGGCGTTGACCTCGGTCTTTACCAGGCCCCTGTGGTCGTAGGTGTAGAGGGTCTCCTGATACTCGTCCACCTTGTGGGTCTTGTCTACCCTGTGGACACGAATCTTGGTCAGGCGGTCCATGGAATCGTAGGTGAACGTGCTGCTGGTTCCGGCTGCGTCTATACTCTCAACGATGTTTCCGTTGCCGTCCAATACGTACTTCGTGGTGTTGCCGTTGCGGTCCTTGACTGCGGTGATCCGGCTGTCCTTGTCGTAGGTGAATGACTTGGTGTTGCCCTTGGGATCCGTCTCACTGGTGACACGGTTCAATGCGTCATAAGTGTAGGTGTAGGTTTCCCCGTTCCGGTTGGTGACGCTGGTCCGGTTGTCGTTGGCATCGTAAGTATAGGTCTCGCTGTTTCCAAGGCCGTCCGTGTACTTGGTCAGGTTGCCCTTGAAGTCATAGGCGTATTTACGCTCCACGCCGTTTTCATCCGTTACGGAGGTCACTCGATTCATAGGATCGTAAGTGAAATACTTATAATTGCCGTATGCGTCCTTGATTCCGGTCACTCTTCCCTTGGCATCGTATTCGTACTCGGTTACGGCTCCGTCCTCATTAACAACTTTCGTGATCCGTCCCAAAGCGTCGTAGGAGAACTCTACCTTGCCGCCCTCCTCGTTAATGGTCACGGTCTGGTGGTTCAGTGCGTCGTATTCTGCGGTGCGGCTGTTGCCCCTGGGATCCGTCACCTTGATTAAGTTGCCGTTCTCGTCGTAGGCGTAAAGGGTGGTGTAGCCCTCGCCGTCCGTGTAGGAGGTGAGCTGGTCGTTGAGATCGTAGACGTACTGCTCCACGCCCCCGTCCGGATTCTCCACGGCGGTCACGTTTCCATTTGCATCATAAGTGAACTTCGTCTTGTTGCCGTTGGCATCCACGGCGGATACCGGGCGGTTGTTTTTGTCGTAGGTGTAAGTGAGGGTGTGGCCCTCTGCATCCACCATCTTGACTAGGTTGTCGTTCTTGTCATAGGTGTAGCGGATAACGCCGCCCAATGCGTCGGTCACGCTCTCGGTCAGGCCGTTTGGAGTGTAGGTCACCGTGGTGGTGCCGCCCATGGGATCCGTTTCCGTTAAGGGCAGGTTGTTCTTATCATAAGTATAGGTGTAGACGTTGCCCCTCTCGTTGGTCATGCGGACCAGGTTCCCGTTCTTGTCGTAAGCGTATTTCACATAGGAGTTGTCCTCGTTGTAACGCTTGGTGACACGGCCCATGGAATCATACTCGTAACGTACCTTGTGGGTGGTTCCCTCTCCCGCCAGCTCGTTTGCCGCCGTGGTTATCTGGCCGTTGGCATCGTAGATGGTGGAGGTCTCCCCGTTCATGGCGTTGGTGATGGAGGTCACCTGGCCCAATGCGTCATAGGCGTATACGGTGGTTCCGCCCAATGCGTCCGTGATTTTTGTAAGACGGTTGTTCTTGTCGTAGGTGTAGCTGGTGGTATTGCCCCTGCGGTCCGTGACGCTGGTGCAGTTGCCGTTTTCATCGTAGGCGTAGGCTTCGCTGTGTCCCAGGGCATCCGTCAGCGTGGTGCGATTGTCGGTCTCGTCGTAAGCACTCTGATAAACGCCGCCGGTGGGACGGGTGATACCGGTGATGTTGCCCACCTCGTCGTATGCGTAGGAGGTAACGCCGCCCTCTGCGTCCGTTATGGAGGACAGGCGGTCAAGCTTGTCATAGGCAAGGGTTACGGTGTTCTTCCTGCCATCGGTCACGGAGGTGACGTTGTGATTGCCGTCGTAGGTGTAAGCCGTCACGCTTCCCCTTTGGTTGGTTTCCGTTGCCAACTGGCCGTCTGCGGTGTAGGCATAGGCGATCACTCCGCCCTCCGGATCGGTGATGGAGGTGAGGCGGTTCATTTTGTCATAAGTGTAAGTCGTGGCGTTTCCACGCTCATCCGTGACGGAAAGCACGTTGCCGTTGGCATCGTAGGTGTAGCTCCGGCTGGTCTTGTCCGGATTGTTCTGCTTTATTACACGGCCCAGGCCATCGTACTCATAGCCCGTGGTCTGCTCCAATCCGTCTATCGCACTTATGGGGTTGCCGTCTGCGTCATAGGCGATGCTTCCCTTTGCCCCGTTGGCATCGGTGACGGTGACAAGCTGCCCCAGGGCGTTGTAAGTAAAGACAGTGGTGCCGCCCTCCGGATCCACAATCCTGGTCAGCTTGTTCTCCGCATCATAGCTGTAGGAGGTGGTGCTGCCCCTTGCGTCGGTGACGGAGGTCAGGTTGCCGTTGGCATCGTAGCCGTAGGATACGGAATGGCCCTTTGCGTCCGTTTCCTTCGTGATGCGGCCCATGGCGTCACGCTCGTAGGAGGTGGTAAGCCCCCTCTCGTTTGTCTCGCTGACGGACAGATCAATGGAATTGTAGCCCGTGGCAAAGGTATGGCCGTAGGGGTTCGTTTCTGCGGTCAGGTTGCCGTTGGCATCGTAGGAGAAATTCGTGGTGTTGCCGTTGCCGTCCGTCCGGCTGGTCATGCGGCCCAATGCGTCGTAGGTGTAGGCGATGGTGTGGCCCTCTGCGTCCGTCTCGGAGGTGCGGTTGCCCTGGCCGTCGTAGGTATAGGTTGTTTTGGCTCCCGTGGGATCCGTCATGCCGGTCAGGTCGTTGACCGCATTATAAGTATACAGGGTCTTGTTTCCCTGCCAGTCGGAAACTGCCGTCTCGAAGCCGTTGCCGTTGTAATCGGTTGTCTTCTTATTTCCCAGGGGATCCGTCTCCGTTACGAGCTTCCCGGCTTCGGAGTACTCGTAGGAGTAGCTGTTCCCTAAGGGGCTTGTCTGCCTGGTGAGGTATCCCTTGGAGTTGTATTCGTAGGTGGTCGTGTTTCCCTTGGGATCCGTCTCGGTGAGGATGTTTCCCATGGAATCACAGGTGTAGGTGGTGGTATTGCCCAAGGCGTCCGTGCTGGAAGCAAGATACCCCCTGTCGTCGTAGGTGTAGGTTCTCTCGCCCTTTCTGGAATCCACGCTCTTCACCAGGTCGCCGTTTCCGTCGTAGGAGAATGACACGGTGGTGCCGTCCTTCTGGGTCATGGAAGCGAGCTGCATCCGTTCGTTGTAGGAGTAGTGCTCCGTGGTTCCGTTGGGGTAGGTGATGCTTTCTATGTTGGTGGTGTCGCCTACATAGGTGTAGGTGGTGGTTCCGCCGTTTTTATTGGTGCTGGATACCAGGCGGCTTCTTCCGTCATACTCATAGTACTCGGTTCCGGCATCATCGGTCATGGACGTGATGCGGTCCTTGTCATCGTAAGTAATGGTCTGGGTCTTGCCGCCCTCCTCATGGTAAGAGTTTGTACCGTCCTCATAGCTAAAGGTCATAAGTCCACGGCCCGGCATCTTCTGGGTGGAAACACGCCAGAAATCATCATATGTATTCTCCAATACCTGATTGCCGTTCAAATCCGTTACCGTCAAGAGGTTATGGTTCTCGTCATACGTATAGGTAATCGTATCCCCGTCCGGATTGGTCACGGTCGTTAAATCCGTACCGGAATAACCGAACGTAACCTTTCTTCCCGAATCATCCTTTACGGACGCAAGCCGGTCCCCGTCATAATCAAAGTGCAGGCTTCCCGTCTTTGTGGATACCTTGGAAAGCTGATCTCCGGAATATTCCAGGGTTGTTACGACACCATTGCTCTCTTCCACTCTGGTGGCACGTCCATCGGAATTAAAGGTGATGGTCTTTCCCCTGTCACTGGAAAGGATAAAGCCGCCGTCGCCCGTTTCCGTCAGTGAATATTCATTTCCCTCTGTGGTCTGGAATCCGCCGCCGTAGATCTTCTGATAATTGATCACGCCGCCGCCCGGCATGTAAACGCTGATGTCATGCCGGTACATATCCGCAAAATAGGAATAGGGATGGGTCCATCCGTTTCCAAGTCCTGAGATATCCCTGTTCCTCATGCTTGACACATAAGTACGTGTGAAATTAAGGGGCTCTTTTCCCTCAATCAAAAGATCCTGATAACTCCAATTCAAAGCTCCGCTGAGCAAATCCACGGGGTCGCCGCTTTTTAAAGTTACCAATGCCGGGAAGCCCGAGCTTTCTCCCGGGAAGAACTCTCTTTCTCTTTGCAAGATTCTCTGGATGTCCTCTTCCGTCACCTCTCCTGAACCGCCGCTTCCCTTAATGGTGAAGAAAATGCTGGCCGTGTGCTTCGAAAGGGAAGCCATGGTCGGGGTAATCCGGATCTCGTACTCACCCGGAGGTGCATACTGCGGAATCCCACCTACTGCCGTTACAAACTGTCCTTTCCAGATAAGATAATTATGCAGGATTCCCTCGGGAAGCTCTCCTTCGTCATCAGCTAACGTGGAGATCCCATACTCCGGATAGGGGATAAAGAAATCCTCCGGGTAATCTTCTTCATCCAATTCTTCCGGATCTGATAATAAAATATCTGCGTCCGCTTCGCTTTCCTGTTCCTGACCGGCTTCATTTGCCGGAACATCTTCTTCCGGAGCTTCCTGGACAGGCTCCTTTTCCTCCGGCACGTCCTTCTGTGAATCTTTTTCTGCCGGTTCCTGTTCATCCGGCTCTTCTACAGGAATCTCTTCCGCCGGTTCCTGCTTAGGCGTTTCCTCTGCCGGGGATTTTTCTGCTTCTTCTCCCTCTGCTCCGGCTTCGCCCTTTCCGTTTGTCCCTTCCTCCGCCGAATCCTCCACTCTCTCCGGTGCGGACTGTACCAGAGGAACATCTTTTTCGTCTGCAGCCGGGGCTTTTGGCTCAGGCTCTTCTTCACCTTTCTGTTCCGGTATGTTTTCCTGCTCTGTCTGTACGGAAGAATCATTTTCCGAAGCATTTTCCTCCGCAGTCGGAGCATCCTCCGGCTGTACGGAGCTGTCCTTCTCTGGTTCTGCCGTATCCTTAAGGGCTTCATCTTCCGTTTCCGCTTCTTTGCTTTCCACTTCATCATTCATAGCCCCAGGAGCTTCTATTCCATAATACGAATAATACTCCGCCAGAGTTCCATAGGCCGCCGTCAATCCGGTAAGCGAGATACCCGGACATGCCGACATTGCTTTATAAATAGCCGTCTTGGAAAGTGCAACCATCCCATTCCTGATCTGTGTCTGGTTCATTTCCGGCTTTGCCGTATAAATCGGAACTGCAAACCCTGTTTTATCTACATGTCCGTCATAGGAAATCCCATAAACATATCCTACCGGCACAGCTTCGCCTCTTATATACAGTTCCATCTTAACAGGCGTATTATAGGAAAGTGCAAACTCTAAATATGTCATTTCCCCATAATTCATCTCACGCCTGGGTTCTTCGCCCATGTCCTTGTAGTAGCCTGCAATATAATCTCCGGTCTTTCCCTCTTCCAGAGAATACATTTTTGCATAATCGTATTCCTGCACCGTATCCTGCGATGGAGCTGCCTGTACCGTTACAGGCGGAACCGATGTCACCATCACAGCTATCGCAAGAAGCCCTGCAAGAACTTGTTTCCAACTTCGTTTCTTCATTCAAACTTCCCCCCTTTTCTGAACATACATTTTTTCCTTGTTACTCTTTTTCATTTGTACGCTCCTTTCTCATAAGACAAAATTTTCTGTCCCCTTGTGCACTGAGGGTATGACTGCATGATAACAAATACACAAAAATTTTCAATATGTTGACCCTTAATTGAAAATGTTGACCTTAAATTGACCGGTCGGGCCTAAAAACGTCCATATTTTTTCTAAATTTTTACTGTAAATGATTTACAAAGGCACCCTCTCAAATCACTCGAAAGGATGCCTTTAATTCTGCTATATTCAATCGGCCTTATCCCAGGATTTTGAAATCCTCACTATCCTCGCACAATGCAAATCCAATTCCGGAAAGCCCTGTCATCAATGCCGGATTGTATCTTTCCCGGGGTGACAGCTTTCCGTCCTCCAGCCGCTTCAGGATCCGTTCCCCCAGAGCTTCCCTCTCTTTTTCCAATTCCAGATCTTCCTCTGTCCTCAGATATTGTCCCAGTGCCAGATAATTCCCGGCAAGTCCATGACACAGGCAAAGCTCTCCCGGTTCCCTATCCTCTAAAAAGATCTGTTTGCAGCGTTCTACATCTCGCTCAAGCCACTCGGACATTCCCCTAAAATTCCCTTGTTTGAGCTTCTGTCTGGAAATCAGTATTCCGGCTGCTCCATGACACCATGCGTTATTGCAGAGCCGCACTCCGTCCGGATGCCTGAGATCTTTCCAGTTTCCATTCTCATACAAACCATCCTCGTAAAGCAGCAGCTTTTCGATTCTTTCCTCATAACATTTGCCCTGTGTCAGTTCCAACAAATATCCAAATGCAAGCAAGAGTCCGCTGTTCCCATGGGCCAGTCCTGCAAGCGGCATTGTTCCCTTTAATAAGCACCATCCGGCTCCTGATTCAAACGCCCTGCATTCTGTCCATGCCCGTTCCCCCATCCGGACAGCCGTCTCCAGATAACGCTTCTTCCCTGTCACTTCATAAAGCCTTGCAAAGACCATGACCGCCCCGGATAGTCCTGACAGAAAATCCATGGAAGTTTCTGTCTCCTGTAGTTGTTCTACAAGCTCCGCATGTCTCTGTGCCCATGCAAGGAAGCTTTTTTCTTTCGTAATCTCATAGAGCAGAAGATATGTAAAAACTACGGATCCCTCACCCAGATATGCTCCGGTATGCTCTGATCCCATTCCCTGTTCCCTCCGGAATGCCCTCTCCGTATAGCAGAACAGCTTCCGTATACACAGGTCAAAAACATGTTCATATCTGTCTGTCCGGTTATGATTATCCCGAAGCACCCTTGCAAGGAATACGGCTATGCCGCCGATTCCCTCATACAAATGGATTCCTGCTGTCCCGATTCTGAAATTACCGGATTCCTCCACCTGAAGCCCGTAAAAGCCGATATCGTCTTCATCTGTTACGACGGCCCTGTCACATACGGCATCCGCTATCCTTTGAATCTGTTCCACGGAACGCTCCCTGAATGTTCTTTCCTCCCGGCTTTCATGTGGATCATTTTCTTTTCTGATTACAAATCTGCGTTTCTCTAAAAGTCCCAAAGATACTTCAATAAGGGAAAGCTGCTTTTTTAAATCTGTCTCCCCAAGCGTTTCCACCTTTTTCTGCCACTTCTTCCATTCTCCCTTTCGGTAAAAAACGGGAATGTCCATCTGGCACAAGGCAGTTCTCTCCTGCTTTAAAAGCTCTTTATCCTTTTTATTTTTATCCAGAATGTGACAGAACAGCTTTCTCCGTCCTCCGTTTTCCAGAAATTCCGGATAAAAGGAGGTCTGTAGGTACATATGATACTGCTGGGTATGACGTACCAGGTATCTGCTTTCGCCGGAAAATATCTCCCCAAAATCAGCCATAAGCTGTTCTTTTTCCCGGAGAAAAAATTCATATGCAAGCTCAAATCCCTTTATTATCTCGCCTGCATAAAGGGAGGGATCTGCCGTCTTGCCCTGGTATACGGGGAGACTGTCCGGAAGAGTCTTTTCCCCCTGTTGGAGTGCTATATGAATCTTTGAGCTTTTCGGATCACAAATCACCGGAATCCGAAAGGGTGTCTTTACGGCTTCCCCTTTGTTCAGGGCATTTAACACAATTCCTTTTCCTGCTTTTCCCCATATCAGAACCGGCAGTATTCCGGTGCTTAACACCGAACGCCCTAGTTCCTCACGTATCTTTTGATCCGCATTCTGATATGTTAGATCATCCGGGCATCCCGGCAATGTTTCCAGATCAATCGGCATGGGGTATTCCCCGTCCGCAACAATGTTTTCACCATGCATATCACTCACGTCCATGAGCCAGCATAGAAAGAGCAGGATCCCCATTCGCTCAAAATACCGCTTTATCTCCGTTTCATTTTTGCATGGGTTCCGTTCTATATATTCCTCCCAGCTATAGCTGTCCCGTGCTAAGATCGAAACTCTCTTAAGCGGCAGATCCCCCTGATCACAAAACAGCCCATATAATTTAAAAAAGCTGTTATCCTTTTCCAAACTACGGGGTTTATAAATCAAAATCCTTTGATTGTCCAGATATACTTTTGCTACAGTCTGTCCGCCTTTATGCCTGTCCGATAAATTTGATTCTATTTTTTCGATGCTTTGAAATGGATGCCGGGGAAAAAACTGTTTGTTCAACACTTCTCTGTCATCATCTATCCTCATTGCGATTCTTTTAAGTTGTTCTGTGTCGGAAGCTGCCTGCAAGAACAGCAAACGCTTCATTTCCGGATATTGTATACATAAATTGCGTATGTAAGAACGGTCGTTTAAAAACTTTTCCTGATAGTATTTGTATTCCTCTTTATCATTTTTTCCTTGAAGCTGCCCTTTTTCCTTACGGGTCTGTATATCTTGAATCAATACATGTATTGGTATCCATGCTGCGGAAGAGTAAAAATTGGATAAAACAGTGTTCTTAAAATCGTTTATTCCGACAGTCTGCGTATCTCGGGCATAGCGAACCGCAAGTCTCCCGAAAAAGCGAAAAAAGTTCCCGAATGTTCCATCAAAAGAGTATGCTTCCCAACCGTTTTCTTCCAGAAATAATTCTTCGCAGAGCTGCTCCAATGCAATAAGCTCTTTTTCAAAAATCTCTGTGTTTTCTTCTTCTGGAATATGATTCTTTAAGAGTTCCTCGCATATTTCTTTTCCCAGAACCGCTTCCCAATACTCTCTGTTTTGACATATTTCTTGTAGATAATTCATCTATGCTTCCTTTGATATGTATATATTTAAAAAATGCGGCCCGAAAGCCGCATAAGGTTTAACAGCAAATAATACTGTAAGCTCCTCCAAAAGCATATGTGATGGAATAAGTACCACCATCCTCTTCTGTTACATCAATCATTTCTGCTTCTTGAAGTTCCTTTAATAGATTTTCCGTTGTCTTTAATTCTGTATTCATGTGTTTTCCTCCTTCATATTTGATACAATAATGTTTGTTTCAAAATGCTCACCACTGTATTGAAAGTTGATGTCTCCACCATACTTTTCTACTATGCGTCTTACCTGTTCCACCCCCATTCCGTGAGCATTTTTCTCTTCTTTATCTGTTATAAACTGCTGCTCTCTTACTTCTGGACTTTTTGAGCTGCTGTTTATCAGATTCAGCATAAACATATATTTAACATTCCAAATATGCAGTTTTATCTCTCTTTTCCCTGGCTCACACTTCTCACATGCTTCAATTGCATTGTCCAATAAATTTCCCAATAAAATACCCAGTTCCGCTTCTTTGAAAGGATACTCATATACATCTAATGTGAGATGAAACTCTATCCCTCTTTTATCCATTGCCTGTTTTTTATAATTGATTATGAAATCCAAAAACGAAAGTCCCGTCCATACGATTCGTTTTTCTTCATTTAAACCGCCAATGTATTTCCGGAGAAACTCCCCGGCTTCAGAATACTTTTCTTCCCTAATGCAGTAATACAAATACTCCAGATTGTGAGAATATTCATGCATACGTGCACGGTTTTTCTCATACATTTCGTGAAGTTCATAATTTTGTTTTTGTAATAGCTCCTGCGACATATCCAAGCGTTTATTGTCCAGCTTCACCTCATGATATGCCATCCGAAGTACCAAATAATGCAGACATAAGAAAATGCTTAAAATCAAGATAACACTTAAAATTAAATCAATTGTTTGAAAACCCTACATTCCCAGCCACATGTTGTAGCTTAGTAAAAGCCATTGGATTCCTGTTATTACCAACATTAATCCCGTATATTTTGATATCAATAATTGTACTGGACTTTTATAATATTTAAAAAATTCCTTTTTCTTTAATAACAATATAATAGCTGCAATTAAAATCATGCACCAAAAACACTCCAGTATCGTACGCCCTCCACGATTTATTTTAGTTAAAGGGGCACCGGATACTATCCCTTCCAAAATCAATACTGGCAGTTTAAGGAACGATATATTTACCATGTATAGCATTTCTATTAAAAATACTTTCAAAAAATCTGCTTTAAAATTAGCACAATACCAAAGTCCAAATAATATGCCATGAAGCAACATAAAAACATTGGAAATGAAAGAATCCCATGCATTCACCGCATATGACACAATTAAAATTATAAAAACAATGCCCCAAATTCCTCGAAGCCATATGGGATTCTTTTTTTGTTTATTATATACACCATGTAAAATGCATATCCCCGTAAGCACCTCCATGATTTGAACCAGAATATAACACACTCGAAGCATCCTTATCTCCTAATGCCCATAAGCGTATCCCGAACATGCGGCCACCTGGGCTTACTTACCGGAAGCACCTCTCCATTCTGCAAATAGACCTGACAGTTTTTAACGGACTGTACATGTTCAATGTTCACTGCATAGCTGCGATCTATCAGCAAAAATTCATTCTCCCCAAGTTCTTCTATAATCTCACTCATCGTTTTGCGAACCGATGTTTCCCCATCTTTATGTACCAGAATTACATACTTTCTGTCTTTCTTCAAATAGTAAATATCCCTGTACAATATCGTCTCTTTCTGTGCATACCGTTCAACCACATATGTCCGTCTTCGTTTCTCCTGCTTTCTTAAGATGTCTCCCATGGAAGCATAGGCTTTCGGGAGCTTTTCCTCCAAAAATTCTTTTGGAATATAACGGTAAGTGTTTAATTCATATGCGTCTACCGCATATTTTACGTAATTCGTAATGTAAATCACAATCGGATCGGACCATCTGTGCCTTATCCGCTTTGCCACCTCCAACCCATTCATATCCGGAAGTTGAACGTCAAGAAGATACACGTCATAATAGATTTCCTTTCTCAGATCGTCCAGTACACTCTGTCCGGTTTCATAAGCATGAATCTCATATCTCATTTCGAGCTGACGCATACATGTCTCTGTAATATGACGGATGCGTTCAATATACATCGGCTCGTCATCCAGGACTGCAATTCTTATCATCCGTACATCCCACTCTTTCGTATTCTTGCATTCAACTGTGTTTCACTTCAAATGTATAAATGCGAAACTGCTTCAAATCCAAAAGAAAGCTTTCCTCCTGATTAATTACAAGCTTATACAGATCTCTTTTTTCCTCTTCTGACTGCCGGTTTTTAGGCCAGCTCTTTTCATAATTATAGTAGTACTGCCCCTCTCTCTGATTTTCCAATTTATCTATAATGTCCTCAACCACTTCCGATTTTGTCATGGAATTCTTTTTATTCGGCATCCATTTCCCAATCAGACTGCGGATAGACGGCCTGCTTACTTTCACCTGCTTCGCCATACCGCCACAGCTCTCCATTAGCTTTTCCATATCGGTTCCGGCCAATATGCACAGCTCGTTATATAATGCCCTGTCCTCCTCCTGTGCCAGTCCCATCCGACACAAGGCGGAAATCTGTAAAAGAGCCAGTTCCAGGTATTCGGGATCCCCTTGCTGCTTGTACCATTTTTTTAACCAGACGAGACTTTGGTGCACCGTTCCCCGAACAGTCATTCCCCTATAACTTAAAAGCTCCAATGTATAAACCATGGACAAGATGGTTTCTTCTTGTATTCTCACTCCTTGCCTATCCCCATTTCAGCAGTATACTAAGCATTTTTATAAACAAACCAGGCATATTATTCATTTCACTTTCAAATCCTAAATTGATAGACTAAACAAAGGAGAGAAATGAAATGGATGCATTCATTGGTAAACGAATCTGTCAGGCACGAAAAGCAAAATCCTTAACCCAGGAAGATCTGGCCGAGCTTAGCGGATTATCTGTCAGTGCGATTAGCCGAATTGAGACTGGCCGCAATTCAACTTCATTAAAAACCCTGTCACATCTGTGCGATATTTTAGATGTATCTCTAAATTACCTGCTCTACGATGTTCTCACGGAACAGCCGGCTGTCCAAAATCCGGTTGCTGTTGATATTCTTGCACTGCTGGAAGAGATGGATGAAAACCAACAGCAGTTTGTTTTGGATTTTGTCAAATTATTTGTCAATTCAAGGCTAAAGTAATTATACCATAAATTTTCCAGGAAAAAATATGTTGACGCTTAATTAACCTAAGTTGGCCCTAAATTAACCACTTTTTGTTAAATCCAGAATGGAATTCCATAAAAAAAGCATCCCGAAAAGCTCTTCTACGCCTTTCGGGATTACCTCTTGAACTATTTCACAATCTTTTACCATTTAAAATATAATGGATATAAACGTAATGTCCTATAACATCATGCAGTTTTCTATATCGTTTATTTTTCCTTTTAAGGGATTCTAATTTATCTAAATCCTCCCCCACTTCTTCTATTACTGCCTGCATCTCCCCATCCAACTCAATTACCCTTTTTTCCAATTCTTTGATATTCATGAAATCTCCCCTCTGTCAATAGTGCTTATATAGACTATGCTTAATTATACAATGTTTATATTAACTTTGTCTATATTAAGAACTATATTTTAAGCACTGCTTGTTTATAATATATTCAGGAGGGTAAGACATGAAGTATTTACATATGCGGTTACCGGAGCTTCTCGAAGAAAAAGGTGTTTCAAGAGCAAGATTATGCAAGGACTTGGATCTGCAAAGGACCAATTTAAACAGGTATTACAGGGATAATTTTCAAAGAGTTGACGCCAATTTGATTGTCAAATTATGTGATTATCTTAACTGTGATATTGCTGACTTGCTTGAAATCAAAGAAAAAGAATGATACCGAATCAGAAAACCTTTCTTAATGACAGGGCGGCATCAGCCGCCCTGCAATTTCTATACCGCCACTTTACTTGACACCCCCACCATCACTCATCGAAACGGCAGCGGATCCCCGTCATAATGCAAAAACCCTTTTTCATCCTCCCGTATCTGCTGTGATACACGTTCCTGCCCCTCATGCACCGCTTTTTCCTTTTCCTGTTCATACGTCTCCAATACCGCCTTATTGACTTTCTCCCGAAATTCCTTTGTAATCGGGAAACATACATCCCTGTATCTGGAATTGCCTGCTCTGTAAGAGGGCATTGCCACGAACATTCCGTTTTTGCCCTGCACCACGCTCACATTTCCCACGGAAAAGCTCTCATCCAACACAATGCTCGCCAGACCCACCATGTTACTGCCCTCACGCTCAAAGGGAGTCACCCTCACGGTGAAGTCTGGCTCTTCGGGATCATATGCTTCTCTCTTAACCTCTGCCTTGCCTGTCTGCTCCATTTCATCGTAGAGTTCCAGTATATCCCCATACAGTTCCTCCCGAAACTCTTTCGTAATCGGGTTGCACACGTCCTTGTAAACGGGATTGTTATACTCATCCCTTTCCTTTGTGCGGAAGCTTGGCATGGACACAAAGTTTCCCTTTTTGCCCTCAAGCACCGCTACATTTGTGACCTTGAAGCTGTCCCCGAACACGAGGGTTGCAAACGCCCTCACACGTTTATCCGGGTTGTTTACTGCGTTTAACTGGATTGAATATTCCATAAGTTCCTCCTTTTCCGCCCTTTTGGGCTTTATAACTGCAATGATAAATCAGCCGCATGGTTCCTTTCTTCTCACAGGTCAGCAGGGTAAGCTCCCTTTCCTCCCCCTGTGCCTTTACGGAATTGTCATAGGCTCCAACAACCTCCCATGAATCAACCTCATAGTAGTACACACATCCTTTCTTATCCGTAACCTTTACCTTGTCTCCTATTGAAAGCCGGTTTAAATGCTTAAAATAGGTTCCATACCTGCTCCCCCTGTGCCCGGCAAGCACGCAATTCCCCCTCCCGCCGATCGCTCCCGTACCGGGTATATGCCCGATTCCGCAGGCAAGCTGTTTCCCCTCCGCACCCTCCACGATGGGATACTTTAGCCGCAAGGCTTCTATCTCGATCAAACCGATCACTTCCCCGGATGAAAGCAGGGCCTCATCCTCCGAACCACCGGGGGCTTCCCTTTCCTCTTCCTTTTCGCCATCCTCCATCTGCTCCTGTCTCACGTTTTCTTCAAACCTCTCCGTCATTTCGTTGATCTTGTAACTGCCATAAAAATGATAGAAAAATGGGACCGACACAACCGCCAGCCCCACGGAAATAAAAATTACCGCCATGATTTTTTGCATCCCCTTGTCTCCCTCCTGCCTGGCCCGCTTTGGCTTATCGGCAAGTCCCCGTATGGTAACTGCCCTGCTCGGCCACCCTGGCATTGTCCCGTTCCCTACCTGATTCGATATCCTCGGTCTTTCCGTTTTCCAGATCCAACTGCACATTCAGCTCGTTGAGACGTGCCTGTTTTTCTTTTAACTCTTCCTCCTGCGTAAAGGGCTTTTCATATTCCTGCCTGGACTGCTCCATGTCTCGCTCATACTCGTCAATACGCTTTTCCAGCTCACCGATGCCGAAAGCCATGCCCTGGCACAGATTTTCAAGCCTTGTCATGTTTCCCACGGGGCTTGTGGAAATCTCCGCCTTATAGTCCGTTTTTCCCCTTAGAACCATGAAGTTTACCTCCATATAATTCTTCTCTATCAGAAGAGAGAACCCCTTAAAGCTTCCGATGTGGGTCGTCTCCCCTTTCTTGCATCCGCTGACCGCCTGAAGCACGGCCATCCCCCCGTCCGTGCGTTCCGTAAACCTTGCTCCGCCTACGGTAACTGCAAAATCCGGCTCTCCAAGGAACGCCGTCTCTGCGGTTTTTACATCCTCACGGATACAGCCCAGCTTCGCCTTTGCCGCCGCAATCAGCTTCGGGTAACGTATCATAAAGTTATCCTGGAGCGAATAGTGCTGGCTGTCGTAACTGCTCTTCAACATCTTGAGACGCTGTACGTCATTTTCTAGCTGCATCTTTTCCTTAATCAACGGGTTGCCCGTTGCCACGGCCTTTATCTCCGCATAGGACAGCGTGGCTTCGTCAATGTCCTCACAGATTCTCGATACCGCCCTGCTTGTCATCACCTGGGAGATGAACCGCTGCTTGTTCTCCACAAGGGACCAGGAATAAGCGTCAAAGGTTCCCTTTGTCACGTAACGATAGATTGCCACCTCTTCATTCTCATTTCCCTGCCTGACCCCACGCCCCTCACGCTGTTCGATGCAGGACGGCTTCCAGGGACAATCCACATGATGCATGGCCGTTATGTGCGTCTGCACGTTTACCCCGGTTCCGCACTGATCCGTGGAGCCGATCAGGATCTTTTTCCTGCCGCTTCGCATATCCCGGAAGAGCTTCTCCCGCTGTGTGTCCGTCTTTGCATCGTGAATAAAGGCAATCTCATCCGCCGGGATTCCCTGCTTTACCAATTCCGTTTTGAGATAATTATAGATGTCAAACTGCCCGCCGTCTTTTATTCGCTCCTCCCAGTCTGGTGTCCACGGGGCCTTTGGCGTGCCAATGTCTGAGAAAATAAGCTGACAGCCGATTTTCCCGTCCTTATTTCCGGCAAAATACTCGGCTGTCACACGTTCCACCACCTTGTTCAGCTTTCCGTCGGGATTGTTCGGAGCACTATGCTCCAAAAGCCTGGCATCCGTTCCCAAAAGCCTTGCTTCCCCGGTAATCTTCAAAAAATTGTCCTCGCTTGGATCCACACCGCCAGAGTGAATCCTCTCCGCACGCCGGGCAAATCCCTCCATCACCTGCTTTGTATACCAGTCCGGCTCGCTCTCCACGATGATTGGCTTTCCTCCCCGAAGCAAAGGCACGGGAAGCTTCAGCATGTCGGATGTCTGCACGTCCGCCACCTCCCGGAACGTGGTCATAAGCTCCGGCACGTTTGTAAACTTGTTAAAACGGCTCTTGAACCGGAACCCACTGCCCTCCACCGTCAATTCCAGTGCGGTGGTCACCTCGCCGAAATTCGCCGCCCAGGAATCAAAATGGTAGATTCCCATCTGCTCCAGGGTCCGTTTCTGAAGAAAGCTCTGCATCACATACAGCTCGCACATGGTATTGCTTACCGGAGTTCCCGTGGCAAACACAATCCCCCGGCCCTCGTTTATCTCGTCAAGATACTGGCATTTCAGATACATGTCCATGGCCTTTTGGGAGCCTGTACCGGAGATGCCTGACACGTTGTTGATCTTAGAAAAAATGGCCAGATTTTTAAAGTGATGTGCTTCGTCCACCATGACGGAATCGACACCCAGTTCCTCAAAGGTAATTAAGTCATCCTTTCTGCTTTCACCCGTCAGCACCTTGAGCTGTTCCTCCAGCTTTTTCTTCTGGGCTTCCATCTGCTTGATGGTCCACCGTTCTCCCTTTTCCGCCTTGATTTCATCAATGGCGAAAGAAAGCTCCTTGACCTGCTTCTCCAACATCCTCTCTCTGCGTTCCCTGGAAATGGGGATCTTCTCGAACTGGGAGTGGGACATGATGATGCAGTCATAGTCCCCGGTTGCGATACGGGACACAAACTGCTTTCTGCGGCTTTTCTCAAAGTCTCGCTCCGTTGCCACAAGGATATTGGCGGAGGGATACAGGCGGATAAATTCCCCTGCCGTCTGGCCTACGATTGCCTTTGGCACCACAATCACGTTCTTGCTGGCAAGTCCGAGTCGTCTTTGCTCCATGCAGGCCGCCATCATGGTATAGGTCTTGCCTGCTCCTACGCAGTGGGCTAAGAGGGTATTTCCGCCCAGAATAATCCTTGCCACGGCGTTTTTCTGGTGGTCTCGGAGCCGGATTTCCGGATTCATGCTGGGAAATGTCAGGTGGGAGCCGTCATACTCACGCAGACGGATATTGTTGAATGTCTCATTGTAATAATCCACGTATTTTTGCCTGCGTTCCTGCTCCTTGAAGATCCAGTTTTTAAACGTCTCTTTCATCTGGTTCTGCTTTTCCCTGGCAAGCATGGTTTCCCTTTTGTTTACCGCATAGTGGTACTTTCCCTCCCCGTCGTCCACCCTGTCTCGGACGGTGACGGTATGCAGGTTTAAGGTTTCTTCAAAAATCGAATATGCGTCCATCCGCTTTGTGCCCCAGGTCTGTGTTGCGGCGACGGAACGGTTGTCAAGCCGTTTTCCCTCAATAAACCAGTTCATGTTATAGGAGTTGAGCTTTATGCGTATTCCGGAACTGCCCCATTTCCCCTGCATGTGCCTTGCACTTTCAGGCGTTTTCACCAGTTCATAGATAAACTGCTGGTAATCCTCCGGCTCAATCCATGTGGTTCCGATACGCACGTCGATTTCCGATGCGTCTAGGCGTACCGGCTGAACCTTTTTAAGAGCTTCCACATTGATGCCAAACAGCTCCGGGTTCTCCCTCTGATGAGCTTCTGCTATCCTTAACTTGTCCCGGACGTTTCCGGATAAATAATCGTCCGCCGTTTTCCATCCCGTGTTCAGGTTGTCCGGGTTATACGCTACAGGGTCCAGGTAGATCAGTCCCTCCAGCTCTTTCAATAACACGTTTCTTTTAATCTCTGCCTGTTCGGCCTGTGGCAATGTACCGCCCTCCGGCTGACTTTCTACCTCTTTTCTGATATTCGGCTCATAGATGCTGAGCATAAAGGGAATGTTCACGGCCCCGAATTCATTCACCGACACGTTCAGTGCTTCCACGGCTGTTTCCGCACGCTCGATCTGATTTTTGGCACGGATGGTCTGCTTGTAGAAGATGTCCGCTTTCTCTGTCCGTCCATCCTCGTCCACCACCTCCAGGGAGCAGAGCAGGGGATAGTCCGCATCGTCACGAAATGCCTGGCTGTTTCCCCGTCCGGTCAGCGACCCGTATTTTCTCACGTAGGAATCGTATTTTTCGCCCAGGAGCTTCTGCTGTGCGGCCAGTTCCTCCTTGCCGCACCCCTCTGTCTGAATTGAGATAAGCCGTCTTGTAACGGTACGGATTTCATCCATTCTCCGGATGCGTTCCTCTGTGGTCGCCGGGACCTCCTTGCGATACATAACGGAATTTTCACGATAATAGAGCTTTCCCTCCACAAAGGTGTAGGTGTAATTCCTGACATCCGGATCCGCTTCGATCCGGTCCTGAATCGTTTCCTCTTTATCCGTCAGATCCTCTGCCCTGGTAATCTCCCCTTTTATATGGGAAACGGCTTCTTTTAACGCCTTTCCCAGTTCAAAGCCTTTCTCGTGGTTGATACAGCTTGTGTAATTGCTCTGATATCCAAAGCGTCTCTGGTCATACTCCATCTTTCCAAGCATCATCTCCGGGTGTTCCACAAAATAGGAGTTTACCGTAATCCCCTCTTCTGTCTTTCCGGTAAATACCCAGTCCGGCTCCGTGACAATCTTTCGCTCCCGTTTCTTTAAAAACACGATGTCGCTTGTTGCGATCGTGCCTGCGGTATCCAAAAAAGCTGTATCCGGCATTCTTACCGCCCCAAGCAGCTCCGCCCGTTCTGCAACGTATTTACGCATCTTGGAATTGGACTTGTCCATCATAAATTTGCTTGTCACGAACGCCACGATGCCGCCCGGCCTTACCTTGTCCAGTGCCTTTGCCATAAAATAGTCGTGGATACGGAAGTTGTACCTGGCATACTTCGGGTCATACAGCTTAAAGTCACCAAAGGGAATGTTGCCTACGGCAACGTCAAAAAAGTTGTCAGGGAAGCTGATTTCTTCAAAGCCGCCGATTTGGATCTTGGCATCCGGATATAAAAGCTTTGCAATCCGTCCGGATACATTGTCTTTTTCCACTCCATACCGCTTGCTCTCGTTCATGGAATCCGGCATGGCTCCAAAAAAATGGCCGACTCCCATGGACGGCTCCAGTATGGTCCCTTTCTGAAACCCAAACTGCGTAATTCCCTGGTAGACTGCCTGTATGATCTTCGGGGACGTATAGTAGGCCGTGGTTACGGATTCCCTGGCATCCTCGTATTCTGATGGGGAAAGAAGTGCTTTCAATTCCTCATATTCTTTTTGCCAGTCCTGGTTCCTTTCATCAAAGACCTGGGCTATGCCGCCCCATCCCACATACCGGGCCAGCACTTTTTGTTCCTCCGGCGTGGCATCCCTCCTTTCCCGTTCAATCTGCTTTAACAGCCGGATGGCATCTATATTCCACTGGTATCTTGTCTTTGGTCCGCCTTTTGGCAGTTCCTCTTCTTCAAAGCGGAAATTCCTTTTTAGCCGCTTGCTCCGCAGGCTTGTCAGCTTGTCCTCGAACTGTTTTTCTATGGGAGACTTTTTTTCGTAAGGCAGGCTTGCGAAATCTTTTGCATACTCCGCCATGCGTACCTCTCCGGCAAAGGCTTCCGCCCGGATCAGGTATTCCATGACCGCATAAAGCTGTTCATACGCCACAAAGTCTTTCTTCCGTTCCCCACTCCGGTTTTTATAGTCCACCGTGAATGTGTCCTTTAGGGGTGTGTATTCGACCAGGCCGTATGCATTGTTATGGTAGGCTTTTTCCGATCCCTCGCCGTCTGCATGATTCACGGTACGGTTTAGGAAGTACAGCTTGTCTTCCTTTGGCAAACCGCTTTTTGATACCATCTGTAAGAATGGCTGAAAGGGCTTGACTGCGGAGCATTTCTGCAGATAGTTCTCCAAGGCATCTCGCAGATCCGCATCCATTGTTTCCACCTGCCGCAGAGCTTCTGGGAACAGGCTGACGAAAGCAGGTGTTTCTTCTCGTTCCTCAACGATGTCCGTAACAAAATCATTGGCCTGTGCCTTATCAGGGGTGACAGCTTTTTCCGACGGTGTAAAGTATTCTCCTGTCTTAATCAGATCTCTCAGTTCTTGTTCCACGGCGTTCCAATTTAGATACCCCTCTTTTTCGATTCCATCCTCACGCCACAGAATGCGAAAGCCTATTTCATAAAAAACGTCATAGCCATGCAGTCCGTCTCCCTCCAAGGGCCAGCTCACTCCGTTTTGCTCATATTCCTTACGGATTTCCTTGATGCGTTCGGACGGATCGGAGATATTCTGAAATATGGCGTAAATTCGTTTTTTACTGTCCCGGAAACAGCCGCCCTCCATAAGTGTCTGCTTTCTATACTCCTGGGGAACCGTAAGCACCTGCTCCGGCTTTGGGACCAAATACGCTTCGGGAAGATCCGTGATTTCTTTTGAACCACGCAAAAAGGAAGCCGGTTCCCGGCTTCCCCTCTGTGTGTCAGTTTGTACGCTGTCCTCTAATGGAACTTCAATACGATCTCGTTCATCACGATCTCTTCCGCCTGCATTCTGGCCTGTTGATGGAGCTGCCACATTTCCATTGTGGAAGTCCTGTCTCCCGGCGGATTGTTCTTCAGGTAGCTTTTCTCCAGTTCCTCCATCATCCGATTCGCTTCGTTCTCTACCTCCTGCATCTTCCCTGTCAGCTTTCCGAATCTTACCAGAGTCCGGTATCTCCCGCTGTGGTTCTCCCTTAGATACTCCGCTACCCTCACTGCGAACCGTCCCAGGCTTCTCATGCTCACCGCTTCCTCCGGTGCTGTAAGATCCGGATAGTGCACCCCGTCCGCTTCCTCGTGATACGTTAATGTTACCTCTGCCATCTGCAATACTCCTTTCTTCCATCTGTGTCAAATCTTTTGCAATGCTTTTTAGCACTTGACAGGATATATCGCTGAGCAGAGATCCTAAACGGTAGACTTCCTCCTCTCTTGTAAATGCGGTAATAAAGGAGAAATTCTGTTTTTCAGGGGGAATGTCAAAGCCGCATCTTGTAAATACCGCATACGTGACGCTTCTTTTTAACGCTTCCTCTGCCGTAATCTCTTGCACTCTGCCATCTTCCGTGATCTGCCTGCTCCCAAGCAGATTTGTGAACTCGGTGATCGAAGCACCAAATTCCAAGTCCATTATCCCTCGGATCTTGTCTTCTGTAAAGGCTTTCAGGAAAGATTTATCCGATTCTTTTTCGCCGCTTTCTTCATCCGGCAGGGCATGTTCTCCCTTTTTCCGGAGCCATGCGGCATAGGCTTTCATGGTGTTCCGGTCAAATTCCCAGGTAAGGCGGCTCTGCTGCCCTCCGGTATCGGCTATGTCAAAAACGTACCGCATCTTTGGGTTTAAAGCTCTTGAGGGGAATATGGCGATGCCCTTGCTCCCCCGTCTCACATACCGTCCCACTTTTTTCCATGTGTCAAAATCCGCCACCAGCTTCGCCCCTGGCCTTTGCATGTAGACCATGAGGATGTTGTCGAACTCGTAGCGGTAAAGCTGTCCAGTAAGCCTGCATATGCTTTTCCATGCCTGTCCGCTTTTTGTTACTTCCTCCATTGCGGCATCGTACAAAGTGGATGTTTTGTTATCTACGCTCATACGCTGTACCTCCCATGCTGTTTAACAGGGTTCCTGATACGCTTCCTGCTTCACCTACCCCTGACAGCATTCTCTTTCCTCCGGTTCCGTCAGCATGGAAAAAAGCCGGTATTCTTCCTTGTCCAGTTCCACGCTAAAGGAAGCGTCCATTTCCTGACGCTTTGCCTTGCCTCCTGCCCTCTTTATCTTTTTTGCCAGACGCAAAAGGATAAAGTTCTCTCTGGAAAGCTCCATGGACTGCTTGAAACTCAAGCGTTCACCCTCCATGCTTCTCTGCCTTTTTTGAATCTTCCGGACAAGTCTGTTTCTGACCTCTTCCCAATCCGCAGTGCTTATGGACACCTCCGCCTTTGTTCTGCCGGAGCGTTCCCATTCTCTGTGCAGAAGCCTTATCAGGTATTCCATGTTTTTGATGATTTCTTTTCCTGTTATTTTTTCCATATGCTCTCCCTTATTCCAGTTCCGTAATTTTCCTCACGGTACGATTACTGTTTTAGCGTGTTTTCCTTGTCTCCATCCCAAACTGAAACAGCGAAAACTGTTCATTTTCTTCCATCTGCTCCGGAGCCTTTTTCTTGTCCTCCATGATCTGCTTCATCCGTTTGGTACACACGGAAAAGGACTCAAGATATCCCTCCGGCCTGCCTGCATGACGACGCATGGTAATCAGATCCCCGGCTTTGATGGCTCTTGCAAGCCCAGATGCATATCCGATCACGTTATACAGGCTTATTTTCTTTGCTTCTTTTTCTGTCAGCAGCTCCTTATTTGCAAGAAGATAGTGAAAGTCGGGATCCGAGATATACTGTTCCAGAGCTTCCCTTGCCTTGTCTCTTATCTCTCCTGCTCTTGCCATGTAACTGTCCCTGACCTCCGGCGGCAGTTCCCGGTAATAGATTTCCGGGTATTTTTCATGGTCCGTGCCATACTGCTCCTTTAGCTTCTCCTTATGATAGATGATGTGATTCCTTACAAGGTTCATGTTGCTGCCGTCCGCATAAAACGGATCACTGCCGCCATATACTTTCAGATATTCCCACTGTTTATAAGATCTTTCAAGCTCTGCTCCGTGGTCCACTTTTTCTTTCTTTTTCGCCATATTCCTTACCTCGTAGACCGTATTGGAAATCCTTGTATATATTTCCCATACGGAGTATTTACCTTGGTCTGCCTATGAATACAATGGAGGAACGCCCCTGCACCGGCCTGTACACAACTCCAAGCCGGGCGTTGGCTGCTTCCACCACTTTTCCGTCTCCTGCATAAATCGCTACATGGGTAATGTCCATAAACCGTCCGTTTTTACCGTAGCTGTAAAATATGAGATCCCCCGGCTCCATATCCCCGTAATCCACAAGCAGGTTGTTGTCATAACAGTACTTTCCCTCGCTTGCCGCCGTATTGGATCCCTCATACATGATGTTGACACCTGCACTCTGCCATGCGTAGTAGGCAAGGGAACTACAGTCGTAATAGTCTCCACTGTCACGGTATGCCTGGCTGTACGGGTATCCCGTCTTTGACAGTGCAAAGGCTACCACCTTTTTCCCGTTTTCACCGGAAACGGAATCTATGATTGCCTGATACTGTTCCGGCGAAACCTGAACGCCCGGATCTCCGCCGCCCCCTGTGTAGCCCAACATCGCAAGATATTCCGGCTTCATAAGCTCGGCAAGCACCTCCTGTTCCTCCGCCCCAAATCCATAGACGGAAATCATGTCATAGCAGGATTTTAGTTCTACGTTTACCTCTTTCACCTCTGTGGTTGTGGTATTTCCCTCTTCATCCGTCTCTACGTCAAGTCTTCTGGTAATGGTGTAGCTGCACATGTCGTCAAAGACTGCTTTTAAATTCTGCTTTGCCTTATCCGTCATGTCGGTTGCCGTGTCCCCGTCTCCGTGCTTTACCATGTAGACCATGAGAATGTCGCAGAAGTTGTCCGGTTCTCCGGCTCCCTCGTAATTGACATAGATCTTTTCACTTGCGTCATATCCGGCGAAGTCTCTAAGCTCTCCGTCCACTTCCTCTCGGAACTCTGCCACATAAGCCGAAAGTACCTCCTGCACGGTTTCTCCCGACGATATGGATGGGAAAAATATGGCAAAGGGCGAGTTATAGACAATCGCAATGACGGCAATCACCGGAAGTGCAATCAGGGCCACGGTTGCAAAAAGGGAAAGCAGGAACAGGCCCACGTACCGGATCATGTATTTTGCCAATATGGAAAAACGCATCAATGCCATGTCCTTTAATGCTTTTCCAATGCTGTCCTGGCTTTCTTTCTGCTGTAGATTTGCAACGAACAGCCTTATCATGCGGTTTCTCGTGGAATTTCTTATATCACGCTTATCCATGGAGATTTCCGCCGCTTCGCCTGCCGCTATGCCGGAGAGGACACCGCCGATGCCCGTACCTGCCGTCGCTGCTGCGGTTTTTGCAGTTGCCCTTGACGCTTCTCTTACCGCTGTCTTTCTTGACCCTCTTATGGACTCTTTTGCCGCTTTTTGTGGGGCTTTCTTTCCTGCTTTTTCTGCCTTTTTTGCATTTTCCCTGGCGGCCTTTTCCTTTATCTGACTGCCGGACTGCTTTTTCTTAATCTTTTGCTGTTTTGCCTGAAATGCCTGACGGCGGTAGAGGTTCCTGCCTGCATCGACGGCATTTGCGGCAGGCTTTGCCAGGGCTTGAGCTGTTCTGTATGCGTCGTAAACCTCATTGCCGCCATCCAACTCGTCCAGTGCGGTCCTGGCTGTCACGAAAGCAATCGTCTCGGATACGGGAGACTTCTTTTTGACGGGTGTCCCTTTTCCTGCTTTTGTCTTTGTCTTGCGGCACCTGGCATCCATCCGGTTTTCCCGTTTCGTGGATGGCCGGATTTCCTGCTCTTTTTTCTGCCTGCCTTTCACCTTTATATCGGATGTTCCTTTTGCATGGAGCCTGGACTTCTCCTTTGTGTGGATTATCATGGGCTTTTCATCCACCTTTTTGATGTCCAATCTGTCTCACCTCCCTTTTGAGGGCAAAAAAAGAGCACCCAAACCGTCTTTGGCCTGAGTGCTGTTATAGTTGTCCTTATTTTATTGTAGTGCTTGTCTCTTTTCTTTGAAAATCAAATTTGTTTTGTTAGAGATTTTCCTCCCATAATGCAAGGAAATCCAGTACAAGAGCCTTTTCCCGTTTATCCGTGCATTTTTGAATCAAAGTTTCTCTGTCGTTTAACATATCCAATGTATGATATATGCCAAACTTTTTATTCAGACGGAGAACTGCTTTTATAAGCTTTTCATCTGTCGGTATGTCGGCGGCATCAAACATCTTTCGAATACCAGACTTTTCTCTTTCTTTCGCTTCCAAGCTTTGATAAATGACTTCTTTATGCTTTGAAGATTTCCTTTCTCTTACAATCTTAATAATCTCATATCTGTGCGTCAATTCTCGGAAAAAAGCATCCTTATCACGATCGTTCTGATAAGTTGTCATAAAGGAATTACAATGGTAAAGATCTTTTCCATTTTCCGCTTTAACCAATCCCAAATGGAGGATTTTCTTTTCATTCTCATGGACAAGGAGATAATCACTCTGAAATTCTGAATCCTTATTCCGTTCTTTCTCATATAAATACAGCGTTGAATAAGAAGAAAACATTTCCCCTAATTCTCCAAGATTATCTAACTTTCTGTGGATCATTTCCAACATTCTCTGCTGTTTTTCCACTGTTTTATAATATTTCCGCACCAGTTTTTCGACTGACTGCATCGTAATACGCTGTTTTTTTATGGCATATGCACCAAAATCCCCTGTAAACAGATTCGGTTTCCCAAGATACTGCATCCCCATTAAATGCGGTATCTTAATTTCCGAATTTGTAAGATGAAGAATACGCTTTTGAATGTGAATGTAATAATCATATTCACACAGCACTTCCTTTGTACTCTGAAAAATTTGCAAGAGTGTCTGCATTGCCTTGTCCTCCCATGTAAAGAAATTGCCTGAGCGACTAGGCTCAGGCATCACATTTCTTTTTGAATTGCAATTCTGGGAGCAGTCCTATGATAATTCCATAGGCAGAGACGACCTTTGTATTTCTATTGCCCGCAAAGTCGGGACGGGTAGCTCCTCTCTATCGCCGCAAAAGCACTTAAGCTTTTCATTACTTATAACTTATCATGCATTCTTCGGATTGTCAAACGATTTTTTTCTGCTAAATCAGACATTTTCCTGCATTTCGGTTGATGCATACCTTTTCTCCATCGCAATCTTCTCATGGATATTCGTATTATACAGGTTATAGAGGTCTGTCCCTTTCTCAATGGTATTGTCAAAGGGTATCACCACATTGCCGCACTTGATAAGCCCCATTCCGCTTGAAGTGTTGGTCACGTACCGCAGCTGTGCTTCCGACACGCCGATTACCTCCGCCATACGGGAGCTGTCGGTACTGGCCTGCTTCAAAAGGGCCACAAACTCGGAATTGGCAAGCATGGTGGTCGCCGTGTAATTTTGGAGCAGATCCACGATGTTCTGCGTAATTCCGGTACATAGGCCGCCCTGCTTTCTTACCTTTTTCCAAAGCTGCTGCAGATACCTTGCGGAATATTCCGAATTTAACAGCACATGAAATTCATCAATGTAGAGCCAGGTTGCGATCCCCCTCTTTCCGTTGGCAATGATGCGGTTCTGAATGCTCTCCATCATCACAAGCATGGTGATGGGGGACAGCTCCGTGCCAAGGTCACGGATTCCATATACGGTAAAGCGGCTGTCCACGTCCACATTCGTCTGATGGTTGAAGATATTCAGGGAACCATTGACGAACAGCTCCAGGGACAGTGCGATGTCCTTTGCTTCTTCCTCCGGCTGGCCCATCAGCACTTCGTAAAAGTCGGACATTACCGGCACATATTTCTCCCGGCTCTTGGCAATCCCGATGTAGAGCTTACGCACGCAGCGGTCAATGATGGACTTCTGCCTTGAATTGAGGTTTTCCCCCATGCACTGTTCGCAGACACCAAGCACAAATTCTCCCTTTTCCCGGATCATGCCCTTGCTGTCGTTCAAGTCCAGACTCCATACGTCCATGTCCAGGGGATTCACATAGTTATCCGTGTATGTGGACATATTGACCACCGTACCGCCGTAGGTCTTAGCAATGTCAAAGTACTCGTTCATGGGATCTATCACGATGATTTCATCCCTGCCGGAGAGAAAGACGTTACCCATTTCCATTTTGCAGAAAAAGGATTTGCCGGAGCCGGGAACCCCGAACACGAACCCGTTGCCGTTGATCAGCTTTTTGCGGTTCCCGATATTGATATTTTTGGACACCTGATTGATGCCGTAATAGCACCCCTGCCTGTCGTTCAATTCCTGCACGTTAAAAGGCATCAGCACCGCAAGGCTCTGTGTCAGCATGGTACGCATGGTTTCCACCTGTCTCACCCCAATGGGCAGAGCCGTATTCAGGGACTCCCTCTGCTTCAGGTAATGTTCCTCGATGGTGACGGAGTTACGCTTGCCGATGGTCTCCACGGTTTCCGTCATGCTGTCTAACTCTTCCTTTGTGTCTGCCATGAGAATGATTGTCACGGACACATAGTAAAGGCACTGGTCGTTCTCCCGTACATCGTCCATGATTTCCTCGATCTCTTTTTTCTCTATCCGCTTGTTGTAAGAGATTTCAGAAGAAAAATCGTTGTTCTTATTTCTCACACGCTGCTGCCTGATAATGTCCGATTCTATCCCCAGGTATTTTTTCTGCAGGATTTTGGTTGTCAAATCCTTGGGAATCGGCACCACGTCAATGCTTGTGACGGAGTGAACCGGCAGGCTTGTGATCTCATTTAAAAAGCGGTCCGAAAGACTGGATGGGTACTTTTTGATAAACAACGCACGGCAGAACTTCCTTTCATCCCTGAAATAATCCGGATAAAACTGCATCATGCCGTTGCACAGGTCATTGCGGAAATCTGCTCCCACCCTTTTTGCATCCCGGATATCAAAGTCAAAGCCGTTTTCATTTCCCAGGTGGTAGTAGTCATACAAGACCTTAAGCCTTTCATTGCCAGACAAGGGGACAATCTCTGCCCCCAGTTCTCCAAACGCCTTATGGACGGACGCTTCCATGGTGGCGAACTGTGCCTTTGCTTCCTCAAAGTTTTTCCGTTCAATGGTGATGGTGAGGTATCGCTCCTGCTCGATCCCCTGCCTGCCCTCATGGATCTTCTGCTCCATGATGTCATTGTAAATGCTGCGGTAGGCATCAAAGCCATCATCCCTTTTCTGTAGAAACACGCAGTCTCTTACCTGCTTCATGTCCTTGTTCTTATTGTTGATTGTGATTTTGAAATTCACATCCAGGGAATTCAGAAACTTACAGTACCTCTCAAAAATGTCGATCTGTTCCGTTTCATTGGTGGTGGTATAATTGATGTCCTGAAAGCGGTAGCATTTTGAGAAACGGCTCCTTGCCACTTCAAAAATGCCGTTCTCCGCCACTTTCATAATCTCAATGGTATGCTGTATGGATTTCGGGGTTTTGTAAAGGGGCACGCCCGCCTTTTTCAATTCCCTGAATCCATCTGAAAATAAGCCCAAATCTTATCCTCCTTTCTATGCCGTCTGGGGCATTACCGTCTTGCTCTGTATAAAGCTACACCGATAACCGCCATAACTGCGATCAGAACCGCCATTTTTCCTGCTCTCTTTTTCATAACTCTTTCCCCTTTCCTTTTCTCTTGCTGATTTTCTTACGCTTTCTCTTTTTCCCCTGTGGACTCTTCTTCCCATTTTTTACTGTTTCTTCTTCCATACGGATTTCCCGGATGGTTTCCTCTCCCTCGGTAGATACATAGACCAGGGGATGATTTGCAAAAATCATTCGCATCTTTCTCCCCATATACTCGTAAAAGCCCATACCGTTAAAGGAGTAGAAGCCGCCTAACGCTATGGGTGCGGCAACGGGAATTGCCACATAGACACTGGCCGTCAGACTGATATGGGAATACAAAAGAAGTACGATTCCTCCCCCTGCCGCAACGGATGCCACGGAAAAAAGAAGCTGTTTTGCCGTCAGCCCCATCACCACGGATTCCTTGTAACGGTCTATGTCCTTGTTGATTTCAATTACCAATTTTTCCCATGCCCCCTATCTTCTCATTTCCCTCTTTTCCGGCTCTTTCCTTAAGCTGTTCTGCTGTTCATAATCCAGTATGCCATCCCCACAAAGCTCACGCATCCTCTCCGTGTCAAACCGATAAAGGGGATACGTGCAATAGCCGCTTCTCTGCTCCAGGCCGGTGTATTCCGCAAGCCCGTTTTTCACGAGGAAGTCCTCCAACTCCGGCATGTTGTTGGTATCCACAAATGCACAGTAGGGCGGAAGCGTCTCAAGGAGGTTCACGGTCACGTCACAGTATGGCTCCGGAACGCCGTCCTCCATGGTGGTCATTCCCACAAAAAGGCTTTTGTTATTCGCATAGGTGCTGACAAAGAGCGTCACCTGCTCCGTCGCTCCTGAATGAAGTTTTAGCTCCAATGCTCCTGTATCTTCTTTCTCATCCCCTCTTTCCTCCGACTGTTTTGCTTCCGGCTCCGCTTTTACCGGCTCACAAGTGGAATTGCACCGTTCCAAAAGCTCCGCAAACTCGCAGATGTGGAACAGGTTTCTTCCGATCTCCGTATGGTGCTCGTCAATATAGGAGCAGGCATACTCTGATTTTTTTCCGTCTGCGTCTGTGATTATGACTTTCTCCCCATCCGCAACACGGAACAATTCCTTGTAACGGCTGTCAATAAAACGGATGCCTTCCTGTGCTTTTTCGATATGCCTGTCCAGATACTCCTTTACATAGCAGTAACAGTAAAAATTGTAATCTCCGATTGAGGTATTGCACCGAATAAGAAAAGCGTGCTTTTCCGTCTCGGCCCGAAAGCCGTACTCCCTGTAGAAGTTCCCCTCAAATGAGCTTTCCGGATACTGTGCAGCGTACTCGCTCATGGCGGATCGGTTTTTCAACAGCCCGTATGCATCCGAACGCAGGGCATTGATGACCTCATCAATTTCTGTCTGAAATTCATCGGTTTTCAACCGTTCCCTGTGATCCTCCCACGAAGTAAAAAACCCTTTGCCGTTTCCGCCAAAGTCACCTCTCAAATGTCCGATACATCCTGTCTGCCCCTGAATCTGCATACTCGGTGTGTACGTGTATTTCCGTTCTGTTTTTGTCAATGGTCTTATTTCCATACACATTTCCTCCTATTTCTAGTTGCTACGCAACGGTACTAAAGTGCAAAGTTGCTTCGACACACCTGTAATGAGAGAAACTTTTATTCGAAAGGGCACTCATAAAAGTTCCTCTCGTGCGTCTTTGCAACTTTGCCGTCCAGCAGAAATTTATTCAAAAACACTTGACATTTCTTAGCTGGACTATTCCAGTTCCGTAATATCCCTCACAGTACACCTTAGCTTAGATCAATTTCCAGCTGCAAAAGATGCGTCTGTAAATCGATCTGTGCACTTTGAGGGATATTATTGTTTCTTAAGATAATCCCAATGCTTTACTTGTAAGCGACTGTGCCCCTTTCACGCTGCCAACCGTAAGGGCTATGGTAAAGGTCATTTCACACAAATAGATCAGCGACTGTGCCCAGTCGGAGTAGCTTCCGGTAAAGGAGGGAAGCCCCGCACTGATAAAGGCATTGCACAGCATGATCGCCAGTGCCATGGTGACTGCTTCAAACACGACGGATAAGAAATACTTCGCATAAGTGCTTGCCGTGTTCGCCACGTTCCGGTTGCCTGCCAGGGTTGACAAGGCTATGGAACCCATGGGTACGATGACCATGATCTTTAAAAAACGGAAGTATACCGTGTAGATCATGAAAAAGCCGCAGATAATGACAATAACGCTTAAGAGTGCCGCCAGTATCAGCATAATCAGTCCCTCGCCGAATCCTAAGTTCCGGATAATCTCCGCCTGTGTACCGTCAATGGAAAGGGTGGTATAACTACCTGCCGACAGCGTATTCACCAGGTTCCCAATGGTCTGAAAGAACGCTTTCATAATGGTCACGTTGTTTGCCACGAGCCATTCCGCAAGTCCGAGCCGGATAAGCATACGCAGGATCACCTCGAACCGCATTTCCTCACGGACATCCACGCTCTCCGAGCAGAAGCCGATCACGAAAAACAGCACCACAAGGGAGGAACCCACGGCAACGAATACAGGCTCCACGCCCTCCACCAATGCCCAGGGGCCGCCGCCCTTGAAGCTGACCGGGGACTGTCCCAGCAGGGCGAACACGAGGTTTACCTGGTTGTTCCAGAAACCGAATACCATTTCCAGAAGCTCCAGTATCTTATCCCCCAGCTTGAAAATATCCACATCATCTCACCTCTTTTCTTTTTAAATGTGTTTTTTGATATTCCCCCTTAAAAGCCAAGGAATGAGAGAACCGTGGAAATGCCTGCCATCATAATCCCTGCCACAATTCCCTTGAGTGCCGAGTTCATGGTGGAGGAATCCTGCTGTTGATAAGCCTGTGCAAACTCCATGACGTTTTTAGCAAGAATGATAACCCCCACCGCACCGATCACCGAAATCACAAGGGTTTTTAAATTCTCAAGTGGCTGTGTGATGGCATTGGCTCCGCCTGATGCACATACGGTCAGTGACACTGTGCCCGCCGCCAAATATGCCGCACCGATGAGTGTCGCCACGGCTTTTTTCACCTTTGCCAGTCCGTTCCTCCCTGCCTGTTTCCCTGTTGCAATCCTGTTCTTTTGCATCCTGATAATCTCCTTTTCCAATCTGATTTTGTGGCCGGGAACCTTAGAATCCCCGGCCACGCCTTTCCTGCTCTCTATGAAAACGGGACTTCTCCCGAAAACGATTGTCAATCGGGCTTTCCCCGATGCGTTACTGCCCTGACCACCCCCCTTTCTGCTAACAGGCCGTTTCTTAGTACAACATTATTATTTGTGCAATGTTGTACTAGCTTTCCGAATGCCGCACGGCCTGGAACGTCTTTCTGATTTCCCTCATTTTCCTCACATCCGTTTCCGGATAGAATACGGCTAGAATGGTTTTTGCAGACATACCAAGGGCGATCATTTTGTGAAGCTCTTCTTTCTGCTCTTTGGAATACCTCCACTGGGCCATACGGTTCATAAGGGTATCCTCGCCATTCGGCTTTCGTTTCCTTTCCACATATTCTTGCGTATCCGTTTGGCCTGGTTCATGCTCCCATTCCTCTTCCTGGGCGTACATAAGCTCATTGTCCAATTCTCCGTGAATCCGGCTTATCTGCTCCTGCTCGTCCAGATTCAGAAAGCGTTTCCTCATGCCAATGTCCGTGAGCAGCTCGAAATCCTCATAGCTTATGGAATCAATGTATACATTTTCCCCTTTCTCCTTAAGCCCCTCATAGTAGGCCAGGGCTTTCGACGTTAAGATCTGGTAAGACCGCCCACCCTTTCCTGCCCTGCTCCCCGGGGTATGCTCGTAGGGCTTTCCCTTTCCGTCTGCGGTCTGGTCAAAGGCCGGATGACCAAAGGGTATAAACTTGTTGTCCATAATGGGATCCAGGCCACGGATAAAAAGGATGCATTTCTTATTGTCCAGCTTCCTTACCTCGTCCGGCGTGAACAGTTCCCGGCCAAGGACATCGTAATTTCGTGATGAGCTTCCCTGCCTGCCTTTCGTCTCTCCGCTTGATTTCTTGTCAATGGTGCCTTTTCCCAGAAGCTCCGAGACGTACTTGTGGGTGCTCTGTTCGTTGCCCCCAAGGTAAATGAACGTGTCGCAGTTACCGGGGATGGTTTCCCACGTATCCTTAAAAAGTGCCTTTAGCTGGGCAAAATTCTGGATTATGATGATACTGGAAATCTCCCTGGACCGCATGGTGGACAGGAGGGAGCAGTAATCATCCGGCAACGCCACGTTTGCGAACTCATCAAGCAGAAAGGTCACATGGATGGGGAGCCTGCCGCCGCAGTTAAAGTCCGCCTGATAGTAAAGCTCCTGAAAGATCTGGGTGTAAAGCATTCCGATGATGAAATTGTAGGACTTGTCGGAATCCGGTATCACGCAGAACAGGGCCGTTTTTGTCTCCCCGTCCCCGTTTACGCCGATCCCAAGCTCCGCCAGGGCCAGGTCATCCCTTGACAGAAGCCGGAGCACCTGCTTATTTTCCAGAAAGGCAAGCCGGGAATTGGCACTGATGATGATGGATCGCACCGTGTCCCCCGCCCCACGCATACATTTGTTATACTGCTTTATGGCGGGATGGGCGGAGCCTAGCTGTGAGGTTTCCTCCAGGAATTTCATGCGTACATCCAACTGTGAGGGCTTGTTCTGTTCCTTTACCTCCGCTTCGGAAAGAAGCTGCAACACCATCTCAAAGTTTCTCCTGCCGGGCGGTTCTTCCAGCCACACATAATAAAAGATTGCCTGCAGGAACAGCCCCTCCGCCTTTTCCCAGAACGGATCGGAGGGTGTGGCACCCTTTGGCGTGGTATTGCTAATCAGATTCGTAATCAGCTTTATCACGTCCGTTTCCTCCCGGATATAGGAAAAGGGGTTGTAGCAGTCCGACTTCTCCATTTCCAGGAGGTTTATTACCTTTACGTTGTACCCGTTGCTTTTCAGCATCTCCCCGCAGCTTCTTAAGATTTCTCCCTTGGGATCGGTACAGATAAAGGAACAGCTCCGGGGCATCTGCATCAGATTGGGCTTTACCTCGTAAAAGGTCTTGCCTGCTCCGGAGCCGCCGCAGATCAGGATGTTCCCGTTGAGCTTAAGCCTGCGGAAGTCCAGCGACATCTTCACGTTCTGGCTTAAAATGCGGTTGAAGCTTTCATCCTTGTCCGCCAATATCCGGTTAGCCATTTTGGGCGATTCAAACCTTGCCGTTCCAAACTCCCTGCCCGGCATGAAGTTCCGCTGACTTGTCACATACATCAAAAGAGCGACAGCATAGGCCGCCAGAGCCATTACTATCGCTTTTATGGTTGTTTCGTTATAATAATCTGCAAATGGCCTGGCACACACACGGTTAAGGGAATCCAAAAAGTCGTTCACTTCGATTCCCGGCTCCCAGGCCCCGTTTAAGAGATATCCGGCATAGGCACTCAAAAACGCTCCCGTCAGGACAAGCCAGAGGGATATTTTTTTCTTGTTCTGTACCATGGGCGGCTACCTCTTTAACGGTGCAGGCTCTTTTCCCGGTACGGGGTTTTTCTTCTGCTTATGCTCCTGATCCCTCGCTTTTTGTTCCGTATCCCCATACCGTTTCCGAACCTCCGCACTCACCCTGTCATAATGTCCCTGGTACAGCTCCTCCCCTTTCATCGTGCCCATGACCCGGTTATCCGCAGAATAAACCTTATAATCCTTGTCCCGATCAATGAATGTCAGGATTGTTTTTCCCCTGTGAATCTCCATCGCCCTGTCCTTGCCAATCCAGATATACCTTGCTTCCTCTCCCCATGTGCCGGGAATCCTTGTTTTTATCGCATGATCATTTTCCTCCGCTATCAACTTTCTGGCAATGGTGATGTCCGCAAGGTTGGGGTTCTGTGCGGCGGCCACGGTCTGCATACGCTGCACCAGATCGTGGTATCCTCTGATGCGTTTCTCAAATGCATCCCTGTCCATGAGGATTCTGTGCTGCCCCTCTTCCTCCCCGGAAAGAACCCCAATCCGTTCCAACTGGCCGACCACATGCTCCGCCTGCTCCCTTTCCAGGCTGAAATTCTCCTTAACCTCTTCCACGTTGATGCTCTTCTTTTCCATGGCATAACTGCCTACCTTTTCAATCAGCCCCGAAAGGGCTTCCCCTGCCTTTGCCGCTTCCTCCGTGTGGAGACCCTCGTTTCCCTTTTTCTGATTCTTTAGAAAGGAGAGCACTTTGTCTATTTCCTTTTCATCTCCATTTTTCAGGTAATCATCAAAGGTGGCTACATGGCCGGACTTTAGCTTCTGCACCAGCATGTTTACCCTTGGGACCGCTTCCGTGTGGAATATGATTTCGCTCATGCCGTCCTTTTGATTGATGTCCGGCAGCACGGAGTAAAGAAGCCCGTATTTTTTCGCCATCTTCCTTACTTTCTTCATATCTTCGGTGGGGAACTGAAAGACCTGCAGATCTCCGCCTTTCATCAGGAGTCTCCGCATGTCTGTCTTTCCCATGGTCTTTTCATGGTCCATCACGGCAATCAAAAAATCCATTGCCTTTTTCATCTCTTCCAACGTGCCGCCGCAGACTTTCATGGCGATCTCGATTCCGTCATAGCCTACACGGATAATCTGAACCGCTTCCTGAATCTCTTCTGCCATTACAACCACCTCCTATTCCAGTTCCGCAATACCCTTTCCAGTTCCACTATATCCTTGCTTCTTTCTTTAACTGTCCCTGTCTGACCCATTCCTGCATCTGTGCAACCTCCGTCCGCCGTAACTCGTCCTCGCTTATGGAAATGCCATAGGCTGACAACAGCTCCGACAGGGTTTTTATGGCCTGTTCCTCCTGTACCCGGTAGGTTTCAAGGGATATGAGCAGATTTTCAATCCTCCGGATCCAGTCCGGACGAAAGCCTGCCAGGGTCTCATATCTTTGGCATACCTTGTCTCTATCAGAGCCTGCATCCCCAAGCTCTTCCACCAGCTTGCCCGTCAATTCCATATCCCCTGTCCGGAAAGCAAACTGTATGCAGAAGTCCCGGTCTCTCTCTGTTAAGGTTACATTTTTCTGGTGGAACAGCTCCACGGTCTCCGCTACTGCCCTTAACCCCATGACTGCACCTCCTTTATCTGGTTCTCATAGACTGCGATGCTTATGATTTCCTCCATCTGCTCCGCCGGGATTCTGTTGTTAATCAACACCAGGAGCTGTTTCTCCGTCAGGCCCTTTTCAATGGCGTTCCGAATCTGCACCAGTTGGTCCGGGGAAAGATTCTTGTCTGCAAGCAGTTTTACGATATCCTTTCGCTGCTTAAAAAACAGGCGTGTGAATATGGCGGTCATCCGGTTTTTCCTGTCTCTTCTCTCCGTCCGTTCCAGAGGGATGTGACGAATCACCCTGCCGTCCTTGTCTACAATCGCCGTATAATACTCCGTTCCAAGGTCTCGTGGCGATTCCGATACGTCGGGCACATGACTTTCCCATGGTATCTTTACCGAACTTTCTTCCTCCAGATTTTCCGGCTCTGTCATCTCAGCCGTCTCTGCATGTTCTGCTTTTTTTATCTGATTTTCCAGTCTCTTCTTTTCTTTCTCCATTTCCTCGATCTTTCCACGAAGTCTTGCAATCGCAGTCTTTGCTTCGTTTAATTCATCCTGCTGTTTCTCAAGAAGCCCATTTTTTTCCGTAAGCTGGGCTAACAGGTTATTCTGTATCTGTGCATCCTGGCTGGCGGTTCCGATTTCTTTCAGTTTTTCATTTAGGGCATCATACCGTTTTTCCTGATAAGAAATCTGCTCCACCACCCTTTGCATCTGTTCCACAAGCTCCTTTGCATATCCCATGTCCTGCTCACGGATGGACTGCGTTTCTTTGCTTTGGGAAAGCACCTGGGAAAAGAGACGCTTCATGGTATATGCCGTGTTTTCCCCGTTGGAGAGTATTTCGTCTATCGTGTCCACGGGCACTCCTTTTTCATAAAATTCCAGTGCCACCGCCATCTGCTCGCCACTTAATCCCTCCTTTAAGATCAGGGCCTTTACCTCTTTGCCGTAACCATCTCTTAAAACTCTGGAATACACGCACATCTGCCTGTAGTCGTATCTGCCGCCACTGTATTCCTCCACTTCTTCTTTTGACAGGCCGAATCGCAGATCGTCCTCAATCAATTGCAGGATCTCTTCACTGTACTTGGGATTCTGACGAAGCCTGTTAAGATACGCTTTTAAATCCATGCCGCCCAGAACTGTCCGTCCCTGCATAATACCTCCTTATCTTCCTCTGTCTTTTTCTCTGCTCTTTTCTCTCTCTTCTGTCTGTTGTTCCTCTCTCCTTTCCGGCTCCTGCTTCTTAATTTCGCCTGATGCAAGCTCCGCAAGAATACGTCCGGCAATCCTCTCTTCCCCTGCCGCTTCCTTTTCCCGTTCCCTTATCCGTGCAATCTCACCCCGGTAATGCTCCTTAAGCTCCGCCACCTGCTCTGCCGTGTATCCCTCCGCTTGAAGCCTTTGGGACAGCCAAAGGTAACGTTCATGCTCCCTTTCAAACAGCGTTTCCCCACGTCTAAAACAGCTTTCGCAGTCCTTAAGCTCCTCCATTTCCGTTGCAACATCAAACAGGGGCTTCATCCTGGCTCGCTCTTTGAATATCCGGCTTTTCTCCCTGGATGTCTCTTTCTTTTTCTCCCCGATCCGTGCAATGGTCTGCCTGATGTCTTCCTCTGTGGTGATATTATGGCGGACAAGAAACAGGTACTCTTCCTGAAGCTTCTTAAGCTTCCGGATGTCGTCACGGTACTGCCATGCCTTGCTGTACGGGCGTTTTTTCAAAAGCTTTGCCCGGTAAAGCCTTGCAAAGTAGCGTTTCCGGATGCCGGACAGCTTTGCCTTTCTGCAACGCTTCACCCGACAGTAGACAATCCCCGTCTCCTTTAGGGCCTTTTGTTTTCTATAGGAGGAAAGGGTTTCCTGTGGGATCCGTTCCCGAATCCGTTCCTCCGTATAATTTCCCCCCAGTGACCTTAAACGCCGAAACCTGCTCATGCCCATGGGCTTGATAGCCAGGTATTTTCCCTCCGTCCGGTATGCGTTCTTTATCTCATACCCCATGCCGGACAGTATGGACAAAAAGGATTCATAGGTTGCCGCCTGCAGGATGGATGCGTCAATGTCACGCCTTATCATGTCGGCCCAGATATATTTCCCATTCCGAAAGTCCTCCCACTCCTGGTACTTTTCCGATTTCTTCGCCCCATCCTCGGATATTTCAATGGTTGAAAGGCCATATTCCCTGCATAACCGGTTTGTGATGGGCTGTATCTCCTTTTCCCAGTCTCCCTTTTTATAGCGGTATTTCAGACCGTTTCTAAAGCTGACGCTGTTAAAAATAATATGGCCGTGGACATGTACCGTGTTGTCATGCACCGCATATAAGGCTTCATAATCCTTTCCCAGATACTCCCCTGCAAATCTTCCAATCACCTCAAAAGCCGTGTCCGCATCCACCTCTCCCTCCGCAAAGGAAATAATAAGGTGGTATCCCTGCCGCTTGTCGGTCTTTCCAAACTGCTCCTTGGTCCGATGCATCTGCTCGTATGCCTGCTCCTTCTGGCAGTTTAAGGAGCCTGTAAACCGCCCGTTGTCCGTTTTGTCCGGATCTGTGATATAGTCAAGGGCCTGCTTTAAATGCTTCCCTGCGTACCCTGCACCGCAGTCACCGATATAGAGAATCTTGCTGATTGCCATTTTTTCTGCCGCCTTTGCTCCCTGCCTTTTTACAAGTCCCCTATTTTATCCACCGCCGCCTGAACCGTCAGGTTCAGCTTTTTCATGCAGGCAAGTAAAAATTCCCGATCCTCCATGCGGTACAGCTTTGAATTATGGTTCCTTGCTATCTGGTTCACGTTGTTCCCAATGGCACTGACCTCCCCGATCAGCTCTTTTAACAGGATGCGGATTTCTGGATAATCTTTGGGCTTCTGCGAGATGAGCAGGCGGAGGTATTCCGATTCTTTCATCCCCCGTTCCCGTGCCTGCTCTTTCAATCTGTCCGCTTCTTTTCGGGTCAGGCGGAATGGCTTGATGATCTCTTTCTTTCCCTCCGGCATCTAGCGTGACCTCTCTGTATTTTGTTTTAATGCCAGGGAGACGTCCGGAAGCGGATCCTTTCCTGCATCTATGGCTTCTTTCATTTTCTCGATTGCACCGTCAATCCCGTCCTTGGATTCCATATCCCGGATAAATTCCTCCGCCAGTGTCCGGGCCAGTTCCTCGATCTCCTTTCCGTATTTCGTGCGGTCAAACAGGTTATCCAGAATCACTTCATCCGTGCAAAAGCGGCTCAGCCTTGCACTGATCCCATTGCACGTCTTCCTGTCCTCGGTGTCCATCAAATCCTGGGTAAGCTGTAAGATGGCTTCAAAATTGTACTCGCAGGCGGAATTGATCACATCTTCTATGGCATCAAGCTCCCAGTGTATTTTGCCCTGCTCTTCCCCCGAAACCTGTTCTCCACGGTACAACTCCCCGTCTTTTTGCCCTAATAAAATTGACTGTTCCTTAACACAGCCTAACAACGTCTCTCCCTCTTGTTCCGTAATGGGAAATGTTTCTTTTAAAAATTCAGCAAGTGCCTTTCCGTTTTGAAAAGGCTTTGGCCCTCCTGCGTTTTTCTTCCTGTCTGTTTCTTTCAAATGGCTTGCCTCCTATTCCAATTCCATCTGTTTACCGTTTTCACTTCTCCATTCCTCAAAATCCTCAAGCTTTAACTGCCCCTCCACTTGTTCCACCTCCATCCACCAGAGAAACACGTCCTCCGCCGTCTTCCATCTGGTCTTTGAACCGCCGGCATGTATGCAGTCCAGCATCCTGTCAAATGCCCGGATGTACGCATGCTTGTAGGTGGGAAACAGGGAAAACTCTTTCCACCGGATTTTCCCGGCCATGGGGCATCCGATGCATCCCACACGAAAGAAGCCCATCTCATAGAGGGGATTGACGGGTAGCCTTTCACTCTCGATATACTCCCACACGTCCCGGTCTTTCCAGTCCACAATAGGGTTGCAGATCCGTTTTCCCTTTAAGGAGCAGTTCTCAAAAAGAAGCCGTCTCTCGTCATTGTCATTGTTCAAGATCAATTTCTTGCCCGGATCCTTTGTGAAGTTTTCAAAGATTCCCCGGTTGCTTTTGCGTTTTACGCTCTCATCCCAGCGGACGCCCGTGATGATAAACCGCCCCTCTCCGCCGCCCTCCTTTAAAATCTGACAGCAATACCGCTGTATCCTTGTGGGTGGAAATTTCTTTATGGGAATGAGCTTCCACATGGTCGCTCGCTCTCCTTTGTAAAAAGGATAATTAATTTGACAGGGAATGCCGCTTTGCTCCAGACGTTTGAAATTCTCCCTTAGATAGTAAATGGTCTGGGGTGCGTCCGCTGTGGTAAGGTTGTGCTGTACCTCATAGGGGATGCCTGCCCTCCTTACGATCTCCCTGCATATGGCACTGTCCTTTCCTCCGCTGTCCGTCACGACGAGAGGACTTCCGTAAAGGGCAAGCGACATCTCGGATGCCGTTCTTACCCGTTCGATTGCTTTTTGCTCTAAATCCATGCAAAAGGGAGTCAGATATCTTTTCCCTGGCCAGGAACTCCACCTCCTTTCTCCGGTTTTGTGTATAAAAAAAGCTCCGATTCCCTTTCCCGGCATCGGCTCTTTTAAAATTCCCAACGGGAATTTGCCAGATACGCACTTTGTAATACAAGTGCCTCTGGTTAGGGGAACACCCCTAAAACCCCGTTTATCCTATACGATAAGTTGATATTTTAAGTTGAAAACAGGAATTTCAGTTGACTTTTTCAACTGATTTTCCAAAATTCAACTTACTTTTTCAGTCCATGTCCGCTTCCATCCTCTTCCAGAAATTTCCTGCTAAGTTGAAATCGAGAAGCTTAAGTTGACTTTTTCAGTTGACTTTTACTGCTCCCACATTTTTCAACGCACGGCTCTCTTCTCCTTTCCGATCTGGCCGCTTAGCTCTTTTATCTTCTGCAGAAACAGGTTGTAATCCTTACAGCCCTTTGGCGGCGGACAATCCTCCACCTCGTAGCCTGCTTCATCGTATTTCTGCATCAGCTTTTCCGCTGCGGCTCTGCCAGGCCCATCATTGTCAAGGCAGAATTTGATGCTCCGGATCTGTGGATGCTCTTTTAAAAACGTCTCCAGGGGAGCGTCCGCCAGCATCCCAAGGGCAAGCTTGTTGGTGTGAAAGTCGTCGTAGATGTCCATATAGCTCATTAAGTCTATGGCCCCCTCAAAGACCAAAAGCTCCCTGCTGTTGTCATTCTGGACGTTGAAGCCATAGCGTTTGTCATTCCCCGCCACGTCGCATTTAAAGCCCTTTCCGTTTGTATCCCGTATGCCACGCATGCTTGCAAAACGTGTGACTCCGGCCTTGTCCCTGCCCTTAAAAACAATGTTTTGATAACGCTTTTCCTCATAGATGAGGTCGGCCTTTAAAAAGTAATGGATGACTTCCCCGGATAGCCCCCTTTCTTCTTTAAGATACAGGTAGAGACCGTCGTTGTTCCCGGACGGCTCCGGCAGTATAAAGGGCTTTTTCTTTTCTTCTTTTTGTACCTCCGGGATCGGATTTTTTGCTCGCCAGTCATCCGTCCTTTGATATCCCACAAAATCCAGGAGCCAGAAAACGGCTTCTTTCACTTCCATTCCTGCGAAAACTCGCAGAAAGTCTATCTGCGATCCGCCGTTCTCTCCCCTGTCATACTCCTTGGACCACCGGAACCAGGTCTTACGGTTGTAGATGCGGATGGAATCCATCTCTTTTAGGGTGTGGTAATTTCCAATCCTTTTTACCGTGTAACCAAGGCCGGATGCGACGGCCGTCAGATCCACGCTCTTTGCTATAGCAAGCTCTTCCTGGGTAAAGCTGTTTTTTCTATCCATGATTATCTTCCTCTTTTGGGTTCTGCGGCCAATGCCTGGTTTTTAAATTCAAGCTGTTCATAATTCTGAATCACGGAGATCTTGGGCCGTTCCATCATTTTTTTCTCGTGAAAGCTGAAATAACGTCTGTTGTTTCCTCCTACGATGACGTGATCCAACAGCGGTATTCCCAGTAAATCTGTCAGCTTTAAGATGCGGTCCGTCAGCATGGTGTCTTCCTTTGACGGCATGACATTTCCGCTTGGATGGTTGTGAACCAGTATCATATTTGCCGCATTGGAGAGAATGGCACTTTTAAACAATTCTCTGGGTTCTGCGATTGCTTTATTAATTGCCCCTATGCTTGCGAAATTGCAGTTAATGGGGGTTCCGTCTTCTTTCAGGTTGAGCACACATAACACCTCCCGATCCATTTCTCCAAGAACCTCTCCCACCACTGCGACTGCATCCTCCGGACGGCAAATCTTTCTGTCTGAAAACAAGGGAGCATCTCTCACAAGCCGCACGGATACCACGTCAAGCTGAAACGACTCCCTGATCTCCAAGGCTTTCCTCCTTTTCCGGCTCCACACGGATTAGAAAATCCCCCGTCTGAGCCTTTATGAATGCGAAAAGTTCTTCCATTGTAACCTCTCTGATTTCTTCTTTCATTTCTTTCCTATCTGGACTGCTTTGTCCCGTAAGCAAGGGGCGGCTCTGCCACAATCTGATCCAGTCTCTTGTTGGGCGTGTCCGTGGCAAGGGTGATTTCCCGCAGTTCCTTGTCATAGTGGTATACCTGATTGGACAGTCTTTCATCCACAAGCACTGCTGACATGTTAATGTCCATAACCATCTGTGCCAGCTCATTCGGATCCCCAAAATCGGCGGATACGGCAATCACTTCGTTTATGGATGAGGGCATAAGATATAAGTCAGCTCCCAGCTTTTCCGAAAGCTCATGCAGTTCGTCCTCATACAGTATGGACACCGCCCCGTTTATCTGCTGTTCATTGCTGATTACATACATCAGGTTCCCCACAGCATCTTCTTCCACCTCCATACTCATAACCTCAGTCGGCATAAAGTCCCCTACCATATCCCAGAGCACTTGATTCATGCTTTTTGTTACCGGCGGAAATAACCGTTTTGTGTTGTGGATGGCCGCTTCATACAGATCGCTTTCTTCCATTCCCAGTTGCTTTGCCAGATTTTTATTCACGAGGGATGACCGGATTTCCCCAGGGAGTATCTCTGCCACAAGACGGTACACGATGGAAAGATCCTGAAAGGGCCTGTGGGGGAGGGTCTTTAACAGTTCCTTGTTTTGCTCCGTGTTGATAAGCTGTACCACCAGTTTTTCTTTTGCGTTTTCCAAAAGGCCGTGCCCGTTTTTCATGATATCATCTTCGTAGGCATCCTTAAGCTCCAGTGCCGCCGCCTGCAGGGTTTCCTTTAAGTCTCCGCTTTTCTTGTAATCCTGGTACATATAGTTCAGATAGATTCTGGGCTTTACGTTCGTCCGCTGTCTGCCCTCTTTCATAGGAACAAACAGCTCCAAGGCATCCAGCTCTTGATTCACTTTTAATACCGGGTAGATTTCTGCCGTGCAGCCCTCAAATTCGCTTGGCATATAATTTATAAGCTGCTCCCTTGCCACTTCTTTGAAAGTTTCGTAGTCCATCATTTTGATTGTTTCCTCCTTTTCCCCTGTCTGCCGCAGGTTCCTTGTGCTGATTTTGTAATTTACTTTCTCTGTATGGAACTGTGCAAACAAAAAAGCCAGGGAGTGCTCCTTGGCTTAATCGCTGTGTTTCATTCTGTTTTATGGGTTTTCTAATTTCTCTTTTTATGGTGGTATTCCACGCTGAATGATTCTCATATGGGTGCCCTCCGTTAATTTTAAGCAAAAGAAAAGCCGGGGCTTTCGGCTCCTCGGCTTATGTAATAGTTATATTTTAAATATCATATCAAATAGGTACTCTTATTTACAATTGAATAATTTAGTTTTTCCCACAACATTTTTTATACTTCAATCCACTTCCACACGGACATTTATCATTTGGATATATTTTCTTTTTGCCATATCCAATTATTGTTTTATACAAATCATTGCACTCTGAGGGATACTGTCCTTCTAATTTTTTATTATACATTTGTAACCGATATATCAACTCACTAAATATTCCCATACAATTATACATCTGCCAAATATCATAACAAATCTGTGCAAGTGTTTTTTCTTCGAACTCTTCTTTATTGTTTACATTATAGAATCTTATTTTTTGTCCCAGACTATTCGCTATTTCCTCCGAATCATAGTCATAATGGCCAATACTATTCCTTGTATCTGCACTCAAACATTTACAAACCAAATCACTTGCTATACCGCCATTATCAAGAAATTTTATTATGTTGCCTTTATTTCTCATACTCACCATATTGGATAAAGAATTAACCCTTAATCCCTCAACCGGCTTAATTTTTTCATAATCACCACGTTCTAATACATTATCAAAGCCAACTAATAGTACAAGAACATCTGCTATAAGCTCATACAAATCAACATATAGTTGTTTAATATCCTCAAAAGACGTTGTTGTTATTGCAAATCTTCCATCTAACATCTCCCCTTTATTACCCTTATAAAAATCAACACTAATAATTGGTATTAATAAATCTATTTTCTCATAGACCAAATCGCACAATTTATATATTCGTTTTTTCCACTCTTCTAAACGATTTAATGTATTTAAGTAAGAAAGATATCGCTCTAATTCCGATCGCTTTTCTATAATAGCCTTTTTAAAAAGCGATGTTATTTTTAAAACAGCATTACACTCTTTAGAATTTAAAAATTGAAATTGATTTATCTTGGCAACTGCTCTAAATATATCAATACTATTGTTGGTTTGTAAATTGTAAACTGGATTACTATAATTCTTCTTTATTGTTTCAATCAAAAGAGATTCATTATTTGCAAAATACAATTCATTAATTGCTCTATTAATTGGGTGGTATTTATCTCTGTATTCAACTACAAAAGAAAACTCTTTCCTAAAATCATCATAATTAAGGTATTCCGTTGCATTCATAAATGAGGTTAGCCCCAAAAGTTGTGATGCTTCCATCGGAACAAAAGGCGGTTCTGTAAGGAAATCTCCTGACGAATAAACAATTAACGCTGGGAGTTCATTCAACTCATTATTTATTATTTGTCCATTTTCAAAACTAATACCATTTTTATTACTGAATTCTCCTCTAAGCGACACTCCACATGGACATTTAAATCGAATCGGATGTCGCCTTGAAAAACCCATTTGATATTTCAAATTACTAACTTTTCCGCAAATATAACACTTTATATAATAATTTATCTGCATACCATGTCCCTCCTTCCAATATTGTATACAAATCTATATTATGCTTTAGCGTTACTTTTTATCTGTTTCACCCTGCAATGAATATAGGGCTCTTCTTTTCCATTTACTTTAATCATAACATTCTCTTTACTTGTTAGATAATCTTTCTGATACAAATATTCTGCTAATTTCCGGTTGTATTCATTATGAAACAATTTTACTGTATGACGCCGTGATCTATCTGCTAAAGGCTTATAAACACCCCCTAAAGAATTAAACTTTTCACTTAATTCGGCCCTGCTAAATATTTGTATTTGGTTTAATAATAACTGATGGCATTTCTCGTTTGGCAGTAACTCCCATGCAGTATTCACAATCTCTTTTTCCAATGGAATTGTCATTTCACGGATTACAAATGCCATTTTCTCAGTAATGTGATTTTTCCCTATAGCTTCGATGATTACCTTTTTCTCATTTTCTGTTAATTTATTTGAATCCAGTAACTCTTCTACGTGTGTTTCATCCAATTCATAACTTTCAATCTGCCTGATAAAATCATCCTTATTCAATATAATGAATTGGAGACATTGTTCCGGATAATATTGCTTTAAGTCTAAATACTGCTCTGGACTAATTTTAAAATATTTTGATTCTATTAAGGCTTCTACCTGCTCCCTCGTAAAATTACTCAAAGAATGGTCAAAGTTTTCCAGTCTAAAGATTTTTATTAATTTTCGATAAACGGATATATCAAAATCTTGTAGCAGAATGGCTTCTGTAAAAACAGTATTGGTTTCTTTAACAGAATCCAAAATTAGCTCATCAATTTTGGCAGATATAAAGTCTTGAAGTGATACTGTTAATCCGAAATACTGAAAATAAAATAATACATTTCTCCAAGAGGGAATTACTTTTCCTGTATCCAAGTAAGTATCCCAGATCCATTTTGCTTCTCCCCCTTTCTCTTCAACTATTTCCAGGCAGCATTGTGAAAGATCTTTTATAGAAACATCTTCTTTTTTTATAATCTCTTTACACAAATCTGGATCCGCCTGCATTTTTTGAATCATAATATTTATGGATTCTTCTGACTCATATATATTTGTCGGAATTTGTAATACCACATCATTAATATAATCTTCAAAATTCTCATCAATATATTCGCAGACCGGCGGATATTCCAAAGACCTGAGTATCGTATAATTTGCAGTTTCTAAACCATTTAAAACATCTTCCTTTTTTTGTTTTACAATATTTTGAAGCATTGGAAGATTAATCACATAATAACAATTATCAAAAATCCATTCTAAAAGCTGTTGGGAAACTCCCTCTGTTTTTAATTCTGTAAACTTAATCTCCAACCTCCCAATAATATCTTTCATCCGGTTTATTTCCACGCCTGCCAATGCCTGCAAAATATCCGGCTTGCCAATGAAATAATCCGTGATTTTTTTATTGGAATCAAACCCCTTTATCTGTTCTATAGTGCAATTCTTAAGCAGTAATTCCAAATAAAACAATTTTCTTGTATCTGCGAGCAATGGTTCATTATAAATATAATCCCATATACCTTTCCAAGCCCCTCCCAGCAATTGAATAAACAAATCTTTATTCGTATACATCGTCAGATCCATAAAAGTATTAATAAAATACCAACTACGTTCATCTTCGTCCGATAACTGCTTTATAAATCTTTGGCATTTTTCACTATCGCTATCATACTTCAACATATATTCCAACAAATCAAAATTATAAATTTCTTTCTGTTCAAATTCATAAACACTCAATCGCTTTATTACTTGATCAATTTTGCTTAAGCTCCCCCAAGAATTTATTCCTCCATGATTTCTTACATTTAATATAAAATTCATGTCTCTATTTGTAATACTGTTGGCATGAAAATAATTTATATAATCAGCATATTTTTCATCTATATAGCCATTTCTAAGAGCAAATATTAAAAACAAATTATCATCATAATTAAAATCTAAAATGTCTTCCAGAGCATAGATTTCACACAACCCACAGAATGTTAAATTCCTCAATCTTGAAACTCTTTCTGTTATAGATGCAATTCTATTGTGCAAAGCTTCGATTCTTTCTGGTGCACTATTGAGCAAAGCCCTATATCGTTCTATATAACTATATTGTTTGCCTGCCTTATCATCTAAAAGTTCAATACCATTCTTAATCGTTCTTGTACCCGAATTATAATGAATAGTAATTTTACTATTGTATATATTTTTGAGATTAAAATCCTTACTCATAATTGTAGCGAACGTATACCAACTACCTCCTACCATAATACCACTAGGAAGTTCTAAACCATTTCTCAATTTATACAAAACGGCCAACCTAAGTTCATCTATATCTGATAATATATCTTCATCTATTATTCTCAGTTTTTCAGTTAAATCTCTTTTCTCTTCCTCCAATTTTTCTATTTGACTTTTCAAAAATCTTTCTTTACATCTAAAGGCATCTTTTACAACACCTTTCTCCATCTGTAACTTTGCAAAATCATTTGGACGCAGATTTTTAAAGATCATCAATGACATCATTTGAATGTCTTCGAGATCTAACTGCTGCTCTTCACGCAATGTGTTTTTGTAAATAAGAAATTCATTATAAATATTAATCAAAACACGCATGTCATCAATATAAGGAGATACCGACATGACGTATTCCTGCGTAATACCACGTTTATTATCTACAGTATCATCTTTACTTAAATTCTCTCCCAAAAGTTCCAATAATTTTTCGTTCGAATTTGTAGAATTGATTATCGGAACTATTGGTATAATAAAATCAAAAAACTTTGTCCTGTCTTTATCCATGAACATATCATCACGAATTGCATAAACAAAGACTATTTTCCGACGTATTTTTTCATAGTTATTTAAAATCGTATTTAGTTCCCTCAATCTCACAAATATTTCAGGACTTTTGAACCGATCTAAATCTTCAATAAAAACTACTTTATAGCGTGTTTCTTCAAAGAAATATATGATTTCATCCATATTTTTATCAAATATAGATTCATTGTTTTCATCCTGCTTCGTAATTGCCGCTTTGTCAGCCAGATTGACCTCTTTTACCTTATAACTGGTCAATAATATCCATAATAAGAGGGAAATAACCCATATCACTATTAAACCAAAGAACAAAACAACAAGCCAAGATTTTATTTTACTTAAACCGTGATAGGCCCCAAACAAATAAATATGCTTAATTCCTTTGTCCCAAATTTCAGGCATAAAATAAAAAATGCCTAAAGCAATAAAAGCCAAAGCTAAAATAGTAATTAAAAAAATTTTCAACTTACTAACTCTATATAATTTTCTATATCTGCTTCTTGGTATCCTTTTATGATCTACTTTATAAAAAAGCTGTTTTAAAACACCCTCTTCTATCCTTTTCTCCCCTACATCTATTAACTTCTCTTGCACATACGGCTTCTTGGCTTGGTTTTGTTCCCCATCAAACTCTTCCAGTTCCACAAAAGTAGCCAGCGATATATTGATAGCCTTTAGCCAGCGATGCTTTTTCATATAGGACTGAATAATACTACTTTTACCGGAACCATATGGTCCTGACAAAGCAATATTCGTTATCTTGTCATTTCTTAATGCCCAATCAAGTGCTTTAAAATACTCTCTGCTAGCATCTAATTCATCTGCTGGGGCCAAATCATGGAATCTTTCATTTTGATATTTATCTATTTTCTGTATTAAATTCTCAAGCTTTAGACGAACGAAATTACAAATCCTCTTTACTATAATTTTTACCGTTTTCATTAGTTCCCCCACTTTTTAATTCTAATGTATTTATAGCAAATTTTTTCCGTTTTTTACCACCTGGATTTATCTTATTATACCATCTCCCATACCAATTTTCACCAAGATTTTCTGCCCGAAATAAATCGAGCAGAAAATCCCACTTAAATTTTATCTACACTTCTTCCTTAACACAACACCCCCTATCGCCATCAAAATCAATCCCAATCCACCAAGCACCCAAGGATTCAACCAATCCCCGGTCTGCGGCAGTTTCTCCCCCGTTGCCTGGTTCGTCAGCTTCAAGTGATACCTCACCAAATCCGGTGCGTCCCCCTCATACTTCAGCACAATTTCATGGGGCGTACTGTCAAGAATATAACCCTCCGCCGCCTTTGTCTCCACGACAAAGTACTTGATATCCTCCGCATACGTTCCATCCTCAAACACCGCAATGGGAAGCTCCCCGGATTCCCCATGACCATCCCGATCCGTCACAAGCGTTTCAATCACTTTTCCATCCTGATCACGGATCTCAAACTCAACACCCTTGATATTTTCTCCGGTATCCTTGTCCGTTTTTTCAATCAGAATCCTGCCAAGGACAACCTCATCTTTCATGGAGACTTTCTGGATTTCCTTTGTATCCTCCACCTTGAACTTCACGTTCGAAGCGATCTTATATCCATAAGGTGCCGTCTCTTCTCGCAGCGTGTACTCCCCGGTGGGAATACGCTCGATATAGTGGGGTGTCCCCTTGGACTTCCACGTTTCCACCACACGCCCATCCTTGTCAAGAATGGTCAGAACCGCATCCTCCAATTCATGCTCTCCGGTAATGTCTGTCTTAGAGATCTCAAGCTTCGTAGGATAATTCTCAAATGCCGCCTGAAACTCAATCACCTTGACATACTCCCCCTGATAAGAAGCATCCAGTGTAAAGATCTCATCACTCCGCACATACCCTTTGGGGGCTTCCATCTCTTTCACATAATACCGTCCAAGGGGCAAATCATTGGAAAATACACATTTTCCGTCTTTCCAGGTCACGGCCTTTCCCACAAGGCTGTCCTTTGCGGCTACAACCCTGCCGTCCCCATTCACAATGTCCTCCGACGAATAAAGGCCAAAAACCGCACCCTCCAATGCTTCCTTTGTCTCTGCGTCCGCCTTTGTTACCGTAATCCGCACTCTTTGTCGCTCATTGGTGACATTCATGCCTGCATAAACGATCTTCGTGTCCTGATCCACATAAGACAAGTCCGCTTCCATCGGCTCCTGATTCAGCACAAAGCCCTCCAGGGTCTTTGTCTCCACAAGATAATATTTCCCCAAAGGAAGCTCCTGAAGATTCGCTATCCCCTTGTCATTTGTGACAATCTCTCCCACAAGCTGATCTTTCTCATAGTAAAGGGTGTCAAGCCCGTCCAGACTTACGATATCCTCCGCAGCATAAACCTTGAATGTCACCCCTGCAAGGGACTTTTTGAAATACTGGAAAATCACGTCATACCAATGTTCCTCCAATGCCTTGACATCCTGCAAAAACTCCCCGTCCTTGTTCACGATGATGGTTCCCGTTGGGACTTCATCCTGCATAATCACACTTTGGACCTCCCCCGTATCCTCCCCGGTAAATTCCACGTCCTGTGCTTTCAGATAGCCATAAGGTGCATATTCCTCCCGAAGAATATAGGTCTTACCTGCTTCCAGTCTCTTAATCACATGCTTTTCCCCTGCAAGAGAAGTCCATGTGTCAACCACGTTTCCCTCTTCATCAAGAACGCTTAAGGTGGCTCCGGATAGCTCCGCACCACTGGCAATGTCCTCTTTCGTTACTTCCGTAGTCGTGGGCGTATTGAAAAATTCCCTGCCATACTCCGCTGCTTCAACCTCCTGTCCCTGATAAGCCGGCTCAAATACCACCGTTTCCCCATTGGTAATATAGCCCTTTGGAGGTTCCAGCTCTCTCACATAATAAGAGAAAAAAGGATAGTCCTTTGTGAATGCCACACATCCCATCTCATCCGAGGTTACCGTTTCCAACAAGGTATCCGTCTCAACAATGACTTCCCCCAAACGGTTTTCAATGGGTTCCCCGGCATACAGTCCAAAAACCGCACCGGAAACCGGCTCTTTTGTCTCCACGTCTTTCTTCTCAATGGAAAGGGACACCCTCTGCCGTGCGTTGGTAAAGGACATGTCCTCATAAACCACGCAAACCTCCTGCCCTGCATAGGAAATGGTGAACTCCTGCACCTCCGGATTTAGTACAAAGCCATCCCCTGCCTTTGTTTCCACTACATAATAGGAGCCAAGGGGCAGGCTGTCCACATATCCTTTCCCGTCCTCTCCCGTCGTAATGGTTCCTGCAAGCTGATCCTTTTCCAAGAGGACCGTGCCCTGATTATCCGGCGATAGAATCTCTTCCTTTGCATAAACGGAAAACTCCGCCCCCTTGATTCCGGCAAGCACATATTGGAAGTCCCCGTCATAGGAGTTAAGCATTTCTCCCTGTTTGTAGAGTCGCAATGCTCCCACCTGCCGATCATTTTCCTGCACCACGGTAATGACCGCTTCCTTTGTGTCCCCGTCAACCTGGTAGGCTTCCCCCGTACTGATCCGGAAAATCATCGCATCCCTAGGAGCTTCCATGAGCACTCCGTTTTCGCTGTACCCCTCGTACCCATTCAGCACGTATCCGTCCGGGGCTTCTACTTCCTCCAAGCGGTAGGTTCCAACCGAAAGCGTATCTGGTGTCAAAAGATATCCGTCCTTGGATACGGCATAGGGCCTTTCCTCCGTACCATAGCAAACCTTGTTGGGATAGGTGATCCACTGCTCCACATACTTTTCCTGCTCCACATCATAGATACGATATTTTGTGCCCTCTTTTAAAATTGTCTCACTGGAAATGCTGTCCCCTTTCACGATTTTAATTTTGGCCCTAAAAGCGTCGTCCATAAACACTCTCCATGTCTGGGCCGTCCGGCTGTCCTCCGTCACCCTTACAATAAAAGGCTCAATACGAACATACTCATCCGGTACGGTGGTCTCAACCACCACATAAGAGCCATACGCCAGCTCCGGACTACGCAGGAAGCCTTTGCCGTCCGTGAAAAGCTCCGGAATCACATCGCCCTCGAAATTGTGAGCGTAATCAACCGCCGCCGTTTCCCCGGAAAAATCGTAGTCCGCAAAATCCTCCCCACGATAATTCCCGTTTTCATCCGGCACGATGGTTCCGTCCTTTACCTTACTCAGATCACGGATAAGATAAATGGTGAAGCCTGCCTGCAAAAGCTCCGCTTCCGAATGTTCTCCGTCATCCCCCACCTTAATCATTTCAAACGCCTGCTTCTTCACCTGCTCAAACACGTCCTTATTCTGCACCACGACCAGCTTTGTCTCGTCGCCGTAAGCCAGTACCACATCATACTTTGTGGTATCCAGAAGATACCCCTCGGAGGGTGTGATTTCCTGCAGATAATACCTGCCAAGGTACAGGCCCTCTGCGGATGCCCTGCCGGAAGCGTCCGTTTCCAGACGTGTCACCAGCTCGTCCTTTTTATAAAGCACTCCCGTTACCCCGTCCGGATGCAGAATGTTCTCCTTTGCGTACAGGCCGTAAACGACGTGCTCCAGCGTTGCGTCTCCCTGGCTCTTGTTGGTTTTCCTCTCCGTGTCCTTTTTGATCATGGAAATCCTGCCCGTCACGTGCTCATTTGCAAACTTGCCGCCTGCATTTGCAATGGTCACGGTCTGGCCGTGAAGCCCCTGATTTGCCTGAAAGCTATATTTCACCTTATTCGTGTTGCTGCCTGCCGTTTTCCCGGCTCCCTCATTGGCCCAGTCGCCATAGTAGCCTGACGGAGCCTTTGTTTCCTGCACATAGAATCTTCCCCCGTTGGATTCATTGAAATAAACCCTGGAAGAGAGATAACTTCCGTCCGCCTGCTTCTGGAATGTCACCTGCTCCGAAAGGCTTCCATTTTCCGCAGTCACGGTAAATACCGCCTGGTTCACGATCTGCTTTCCCGTCTCTGCATCTATTTTGGGAATCCGGATTCTTACCCAGTAGGGCTGATTGGCAAATACGCCCCCCGCATTGCTGATTACCTTTTCCGCATTGGAATCCCCCTCGGAAATGGAAAAGTGATAGTGATTGTTGTCTGCGAGATAGCCGTTGGGAGTGGATGTTTCTTTTACATAATAGCCCTTTCCCGGCGTTGTGGTTGTGATAACGGAGGACGTGTAGGTGTCGCCGCTTCGGTGAAAAACGGCCCCTGTATCCGTTCCATTATCCTCATAGAGCTTAAACTGCACGTTTTGGGAAATGCCTGCTCCCGTTATGGCATCTTTCTTATCCAGAACCACGTAGGCGGAATATTCCTTTGGTTTCGACATCCAGGAACCGCCTGTCAGGAGATACTGATTCGGCCCATAGGACCAGAACTCCACGCCGCTTGTCACACGTCCGTCGTCGGCATCCTTTACCCACTGGGCCATGGATTTGAACAGATCCGTCGCAAGCTGCGTATTCAATACGGATACCTGTGCCAGCATGGGGCTGATGGCCGCCGCCATGCTCTCGGCACTTCCCCAACGGTTGTTTCGCACAAGCCACATGGCCGCCTGGGTAATGGCATAATTTCCCGTGTTATTGTGGATGGCCTGTGCTTCCAAGTACCAGCCATAGATCTTAACCAGAAGATCCGCCTGTTCATCGGAGATCCCCAGTTCCTCCGGGGACACCGCCGTGTACGTCATGCCCGTTGAGCAGGCTCCGCCGTACAGGATGCAGAACGCTTCCTCTCCGTTCAGGCGTATTTGCTTCATGGGACCGTGATCACCGGAGCCGAATGCCCCGATTGCTCCCAGTCTGCCGCTTGAGACATTGGACGAAAAGGATACGGTGGCCGTATCCCCTACGGAAGCCACGGCGATTCCAGTCTCGTTCATTTTCATCAGAATCTTGGACAATCCGTCCGCATATGCATCATATCCGTCGGCCCCAGTCATAACCGCATACAGATCGTCCAGGGTAAGGCCGTTCTCGTTCAAGTACTCCAAATCTTCCACGTCCAGGAAATCCCAGATCGAATACTGGAAAAAGGAATCCTTGTCCACGTCCGTGCTTAACAGATGGAGCATTTCCTCCATGCTCTGCTCGCCATAGAAAATGTCGGTACGCCCACCGGAGGTTTCTGGCTCCGGATCTTTAACCGTTTCCTCTTCAACTGCTTTCTCACTTTTCTCTTCCCCGGTCGCTCCATCTGGCAGATCTGCTGTCAAGTCAGAAGCCACACCACCCGATGCGATATCCTTTGTATCTGTGCCGTTTCCTGCCTTGTCCGTGTTCGTCTCTGTGTCCTCAATGATGTCCTTAATTGTGTCTTTAACCGTTCCTCCTGCCGTCTCTTCTACGGTCTCTTCCACTGTTTCTTCCACTATTTCTACCACGGTCTCTCCCGTTGCTCCCGGCTCAGATGCCGCCGCAGACAAACCGCAGTTCATTATACACGTGACTACCGCCAGTATGACTGCAATCATTCGTTTACATTTTATATTTCTCATGCCGTCCTCTCCTTTCTACCAACAAAAAAAGACAGCCCCTTTCGGCTGTCAAATACGCTGCATCTATTCTTTTGGACTGTCCCTTGCCCTTGTCATTTCTTCTCACCTCCGTCCTGCAACTCCCATCATTACTAGTAGTCCGTATCGGAAATCCTTGTGCATATTTCTGAGGATATTTTTCCGAGAGTGCAGGTCAAAAAACGCAGACGTAGTGGTGCTACGGCGAGGCTTTTTGACCTGTGCTATCGGAGAAATAGACCGGAACTATGCACAAGGATTTCCGGTACAGACTACTAGCACCATTCTGACCACCAGGGCAAACAGTAGCAGAAACAGCTTTGCCATTCCAAGCGTCAGCTTTAGCACCCATAACAATATAAGCAATCCCCATTTCAATACGTTTAAAAGAAAAACACCCGTTTTCCGCAAAACCATTCCTACCATTTGCTTTCCTCCTACTATTTTAAGTTGCTACGCAACAGTACTAAAGGGTAAAGTCACTTCAACGCACCTGTAATGAGAGGAACTTCCATTCGAAAGGGCACTCATGAAAGTTCCTCTCGTGCGTCTTTGTGACTTTACCGTCCAGCAGAAAATATTTCAGGGAAACACTTAACATTTCTTAGCTGGACTATCCCCAACCATCCGCCAGGCTTTCTACCACCGGATTGTCCTCTTTTTCTTCCTCTTCAAAGCCCCCGTAAGTGCCTGATCCCTGCTCGTCCTCGGTTCCCTGAAATCTTCCCGTTCCTTTCGTCAACGCCGTCCCAAGCAATACGATGATCTCATTCTTCACTTCTTCCCTCAACTCCCTGCGGACGGTCTCCAATTCCTGCCTGGAAATATACTTTGTCTCCTTTTCGTTCTCTTTAAGGAGCCGATCCTCCTGAAAGCTCCGGATATAAAAATCCGCTGCATCAATGAGAAACTGGTTGACCGATTTATGAATCTCGATATTCAGCTTTGACAGAACCAGATGCACCCGTCTATGCTGTTCGTTGTCCAGATTCATCCGCAGATTGTGATAGACAATGTTCCCCTTTGCGATTTTCCTCACCCCATTCCCAACTCTTTTTTATGGGTGGAAAGATACATCCTGCCAAGATACTCATAGCCCTTTGCGTTCGCCTTTACATCCTCGATATATTGAATGTTGCTCCCTCTGTGGCTCCCAAAGCTTTTCATCACCCTGGCCCCACCGCCCACGAACACGATCTCGGCAATGTCAAGATTATAGCCATGCTCCATCAGTGTATAATAGACTTTCTCTGCGTACTCCCTCAGACAGTCTTTCACAATCTCCAGGTACTTCTGCGGCAGGCTCCCCTTTCCGGTTCTTATGACCTCCTGGATGTCCTCTTCCTCAATCTCATTGCCAAGCTGACGGACGCACTGCTCATTCATGGTTCTCATGCACTTAATCAAACCCTGCTTAATGGTGATGCACTCCGCTTCATTGGGAGCTGAATTTTCAATAGGCATGATGTCTATGGTCCAACTCCCGATATCCACAACCACCACTCGCTTCGGAAGTGCCTTAAGCCTGTCCGCTACCGCCGCATAGCATTGGGGAAATACGGATACCCTTGCAATTTTCATTTGATACTGCTCCTTTTCAAACCGGAAAGCAACCTCCTTATCTCTTGCCAGATAGCTGATGAAGTCCTGCTTTTCTGCTCCGAAGCGTGTGAGGGGCAGGCCCACGGATAAAAGAACATTTGCATTTCTCATTCCCCTCCGGTTCAACTCCTTTGCGACAGTCGCCAGGGTAAGGATATAGAAGTTGTCATTTTCCACCTTTAACTCCCTTACTTCCAACCGCTTGCCGCCCACCTTGTAGTAGGCCCCCTGAAACTCCACCACATCCTCATAAAATGCCGGCTCTGTTGTGATTTCCTTTACTCCTGTGGTGAACGCCTGGCTGACCGTCTTCATCCCAGACCAGCCGTGATCAATTCCAATAACCTCGATATGTTTATTCACTCTGTTCTCCTCCATCTCTTTTTATGGTATTTCTAATAAAAAAGCAGGACTAAACTAGCTGTGGTAATGCGACACTTGTCCACAAAAAGCTAATTTAGTCCTGCTTACAATTATTGATTTCCCTATCCTCCCTCCAAATTTCCCATACTTTGGAATGCACCGCATTCCTTAATGGTTATTTAGTGCCAAGTTTGCTTCATTTCCGGCTTCACGATTCAAAACAGGCCCGTTTCGATCATTTTTTGCTGTTTTCACAGCCATTTTTACTTAGGACTAAATCAGCAGAAACCCTTGATTTTACTGGCTTCTTACTAACTTAGCACAATAATAGCATATGACCCCCAGGATCGGTTAGGATAAAGGTCCCTGGGATCCCGTCTGGCCCCCCGGATCATTAACTGCTTGATCTCAAAGGTCCCCATAGACGGGCGGTTATTCCGCACAATCCCCCATTCCAGGAGCAGAGCCGCCGCCCCTGCCGCTATGGCTGCCGCTGCACTGGTTCCCGTCAGGCAGGCAATCCGGTTTCCCGGCTCAAAGCCGCACACCTCCACACCGGGAGCCGCAATATCCGGCTTGATACGCCCTCTCCGGGTGTAGCCCCGGCTGGACGCTATGTAGATGCTGTCATTCTGGATCTGATAGCCGGCCACTGCAATCGGTGTCTCCGCATTGGCCGGAGAAGTAAGGGTAATGTCCGGATTGGAATTGGGGAAAACAGTCCCCTCTGATATAAATCCCTTTACCGGAAGCCAGATGTTGTAAATACCGTGAATGATGCTCGTTCCGTACACTCTCAGTCTCCATACCCCCGGCGAGGGTGCGTACATGCGAATCAGGATCAGTTCTTCTCCGCTGTTGGGATCAAGAGCCTGGAAATCAATATACACTACGGTCCGCTCAAAAATAAAGTTATACTGCTGCCCTACCAGGCTTGAGCTTACCCGGGGAATCTCTTCTCCCGACGGTGAAATCATGGAGATGGCCAGAAGATCCGGCGTACTGCTCCAAAGCTCCATGGCAAGCCCGTATTCTCCCTCCGCAACACGAAGCTCCACCTCTTCATAGGGACGGCCGTCTTTGAGATTTCCGTAAAAATGATGTCCCTGGTTGGCTTCATTTCCTCCGGCAATCACTACACAGCGTCCGGATCGTGCTCCCACCGCATTGAGGGTGGCGGAAAGAGGTGTCGTTCCCTCGTGGCCGCCACGGTTACTGCCGAGGGCAATACAAAGAACCAATGGCTTTTTTTCCCGAAAGGCCAGCTCGTTTAAGTAGCGGACACCCATCATAATGTCATTTTCCTGATAAGCTTCAGCATCCGGACGGACCATGTAGTACCGCATCAGACGCTTTTTGGCAGGCTTTAGCTTGACCACGGCCAGATCTGCCATGGGAGCCGCCCCCGTCCAGCCCCGGCTGTCGTCTACGCTTCCAGCCGCAATGCTGGCAACCTGTGTGCCGTGTCCCGATTCATCCCTGGTTGGCACCACGGAAAATGGATCGTCACTTGCCAACGCCTGGTTGATTTCTGCCTGACTATAAACGCTTCCGTAACCGATTCCCTCCGGAAGACGGCCACTCTGATCCGCCTGATCCCAGATCTCCAGAATCCGGGTGGTGCCGTCCATTTTTTTGAAGCAGTCGTTGGTGTAATCGATTCCCGTATCAATCACACCCACAATCACGCCCTCCCCCCGAAGCTGCAGCACCGAATGCTCCAAAAGCTGCATAATGCCGCTTTTCTCCAGATTTTCATTCTCCAGAAGCGTGTAGAGAATGGGAAATACCTCATAGCTGTAGGGAAGCCGGTTCTGCTCCAGAATCCGTGACTCCACATAAAAAACAGCGTAAAAATCATTGAGAATCTGCACGCAAAACTGGGGGTACAGACGCTCCAGCTCTCTCACATTGTAATCAGACTTCCAGATAAAGTCCACATAATCGTCCGACATAATTTTTTCTCTGCAATTTTCTGCCATTATATGCCCCGTTTCGCCATAGTCTGCAAGATACAGACAGTGGTCTCATCTTATTTCTTTTACTTTATTCAAAAGGGCAGTTGTCTTATGACATGGATTAAATCGCATGTTAAACTGCGAATGTTCAATAAGATTGGAAATCCCCCCGCAGATCGGATAGTGCATCAAAAGGAACCTCCTGCTCTTCCAGATTTAATACTCTGCACATTTTGTCTATCTTTGTCACATAACCTGTCTGCGTCACATAGGCTCCATCCCGAAAGTATTCCGCCGTAATCCTGTCGCCTTTTTGGATCGCATGCAGTCTAAGGTCAAGCTCTGCCTTTCGTTCCTCTGACAGCTCTCTTTTTTCGGTAATCTCTCTTTCTTTTTCTGCCAATGCTTCCCGGAATCCCTTTAAAGCGTCAAAGGGCATGAACTGCTTGGCACGATTTTCCCTGTCCATTTTGGGATGTACCTTATTCCCCACTTTTGTGTCCTCCTATCTGCCGGTTCCGTTCCAGGGTAGTTCCTGCCTCCTGCAGATCCATTCCCCGAACAAGGGCATTTTTCCCATATTTTTTCTTAATCTCCAATGCAGCCTTTTGTAATTTTCGGTCACGCTCCACAGCTTCATGGTCCGTAAAAAGATTGTACTGCTCATAGCCCTCTTCCGCCAGGCTGTTACAGCTTACACATAACCTGCGGATAGGCTTGTCTTTCTTTGCAATCCGCTCATACAGGGCCAGAACATAGGGAATGATCACGCTGTAGACATTGGTTGTCACCGTCATGGAAGCAGTTCCTGTTGAGTGCTTTATATGCAGGGCATTAGAATATCCAATCATGAGGGAAACAGATTGTGTGACTACCCTCTTCTCCGCCATGTTGAGACAGAGCTCGTCTGTCATTTCCTTTACAATCAGCCGGCATTCTTCAAAGGAATAGTCCCTTGCCAATACCTGCCCGCTGGAAAGAGAACTGTTTTGCGGCTTGTAGGCTTTGATATCCTCCATCGTGGTACTTTCTCTTCCCCATGCATGGTCTATCAGAAGCTCCGCATCTATGCCAAACATCCGATACAGGAAATCTTCATCCGTATGAGCGATATCTCCCATAGTCTGAATCCCTGCGTTGTTAAGACGTCTTACGGTTCCGGAGCCTATCCGCCAGAAGTCCGTAAGCGGCCTGTGATTCCACAGAGTCTTTTGATACAGTTCCTCGTCAAGATACCCGATGTGATTCTCTGTATGCTTTGCCGTAATGTCCAGAGCAACTTTTGCCAGATACAGATTGGTGCCGATTCCCGTGGTTGCCGTAATGCCGGTGGTCTGCAATACGTCCTCCATGATCTTCACCGCAAGCTCTTCCGCAGAAAGATGATAGAGGGAAAGATAATGGGTAACGTCAAAAAACGCCTCGTCAATGGAGTAGACATGGATATCTTCTTTTGCGATATAATTTAAATAGATCCCATAAATCTCCACGGAATATTCCATGTACAGCTTCATCCGGGGCGGGGCCATGATATATTCTACGTTCCCCGGAATCTCGAATACCCTGCACCTGTTCCGGATTCCCAGGGCTTTCATGGATGGGGAGATGGCCAAACAGATGGTTTTCTCGGTTCTTTCCGGATCGGCTACGGCAAGATTGGTTGTCAGAGGATCAAGACCCCGTTCTACACATTCCACGGAAGCGTAGAAAGACTTGAGATCGATACACAGATATACTTTATTCTCCACCTTTAAGACACCCCCGTTCTGCTTTTTTAACTTAAAGGAACGGCTAAATTCCATTTATAGATTAATTCCAAAGGTTCCTGCTTTTCATACTTTAGTTTTAGTATCCCTCATTTAAATATAATTATATCATCAGAACATATGTTTGTATATAAGAATTTAGAAAAAGCAGGGGTATCCCCCCTGCTTTCTTAAACATTCCCTTATTTATAATTCTTATCCCAGCATATATCGCTGAAATCTCAAAGCTTCCTCGATATCCCGATCCAGGGCTTCCTCACTGGTATCCTCCACCATGTTCCGCCAGATTTTAATATCCTTTCCAACGGTTCCTCCAGGAATCACAAAAGGCTCCATAACCACCGTCCCGTTGTAATGGATGTCCTCCAGGGTATCGTGAATCTCTCTCCAGGGAGTCCTGCCCTGGCCCGGAACCATGCGGTTGCACTCTCCCGTGTGGAAATGTCCCAGAAGACTGCCTGCCGTCCGGATTGCATTTCCAATGCTCTGTTCCTCAATGTTCATATGGAATGTGTCCAGCATCACCTTTACGTTTACGGCTTTCGGCTCCAATTGGCGAACAGACTGAACAAATTCCGTTCCCTCTTTTGAGGTATTCAGCACATGATTTTCAAAGCGGTTCAGCACTTCCAGACCGATGGTCTCGATTCCGTAATCAAGGCCAATCCTGCCCAGTTTTGCCATTCCCTCGATTCCTCTCTCCCAGTCGCCCTTTTTGTCCACAGGCTTGCTGTAATCAATGGGCCAGCAGGAATAAATGGCACCGCCAATTAATGTGGCATTGAGCTTTTCCATCCTCCCAAATAAGTCCTTGTAGAATTCCAATGCATGCTCCCGCACGTTCGGATCTGCGGAAGCAATATTGTTCTCCGGTGCCGGACCATATCCCACCGTAAGGCGAATTCCATTCTCCTCGGCACAGGCTCTCAAATCGTGTAGCTCTTCCTCCGTGTAATCTGGTATCGGGCCCGCAGCAATCTCTAGAATGTCAAAGCCTAACTTTGCCGCTTTTTGAATATAATACTTGTAGTCACCATCCCACTCTCTTTCCCAATAAGCATAATAAACGCCATGCTGCATATTACTTCTCCTTTCTCTCATCCATCCCCACTATCGTTTTATCCCGTTTCCCTGTCCTCCTGCTGTCAATCATATTTCCTTTGTCCGAAGAGGATAATACTCTCCTTGTACAAAAGAATATAATATCATGATATACGCAAGGAAAGCAGATTGCAATATTTTCTTTGATATAAGCTTAAATTTAATATTCTTATTATTTTTATCATCAAAAACATCTTGTCAATGGAATAGCAAAAGAGAGTGCCGCTTATTTCGCAACACCCTCTTCTTAAGCATCCCCCTATTTATAATTATTCCCGGCAAAACTCTGTTCCCTGCCCCAAAAGTCTGGGCACGCAGATCATCCCCCACCCCTGCTGATTCCGGGGAAGCCCCAGATTCCGGCAGGAAGTGGACAATAGCATTTTTACCTCCTTATTAGTCAGCTCTCTCCTTGCGGAAAGCAATAATGCCAGGCTGCCCGAGACCACCGGCGTTGCCATGGAGGTTCCTGACTTCGTGGCATAAACGGCAGCTCCCGGCTTTCGCCATGCCCCATTGCAAGAGACAATATATGCCCCCGGTGCCACCACGTCTGGCTTACAGACACAGGCGGCCGTCGGCCCTCTTCCTGAATAATTGGCCCGGCGTTTTCCCATCACCCGGACCACCTGGTTATCGTCGGAACTGCCCACGGTAATGATCCTGGGACTGGTGCCTGGCACGGTAATGGTAGACCGGTCCGGGCCCTGGTTCCCGGCAGCGGCACAGATAACAAACCCTGCGTCCCAGGCCTCCTCCACGGCCTCCAAAAGCCCTGATTTTTCCGTATACCGGGGTGCCGTGCTTCCCATGGAAATATTGATAATCCGCACATCATACTCTTTCCCGTGATCCATCAGCCAGTGAAGTGCCTCCACCACGGCCCTGCTGTTTCCGTTTCCCATTCTGTCCAATACCTTTAAAGACACAAAATGGCATTCTGGTGCAAGTCCCTGGTACTTTCCACCGGATGCCATTCCGGTTCCCCCTATTATACCGCAAATGTGGGTTCCATGACCGCAGTCATCTGTCCCATGCTGATTTCGTCCAATATAATTGTAGGAGTAAACGATCCTCCCTTTTAAATCCGGATGCTGTGGGTCTATGCCCGAATCCAATACTGCAACCCCAACGCCCGCCCCCCTATATCCCTGGCGGTAAGCCGCCGAAGCTCCCACAAGCTCCCGTACACGATTCATAGAAAAGCAGCTCCTTTTGCTTTTCTATTATCCTATGCATCCGCTTTCGAAACCGCCATTCGAAACAGGACAAAGCCCACGGCAAACATCACCGCCAACACCGATACTCCCGCCCTGGAGGTATTAAAAAGCTGTGTGGAGATTCCCATCAAAAGCGTCCCCATAAAGGCCGCACCCTTGCCGAAGATATCAAAGAATCCGAAATACTCCGTGGCTTTCTCTTTCGGCACAATCTTTGCAAAATACGAGCGTGACAGAGACTGAATGGCCCCCTGGAACACGGCCACCCACACGGCAAGGAACCAGAACTCCCAGGTCTTATCAAGCTGCAGGGCAAACAGCACCACGCCGAAATAACCGATGATGGATGCCTGAATCAGCACCGTATTCTTCACATGCTTGGACAGATATCCAAAAAGGATGGAGCAGGGAAAGGCCACCACCTGAGTCAGAAGCAGAGCAAGCAAAAGGTTGGTGTCACTGATTCCCACGTCCTTTCCATAGGAGGTCGCCATATCAATGATGGTATACACCCCGTCGATGTAGAAGAAGAACGCCAGCAGAAAATACCAGATGGCAGGCTTTGTACGAATTTCCGAAAAAATATGGGCCAGGCGGGTGAAGCTGTCCCGCACCGGATGGGCAGAGCGTTCCACATAATGCTTCTGCTCATAAGCTTTCAGCAAAGGCAGCGTCACCAAAAGCCACCAGGCCGCATTGAGCAAAAATGCAATCGTCATGGCAGCATTGATGCCGATACCGATGGTGTCAGAGAACAGCACAAAGATCAGGCTGAAAATAAAGGGAATACAGCTTCCGATATATCCCCAGGCATAGCCCTGAGCCGACACCACATCCATCCGTTCATCCGTGGTCACATCTCCAAGCATGGCATCGTAAAAGACCAAACTTGCATTCAATCCCACTTTCGCCAATACATAGACCACCAGAAAAATAAGCCAGGTTTTGGGGACGGCAAGTCCGGCACAGCCCAAAACCCCCATCATAACGAAAAAAGTAAACACCGGCTTCTTAAAGCCCTTGGTATCCGCCAACGTCCCAAGAACAGGGCCAAGAATCGCAACAATGATTGTCACAATGGATGTGGCATAGCTGAAATATGCGGTGGAATCCGCCGCACTGATTCCGCTGCCCTCCGCTATATTTTTATAGTATATTGGAATGATGGTGGCGGCCAGCAGTACAAAAGCCGAGTTGCCCACATCATAGAGAATCCACTTCTTCTCAAGTTTCGTCAGTTTGTCCATATCGCTCCTATTCCAGTCCCGTAACATCCTGTCAGTACACCCTTATATAGAAGAATTTTCGACCACAAAAAGATGTGTCCGCAAATTCTTCTGTGCATTGACAGGATGTTACTGATTTAAGTTCCGTAATATTTATTTTTCGTAGTCTCTGGCCAGTCTTGGGTTTAAAGGCTCCCCGGTGGCAATTCCATAGACGTATTCCTCAATCACTTCCGCTGTGGGAAGCACTGCCTTATGAAGACGCTCCCGCAGATAAATCCGGCTCTTGTCACAGGCGGACTTTGGCACCCCGTCCATAATCAAACCGCCAATCTGCCTGTCCTGACCTGCTATTCTTGATAATCCCCGCAAAAACAGCCGCTTACCCATGGTTGGGCACTGAAAAAAACGGATGCTACGGCGAAAGCCCTGTATGGACTGATCAATCTGCCGTACCGTCACTCCCTCGAACATAGAAGCTATCGCCTCTTCCGTATCATGATCCTGGCACAGATGGGCCGTACAGTTAAGACGCACCGGATCTTTCCCATCCGCTTCTATCAAAAAACGATCAAAATCCGTCTCAATCGCCAAATGGCCAAGATGATGCTTCTCCATATAGTCATTGATGTAAGGATGGCACTCGCTATCCAACATAAAGTGACAGAGAAAGCCGCAGAGGTAAGACAAGAGAATATTACTTGGATGCTCCTGATACCTTTGCCTGCCCTTTTCAAAAAAGTCAATAGCCGACTCCTTGTGCATCTTAACCCCAAGCTGATTTATCTTATTCTTCCATACCGGACGGTAATAGAAAACCAGATCCGGCCCGTGAAGCCCGAGCAGGTAGGCTGCCTTATTTTCCTTTATGATGGTTTGTATCTCCTTTGGCAGAGCCTTATAAACCAGCTTTCCGAATTGATAATGTGCGTAGGTTGCAGGCATAACTTTATTCCTATTACCATGATTCTGAGATTCTATTCTCACAAAGCAAAAAACCTTGGATAGCATAATTCCTTATACATACGATAACTATTGTGAAAATTAAATATTCTAAAATCATAGCCCTTTCTTTTATCTTTATACTTTTTTTCTTTTTTATTCTCTCACAAACACGGAGTTTGTACAAGTCTCCTGCAAAAATTTTATTTTCATCTTTCAAGAGAATTCACACTTTCCCCACTTTCACATAGTATGGGATTGTAAATAATTATTTTGGAGGATTTCTCATGAGTGATTTGACTGCTACAAACTGTGGATGTGGATGTAATGAAATGAGCAACAACAATAGCTGCTGTTCTTGGATCTGGATCCTTTTGCTGCTCTCTTGCTGCGGCGGATGCGGCGGCAATAACGGCTTCTTCGGCGGCAACGGAGGATGTGGTGACAACAGCTGTCTGTGGATCATCCTGCTTCTGTTCTGCTGCGGCGGCAATGGCGGCTTCTTCGGCGGCAACAATGGATGCGGATGCTAATCAGTCATCCGGAAAGGCCGGCTCTATGGAGCCGGCCTTTCTTTCACCCTGTCTCTTGCAAAAATCATTCCTTTTGCTTCCTCTTCCTTTGTCCCGCCCCAAGCCTTTTTCTCTTGCTCTTTCTGTCTCATGCACTCCTCATCAAGTTCGTAAACCGTCGTATCATCTATGATCAAACGTCCCATAAAAACCTCCTGTTCAAAGTTGCTGCATGGCAGCACGAAAGAGTAAAGTCACTTCGGTACACGTTTATGAAAGAGAGCTTGTGACTTTACCGTCCGTGCACCTTAGCAGAATGTTAGATTCATATTTATGATATTCATATTTCCTGCGGGGGTACATATATTAAAGAAAAGAGGGGGAAATCCATATGAATTTTACAGAAGACAGCTACAAACTTCTTCACGATGTACAAAAAAAATGCAATGAATTAAATCAAAAAATTGATTCTATTATCCGGATTATGGAGATGTTGACTGCCTACATGCAGTATTCCAATATGATGTCTAATATGCAAAATGAAAGGGATGCAGAGGATAATCCGGAAGCATTTTCCCCGCCGCCCATGCCAGAAAGGGGTGATAGCATGAATCCAAATGATTTTCAGAAAATAATGAACGCTGCCAAAAACTCCAATCAGCAGATGTCTCAGGAGGAATTTAACCAGATTTTTGAGACGCTAAAGCAAGGAAAATCCCCGGAGGAAGTTGCCCGGATGGAGCAGATGGTACAGTTGGCGAAAAGTTTTATGAAGTAGGACCTGGACGCAGCAGGGCAGGCAGGCGGACTTTTCCGATATCAGGTGTTCGTGAACAGCCGGACATCTGATATCGGAAAAGTCCGCCCGTCTGTGCTGTCAGCTTCGGATCGCTGATTTAAGTCAGGCTTTTACTTCTGCGTTGCCATAGTCATTTCCCTCATTGAAATTCCGGGCATTTTCCATGGTAACTACGGCGATGGCCTGCATGGCTTCTCTGGTGAAAAACGCCTGATGACTGGTCAGTACTACCTGGGGGAACATGAGAAGCCGGGCCGTGATATCATCTGTGATCACCTTATCGCTGCGGTCTGTATAGACATTCTCATCCTCGCCCTCATAAACATCCAGAGCCACAGCCTGGAATTTACCCTTTTTCAGAGCAGCAATCAGTGCTTCATTATCAACCAATGCACCTCTTGCCGTATTCACCAGCATAGCCGTATCTTTCATCCACCCAATGCTTTCTTCATTGACAATGTGATGGGTGGCGGGGAACAGCGGAGCATGGAGAGAGATAAGATCCGCACGGCGGAACAATTCTTCCTTATCCACATAAGTCAGGATTCCCTCCTTTACCAGCTCCTCATTCGGATAAGCATCCCAGCCCAGCACCGTCATCCCATATCCCCTGCAGATCTTTGCCATGCACACGCCAATCTTACCAGTGCCCACGATTCCGGCTACCCTGTTGTGCAAATCCAGTCCCAGAAGTCCGCTTAATGCAAAATTATTATCCTTTACCTTATTATACGCCTTATGAAGCCGGCGGTTTGCTTCCTGAACAATCGCCATAGCATGCTCTGCCACCGCATAGGGAGAATAAGCCGGCACACGCAAAATCGTAATTCCGCAGTCTCTTGCCGCTTCCAGATCCACGTTATTGAATCCGGCACACCGCAGAAGAATCAGCCGTATACCGCATTCCTTTAGGCGTTCCACTACCGGGCGGGATACATTGTCATTGACGAAGACGCAGACCGCATCATAGCCGTCCGCCAAATTCACGGTCTCCGGCCCCAAATTAGATGTAAAATAATGGATGTCCGAATTATAGGTTCCCTCTCCCTTATCTCTGGTTAGTTCGCTGAAAAAGATTCGATCGTAATCCTTGGCACCAAAAAAGGCAATCCGCAGCAGCTTGGCAGCCTTTTTTTCATTAAACTCCTTGTCAATCACTGCCTGAACCGCCCTCCAGGCCTGATCTTCATCCTCTCCGTTCACCTGCATGGTCAGGGTGTCTCCCACCTTTACACGCAGAGCCAAAAGTTCCAGCACATTGCGTCCATCAGCCACTTTTCCGTTTGCCGCCACTGTGACAATACTTTTGAAGTTTACACAGCACTGAGCCAGCAGTGCACAGGGACGTGCGTGAACCCCCATGGGATTCGTTACCTGATATACGATTTCTTTCATAGCCTTTCTACTCCTTTCCTCAGGGCTTTCCCCATTTTTAAATTCTTATCTGAAAATGCAGAAACTACACTCCGAGAGCAAGCGTCCCCTTGTTCCTGGAGGGCATACACTCTTACGATTAATATGTCCAAAAGAACCGCAACAATGCACGGCTTCTGTGAGTAAACATATCTTAAAACCCTTTAAATATCTTTTGAAAAAACCGCCACCCGGCATTTCTTTTTCCGGCAGGCAATTCCATACCAAATTATTTTCTCCATTCCGTCCTCTGTAAGCCGTGCCTCATAATTCCTTTCCTCAATCTGCTTCAATGCTTTTTGGCAAGCGTCTTCTATATCTTCATTCTCCGAATATTTAAGCTCAATCACGATTCCAATGTTTTCTTCAAGTTCAACAAGAATATCGCCGTACCCGTCCTGGGATTCTGCGTTGGAAATCACATCCCAGTCTCCTTTATGGCTTAGAATGCCCAGCAGAACACCGTGGCAGAAGCTTTCTTTTCTATCTTTGCGGACAGCCGTATCACGGATGCTGATGGTCTTGCTGAGATAAGAATTAAAATATTTCTCTACCATCTCCCCGGGCAAAGGCTTCGCAAAGTGCATCCAGTCTCGAGATATCCTTTCCCGCTTCCTCCCTGAACCACTCCTTTATGACAGACTCATATTTTTCCGGACCATAATAGTCCAGCATGGCCTTTACTTCTTCCTCCGTAAATCCAAAATATTCATCAAAACGGGCATCTGATATGGAATAGACCTTAAAATTATTAAGTCCGGTAAAAATGCTCTCTTTCGCAATCCGCAGACACCCTGTCAGAACGGAAAAATAAATGCTGTCATTACTTTTTAAAGCCCGGCTTAGCAGATTTTTCAAAGCTTCCTCCGATATGGAGAATATCTGACGGCCCTCCGCATCATTCCTTATTAATTGTGCATACTGTACCCGCTGTTCCCCCGTAAGCTTTTCACTCTTTGACAAAAACGAAAAGCAAAGAGCCGCACGTCCAATGAGCGTACTAAGAGCGGCCTTTGCACCCTCAAAATCTCTGGCATCCATATCTTTCAAGGTAATGGAGAGCACGGGGAATTTTCCCATATAGTTCTCGCAAAGCTCTTTTTCCTCTGCTATCCTAAGCCCCTCGAAGAGACCCGGGTCACAGCCATAGGAAAAAAAGTTTTTCAGCATATCCATATTCAAGGATTTGCCGAATCTTCTGGGACGGGTAAACAGGTTTACCTCCCCCCAATTTTTTAATAACTCTTTTAAAATCCCCGTTTTACTACATAGTAAAATCTTTCTGTACGAATCTTTTCAAAACTCTCTGTGCCTACGGGCAATTTTTTTGTCTCCTGCAAGCCTGTCCGTTCCTTTCCCTTATGGTTTATAAGTAATCCCATTCTCTGTCTTTATATTCATATGCCCAAAAGAATCACAACAATACACAGCTTCTGTGAGCAAGCGTAGATTTTTCATCAAATTACATTAATTATACTATAATTGTATAATATATGCCATAAAAATAAGAGCATAACTGCTGCTATGCCCTATAAAGCTTGTCCTCTTAAATTGTTTTTCCAATAATCCAAAATATCTTTTCTAATCTTTTTCATATGAAGTATATTGATTATATACTTTTTCCCAATTATCGAAAAATAGTTTTTATACTTAAATTCATTTAAAACTTCTACAAAATCCTTTTTCTGCTTACTATATCCCCCTTTATGGAAAACCTCAATACTATTTCCCGCCTTTTTCAAATAATATATTTCTCTATAAGAAATACTCTTAAATAACGAACCACTCTCTATAGTATAATATGTCTCGTCTCTTTTTCTTTCTATAATACGGCCACACAAAAACTTATAAGTCTCTGGCAATATTTTATTTAACTGTTTTTTTGGAATATACCTGTACCTATTTATTTCAAATTCCCTTGGCCCGTAATCTATATAATCCGTTATTAAAACCGTGATTGAGTCAGCATTCCTGTTTCTTATTTGTAAAATAGTCTCTCCCACTATTATCATTTTCCTGGAATCAGGAAAATAAAAAAGTTGCTGACCATGTATTTGTAAGTTATACAAGGCAATGCAACTTTTTTTCAGTGCTACTCCTTGGTATTCTGATTGATAAACTCCGTCTTCACCTTAGAGTACACGATCCGCTGGCTGTGATAGAGCCCATAATACCCAGACTGCATATAGCTGACCGCCAGGGACAAAAACAGGTAAGGTGCCCCCTCAAAGCCAAACATCTCCAGTCCGATCAGCAGCGAGGAAATGGGACTGTTGGTCACGCCGCAGAACACGGCTGTCATGCCGCAGGCCGCCGCCAGTGAGGGGGAAATCTGCAAAAGCTTCCCCATCAAGCAGCCAAAGGTGGCCCCCACAAAAAAGGTGGGAACAATCTCTCCCCCCTTAAATCCCCCGGCTAAGGTAACAGCCGTAAACAGAATCTTAAGCAGAAAAGCGGCCCATATGACATTTCCCTCCATGGCCTGCTCTATGATCTGCATACCGGAGCCCAGATAGTCTGTGGTTCCCAAAAGAAGCGTTAGGACAATGACAAGACAGCCTGCCACAAAAGCCCTTAGAAACGGATTTGGCAATCTTTTATGGAAAACATGCTCCGTTCTATGTAAGACCACACAGAAAAGAATGCTGACCGCCGCACACAAAAATCCCAAAAGCAGGATCTTTCCTCCGTTTAACAGGGTAAGTTCCGGAATCTGTTCAATTACAAAGTGCTCTTCCGCCATCCCAAAGGAATTGGCGATTGCACCTGCTATGTAAGAGGATACTACACAGGGAACCAATGCCGCATAGTGCATAATTCCCACGCTGACTACCTCCATGGAAAATACGGCCGCCGCCATGGGCGTTCCAAAGAGGGCGGAAAAAGCGGCACTCATTCCGCACATAATCACCACACGCTTGTCATTCTCGTCAATACGGAAACACTTGCCAAGAAAATTCCCGATACTTCCTCCAAGCTGCAGGGCTGCTCCCTCTCTTCCGGCAGATCCGCCGAAAAGATGGGTCAGCACAGTGGATACAAAGATGAGAGGAGCTGTCTTTATGGGTATTTCTTTCTCCGCATGGATGGCATCCAAAACCCGGTTGGTACTGCTGTGCTCCTGCTTCTTCTCCCAACGGTACATCCACACAATCAAAAGGCCGCCAAAGGGCAGACCAAACAGGATCCAGGGATGTGCTGTCCGTAAGTCCGTCACATAAGCCACGCTTTTCCCGAAAAAGGTTCCCACCAGCCCCAGACAGCCGCCGGTAATCACGGAAAACAACAGCCAACGTGCCAGCAGAATCAGACGGTTCCAGATGGTATGATGAACCCATGTGGGTATCTCCGGCAGTTCTTCCTCCAGCTTTTCTTCCCATAGTTTGCACATGCTTTTTGTGCATAAAGGGATGCCTGTAGGGCGTCTCCATATTTTCATAGAAGTCATCTTCTTTCTCTGTAAATATTCCTTATTATTATCGTATCTTTCTTTTTATTCATAAGCGTTCCTCTGCAAAAATATGCTTGCTGTTCTCCCTCAAAGTGCAGCTTACGATTTGTTCTCAATTCCTTTTTGGGAAGCCTGCTCTACGGTCACAATCACCCGGTTGGGCATACAGACAATGGTTTCTCCTGTCTCGGAAATGGGACTTTGATGCACACAGATTTTGTCCGGACAGGAAGCTTCCGTTACATCGGCTTTTCCGTCCTTTAAAATCAATCGGTTAGTTCCCTTTTCCGTCTCAATCAAAAACTCCCTGTCCTCTTTAATGGGAAATCGGGCATATTCCTGCTCTCCCACATAAACCACTACCTCCTCCGGAGATTCCCGGTTCCAGAGTCGATAACCAAAAAAGAAAGCGGCTGCGATGATTAGAAGTACAAAAATCAAAATACCATCCTGCTTTTTCAACATTTTTCTGCCTTTCTTTCCCGTTTTTCCTGCTCCAAAAAAGGCCGCAGCCGCACTGTTACCAGACCGCCCAACAAACCTATCAATGTTCCTGCCACCGTTCCTGCGGCAAGCAAGGCCGGAAAATAATATATCAGGCTTCCTGTCCGGACAACAAGAATTGCTACCAGAAGCTGACCCAGATTATGGGTAACTCCCCCAAGAACGCTGACACCGGCAATGCCTAGGGATGTAAAACGCTTTGCAAAAGCCATACAAAGAAAGCTTAAAATGCCGCCGCCAAGACTGTATAACATAATAGACAAACTGGAAAATGTCAACCCCGCAAGGAGAATCCGCACCATAGAGATCGCAAAGGCACTTTTTACGTCCAGGCAGTAAAGGGCGACAACGACAACCAGATTGGCAAGGCCAAGCTTGATTCCCGGTATGGTAAAAGAAAAAGGAATCAAAGTCTCCACATAGCTCAGCAGAAACGCCAGAGCCATCAGCATCCCATAAACCGCCACCTTTTTTGACATATGATCCCTCTCTTTTGATTTTAAGTTCCGTAAGGTTCTACCAGTACACCCTTATCTAGATCATTTCCCCTGTACCCGTATTACTCCTGTGGGGCATTTTTCGGCACAGGCTCCGCAGCCCACGCACTTCTCGCTGTCAATTCGGGCCAGATTGTTCTCTACAATCACCGCACCATATTCGCAGGCTCTCTCGCAGGCCCGGCAGGCGATACATCCTGCGTCACAGGCTTCCCTCACAGCCTTTCCCCTGTCATTGGAACTACACTGTACCCGATAGCGGGAACGATAAGGCACCAATTCGATCAGGCTGTTGGGACAGGCTGCCACACATTTTCCACAGGCTTTGCAGGCACCCGGATCTACCTTTGCAATCCCCTTTTCCAGATGAATGGCATCAAAGGGACAGACCTTTACACAGGTTCCGTAGCCCAGACAGCCGTAGGTGCATTTCTTGGAAGTTCTGCCCGGAACAATCACCGCCATACGGCAGTCCTCCACCCCATAATAATTGCTTTTATCCCGAGTCTTGTCGCAGGTTCCGGCACATTTTACATAGGCTACCATACGCACTTTGTTTCCCGCATCCACGCCCATGATCTTTGCAATGGCTTTTCCAACACGGCTTCCGCCTACCGGACAGGAGGATACATCCGCTTCTCCAGCGGCAATGGCAGCAGCCAGAGCGTCACAGCCTGCATAACCGCAGCCGCCGCAGTTATTCCCCGGCAAAAGGCCCCGCACTTTTTCTTCTCTCTCATCTTTATTTACATGAAATACGGAAGATGCCCCAACGAGCAAAAAGCCCACCAGTAATCCCACAATTCCAATCACCAGGGCGGCTGACACCACTCCCATTACATTCATCTCTCATCCTCCATTCAAAGTTGCTACGCAACAGTACTAAAGGGTAAAGTCACTTCGATGCACATGTAATGAGAGAAACTTTCATTCGAAAGGGCACTCATGACGTTCCTCTCGTGCACCTCCTCGACTTTACCATCTAAATCAACCCGGAAAATCCAAAAAAGGCTATAGCCATCAGGCAGGCCACAAGAAGCACGATCGGTGCTCCCTGAAAGGGCTTCGGAATATCATTATAGGCGATCCTCTCCCGGATCCCCGCCATAATTACAATGGCAATGGTAAAGCCCAGTGCCGTGCCAAATCCATTTACCACGCTCACAAGCAGGGCATTCCAGCCCATCCCTGTAAAAACGTATTCTTTCTGTACATTCTGAAGCACCACCCCAAGCACCGCACAGTTGGTGGTTATCAGCGGCAGATAGACACCAAGAGCCTGATACAGTCCCGGGCTTGCCTTTTTCAAAAACATCTCCACAAGCTGCACCAATGCCGCAATCACCAGAATAAATACAATGGTCTGTAAATATTCCAGATGAAATCTCACCAGAATAAAATCATAAATCAGGCTTGCCACCGCCGAAGATATGGTAATGACAAAGATAACCGCAGCCCCCATACTGGCCGCCGTCTTCACCTGCTTGGAAACGCCCAGGAAAGGACAGAGACCAAAAAACTGGCTCAAAACTACATTATTGACAAAAGCTGCCCCTACCAAGATCAGCATTAACTCTTTCATTTTGATCTCCTCCGTTTGTCACAGGTCTCCACTTTCCCGCAATTTCCGCAGGCTCCGTCACAGCCCTCTACCTTTTTCTTGCCATTGTTCTCTATATTCATGGCATTTAAAAAGGCAATGATCAGGGCCAGAACGAGAAATGCCCCGGGAGCCAGGACAAAAATGGATACCGGCTCATACACTTCCGGCAGACTGTAAGCAAAAGGCGTACCCGAAAAAACAGTTCCCGCCCCAATCAGTTCCCGGAAAAATCCCATGCAGGCCAGAGCAATGGAAAAGCCCAGTCCCATGCCGATCCCGTCAAAAGCCGCCAGCAGGGGAGGATTCTTGGAAGCATAGGCTTCTGCCCGGCCAAGGATAATGCAGTTTACCACAATCAGCGGTATATAGATTCCAAGGGCATCATAAAGCTCCGGAATATACGCCTGGATCAAAAGCTGCACAACCGTTACCAGGGAAGCAACAATTACAATATACGCCGGAATCCGCACTCTGTCCGGAATTACATTCCGCAATATGGAGATAATCAGGTTGGATACTACCAAAACCGCCATGGTGGAAAGTCCCATACCCAATCCGTTAAAGGCTGATGTGGTCACCGCCAGAGTGGGACACATGCCAAGCATCAGGATAAAGGTGGGATTTTCCTTTACAATCCCATTATATAATCGCTCCAGACAACCGTTCATCTTGCTCCTCCTATCTAAAGTTGCTACGCAACAGTACTAAAGGGTAAAGTCACTTCGACACACCTGTAATGAGAGGAACTTTCATTCGAAAGGACACTCATGAAAGTTCCTCTCGTGCGTCTTTGTGACTTTACCGTCCAGCAAAAAATATCCCTCATAAACACTTGACATTTCTTAGCTGGACTATTTAGTTCCGCAATACTCGGGTCATTGCCGAAATGCCGATTCCCTTGCAAAATAAAGGGCACCGTTCACCGCATTGGTCACCGCATTGGAGGTTCTTGTGGCACCACTCAACGCATCCACCTGGTACTCCTCCACTGCTCCGTCCTTGGTCAGCTCAAAGCTTTCCACAGCCTTGTTCTGAAACTGTTCCTTGAATGCAGGCTCCGTGGCTTTCATGCCAAGACCTGCCGTCTCATTAATCTCCAGAAAGTCAATGCCGGAGACCACTTTCTGGGTACCATTCTCCCGAATACCCACGGCCAGCTTGATGGCTCCTCCATATCCGTCCTTGGAAGTCACCTCCACGATCACCCCTGCAAAGGCCCCGGATTCATCATAGCCATAGACAGCTTCATCAATGGTTACCTGCTCCAGGCCCAGGCTGCTCTGCCTTAACAGACTCTCAGACACTGCCACCTTTCCCGAAAGTCCCTCGTCCATCCGAAAATCTTTCGCTTCCGGCAGTACGGCCTGATAGGCCTTTGCATTGGCTTCAATCTGACGCTGTGCGATTGGTTCCTTGGTCAGCTCGTACACGCCGCCAAGCAAAATCCCCGCAATCAGGGTAATCAATGTCAGCGTCAGAGCATCCTTTATCTTATCCATTCTTTTGTCCCTCCCATCCAAATGCCTTGGGTATGGTAATCTTTTCAATCAATGGCACCAGTAAATTAGCCGTAATCAATGCGTAGGACACCCCTCCCGCCGAAGCTCCCCACAAGCGGAAGATTCCGGTTAAAATTCCCAAAAATACCGCATACAGGAACCGTCCCTTTTCCGTAACAGGGCTCGTGGCATAATCTGTGGCCATAAACCAGGCTCCGATCATCAATCCGCCGCCGCAAAGCTGTGCGGCCAGATAATAGGGATCTGCCCCCTGTCCTCCGAAAACAGCCATAAACAGGGTAAAGCTTACAAGATACATGACCGGGATCACCCAGTCAATGACTTTCTTTATCAAAAGATAGATACCGCCTGCCAAAAGAGCAAGGGTAGAAATCTCGCCAATCGATCCCGTAGTAAATCCCGTAAACATGGCTGCCAGATCCACAGTACCTCCACTTTTCAGGGATTCCAGAGGTGTTGCCCCGGAGATCCCGTCCATTCCGGAATAATGATTCATCTGCTCCGCAAATGAAATCAGCAGAAAGCACCGGGCCGCCATAGCCGGATTTACCACATTCTGTCCGATTCCCCCAAAAAGCTGCTTTACCACAAGAATGGCAAAGATACTGCCAAGCATGGGGATCCACAAAGGCACCAGGGGCGGAAGATTCATTCCCAGAAGAAGCCCCGTCACCAGTGCACTTCCGTCCCACAGGGTATTTTCCTTTTCCACGCATACCTCATAGGTGTACTCCGTAAGCAGTGCAAAGCCTACAGCCACCAAAAGAACACACAGGGCGTAAGGCCCGAACCGATATACGCCAAAGGCTGCGGCGGGCATAAGAGCCAGTGCCACGTCAAACATCAGATTCTGCGTGCCGATAAAGCCCCTTACATGAGGAGAAGACGACACATTCCACAATTCATTCATCCTATCGCTCCTCCTGCTTTTGCCCGGGGCTGCTGCCTTTGAGCCTTTCCTTTTATTCTGTCCTGCTTTTCCGGATCCGATGACAGGGTTCCGGTTCGTTTTCTCTCATTAGACACCATCATCCTGGCTTCTTTAAAGCTCTGGGTCAGAGAAAGCCTTGCCGGACAGACAAAGGTACAGGAGCCGCACTCATAGCAATCCATGCCGTAGAGTTTCTGAAACAGCTCCAGATTGTAATGCTTACAGGCCTGCCACATTTTTAAGGGCAGCAGGCGGCAGGGACAGGCTTTCACACAGCGGCCGCAGCGGATGCAGCTTCCCGGCTTCACTTTTGCTACCGGGTCTCTTTGAAATGCAAGAAGAGCAGATGAGGTCCTTGTCACCGGAACATCGGAAACCGTCAGGGCCATTCCCATCATGGGACCTCCTGCAATCACCTTTTCCGGCTCGCAGGTAAATCCTCCTGCGGCTTCAATAAGCTCCGTATAATTGGTACCGATTTTTACACGAAAATTCTGGGGATGGGCGATGGCATCCCCGGTAACGGTGATAATCCGGCTCATAAGGGGCAATCCCTCACAGACTGCCATTCCCACTGCATGGGCTGTGGCCGTATTGCAGACAATGCACCCTGCATCTTTCGGAAGCTTTCGGGAATTGATCTTTCTGCCCGTAATGGCATAAATGAGGTTTCTCTCAGCTCCCTGAGGATATTTTGTCCTTAGGGCACACAGTTCTATGGGAGCCTTTTCCAGCCCCTTTTCCCTGATTGCTTCCCTCATCCTCTCTATGGCCTTTGGCTTGTCCTCTTCGATGGCAATGATTCCCTTTGCCTTTTCAAACAGCCGCAGAATCACCCAGAGTCCTGCAAGGATGCGTTCCGGCTCCTCTAACATCAGACGGTAATCACCTGTCAGGTAAGGTTCGCACTCCGCACCGTTTATAATCACATATTCAATGGCACCATCATCCCCTGGTGCCAGCTTTATATGGGTCGGAAAGCCCGCACCGCCCAAGCCTACGATCCCGGCATTCTTCACCGCAGTGCGGATCTCCTCCTTTGTCAGTTCCTCCGGATTCCGGGCTTTCCCAATACCGGGATCCGGACGGTATTCTCCGTCGTTCTCTACAATCACCGATTCGGAAATCACACCTGTTGCCAGCATTCTTCGCTCAATGGCATGAACACGCCCCGATACGGAGCTTATGACATTGGCAGACAAAAGTCCATCCGCTTCACCGAGTATCTGTCCTGCCAGGACTTCATCTCCCACCGATACGGCTGCCCTGGCCGGAGCACCGATATGCTGTGACAGGGGGTATACCAGTTCCCCCTGGGGCAGGTATTCCAAAACGGCTTTCTCTTTGGTTATGTCCTTTCCGGGAAAAGGATGCACCCCTCCCCGAAAGCCGCCATAACCCATAACAATTCTCCTACGGTTTTACCACTATATTAATAATTCTTCCCGGAACGTAAATTTCTTTCACGATGGTGCCGCCCAGGCGATCCGCCACTGCCGCCTTTCCGGCTGCTATGGCTTCTTCTTTGGACGCAGTACTTGAGATGGTTACCGTACCTCTCGTCTTGCCATTGACCTGAACGGCAATCTCGATCTCATCGTCTTTCATGGCTTCTTCATCCGCAGAGGGCCATCCGTGGGCAAATACGCTGTTCTTATGTCCCATCTCTTCCCAAAGCTCCTCCGCAATGTGAGGTGCAAAGGGTGCCAAAAGGGTAATGGCTGCTTCCAGTGTGTCTCTGTCAATGCCATTCTCTTTCCGGGCAAGATCTATCATTTTGTTATTATACTCCATAAATCCGGAAATAACCGTATTTAAACTAAAACTATCCAGACGGGTGCTGATGTCGTAAACCATCTTGTGGCGAAGCTTCACGCTTTCAGGCGTTTCTTTCGCATTTTTATCCTTATTATCCAGCACCAGATTCCAGAACCGCTTCAGGAAACGGGACACGCCGTCAATCCCACGGTCATCCCACTCCGCATCCAGCTCCGGCGGCCCTACGAAAAGCTCGTACATCCTGAGAGCGTCACAGCCGTAGTCACGGATCAGATCATCGGGAGATACCACATTTCCCTTGGACTTGCTCATTTTAATGCCGTTCTTTCCGGTGATCATGCCCTGGTTGAACAGCTTGGTAAATGGCTCGTCAAAGTCTATTGCACCGATGTCATGAAGAAACTTGGTGTAGAAACGGGAGTACAATAGATGAAGCACCGCATGCTCTACACCGCCGATGTACATATCCACGGGCAGGTATTTGTCTGCCTTTTCCTTGCTTACCAACTCCTCACTGTTGTGATTGTCCACATAGCGGAGGAAATACCAGGAGGAACCCGCCCACTGGGGCATGGTGTTGGTCTCTCGCTTGGCCGGAGCACCGCAGACAGGGCAGGTGGTGTTGACCCACTCGTCAATGGCTGCCAGGGGTGATTCTCCGGTGCCCGTAGGCTGATAGCTCTCCACATCCGGCAAGGTAAGCGGAAGCTGATCCTCCGGTACGGGGACATTGCCGCAATGAGGACAGTGAATGATGGGAATTGGCTCTCCCCAGTAACGCTGGCGGGAGAATACCCAGTCACGAAGCTTGTAGTTGACCGTCTTTCTGCCTACGCCCATTTTTTCCACAATCAGGGGAGCTTCCTGCTTTAAGACAGCAGACTCCATGCCATTCCAGTCACCGGAATTGATCATCGTTCCGCTGGCGGCTGTGTAGGCTTCTGTCATATTTTCAATCTCCACCCCGTCCTTGGCAATAACCTGGATAATGGGGATGTCGAACTTCTTCGCAAATTCAAAGTCTCGGTCGTCATGGGCAGGCACACACATAATGGCTCCTGTACCGTAGTCAGCCAGTACGTAATCGGACAGCCAGATGGGAAGCTTTGCACCGTTCATGGGATTGATGGCATAGCTGCCGGTAAATACGCCTGTCTTCTCCTTGTCCTGGACACGATCCACATTGGAACGCATGGAGGAACGGAAAATGTAATCCTCCACAGCCTGTCTCGTCTCCTCCGTTGCCAAGTCCTTTGCAAGGGCATGCTCCGGAGCCAGTACCATAAAGGTGGCACCGTAGAGGGTATCCGGGCGGGTGGTGTATACGGTAATCTTCTCTTCATGGCCGTCTACCGGGAAGTCTACCTCTGCACCGTAGGATTTTCCGATCCAGTCGGTCTGCATCTTCTTAACCTTTTCCGGCCAGTCCAGCTTGTCCAGGTCGTTCAGGAGACGTTCTGCGTAGGCGGTGATTTTTAACATCCACTGGCGGAGGTTTTTCTTTGTCACGGTCGTGCCGCATCGCTCGCAAACACCGTTTACCACTTCCTCGTTTGCAAGTCCCGTCTTGCAGGAGGGGCACCAGTTAATGGGGAACTCTTTCTCATAGGCAAGTCCCTCTTTGAACATTTTTACGAAGATCCACTGGGTCCATTTGTAGAATTCCGGATCCGTGGTGTTTACCTCCATATCCCAGTCGTAGAGGGCTGCGATATCGTTGATCTGCTTTTTGATATTTGCCACGTTCTCGGCTGTGGATTTTGCCGGGTGGACGCCCATCTTGATGGCATAGTTTTCCGCCGGAAGTCCGAAAGCATCCCAGCCCATGGGATGGATGATGTAATGTCCCTGCATCAGCTTATAGCGGCTCCACACATCGCTGATAACATAACCTCTCCAATGTCCTACATGAAGTCCGTTTCCGGAGGGATAGGGAAACATGTCCAGACAATAATATTTTGGTTTCTTTCCGTCATTCACATTCACTGGGTGCTCTTCCCAGCACCCCCGCCATTTCTCTTCTACTGCTCGATGATTGTAAGGTACTGCCATTGTTTTTACACTCCTCTTTTTCTTTTTCGGCTTAAGTGCACTGACCGCTTGTAAATCTGGCAAATCATTCGCCAGCACACCCATGTTCATTTAAAAATTGCAGAAACTCAAGCCTGATTTCACTAAATTTTATCATAAACACGCAGGGACAATTTGTCAAGCAAATTGCCCCTGGGATGGTATGACTGTTATATAGAATTTTTTAGGAAATAGTAATTCCAGCTTTTTCCGCAATGAAATCCAGCCAATGGTTTCGTTTCATCATGGATATCTTATCTGTTACAATTTTTCCTGTCTTCGTATCCTCATAAGTGATTTTCATTCCAATCGGTATCAGGGTCTGACTGCATTTTCCTAATTCCCGAATATTATTATATGGAATAATGATATTTTCATTTAAAACACCTGTCAAAACAATCAGTCGCTCCTCTGTGAAATAGGCCCAGCCCTGTTTCCATTTTCCAAAGCTTACATTTCCCATCAGACGCTCAACATAGCTTGCCTGAAGAAAATCAATCAGCTTATCTCCGGATTCCATGACTCCTAATTCTATAAGTTTCTTTTGCTGTTTCTCAACTTTTCCCTCGCCCATTTAACTGTTCCTCTCTTTCATACCTCAATCTGCAATGCCTTTCTTACTATGGCAGCGTTATGAATAAATTTATTGTACTACAGGAATGGACCTATTACAATCATATGCCGCAAAATTTGCTGCATTAATTCAGCTCCACAACCTCCCAGGTTTTCGTCCCCTCCAGGCAACGCATGGAGATTCGATCTCCCGGCTCGAAGCGGACGATCTCCACAAAGTCAGCCAGGCTGATTTCAAAGATATCGTCAGAGTTCTCCAGCATAAGGTAATAGTAGGTGTTTCCCTCAATCACGCCCGGTGTAATTTTATGGATAATGCCGGAGCGTTCTTTTACCGCATCCTCGTCTGTCTGAGTAATCTGATTTTCCGCCATCAAAGCACGGTAGGCTTTCTCACAATCCGCCGCAGTGTCTCCGATTGCCACAATCTGATAACGCTGAATATTTACCATAGCGTATTTTTTCACAAGGCCCGCCCCATCCTTTAGGGCCAGGAAATAGGTCGGCTCTCCGGAAATATTCAATAGCAGCGGAAAAGCTGCCTGATAGCCTAAGTTCTGTACCTGTCCCTCTGCGGAGGACATGGCGGAATACTCCTCGGCCCCGGCACAGGTATAGTACCGTGTCTCCATGGTCCGCTGATTCATCAATACAAATCCCACATTGGACTCGTCTCCCGATACGGAGGTGACACCCGTGTACACCCACACATCATCATCCATAGCAATGTAATTGAAGCCGTCCGTGGTCCGCAGACAGCCCCGCTGTCCTAAAATACTGTTGAAGTAACCATTTTTCAAGATTCCGTGGTAATCATAGAGCTGCACCAAAAGGTCCGCCGGGTAAACACGGTCCACCCATTCCGGCACCTGATCCACGTCCATGCTCTGTGTCGCTCCGGTGATGGCATTGCACAGCACCACCTTTCCGATGGTCTGTCCGCCAAAGAGACCTACGTTAAATTGCTTCACCGGGCAGATCCAGTAAGGCGTTCCCTCGTCATCAATCTCAAAGCTAAGCTGGTCAAAGATATACGTCGGATAGTTAAAACGCAGATGACGGTAAATATTACGCCCAAAGTACTCAGACATGGAATACCGAATGGGCTGAGTAAGCTTCACACACTCCGTCTCCTGGGTTGCCATATCAATCATTATATAGGCCGGAATGCCGTCTGCCTGATTGGTCAGCCATTTGATGGGACTGGCATAGACCAGTGGGGTCACACGGACAGGCTTTCCCTGGTAATTGATCTGGCTGTAAAGGCTGCTGACCTCAAACTGGGACACATATTCCACCATGGTTCCCATCTTCCGGTTGCCCAAAAGCTCTGCGGAAGCCTTGTCTAAAAGGGGAATCTGATTGTAATCCACCGGCTTGATGTCCTCCGTAAACTCACGGTTTTCTACGGTCAGAAGCTGCTGATACTTCCTGGCATTCACAATGGGTGAGGATAAAAGGCTCCCCACAAGCAGTACCAATACCATAAGAGCCAGTATCCCAAATCCCAGCTTCGTAAAACTAAAGCCCTTTTCTTTCTCGTATTCTATCTTTCCACCCTTTGTGAAGCGAAGCTTCCTCCAGGAAAATAAGAGGACAATCACAGCCCATCCGCAGATCAGGAACATCCAGGTTCCGGTGGAGTGGATATTAAAGGCCGGGATCGTCACGTAGTAATAGATGCAGGCCGCTAAAAACAGCAAAATAATAAGGGGCACCTTTTTCAGACTTTTTTTCATGCAATTACTTCCTTTCCTTATTCCTTTTTAAAATATACCTTGCCGGTAATTTCATTGGCATAGAGCATTGGGGCAATCTCCCCCCAATAAGTGTAAAGTTCATCTCCTGCTTTTTCAAAACGAATCAGCACGCCATTTTCCTCATCGGAAAAGCCGCCACCCATATGGTCTGGCAGATACTCCAGAAAAATAAGCTCAATCTGTTTTTCATCTCCACATACTTTCGCCTTTCCCGCTGCTGCGGTTGTCTGCCCATTGATTGAAATATTTGCATAATACTCCCCCTCCAAGCCTTTATAAATCTCAATCCTGTAGTCCATAAACATAAAGGGAGTGCTTTCTGTGGCATCTATACTCTCATGAAAGGTGTACTCTCCTATCCATGAATCAAGATCCTCTTCCGCTGACAAAATATCTTCTTCATCTGATACTGGAAAAGACTTTATTATCTCCGAATCCTTTTCAAACTCAAACCCTGTTAATTCATAAAACTCTTCCGCAAATTCCTCTTCCGACAGATTTATATACTTATTGGATGCAATTCCATTGGGATCAATGCTGATACATTTCTTATAGCTTATCCCCTCTTTTAACGGTTCCCCATATTTTTCCTGCCAGTCAGCTTCAAAGCTTTTCCTCCATTCCGGATCGAAACCCATATCGTAGATATTATAGATTTCCAAACTATACTCAAATTTCTGCTCCCAGTTCACATCAATGCTGAAATAATCATAACGATTGTAGTTACAGATGCCATAACTTTGATAATAATATACCAATTTATCCGCATCACTCCAGAAGTAACCCGTTGTCATCTGGCCCGTATCCCATATGACACACTGAGGGTTCTCCGGATTACAGGAAAAAACCCCCGTTATCCTCTTTCCCTTTGAAAAGCGGGCTTCTTTTTCCTGCCAAATCATATCCTCAAATCCATCGTTATTTATATCACAGGATTTCCATTCCATATCCTCTGATTCTTGATGTATCCTAAATATTCTTTCATATTCTTCCTTATTTCCCCCGGATTCCTTTAGAGATGAAAAATCGCCCTTTATTATCTGTTCTTCAATGGAAAGAGGATCTGGCTGTTCCTCTACTATCCTATTCAAAAAAGGGGCATATAAAAAGCTTTCTACTGCCCCCAATTCCTGCTCTTTCTCTTTTGGCCAAAATATGCCGATGCATATAGCTAAAACTATAAATGTTATCGTAAGGATCCATTTTTTCACTGATATATAATCATGCCTCCAAGTCATTCATATTATTGCTTATTGTAACATATAGAAAAATATTGTCTACTCATTTCTTTTCATTCATACATCCCGCCCGTTTCCCCGGCTACGACTTCCACATTCCGGGTCGCCACAATATCTATCCCTGTACCGGCCGCATCTTCCAGAACCACATCTCCTATATGGACCGGAGCCTGAAGACTTATCTTCTTTAATTCCCGGACGCAGGCAAAAATCCTTTCCCTGGGAATTGCCTCCCTTGTCTTAACTGACAAAACCGGAAGATTTCCGCCGATAACCCTCACGGTGGAGGTTACCATGCGGACCGGGGCCGTTACCTCTCTTCGGGCATAGACCTCTCCCCGCTTACAAGTATTTCCTGTTACATGAAGAATCGTCTCTCCATTCATTTCCATTGTGAGGGCACAGCCTAATGGACAGTTGATACAGGTCAGATTTTTTGTCTCCACTTTGCTTACTCCTCCTCAATCCTCACGGTTATCTGCTTCAAATCAGGACGCTCCAGAAGTTTCTCCCTCTCAAGACGCACCTCTTCCATCTCCCCGGGGGCCACTATCCGGTGTCTGCGGTGAAAAACTCGCTCCTCATCAAAGTAAATGCTTACATAGCAATTCTGATACACCCGATCCACCCGGAAACGCAGGAGCAGACTTTCCTCCATCCGATCGGGATGAATCATTTCCGGAACCGTATAACGCACTCCCTGTTTCGGTTTAATCCGAATGCCTGCTTCTCCCCCACTGTTCCGGTCAGTGCTTTTTACGTAAGCGGCCGCATGTCTGCCGGCCGCAGCCGCCTCCTCTGACACGAAATCTACCAGATCATGCACATGCAGTACATTTCCACAGGCAAATACGCCTTTTATGCTTGTCTCCAGACTCTCATTTACTCTGGGTCCGGAGGTGGCCGGATTCAGATCCACACCCATCCCCCGTGACAGTTCATTTTCCGGTATCAGACCCACAGAAAGGAGCAGGGTATCACAGTCATAAAATTCCTCCGTTCCGGGGATGGGCTTTCCTTTTTCGTCAACCTCTGCCAGGGTCACGCCCTCTACCCGTCTCTTTCCCTTAATATCGACTACCGTATGACTTAATTTCAGGGGAATGGCATAGTCCTCAAGACATTGGACAATGTTACGCTTCAATCCCCCGGAATAAGACATAAGCTCCGCTACAACCCGAACCCTTGCCCCCTCTAAGGTCATTCTTCTGGCCATAATAAGTCCAATATCACCGGATCCGAGAATCACAACCTCACGGCCCGGCAGAAGTCCCTCCATATTTACAAGCCGCTGTGCCGTTCCTGCCGAATAAATGCCTGCCGGACGGTATCCTGGAATATTGAGGGCACCCCTGGGCCTCTCACGGCAGCCCATGGCAAGAATGACCGCCTCCCCATGAAGCCGGAACAGCCCCTCCTCCCGGTTCATGGCTGTCACTGTCTTATTCGGGCTAATATCCATAACCATGGTATTTAAGCGGTATTCAATCCCAAGCTCCTCCACCTGACGGATAAAACGCCCTGCATACTCCGGTCCCGTAAGTTCCTCCCCAAAGGTGTGAAGACCAAAGCCGTTGTGGATACACTGATTTAAGATACCGCCAAGTTCACGGTCTCTCTCTAAGATTAAAATGTGTTCGATTCCGCTTTTCCTGGCAGAAACGGCAGCAGCAAGACCTGCCGGTCCGCCGCCGATGATGACGATCTCATAGCTTTTCATCTCTTACAGACTTATCCCTTTCTTATTCCTGCGGAGTCTTTGACTGCAAAACCCCATTCCCTGAATGTTATAGGGAATCTTTATTGATCCCTTTTATCATCAGAGAGTCTTTGCCCGATTTTGTAATGTCACGAATGTCTGCCCCCAGCTCCCTGGCCAGAATCTCCATCACCCTGGGAGTACAAAATCCTCCCTGGCACCGCCCCATTCCGGCCCTTACCCTCCGCTTGATTCCATCTAAGGACCTGGCTCCCAGAGGACGGCGAATGGCATCCAGAATCTCTCCCTCTGAAATCATTTCACAGCGGCAGATCAGATTCCCGTAGGCGGGATTTTCCCGGATCAGGGCATTTCGCTCTTCCATGCTCATGATATTTGGATTGGGGATTCCCTTTCTTGTGGAAATAAAATTCTCCTTTTCTTTCAGATCCATTTTCTCCCGCAGAATCCCCGCTATCATTTCCCCGATTGCCGGACAGCTGGCAATACCCGGGGATTCAATGCCGATACAGTCCACAAAGCCCCCGACATCCTCTGCCTCTTCTATAATAAAGTCATCCCCTGGGGCATGAGCACGAAGCCCTGCAAAGGAGGTAATAATCTGTCTTGTGGGAAGATTTCTCACGCTCCGTCCGGCTTTTCCAAGTACCTGCAAAAGCCCCTCCCTGGTTGTACATGTTCCCTCCTTATCCTCTGTCTCTATGGCCGTGGGACCTATAAGGAGATTGCCGTGAACGGTGGGGGTGACAAGAATTCCCTTTCCCATCTCATCCGGCAGAGGAAAAATTGTTCTCATCACATGCTTGCCCGCCTCCCTGTCCAGAAGACAGTAATCCCCACGCCGGGCGGTCAGGCGGATTTTCTTTTCACTCACCATGTTATGAAGCACGTCTCCGTAAAGACCAGCCGCATTCACCACATACCTGGTCTTTAAAATGCCCTGGGTGGTGTGCAGTGCAAAGCCCGTCTCTAACCTCTTTATGTCTTTCACTTCCGTATCAAGCTTAAATTCCACGCCGTTTGCATAAGCATTTTCAGCCAGGGCAATATTGAGTCCAAAGGGGCAGACGATCCCCGCCGTGGGTGCATAGAGGGAAGCATGGACATCCTCCGCCGCATTGGGTTCCAGCTTCAAAGTCTCTTCCCGATTAAGGATACGCAGATCCGGAACGCCGTTTGCCTGTCCTCTGTCGTAGAGGGCCAAAAGCCTTGACAGATCCGTTTCATGGAAGCATAAAACCAGGGAACCCGTTCTCCGAAATGGAAAATCAAGCTCCCGGGCAAGGCTTTCCATCCTCTCGTTTCCACGCACATTGAGCTTTGCTTTCAGGGAGCCGGTTACCGCATCGTAGCCGGCATGGACAATGGCACTGTTCGCCTTGGAGGTGCCGCAGCAGACATCCTCCTCCTTTTCCACCACGCAGATCCTGGCCTGGTAACGGGATAATTCACGGGCTATCGCTGCTCCGGACACGCCGGCTCCGATAATTACAATATCGTACATGGTTCCGTAACTCCTTTCAAAAATGATGAAGACTTCTATTGTTCGACTCCACACTTCTCACACACGCCCGTCTGGGGAGAAACCGCCGTCGCACCGCATACCTTACAGGACGCATCGGAAAAGAATCCGGCTCCCGTCTCCTGGTTTAAGATCCCATAGCAGCCAAGGGGTATTTCGGTCTCCCCATCCCACTCATAGCGGCCCGGCCACCAGCTCAGGAAATCCTCTGTAAGCTCAGTAACGGGTGTATCCGGCAGATAAAGGACGAATTCCGTTCCGCTTTCCAGTCCCAGAGGCTTTGCTCCCACATGCAGAATCTCGTCCCGGATCTCTTCCGATCCCTCCTCCGGTTGGAGCGTAAGCTCTTCTAAGGTCATGGAAAGGGTATTATCGTCTATTTTCCTGAAATCACCGAATTTTCCCTGAAACTCACAGTAATAATGCTTCCCATGAGGATAGCCCTCCCCGCTGTCTCCCATGTCCGAATCATTGTAGCCGCCTGTAAAGGAGCCATCCGCATTCAGAGTTAAAAGCGTTCCCCAGGCACCTGCACCGCTGGCGAAAACAAAATTGCATGGAAAGATACCAGGAAGATCAGAAACTTCATTAAGGACTTCTGCCTGTTCTAGAAATTTTTGCACAGCTTCCTTATCCTTAGCATAGAACCAAAAATATTCATCTCCTACCAAAACCTGGATCGCCCCCTCACCAAAATCAAAGGTATAGGGATTCCCCACTCCTCCGAAATTGGACTGGCCGTTTTCCTCCGGAATGGCTCCCCCCTCAGTTGTAGAAAGAATTTTTCCCTCCACACTGCCTGCATCTCCCATAGGGCCTGTTTCCTCCGTTCCATAGTACAGGATATCATTCACCATCAAAATTCTGTCCTCCGGCAAAACCTCCTGCTCCTTTTTCGAACATCCCATTACCGCAAGCAGCAGCAAAACGACCAGAGTTCCCATTTTACTCCACTTTTTCATAATGTTCCTCCTCTCTATCACTCTTTCGCATATATCTCATACTGCTTCTTCGGCCCGCCGCACACCGGGCAGCGTTCCGGAGCCTTGTCCCCGGTCATCACATAACCACAGATAGGACAAACGTAAATCACATCTTTCGAAAATCCCTCTATATCAGCCGCTTCCCGCAAAAGCAAGGCATGCTCCCTCTCCGCTGCCGCCGCACTGGCATAAGCCTGCTCTGCCAGAGGGCTTTGGTGCTCCCTTGCATAGTCCACAAGCATCCGGTAGAAATGCTCCTGCTCAAATTCCTCCCCCGGAATATAGGTTTCCACGGATTCCATAAAGGGGGCCGGCTTGTCCAGAACGGAATAGAAATTCCGTGCATGATAATATTCGGAAGCCGCAAGGGCACGAAAGAGATTGGCAATCCCATGGATACCTCTTCGCTCCGCCCGATCCGCAAACATCATATATTTAAAATGAGCCAGCAGCTCTCCCTCTACCGTCTCCCGAAGCTTCTGCCTTAAGATCCCGTCCTCACGTTCACGCCCATAGCCGTCCTCGGGAACATTCACAATCTCATGGCTCAGCTTTCCGTCCCTCTCATAAAAATGAACAATATGATGCTCCACGTCACAGGCCCGAATGTCCTTGGACACATCCTCAATCATAGCTCCACCGCCGCCGGTACAGATCAGCGGGATTTTGTCCACGCAATCCTCAAAACCAGAATGCACATGACCGCAAAGAAGATATTTCACCTTTTCTTTCCAGGGTCCGTAGGCCTCTTTCAAGCGGGCAAACTCCTCCTCAGTGACACAATTTAAAATAAAATGATTGGGAACCGGAATATGAAAAGCGATGATCACCTGCTTTACATCCTCCCTTGAGAGAACATTTCTTAAAAGTGCAAGTCCCTCCTCCTCAAAAGTCCGCATGGCATTGTCCAGCACAACTACGGTAAAATTCTCTGCCAGAAGTGCATAATTCTTTTCTCCAAAATACTCTGTGTATTCTCCTGTATCATGGTTTCCCCGAAGAGCGTAAACCTTATTCTCCGCCAGTGTATCCGTCAGTTCCTGAATCATCTGATAATGACGCCTGGTTCCCGCTGGTACCAGATCCCCCACAATCAATGTAAAATCATCCTTGCCGCACTCCTCTAAGGCTCCTGCATATACTTTCATACTATAGGTTCCCAGTCCCTCGCATCCGGGATCCCCAATGACTCCCATAGAATGGACTCCATCCAGACGAATCACAGATTCCGAAACTTTTTGAATTTTCTTTTCTTTCATTCCCGCTGTCCTTTCTCTGTTTTGACTTAACAATCATGGGGCTGTCGGGAAATAAGACATCAGCCATTTCTATATCCTGTGTTCGGACGATTTGCGTACATTCTATCTGCTCTGGACGGACATTGCGAAAGCAATATCCGCCCATATCATACAGCCTGTACGCAAATAGCCGGACACTGGATATCAGAAATGTCTTCTGTCTTATTTCCCAACAGCCCCATGAATTTTAGTATACCCTTTTTCCCGAACAATGACAAGACGGATTCTCTTTTCAGAGAATCCGCCCTTTATAACACACTCTTTCACTCCATCGCAGCCTTATGGCCACGTCTTAATTACATCATTCCTCTGCAGCTCTTGCCGCCACTTCTTTCTCCTGTACATCGGACGGAGCCTGCTCATAGCGGGCAAACGCATACTCATAGACACCGCTTCCTCCTGTCATGGACCGCAGATCTGTGGAATATCCGAAAATCTCAGTCATGGGTACGTCTGCCACAACCTCCTGCTTACCGCCCGCTACCGGATTCATACCCAGCACACGGCCACGACGCTTGTTCAGATCACCCATAACGTCTCCCGTATACTTATCGGGAACGGTTACTTTCATGGAACAGATAGGCTCCAAAAGCACCGGACTGGCATCCATAAAGCCTTTCTTAAACGCCTGAATGGTAGCCGTCTTAAATGCCATCTCGGAGGAGTCTACCGGATGGTAGGAACCATCGTAAAGCACTGCTTTCACGCCCACAACGGGATATCCGGCCAAAGGTCCTTTGGTAACGGATTCCTGAACGCCCTTTTCCACTGCCGGGAAATAGTTCTTGGGAACGGCACCGCCAACTACAATCTGATCAAATACATAAGCGGTCTCCAGATCACCGGATGGCTCAAAGGTCATCTTTACATGGCCGTACTGTCCATGTCCGCCGGACTGCTTCTTATACTTGGAGTCCACATCGGATTTCTTGCGGATGGTCTCACGGAAAGCAACCTTGGGACGGCTCAGCTCTACGGCAACCTTAAACTTTTCCTCCAGCTTGCTCACAACAACGTCAAGGTGCTGATCACCCATGCCATAGAGCAAGGTCTGGCGATTCTCGGAATCGTTCACGGTCTTTAAGGTCAGATCCTCTTCCATCATCTTCGTAAGGGCCTGGGAAATCTTGTCCTCATCTCCCTTATTCTTTGCCTTATAGCACATGTATGTATAGGGCTTGGAAACCTCAGTCTTTCCAAATGCCACCGGTGTAGCTTTAGTGGAAAGGGTATCGCCCGTCTTGGTGCTTGTAAGCTTGCCGATAGCTCCGATGTCACCTGCATGAAGCTCGGAAACTTCAATGGGCTTATTGCCCTGCATGACATAAAGCTTGCTCAGCTTCTCCTCCGCTTCCTTATCCTGATTGTAGAGCGTATCATCTGACTTAATAACGCCGGAGGAAACCTTGATCAGTGAATATTTTCCAATGAAAGGATCCACGATGGTCTTAAATACATAGGCGGATTTTGCTTTGGAAAAGTCATAATTCGCTTCAAAAATCTCATTGGTCTTGGTATTGATACCATTGCAGGCCTTTTTGTCCGGACTCGGGAACAGCTCTACAATGTCATTCATCAGGTTATGAATGTTACGAAGCTCCATACTGGAACCCATGGATACGGGAATCACAGATCCGTCTCCCACGTTGAACTTCATGGCTGCACGAATCTCACTTACTGTAAATTCTTCACCATTAAAATAACGCTCCATAAACTCATCGGAAGTCTCTGCCACCGCATCCATCAGAGCTTCACGGCAGATAGCCAGGTTTTCCTTGGAATATTCCGGAATCTCGCAGGGCTCACGCTTGCCGATGTCCGTAAATCGACGTCCCTCCATCTTGCACACATTGATGTAACCCACAAACTTCTCATCCTCGCGGATAGGCTGATAGAAAGGTGCTATCTTCTTGCCGTAACGCTCGGTCAGATCCTCCACTACCTGACGGAAAGATGCATGATCCACATCCATCTCCGTTACAAAGAACATCCGGGGAAGCTTGTACTTCTCGCACATCTCCCATGCTTTCTCCGTTCCCACTTCCACTCCGGCCTTGCCGGACACAACGATAATCGCCGCATCTGCAGCCGCAACCGCTTCCTCCGCTTCTCCTACAAAATCAAAATATCCCGGTGTATCTAAAATGTTTATCTTGCAGTCCTGCCAAATCAGCGGAATGACGGAAGTGCTGATTGAGAACTTTCTCTTGATCTCTTCCTTATCGTAGTCACTGATGGTATTCCCATCGGTTACCTTACCGATCCGGGTAGTCAGCCCTGATACATAAGCCATAGCCTCTACCAGACTGGTCTTGCCACAGCCGCCGTGTCCTAAGAGCACTACGTTGCGAATCTTGTCAGTTGTGTAAATATTCATGCCTATTCCTCCGATATTTTTTTTGCGTCTTCCAGCTATTTCTGCCCAAAAGACCGCCATGTATATATTCTACTAAAAATCAACGTAAAGTGCAAGGGTTTTATACAGTTTTGACAAGGTTTTGACAAGGAATTTCTGGTATTCTATTTGTCAGAATGTATAATCACAAAATCTGTTAAATCCTTTTTTCGCCATTTTACCAAGTAATACCCTGCAGGAATGAAAGCAGCTCACTTTTCTGACTTATCGAAACGCTTTCAGTTAAAATACGTATTATATACCTCCTCCAGCCGTCTCCTCTCGGTTCCTTTCAGCGTCTGCCCATAGATCTGCTCTGCCAGGGCCAAGGCCTGCTCATAATATGCCTGCTTCTGCCCGGGATCGCTCTCCTGGGCGATCTGCTGAATCAGGACCTCAATTCTGTCCGCCAATGCGTGATCATCCCGGTAATTCTGCACCGTATATCCCGGCGACAGCACTTCCTGGCCGTCCCGTCCCGGATAATATTTCTCATCTTTGTTTACAATCTCCGTCTGTGTCTCAAAGCTTTCATGCTCCGTTCCCTCCACCAGCACCTCCATGGCATCTTTCCAGATCTGGGCCGGGTAGCTTCCTCCGTAGAGGTTGTTAAGCTCTCTTGGCATATCGTAGCCCACCCAGACAGCCATAGAATAGTCAGGCGTAATTCCCACGAACCAGCCATCCTTGCTGTTGTTAGTGGTTCCCGTTTTACCGGCAGCCTCTACGGTGCTCTTCCAACCCATTTTCCGTGCTGTGCCTTTCTTGATCACACCCTTTAAAATATCAATCATTAACTCCGTCTGCTCCGACACATACACCTGCCTGGTCTCGTAGGGCTCATAAAGCTCCTCCCCGTATTTATCCAGGATGGATACAATACAGTCCGTCTGCTGAAAGCATCCATGATTTACCACGCAGGAGTAGGCATTTGCCATCTCCACCGTTGTAACTCCATAGGTAAAACCTCCCAGGGATGCCGCAGGATAAAAATCGTCCGGAACGACTTTGGCAAAGCTCATTTCCTGAAGATAGTTAAGTCCTGCCTCCGGTGTAACTTCACAGAAAAGCCGCCACGCAACGCCATTCTTGGAGTTTTCCACGGCAGAACGCAGGGTCATCTTTGTTCCGTACATCTCCAGTACCTTTTCCGGCTCCTCCTTTGCCTTTTCCACATTAATCTCTGTCACTGTGGAGCGATCCGTATACCCCCGTTCCAATGCCGGAAGATAGACGATCAGCGGTTTTATGGAGCTGCCCGGCTGACGGTAGGACTGATAGGCCCGATTCAGGGTGTAGGTGCTGCTGTTCTGGGTTCTTCCGCCCACAATGGCCTCCACCTTTCCCGTCTCATTGTTAATAAGCGTGGCGGCACCCTGAAAAGCATACTGGCCATTCTCCGCAAGCTCTTCATCAAATGCCAGGGCATTGTCCACGCTCTCCTGGATCAATGCCTGCTTTTCCTTATTTAAGGTGGTTTTAATGGTATAGCCGCCTATGTACAATTCCGCCCGTATTCGCTCATATGCCTGATTGTAGGTTTCCATATAGAAGTTGTAATCCTCCATGGTGGCAAAGGAATACCGAAACAAAAAGCCATCTAGCTTCATCAGATAACGGATGGCACAGTCAATGGCGTAGGTCGTCTCATAGTCCTTGATCTCAGCAGGCTTTTTCACATTCAGGACAATATCCTCCCGAAGTGCCTGGATCCGTTCCGTCTCAGAAATAAATTCGCATTCCTGCATGTCCTTTAATACCTTATCCCGCCTTGGAAAAGCATTGCTGCTGTTTTTAAGAGGGTCGTAGTAGGTAGGAGAATTGGGAACGGCACACAAATAAGCCGTCTCATTTAAGGACAGTTCCTTGGCCGGCTTGTTAAAATAAAATTGTGCTGCCGCTTCAATTCCATAGCAGTTATTCGCAAAATAGATATTGTTTATATAGAACTCAATAATTTCTTCCTTGGAGTACTTTTTCTCCACCTCCAGGGCATAGCAGATCTCTTTTACTTTCCGTTCCAGGGTTACTTCCTTTGTGATAAATACGTTCCGCACAAGCTGTTGGGTGATGGTGCTGGCACCGTGGGCCGTCTCACCCCCGGAGGTAACATATTCCACTCCCACCCGGACAATGGCTTTCAGGTCAATACCTTTGTGCTCCCAGAAGCTGCGATCCTCCACGGCAATAAATGCATTGATTACATTTTCTGGGATCTCCTCAAAAGTCAGATAGATTTTGCTTCCATTTCCCGACAACTCGGTAAGAAGATTCCCCTCATCGTCATAGAAATAGCTGGTCAGGTTCCTTTTGAACGTGTTGGTGTTGGATTCCTCCACGGCTTCCTTTGCTTCCTGGTTGTATTCTTCGTACAGAGGATAGATCTTATAGAGCACGGCTCCACTCAGGACCAAAATACCTGTAATCGTTAGAAATATTAGGATTTTAAATATTCTTTTTATTAATTTCATAATGCTATTCCATTTTCAAGCTTCTTAAATAGAGTATGCTATTATTTTATATTACTTTCATCATTTGGTAAAGAGGCTTGTCATAACAAAAAACTACTTATTCATTCAAAAATTGTCCAAATTTGTATGTTCTATTTCATCACTTTAAAGCGAAACAGTATTGACATTCCACCAAAAAAATCGTAAACTGATACTTGCATGTGCCGCACCGGACATACATCTAACGGCTGTCATTGGCCCGTCTTTATCGGCTTTTTGGCAGAATGCCTTTTATCTTGAGGAAATGAGGAATTTATCATGATTATTGTTATGAAACCAAACGCACCCAAGGCTTCCATAGAGCATGTGGTAGAGGTTGTGAAAGCTACCGGCCTGGAAACCCATCTCTCAGAGGGAAAGCAGGTTACCATTATCGGCGTTGTGGGAGACAAAACCCGTCTGAATCTTTCCAACCTGGAGATTGCTCCGGATGTAGATAAAATTGTTCCCATCACGGAAAGCTATAAGCTCAGCAACCGAAAGTTCCACCCGGAACCAACCACGATTCAAGTGGGAAATACCTCCATCGGCCCGGGCAGTCTGACCCTTATGGCAGGTCCCTGTGCCATTGAGTCAGAGGAACAGCTTCTGTTGATCGCCAAATCCGTCAAAAAAGCCGGAGCCACTTTTCTTCGTGGCGGTGCTTACAAGCCCAGAACTTCTCCCTACTCTTTCCAGGGACTTGAGGAGGAGGGGCTTCGTTACATGAAAAAGGCTCAGGAGGAAACGGGACTTGCCACCATCTGCGAGGTCATCAGCGAGACTTCCATTGAAGCTGCAGTTAAATATGTAGATATGCTGCAGATTGGTGCACGGAATATGCAGAACTTCCAGCTTCTTCGGGAAGCCGGGCAATCGGGGCTTCCGGTGCTTTTAAAGCGGGGTCTTTCTTCCACCATTGACGAGTGGCTGAATGCGGCTGAATATATCATTGCCGAGGGTAACCGGAATGTGGTGCTCTGCGAGAGGGGTATCCGTACCTATGAGACGGCCACACGAAACACTCTGGACATCAGTGCCGTTCCGGTACTGAAATCCAAGTCCCATCTTCCGGTCATTGTAGATCCGAGTCACGCCTCCGGTGTCCGTGCCTACGTGGCTCCCCTTGCAAAATGTGCGGTGGCTGCCGGAGCAGACGGCTTGATGATTGAGGTTCACAACAATCCTCCCTGTGCCCTCTCCGACGGACCGCAGTCTCTGACCTTTGCCCAGTTTGATGAACTGGCAAAGGAACTGAAAGCTTATGCAACTCTTTCCGGGCGGAACTTTAAATAGGAGGTCACCATGAAAATAGAAACCGTAGGCTTTGTAGGCCTGGGACTTATTGGCGGCTCCATCGCCAAGGCCATCAAGACTTTTCACCCGGAAATTCAGATTATGGCATACATGCGGACCACTGACACTCTGATTGAAGCGGCCAATGAGGGAACAGTAGACATTGCCTGCACGGCAGTGGACAGCCAGTTTGGAGCCTGTGACTGCATTTTTCTCTGTGCACCCGTTTCCACCAACGGGATGTATCTGGAACGATTAAAGCCTGTAATCAAAGACAATTGCATTCTTACGGATGTGGGAAGCACGAAAACGGATATACACGAAAAGGTGATTGCCCTTGGTCTGGAGGAGCATTTTATCGGCGGCCATCCCATGGCCGGTTCGGAAAAAACCGGCTATGCCAATGCCAAGCCCCATCTCATCGAAAATGCATACTACATCATAACCCCATCGGCCAAAGTGCCCCGGGAAGCAGTAGAGTTTTTTGTGCCTTTTATTTCTTCTCTGAAAGCCCTGCCCCTGGTGCTTGATTACCGGCAGCACGACTTTATCACGGCTTCCGTCAGCCATCTGCCCCATTTGATCGCTTCCTCACTGGTCAATCTGGTACATCAGCTTGACGGAAAAGAAGAACTGATGAAGCAGATTGCCGCCGGAGGCTTTAAAGACATTACACGAATCGCTTCCTCCTCTCCGGAAATGTGGCAGCAGATCTGCATAACGAACAAGTCAAATATTATTCAGGTTCTGGATCTCTACCTGGAATGCCTTACAAACGTGAGGGATCAATTGAAAATGGAGGATGCGGACGGCCTGTACCGCTTTTTTGAAACATCAAGAGATTACCGCAATTCCATCCCTGATTCCTCCGCCGGGCCTATCAAAAAAATGTACGCTTTTTACTGCGATATGGTAGACGAAGCGGGCGGTGTTGCCGTTCTCTCCACAATCCTGGCCGCAGGCGGCGTCAGTTTAAAAAATATCGGAATCATTCACAATCGGGAATTTGAAGAAGCCGTATTGAAAGTAGAATTGTATGATGAGGATTCCTACCGAAAAGCCATTGCTCTTCTTCGAAAATACCGCTATACCATTTACGAACGCTGATTCAGAAAAACAGGAGACATACTCTATGAAATTCACACGTGCCAAAGCTTTAAAAGGAGAAATAACCGTCCCCGGCGACAAGTCCATCTCCCACCGGGCCGTTATGTTCGGTGCCCTTGCACAGGGAACTACGGAGGTAGAGGGCTTTCTTCCGGGGGCGGACTGCCTTTCCACCATAGACTGCTTCCGGCGAATGGATATCTCTATTGAAGAACAGGGGACTGACCGGCTTCTGATTCACGGAAAAGGGCTGCATGGACTGAAAAAGCCGGCAGATATTCTGGACACCGGCAACAGCGGCACCACTACCCGTCTGATTTCCGGTATCTTAAGCGGACAATCCTTTGAGACAACGCTCACGGGAGATGCTTCCATTCAAAAGCGGCCTATGGGACGCATTATAGAACCACTTTCTTTGATGGGGGCCTCCATTGAGAGCCTGAATGGAAACGGCTGTGCACCCTTACGGATTGAAGGGCATCCGCTTCATGGTATCCGCTATACCACAAAGGTTGCTTCGGCTCAGGTAAAGTCCGCCATTTTGCTGGCCGGGTTGTACGGTGACTGTCCTACCAGCGTTACGGAGCCTGCCCTTTCCCGCAACCACACGGAACTGATGCTGAATTCCTTTGGAGCCAGAGTGCAAGTGGATGGTACCACGGCTACAATCGAACCAGAACCCCGCCTTATCGGACAGAAAGTTTTAGTACCCGGAGATATTTCCTCCGCCGCATATTTTCTTGCCGCCGGATGCATAACTCTGGATTCCGAACTTATGATACGAAATGTTGGAATCAATCCTACACGTGATGGTATTCTTCGTGTATGCAAAATGATGGGGGCGGATGTAACCATTCTTCCTATAGACAGCCAGACGGATGAGCTTATGGCAGATCTATTGGTAAAAACCTCTGATCTGCAAGGCTGCATCATAGAGGGAGAACTGATTCCTGCTCTTATTGACGAGATTCCCATTATCGCTGTAATGGCCTGCTTTGCAAAGGGAACCACAGTGATTCGGGATGCTGCCGAACTAAAGGTAAAGGAATCCAACCGGATTGATGTGATGGTGGAAAATCTGTCCGCCATGGGTGCACATATCACAGCCACGGATGACGGTATGATCATTGAGGGCGGATATCCTCTTCATAGTACCGTTATCGACAGTCATCTGGATCACCGAATTGCCATGTCCTTTGCTATCGCAGGATTGAATGCGGACGGGGAGACTGAGATCCTGGGGGCTGAGTGCGTGGATATCTCTTATCCTGAATTTTATGAGGATCTAAAACACTTAGGCATCATTTAATGAACATCGCATCCCCAAAGGAGAAGAACCGATACCTCTCTCTCACCGCCTCCTCATAAGCCGCCATCACCTGCTCTTTTCCTGCAAAAGCCGATACCAGCATCAACAAAGTAGATTCCGGCAGATGAAAATTGGTGATCAAAGCATCCATAAGCTTAAACCGATAGCCGGGATAGATAAAGATATCCGTCCAGCCTCTCCCGGCATGAAGAACCCCATCCTCATCCGCTGCCGACTCCAGGGTGCGGCAGCTGGTAGTCCCTACACAGATCACACGTCCTCCTGCTGCCTTTGTCTCATTGATAAGCTTTGCCTGCTCCTCCTCTATCATGTAGAATTCCGAGTGCATATGATGCTGGGTTATATCCTCCACTTTCACCGGACGAAAGGTTCCAAGTCCCACATGAAGGGTCACATGGGCGAGTCTCACTCCTTTATCCTCAATAGCCTTTAAAAGTTCCGGCGTAAAATGAAGCCCGGCCGTAGGTGCTGCCGCTGATCCCTCATGTTTGGCATAAACGGTCTGATACCGATTCTTATCTTTCAGTTGATGGGTAATATAAGGCGGAAGGGGCATCTGTCCAAGCTTATCCAGAATTTCCTCAAAAATTCCTTCATAGGTAAAGCGAACCCGCCGATTCCCCTCCTCCACGACCTCAAGCACCTCTCCCACCAGAAGTCCGTCTCCAAAGGAAATGCGTGCTCCCGGCCGTGCTTTCTTTCCGGGCTTTACCAATGTCTCCCACACATTGTCCTCACACCGCTTTAGAAGCAGTACCTCAATGCCTGCTCCCGTTCCCTCTTTCACACCCATCAGGCGTGCCGGAATCACCCGGGTATTATTCACCACCAGACAATCCCCCGGATTCAGAAACTCCGCAAGATCCCGAAAAACTCTATGTTCCCTTTCCCTCGTTTTTCTGTCAAGCACCAGCAATCTGGAACTGCTCCGATCCTTCAGAGGGTCCTGTGCAATCAATTCCTCCGGCAGATTGTAATAAAAATCACTCGTCTTCATACAACATTTCCTTACATGTATTTTTTCTTCTTAAAATAGATCAGAATGCCCGCCACCACCGCAATACTCAGTACAATTACATACGCATAACCAAACTTCCATGCCAGTTCCGGCATATTGGTAAAGTTCATGCCATACCATCCCACAATCAGGGTCAGGGGCTGGAAAATAATAGTCACAATGGTGAACAGCTTCATGGTGTTATTCAGATTATAATTCAGAGTAGCATCCAGAGCTTCTCTTAAATGAATCAGATTGTCGCAGAGAAGCTGGGTATTGTTACTCAGCCGTTCGGATTTATCCGTAAAAATCTTAAAATAACGCAGATCTTCTTCTTCAAACAAATCATTTTCATTTTCCTGGAGGGCTTCCCCAATATCAATCAACTGATCATAGTAATTCTTCAGGGTAGACAGGCGGTTCCGCAGATCAAAAATCTCCTTGTTCAGATCCTCATCCATCTTGCCATTGACCACCTCACGCTCCATGGCGATAATCTGCCGCTCCGTCATCACCAGTCCCCGGTTGCCGCTGGACAAAAGGCGTTCCAGCACCCCGTAGATCACCTTTTCCATGGTGGCATTCTGGCGAAAGCGGCCGATGGCATCCAGAAACATCTGCCGGATGCTGTCACCCTTATCTATGATTTTAATAATAATAAAAAGGTTCTTCTTAATAAAAAATCCGATGCGGTTTCGCTTACTGCTCAAGTTCAGAATGTCCACAATGTTAATCATACCAAAGCTGAACTCATCATACACATCAATACTTGTCCGAAAATGGGTAAAATCCGTCATACAATCCTTTACAGCCACTTCCGACAGACCAAGGCTCTCATAACATTTTCGAAGTTCCTCCAGAGTCAGGTAACCCACACAGATATCATGACCGTCAATCTGCTCCAGCGTCACTTCCCTGATCTCTTTTTCATGTATGGAATAAAACATATGACAAAGCCCCCTTTCTATCTTCTATCCCGTCTTTTTCAATCATACACTTAACTTTTATGATTATACTACAAAACCTCTTCTGACGCTATCAAAAGCTTGGAAAATGTGCTATAATTCTAATTGCCAGGAGGGAGGACCCTCAACGAACATAGAGAAAGGACTTATTCAGTATGAAATGGAACGCAAAAGAGCTACAATGGACAAGAGAACCCAAGACATATGCGGTTCAAGAAGATCGGATCACAATTACCACAGAACCGGGAACGGATCTCTGGCAGAGAACTTACTATGGCTTTCAAAATGACAACGCCCCGGTATTGCAGCTATCTACAGAGGAAACTTACTTTTCTTTTGTGGTAAAGACGGATTTCTCATCAAGCAGCCACCGATTTGATCAATGCGGCATTGCCCTGTATCTTAACAGCGACAACTGGTTGAAAGCCTCCATCGAATATGAAAATGAGCAGTACCAGCGTCTGGGCAGCGTGGTAACAAACCACGGCTATTCCGACTGGGCTACCACGGATATCCCTGCATCCGTCAAAACCATGTGGTATCGCTTAAGCCGCCGGGAATCCGACTACTGCCTGGAATGCTCAGAGGACGGCATAAACTTTAAGCAGATGCGAATCTGCCATCTATGGGAGGGTACAAAGGAAATCCGCTTTGGGATCTACGCCTGCTCTCCGGAGAATTCCTCCTTTGAAGCGGTTTTCTCCCACATGGAAATTACTGAATGCAAATGGATGGCACATAAATAACAAGTAGTCTGTATTGGCCTACTAGAACAGCAGAAAGGATGACTTTTATGAATGTCACAATAGAAGCCTATCAGCCTTCTGATCTCCACACTATGATCGCCATCTGGAATGAGGTTGTGGAGGAAGGGATTGCTTTCCCACAATTGAATCTTTTAGACGACACAACCGGACCGGAATTTTTCGCTGCCCAGACCTACTGCGGTATTGCAAAGAACACGGAAAGCAGAGAAGTTCTTGGTCTCTATATCCTCCATCCCAACAACGAGGGACGTTGCGGCCATATCGCCAATGCCAGCTATGCAGTCAGTTCTAAGGTTCGGGGACTGCACATCGGCGAACGACTGGTTCTGGACTGTATGGATCAGGGAAAATCCCATGGTTTTCGAATCCTTCAGTTCAATGCGGTTGTACGCACCAACTCCCATGCCAGACATCTCTATGAACGCCTGGGCTTTCAACAGTTAGGCGTAATTCCGGGAGGATTTTTAATGAAAGACGGACATTATGAAGATATCTGTCCCTATTATCATCTTCTATAAGGGAGAATCTCATTTTGTTTACAGTTTCAGGGGCTTTACAGCCCCTGATTCTTTGGATTCCGGGCCGCATCCAGGATCTCCATTACCATCAGACTATGGTCAAGCCGTTTATCAAAGGCTTCCCAGTCTCCATCTTCATAGTATTTTACAAAAGTCTCAAGTTCATAGAATAAGCGCTCCGGACTGTCTGCCAGATGGTAATGCTCCGGCTCGCACTTATTTTCCTGAAATGAAAATTCCGTCAATGAATTGGCGGGACTGCTACTGTGAAGGAATCCCTTGTTTCCCTGTACATTGATGCTTAAAGGTGCCCCGCAATCCTTGGCTGCAATGCAAACAGCCTGAAAATCGGGATACTCCATCATAAGGACTCCAGAAGTATCTACGCCACGTTCTATATTGGGACAATAGCGTACTCTCAGTGGCTTTCCAAATAAGCCCGCCACAATATGAATATTATAAATATTCAAATCCATCAGTGCTCCCCCGGCTTTCTTTGGATCAAAGGAGGGGCTTATGATCCCTTTCTTAAAATTATCATACCGACTGGAATACTGAGAATAATTAAGAGCCACAAGCTTTATTTCCCCAAGTCTTGGCAAAAGTTCTTTCATTTTGTCATAATTGGGATTGTATTGATTGGTAATAGCCTCAAAAAGATACAGCTTCTTTTCCCGTGCCAGTTTTGCAATCTCCTTTGCTTCCTCATAAGAGACAGTAAAGGGCTTCTCCAGGATCACATGCTTTCCTGCTTTCAATGCCTCTTTTGTAAAAGAAAAATGCAGGTTATTCGGAAGGGCCACATATACCACATCCACTTTCGAATCCGCAAGCAGCTTATCATAAGAATCGTACCCCACCGGAATACGATACCTCTCACAAAATTCTTTCCGCACTTCCTCTCTTCGTGCAAAGACAGCATAAATCTCCATCTCATCCACCAGAGCCGCTGCATCCAAAAAGGTGGGGACAATCATACCTGCACCAGCGATTCCTACTCTCATATCTTCCTCCTTTTGCACTTTTGTTTGCTTATACCCGATATTTTGATTGTAGCCTACTTTTACCAGTATTTCAATCCCCATTCCCTTTCACTTAATACAGCTTCCCATACATCTCATTCATCCGCATACGTTTCTCCTCATAGGCTGCGAAAATCCCCTCCCGTGGCTTGAAGCACTTGGTGTTTGTACCGCCCCGAATTGTCTCAAAGGCTTCGTCCAGAGATCCGTACACGCCCTGTCCAACCAGAGCAACCATAAGTGCCCCATAAGCGGTAGACTCACTGTCCTCCATATGATACAGCGAAATCCCATACACATCCGCCTGAAGCTGATTAATCACTTCACTGTTTGTCAGTCCTCCGCTGATATAAGCCTTATGAATCCCAACATATTCCCCAAAAAGTTGAATATTGTTCCGAATCTCCATGAAGATTCCCTCCAAAAGCCCTTTCACCATATCCCCACGGCTTTCCGCCAAAGAAATATCCCCAAAATGTGCCCGGGCCTGAGGATTCCACTTAGGTGTACTGCGTCCCTGGAAATAGGGAAGAGCCATGACACTGCTCACTTTTCCGTCAAAGGCTTTAAGTTCCTCATTGATAGCCGCATAATCAATCTTCCCGTCCTTAAGCGGATAAAAATTCCGTCCAAACCAATCAAAGGCAGAACAGCAGGTCAGCACATTTGCCTCTACCATATAGCGGCCGGCCACAGAGGAACAATTGAAAATCAGCTGTGGATCCGGATTTTCCGGAACCCTGTCAAGGGCCGTTACCAAAAAGCCTCCGGTTCCTGCCACCAGAGACAGTGTTCCCTCCTTAAAAGCACCCTGTCCAACTGCGGCACACTGTTGATCCCCTCCCGCCGTAATCACCGGAATTCCTTGGGAAAGTCCTGTATTTTCTGCAAATGCAGCCGTCACATGACCGCACACACTGCCCGGTTCCTGAATCTTGCAAAGCTGCTCCGGAAGAATCCCGAAGAGTCTCAGCATCTCTTTGTCCCATTTACGTGTTCGAAGATTCATCAGATGAGAACGGCTGGCATAGGTAACATCCGTCTTATACTCTCCCGTCATATGGTGCATCACATATTCTGGAATATTCACAAGCTTATAAAGTCTTTCACACACGTCCGGCCTGTTTTTCAGAATCCATCCCATACGGCTTCCGGAAAAAACGGTGTTAATCCTGGCACCGCTTCTCTCAAAAATCAAATCATTGTATTCTTCCAACTCCTTGCAAATCGCCGCATTTCTCCGGTCCTGCCACATAATGGTATCCATCAGCGGCTGACCCTCCCGATCTACCGGGATAATGGCAGAACGCTGGGAAGTCACAGCTACCGCATCTATGGAAATTCTCTGCTCTCTTGCTTTTTCTGCCACAAAAGAAGCAATCCCCTCCAAAGAGTTTGTCCAATCAAGAGGAGACTGCTCAATCCGCCCGTCCGAATATTTCTTCGGTTCATAGACAATCTGATGGCCCGCAAGTCGCTCTCCCTGTTCCGTAAAAAGAATTCCCCGCATACTGGAAGTTCCTATGTCAATAATCAAACAGTTCATAACTCAACCTTTCCTTCCGCCTTCCAGAACTCTGTGAATATGCAGTGCCAGATACATGCCCTCCTGATTCGTAAGCCCCACCCCGAAACGCTCTCTCACAAACCGATCCACACAGGAAAATTCCGAGGTACAGACCTGGGCAATCTGATCATAGAGCAAACGGGAAGCATCCTCCGGGAGCTGCTGTCCGGAAACCATCCTCTGGGCAAACAGGCGGATATGGGTTAGATATCTGGAATAGGCAATACTATCCTCATCATAAACAAGCTGATAATAATATTTTACCACATCCAATACATCCTCCGTAAGCTTTTTGATCTTCCTGTTTTTCTCATTGTAAGGATGGTCCTCCTGGGCATTGATAAAATGAAAGGCAATATTGCCGGCTTCATCCTCCGGAAGTTCCACTCCTATCTGCTCTTTCACAAGTTCCAGTGCATAACGCCCAATCTGAAATTCATTGGGATTAAAATGCTGCATATCCTGGGTATAAAAATTGGGTACAACGATTCCCTTTTCCACACGGCGTACTGCAAATGCCAGGTGATCAGTCAGGGACAGGTAAATGTGATCAAGAAGCTTCATTTGAAAAGTGTCTATGGCATAATCAATGATATTTTTCCCAATTTCAAAATATACGCTGTCCGTCTCCGCAGCCAGGCGAATAATGCTTCTGGTAATGGATCGATCCCGAAGTACAAACACTTTCTCCACCTCATCCGGCCCAAACTCATATCCGGACGCTTTATGAAAACCGATTCCCTTTCCCATCAGTATCGTCTCCCGCCCCTGCTCATCCAGGGCAAGTACCAGAGAATTATTCAGTACCTTAACTACTCGCATTTTCCTCTCCCCGCTATCCCTCATTGTATCATTTAACGAATTTCCCCGTTTGTTTTAATTACATTCTGATACCAATAAAAGCTGTCCTTACGAATACGGCTTAAATCTTTCAGATCCATATCTTCCCTGTTCACGTAGACAAAACCATAACGCTTTCGGAATCCCTGATGGGAACTCAAAAGATCAATCACGGACCATGGACAATAGCCCATCAGATCCACACCGTCTTCCACAGCCAGTGCCATGGCATCCAGATGTCCTCTGATATACTCAATCCGGTAATCATCATGAACCTTTCCATCCTCTGTCAGCACATCCGGAGTTCCCAAACCGTTTTCCGTAATAATAAGCGGCAGATGATACCGGGCATAATAATCGTTCAGCACGATCCGAAGTCCCATGGGATCAATCTGTGCCCCGTATTCACTGGCTTTCAAATTGGTATTTTTCTCATCTCTACAATACCCATACTGGTCAAAATCTACTTCATTCCCCCGGAACACACGCATACCCACGGGATGCTCCTCATCTGCAGGCAAATAACTTGCACAGAGTGTCCGATAGTAGTTCAAAGCAATGAAGTCCATCTTAGCACCCTTTAAGAGTTCCCTGTCGCCGTCCTCCATTACGGGAACAATGTTCCGTTCTTTCAGATAACGCATATAGTACCCCGGATATTCCCCATAATAATGCATATCCAGGCAGTAATTGGTCTTAAACCAGTCGTTCATCTTTGCAGCCCACACATCCTCCGGTTTATTGGTCAAAGGATAGGTACAGGTGGATGAAACTGCAGGTGCAATCTTTCCGTCCTCTACCAGTTCATGACAGGCATTTACAGCCAGAGCATGAGCCAAAAACATATGGTAGTCCATCTGGGCACGTATTTTATCCGCTTTCCAGGGATCCGGTTCCGTGATATTCATACGCTCATCCACACGAATCATCAGGTTCTGCTCATTGTGAACCAGCCACCATTTCACCCGGTCTCCAAAGGCCTGAAAGCAGACCCTTGCATACCGTTCAAAAGCATAGGCACAGCTTCTGTTCTCCCATCCATTGTACTTCTCCACCAGGGCATAAGGCAAGTCAAAATGATAGAGGGTCACAAAAGGAATAATTTCATTCGCCAGCAGTTCGTCAATTACCTGATTGTAGAAATCAATCCCTTTCTGATTCACCTCTCCATCTCCATCAGGAATAATCCGTGCCCAGGAAAGAGAAAAACGATAGGTTTTCAATCCCAGCTCTTTCATCAAAGCAATGTCTTCTTTCCAATGATGATAAAAATCACTGGCCACCTTACTGTCCGCCTGACGGTCGGAACGCTTAAAGGAATTAAAATCCGCAACAGTCATTCCTTTTCCCTCTGCGTCCCATCCGCCCTCAATCTGGAATGCCGACGAAGCGGCACCCCAGAGAAAATTTTCTGGAAATCTTGTATTCACACCAGTTCCTCCTATATAAAGTTCCGTAACACTTCTAACAGTACCCCCATCTAGAAGAATTTCCAGTCACAGAATTCATGTGCCTGTAAATCCTTCTGGCACTGTACGAAGTGTTACTGTTTTATGAAAATAACATCCTGATCCAAAGTAACTTTTGCTCCCGGTATCCCATCTACTCCTGCAAAATCATCCGTATTGGAAACCAGAACCATAACCGTAGGGTCGTAGCCCTTTTCTTTAATCTCATCAATATCGAAGCTTACCAGGAGATCGCCTTTCTTAACCCTCGTCCCCTGCTCCACATATTTTGTGAAACACTCTCCGTTCAGTTCCACTGTATTGATGCCAATATGAATCAACAGCTCCACACCGTTGTCAAGAACAAAACCCAGCGCATGAAGCGTGGGATAGAGAACGGAAAGGGTACCGTCCGCCGGAGCAAATATCTCACCCTTAGCAGGAACAATAGCAATTCCCTTTCCCAGGGCTTCAGAAGCAAATACCTCATCCGCCGTTTCCTTTAACGCTACGGCCTTACCCTCAACGGGTGCACTGATTTTAACATCTGCATTATCCTTGGTCACTTTTACCGACAAACCGCTGCTTTTCTCAGCGCTTTTGCCTGCCGCCGCAGTCTCAGGAACTACCTCGTCAAAGCCAATCAGATAGGTAAGAATGGCTGCTCCCGCAAAAGCTACCCCAATACCGATCAGATATGCCAGGAAACGTGAAAAGCTGGTTCCCTCGCCATAATAAGACATAATTGTCAGAATACCGTTATTTGCAAATCCTGTATTTACCGCATTTCCTATACCCATGATGGCTCCGCCAAGGGCACCTGCAATCACTGCACAAACCATGGGTTTCTTCAAACGCAGATTACAGCCGTAAATAGCCGGTTCCGTAATACCTACCAGGAATGCGGATACCGTAGCCGCTCCTGCCACCTGCTTGGTCTCTGCACTCTTTGTCTTCAGGGTTACGCCCAAGGCAGCTCCTGCCTGTGCGAAGTTTGCGGCTCCTGCAAAGCACATCAGGGTATTGGTACCGGAGATCGCCACGTCATTAAGACCAATGGGCAGCAGTGCTCGATGGGCACCAAAGATAACGCATACGCCCCACAGACCGCCCACGATAATACCGCCAAGCAAAGGACTGAAAGAGTAAAGCATCTGATACAGCCACTGAATGCCATAGCCAACATAGATACCTACCGGACCTACTACTACCAGCATAACCGGAAGCATAATAATCAGAGAAAGTCCGGGAACAAGAATAATCTGTAAAATCTCCGGAATAATTTTCTTCAGAAAACGTTCCAAAAAGCATAATACAATCACTGCCAGAATAATCGGGATAACAGACTCCGTATAGCTGAACACCTTGGTTGATTCTCCAATGGTAAATGCCTTTTTAATAACCGGCAGTCCAAAGATCGTAGACGCAGTCTCCACATCCTGAATCAAGGCATCAATGACCGGGTGACAGAGGAACGCCCCCAGAACCATAGCAATTACCTGATTGCACTTCAAAGCCTTTGCAGCTGTATAAGCCAGGAAAACCGGCATAAAATAGAAAATAATGTTGCTGGCCGTATTCATAATCGTGTATGTACTGGTTGCCGTAAAAGCTTCAAACATGGGAAGTCTGGAGCAGGCAGCCAAAAGACCCTTGATCAGACCCGCCGCCGCAATAGCCGGAACAATGGGAGTAAAAATCTCAGAAATTTTCTGAAGAACAAAGTTAAAGCTTCCCTTGTTGCCGCCCTCGGAAGATCCCTCCTCCAGATCGCCCACCAGTGGCAGTACCGCATCATAAATCTTTGTTACCTTTGCACCACAGACTACCTGGAACTGTCCTCCGGCAACCACAACAGAGATCACGCCCTCCAAATGCTCTACCACATCCTTTTTCGCCTTGTTGTCATCCTTTAAAACAAAACGCAGCCGGGTAAAGCAGTGAGTAACTGATTTTACATTTTCTTTTCCGCCTACATTTGCCAGAATATCACTGGCAATCTTGCTGTAATCCATAACCCGATTCTCCTTCCTGCTTAATTTGCACATGTTTTTTGTTGTCCGGACCTTTGATACCCGCTACCGATTCTGCAAGCCTGAAAGAAAGACTGCGTCCAGCTTACTTTTCACAAACAAAAAAGATCAAATCGAAAATATAAAGAAACATCTTTTGTTTCTCCACTACTTCAATCTGATCTTGCCTGCTTTACCAGTAACACGTCATCATATTTTTTTTCAACATTATTACTTTACCACAATTTTTCCAAAGCTTCAATAATTTTTAAGATTGTTTTAAGACTATTTTATGATTATTTTCACATCGGATGAATATCCGATGCTTCTTGCACAACCTCAGGCTGTGCAAGAAGATGCCGTCTGAACCGCAATTATTTCTCTGTCAAATATTATCAAAATAACAAGCAACTGCCAGTGTATTGAAAAAAAATTCTCACATACTATTCTCGTAACAAACGTAACAGTTCGGCTTTTGGCCAAATTGCTACGAATTAACAACAAACCGCAGATTTTGTTTTATGGAAATCTGCAGTAAGGAGGCGTTATTATGGCAAACAAATCATCTAACACTGCAGCTGTACCTGAGGCTAAGGGCGCACTGGACAAGTTTAAGTATGAAGTGGCAAGCGAGCTTGGCGTACCTCTTACGGACGGCTACAACGGAAACCTGACTTCTAAACAGAACGGTTCCGTAGGCGGCTATATGGTTAAGAAAATGATTGAGGCACAGGAGAGACAGATGGCCGGTAAATAAGCCAGCACTGCAAATCTTGTGACACACTTATAGGAACGAGATCTCCTGTAAAAAATCAAATTAAAAAATGAGAATGCCGATCCATAATAAAACTCGTTATAGATCGGCATTTCTCATCCCTTTACATATGTCATGTCTCAGGCTCTGAAATCTATATGCTTATGAGGAATCTCTTTCTTTTTTTCTTTCTTTTTCAACCTGGGCAGAATCCCAAGCCGCACAATGACAACCAAAGCAACTATGGTAATGATTGCCATCAATGCACAAATCACCGCAAAGGCTATATTCCCTGTAAGCAGCCCGGAGGAACCGGATGCTTCTCCTATCGCCCCATCTCCGGCTGTTCTCCATCCTACGGAAATGGGAGATAAGCTGGTTACCTGAAACTGTATTCCGTCTGCCGTCTGAGTAACCGCAAGATACTCAATATCCCCAGGCTTGTGAGAGCCCTTTTTCTCCGTATACATATGGGCCACTGTAAACTCATAAGGACCGCCCTTACTGGTATTGCTTGGATAAGGCAGGGTAATGGTAATTCCTGATTCCGGATATACCTCCTGCCCGGCTTTCTCCCAATTACTATCTCCTTGCTGTACCAACAGGCTTACATCATATACATTTGTATTTGTAATTAAAATGTTGGAATCTTTCTCAGTAATCGCTGTACGCATCCGGGTCTCAATTCCTTTTGGCTGGCTAAGCTTGGGATCCTCCGCCAGCGTGTCCGGCACATGAGAAATCCCTATCTCCATTTCCTGATGATAAGTCTTTCCATCCCCTGCAAGTTCTTCTGGCTCAGGCAGCGTTCTTACGTCATGCATAGTTCCTACAATTGTGGGCATTTCCTTTGGAAGGCAATAATTCTTTCCAGGAGACGGTTCCCAGCCACCTTTCCAGGAAAGGGTAACTTCCTGCTCCCCCGTCTCTATGCCCTCATAAAAACCCTCCAGACGGCTGGCAGGCCATTCATACTCACTCTCCTCTATATCCTGGGATAAAACTCCCTCCGCCCGCAAGTTTCCATAAAGGGATATATTTTTCTCCAGACTTTCCCCTGCTCGGCCCAATGCGGACAGGCCACTGGTATCCCAGGTAAGTTCTTTGGGTTCAATCTTCCATTCCGCCCGGAGCGGATTTGGCCCTACAATCGTATAGTGATCCTTATCCATACTTCCACTCAGGGAAAAATTCACCGTCGCCTCGTAGGTTCCCGCGTCCTGTCCAACTGAGGTCATTCGGTCCGCAATCACTCCCTCTGGCAGGATACCTCCCAACGTCACAGTCTTTTCCATACCATCATAGGTAAAGTCCTGAATATTCCAACTCATGCCGGACACGTCAATCTCTTTAGGTACAATCCTGATCCCTTCCAAAAAACACTTAATCGGCTGCCTGTCCCCATCTCTGGTGCAGGTAACCTCTACATTGTGTTCTCCAAGGTCAAAGTCTTCCCATTCCACATGTACCAATGCGGTTACATTGCGGACGCTTCCATCCTCATAGGTTCCTACCACAATGAGATCCGTCCCGTCAAAGGATTCTCCATAACCATATTTCATTTTGGATGGTTTCTGAAACACATGGATGGAGGACAATCCCTCACGAACAGCATCTCCGGGAGAATATACCATAAATCTCTTACTTAAGGACTTTTCTCCCTCCTTGCTATAGGTAACCGTGTAGGCTCCCGGCTCCATAATCGGCCAGTCAATCTCCTTTGTCTCCCAGCCGGTAAAATCCGGGATCACTGTAAATTCCACACCAAAAAGTTCTTTTGTTCCCCGTTTATTCCGGCTTAATGTAATCTGCTCCAAAACACTTTCCGTAATATCTGTTATCTCTTCTGTTACTCCTCCTTCTTCCCCAGTCTCATTCTCAGCCTCATTCTCGGTCTCATACACCAGATTTACGGGAACAGAGATCATGTCCGCCGTAATCCCCGGAACCGAGAACTTTCCTCTTCCGCTAAGCTTTCCTTCCTTGCCAAGTTTCAAACAATCCTCAGCCGCCAGCCGAAGAGAGCCCTCATTCTCCATTACTCCATTCAGAGTCAGACTGGCTCCATCACGTATCTCCAAAATATCCTTAGAATTCAATCTCAGGGTATTGCCGGACAAAATAGTACGGTCTTCTTCTATTACATAAGTCTGGTTGCCATAAATGTGTCCTTCTGATTCCTGAAACAAAATACCGGAAAAGTTGCTGACTCTGCCGTCTACCCGTTCAGTCTCCACCCAGGGAAGTCCTTGTTCTTCTCCTGTTAATACATCCCCTCCGGTGCCCAGATTTCCATTTATCTTTACAACTCCATCCGCAATCTTTATGGTTCCCGCCATCTCCTCATTCTTCCAAAGAGGGCTGCTTCCAATTCCGGTTGCGTTCGTGCTGGCGGACACAGTTATGTAGCCATCGGTAATCTCTATGGTTCCACCGGCACCGCCGGCTGCCCCTCCAATTCCAGAGCCTCCCTTAACACCTCCCGTCACGGTAACAATTCCGCCGTGAATGGTAATGTTCCCGCAATTTTCCGGACTGCTTCCCTCCGGTGCATCCTCATTTCCGGTACCACCAATTCCCGCCCCCGTTCCCGAGCCGGTTACGGACAGAGAACCATTGCTTTCCTCAATAACCAGATAAGCTCCCTGGGGCACTGCAATCCCTGCATGATCACCCTCTATGCTTTGAAGTACATTGGTGCCGTCAAGACGCAGTCGTGCCATGGCATGATCCGAATCCCCCATTAAGGAAACCGGACTTTTTTTGGATGCAACCATTACATTCTGCAAGGTTACTTCAACCAGATCACTCTCTATGATAATGGTATGGTCCACAGGCTTAGAACCGGAACTTGTAATGGTATAACTTCCATCATGGGATACGAGTTCTCCTCCTCCCTGGGTATAACCGGAATTCGTAATTACAATATCTCCCTTAGCCAAATCCAGTTTTGCAGAATCCGGTTCCGCATAAGAAGGTATCCCCCATAAAACAACCAGCAATGCCGCTGTGAGTATGATGCCGGAAATGGTTCTTCCCTTTCTCCCCGTATTTTTCATCCTGTTCTCCATTCCATTTACTCCTGTTTCAAAATCTCCGTATCAGTTTACCATAAAACTGTTAAATGTCAATGTAAAGGCATGGGAAATGTCCCTACAGACTCAGATTCCCCGATTCCGCCATACGATAAGCGGCAAGCCGCTTTTGCAATTCCCGGTTTTCTTCTTTCAAAAGATTCGAATCTCTTTTTAACAGCTTTGCTGCCTCCTCACTTGCGGCCTTAAGAATACCGGCATCTGTAAACACATCCCCGATTTTAAATTCGAGCAGCCCACTTTGTCGAATTCCGAAAAGATCGCCGGGGCCCCGAAGCTTTAGATCCTCACTTGCAATATAAAAGCCATCATTGGATTTATTCAAAATTTCTAACCGTTTTTTTGTATCCGGGCTGTCATTTCCATTTACAAAAATACAGTAAGACTGATACTTTCCTCTTCCTACCCGTCCCCGCAACTGGTGAAGCTGTGCCAGGCCGAAACGCTCCGCATTTTCCACCATCATGACTGTAGCATTGGGAACATTGACTCCCACCTCCACCACCGTTGTGGACACCAGAACCTGAATTTCACCGGATGCAAATCGCTCCATAATCTCATTTTTTTCCCGGGCTTTCATTTTCCCATGAAGATATTCTATGGTAATAGCCGGATTCATGGCTCTTTTCAGCTTCTCTGTATAGTCCACCACATTTTCCAGTTCCAACTCCGGGTTATCCTCTACCATAGCACAGATCACATAGACTTGCCGTCCGGCCCCAATCTCCCTTTCCATAAAGCGATAGGCAGTGGGTCTATAACTCTCATCCACCACACAATTTTTAATGGGCAGGCGGTTTGCCGGAAGTTCATCCAAAACAGAAATATCCAGATCACCATAAAGAATAATCGCCAAGGTTCTGGGAATCGGAGTGGCACTCATAACCAGCACATGAGGGGAAAAACCTTTGTCTGCTAAGAGTTCCCTTTGCCGTACACCAAAACGGTGCTGTTCGTCCGTCACCACGAGACCTAACCGGTGGAACCGTACCTTATTTTGAATCAATGCATGAGTACCCACCACAATTCCTGCCTGACCACTTTCGATCTGTTCATATGCAAGCCCTTTTTCTTTCGCCGACATAGAGCCGGTTAAAACCACTACATTTACAGAAATCCCTGCATTTGAAAGCATCTCCTGAATAGAAGCACCATGCTGTCTTGCCAGAACCTCTGTGGGTGCCATCAAAGATCCCTGATATCCATTGAACACAGCACAGACCAGGGCCAGTAATGCCACAACGGTCTTTCCGGATCCCACGTCTCCCTGAATCAAACGGTTCATTACCCTCTCTCCGGATAAATCCCTCTTAAGTTCCATCCATACCTTCTTCTGTGCTCCTGTAAGCTCATAAGGCAGAGATTTCAACAATTGTTCCGTTTCCTTTACCCGTCTGAAAGGACATTTGTTTTTCCGAATCTCTGCCGCATCTTTCATCTGGTGCAGCGACAGAATAAACAGGAAAAATTCATCAAATACCAGACGTCTTCTGGCCAGCAGCAGATCCTCCCATTTTACCGGAAAATGGATGGTATGCAAGGCAAAATTATATTCTGCCAGTTCCTGATCCAGACGAATCTGATCCGGCAAGTATTCTGTGGTAAGATCCATATGATCCAACACCTGCTTTATAGCCTTTGATATGGTTTTATTGGAAAGTCCGGCCGTCAGTCCATAGACAGGCTGCATGGTATCCAGCTTTTCCCTGTATGCATCAGGAGTAAAGTATTCCGGCTGTTCCATTACAAGACGCCCCTTTTTCTTTCCCACTCTTCCCCGAAAAATATAGGTATCCCCGGGAATAAGTCTGTTTTTTAGAAAGGGCATGTTGAACCAGGTAATATGTAGATATTCTCCAAATTCCTCCAGAGTTGTTGTTGTCACCGCATAACGTCTGGTCTTTGATACCGTGGGGACCTTTTTTACAAAACCAATAACTGCCTGAACCTTTTCTGTCTTTAAGTTCGCAAAAGTAACCGGTTCCTCATATACATCATAATTCCTGGGATAATATGACAAGAGCTCCCCCACCGTGTCAACACCGACACGGTGAAAGAGCGTAGCCGTCTTTTCTCCAATTCCTTTTATACTTGTAATTGGTGAATCCATATTCATGGTTTAAGTAACCTCTACTCCACTGATACAACATAATAATAGATAGGCTGACCACCGAAATGTACCTCAATATCACAATCCGGATAGGTGTCCCCAAGCTTTCCGCCCAGTGTCTCGGCTTCTTCTTCACTGACTCCCTCACCATAATAGATGCTGATAAGTTCGGAATCCTCATCTACCAGTTCCCGGAACATAGAAAAGGTTACATCGGAAATATCTCTTCCCACAGACAGAATGGAGTGATCTCCGATTCCCATAATGTCTCCTTCTTTGATCGCCTTATCGTCCAAATGGGTATCCCGGACTGCATAAGTCACCTGACCGGTCTTTACATTATGAATTTCCTCCGTCATACGCTCCTCGTTCTCTTTCGGGGACATATCAGGAATATAATTGATCATAGCTGTAATTCCCTGGGGCACCGTCTTGGTAGGCACTACAATAATATCCTTGTCCTTGCACAATGCCTGAGCCTGATTGGCCGCCAGTATAATGTTCTTATTATTAGGCAGGATAAAAATATGATCCGCATTGACCTGTTCAATGGCATTCAGCATATCCTCAGTACTGGGATTCATGGTCTGTCCGCCCTCAATCAGATAGTCTACGCCAAGTCCTTTAAAAATCTCTCCAATTCCCTCTCCGATAGATACAGAAATGAAACCCATCTCTTTTCTTGGTTCTGCCGCTTTTTCTGCCGCCTGCTGAGCCGCAATTCGGGAAGCATCTTTAATCAGTTTTTCTTCGTGTTCTTCACGCATATTATCAATCTTCAGCCGGGACAGAGAGCCATAGGTCAGTGCCCTTTCAATAGCCTGCCCGGGATGATTGGTATGTACGTGAATCTTGACGATATCGTCATCCGCCACGCACACAATGGAATCACCGATGGATTCCAGGAACTGTTTAAACTCATGCTCTGTTTCTGTGGGGAATTCCTTATTCAGCATAATAATGAATTCTGTACAATAGCCAAACTTAATCTCTGCCTCAGTCTCAGCACTAATCTTCACAGGTGTCGCCGACTTGGGTGCCTCAAAGGTATAATCAATCTCCTTTCCTAAAAAGGCATCATAAGCACCTTTTAAGACCTCTACCAGTCCCTGTCCGCCGGAATCTACTACACCGGCTTCTTTCAGCACAGGAAGAAGTTCCGGAGTTTTTTGAAGGACTGTCTCCGCTTCTTCAATAATTCCCAGGAAAAATATATCCAAATCATCTTCCACCAATGCCAGTTCCGATGCTTTGTCCGCAGCACCTCTGGCTACTGTGAGGATCGTTCCCTCCTTAGGTTTCATAACCGCTTTATAGGCGGTCTCCACTGCTTTCTGAAAAGCATTGGCAAACGTCATCACATCCAGCGTCTCATATCCCCGTATCCCCTTTGTAAATCCCCGAAGAAGCTGGGAAAGGATAACGCCGGAGTTACCTCTGGCACCCCTTAAGGATCCGGAAGAGATAGCCTTAGCCACCGTTTCCATGGTACGCACCGGCAGATTATTTACCTCAGAGGCAGCCGCCATAATGGTTAACGTCATATTTGTTCCCGTATCTCCGTCCGGAACGGGAAACACATTCAACTCATTAATCCATTCTTTTTTAGCCTCCAGGTTCTTGGCTCCGGCCAAAAACATCTTTGTCAGTGTTTCTACATCTATGGTTTTCATAACTCTGCTAAACTCCTCCTGCTATTAGTCTATTACCCTTACACCTTCTACAAAGATGTTGATTTTCTCTATGGACATACCAGTGAATTCTTCTACCTTGTATTTTACATTACTGATCAGGTTATCAGATACTGCTGAAATGCTGACTCCGTAGGAAACAATAACATGGAAAGACAGCGTAATCCGATTATCATTTATCTGTACATTAACGCCCCTGGTAAGATTATCGCCCCGAAGCAGCTTTACAATACCATCCCGAACGTTCACCATGGCCATACCTACGATACCGAAACATTCTACAGCCACAGAGCCTGCATATTTGGCTATGACTTCCGGGTCAATGATTACTGCACCTAATTGTGTATTCATAAGTCCCTTCATTAATAATTACCTCCATTCATAGTTCCGCAATAGCTATCCCAAGCATCACGAACTTTCCTCACACTTTAGCCTGCCCCGAAAGGTACATGCTATGGTATATTCTATTGACAGTATACCCTACTTCCTGTAAAATTCAAAGTGATTTTTGCAAAATCACCCAGTTTCTCAAAAAGTTGCAATAATTTCAAATTAATGCTTGCAAAATATAGTACTTTCTGCTAGAATAACATATGTTGCGAGTCTGGATATAGGGCTCACTAAAGATCAAGGAGGTGCTAAGATGGCTAAATGTGCGATTTGTGAAAAAGGCGTTCATTTCGGAAATGCTGTAAGTCATTCACATAGACGTTCCAACAAAATGTGGAAATCCAATGTTAAGTCCGTAAGAGTTAAGGTTGATGGCGGATCTAAGAAAATGTATGTATGTACTTCTTGTTTGAGATCCGGCAAAGTGGAAAGAGCGTAAATGTAGATATTTAAAAGAGGTCGTCAGGTTGGCGGCCTCTTTTTTATGTCTCAATATAAATGACATCTGCAAAACTACCTCAAAATCACAACTCCCAGAAACCAGAGCAGATACACATGTACCGGATAGAAAATATAATAAAAATATTTTTTATACCGTCCGCATTCTCCATTACAGCATAACAGCAACGGCAGTGCCGCAAGCATCATCCACTGAAAATCATTATTCAACATATGGGAAATATCAAAAAGTGATCGGAACGATGCCCCCCAAAGAACCATGCCGGTCATAACCTCCATCAAAACCACAAGTACATCACTGCCCAGCAGCATAAAGATACGTCCCCAGATCCCAAATGCAGAATTCAGGAAAAATATAAGACAGATAATAAGATACCCGATGGAAAGCTTCCGCTTATCTTCTTTCGTATAATAGAATATGGCCCCCATAGCAATATACATAAACGCCCCCTCACAGGTAAGGGCACTGCCACAAATGGAAGAAAAAAGATTTAAGAACCCATAGGGTACTTCTACAATCTCATAGAGAACTGCCCACAAGCCTGCAAAAGCGATCTGCCAGAAGCCATAGCTGAGCCACATACGCCATTTCCGTTTGGGATGATTCCTGCCATATTCCAATACTTCAATAAAAAACGCACCTGCAAACAAGGTTGCAAAAATATTATTTGTTACAGACGTAACAAGCCCTGTCTTCTGAGCAACTATGGATAAAATCAAATTGATCAGAGCCATCAGTACACTGCATACATAGAGACGCTTAAAGTACAGCTTTTTATCTCCGGTCTTGTCCAGGCTCCAGGCCATAGCATAAAAAAACAAGGGTGCCGCCAACCGTCCGATCCATTGAAACCAGATAGGCACCCCTGGTATAAAAGTTCCAATATAGTTAATTGTCATTGCTGCCAGAGCAATACGTTTTAACATGGTTACCGACATTTTAGGACCCCCACTTTTGTATATCTTGTATATTTTACAATATTTTTACACAAAAGGAAAGCATTTGTTACAAATTTTTAAATTTTCTTAAGAACCTGACGAAACAGTCCTAACTTTATTTCCCGCATTTTCCATCGGAGGAAAAGAGATTATACCCAACCAGCATCAATGAAAATGCCGCCAGTGCACGCACAAACCATCCCTGTACGGGCATAAAAAAGGTTGTCAATATTCCCACTCCTATCCAGAACATAACAAATCCAAGCAATTGTTTCATAGCAACTCCCGGCATAATATAGGTTTCTCCCTATTATATGCAAAAAAGGGGCTGGCAGATACCTGCCACCCCTTTTCCAAATCTTTTGTCTATTCTTCCTTTGACTCTTCTTTCTCAATCACATCCACTGCATCCTGAATAGCATCAGCCACAGGACTGCTCTCTTTCTTTCCACCTGTAAACTTATTCACAAAATCCGGTACCATATCCAGGATCTTCGTTACTGTATCCTGATTCTTCACATTCACCAGCTTGGTCACGCCACCGGAAATCACCAGAATAGCACTTGGAGAAATCTTTGCACCCATGCCGCCTCCGGCATTCTGCATCTTATCTCCCGCAAAGGCTCCTGCCCCCACTCCAAAAGACACATCCACCAGGGGAAGAATAATCGTATCACCTATGGTAACAGCATCCCCCACTACCGTCTTTGTTGTAATGAAGCTGTCCATCCCTTTAAACAGAGATTCTACAGTTGTGTCAAAAGTATTATTCATGGTGCAAATCCTCCTTATGAAAATTTCAATTTGTGATAAACGTATCGAATATTCTTATCTCTCCAAAGCCTCCAGAGAACCAGGAGCACTGTTATCAGGCAAAAACGCCCTTTTACAAACAACTCGCCCTCAAAAATCCCCTGTTCAAAATCCGGATATACCTTAACATTATCCATAAAAACCGGGTAGAATATACTGATTCCACCCAGGATTTCTCCTGTAAGAGCCGGATCCTTTGTTCCAAACCGAAGCATCCCCCGTATTTTTTTGGGAAACATTTTTTTAATTAGAATCTTCAACTGTGCCACACACTGCTTAAAGGCTGCCCTGGTTCGCTCATCTGTGAGAAATTCTTTTGTATCCCTACATTTCTGTATACCCTTTTTTATTCTACCACATAATCTGCGGAATGTATATTTGAGATTTTTAATTTTTTTCCATATTCCTAAAATCTTAAGAAAAAATGCCTTTATTTTTCCAAATATTATTTTTATAAGGCCGCCCCTGGGTTCCTCAGAAATTTTCTCAACTTCTTCCCGGATCTTGTGATTTTTGCTCTGAATGTCCAGATCAGAAGAACCGTTCACTTTTTCTGTAGATGTATCCGAAATCGGTACTTCCTTCGCCTCTATCTCCTCTAGCTTCGCTTCCCCTATATTGACTGCATCTTCCACATCCTGAAAAAACTCTTTCTCATCACTGTCAAGTTCTTCTTCATCTTTCATCCGCTTTTTAACCGTAATTCCAAAAAACCTGATTTTCACAGAGAGAGTCCCATTCCGATAAATTACAGGAATGCTGACTATATGCAGCAGCCAGCTTACCCTGGCCGTTATCTCCGGTTCTGTTTCTTTCCGAAATTCCCCCTTATAGCGAATGGGCACAAAGAGGGCCAGCAGCAGGATTAAAATAAACAACCCCAAAAGCACTGCCAGAACAATACCAATTATTTTCAAAATGACGAAAAGTATATGCAGCATCTGGTTCTCCTATTACAGTTCCACAGTATTTGTAATTTCTATTGGGCATCCCCAAAATACTCTCTCACTTGAAAACCGCCTGTTTCCCGGTAAATATCATCTACCATCCGCTGAATCATCTCCAAAGCCTCTTCATAGCCGGAGGCAATTCCTACAATAAAAGGATTCTGCCCATAAAAGGCTGGCTGCTTCAAATAAGCGGCATGAAAGATATCAAACAGGTTCTGTTCATTGGATGCCAGGGAAATAAAATAAATGCTAACCATTCCCACACCCCTGTTTGCCTTACGGATAATCTTGTCCTTTTTTTTGGCTGTTTTTTCACTCAGATAAAGTTCTTTCGCCCACCTCATACCACACTTGCCTTTCAGTGCAAAAGCACGAAAGGAACACCGCAAAACAGATACCCGAATTTATTTTGCGGCATTCCCCTCAAAAATACTTTTTATTTCCCCAAAGATTACTCTTCTTCAGATCCAGATACTCATTGTAGGCCCGTTCCAGAATCTGCTTTTCATTAGAAAACTTCAACAAATGATATGCTTCATGGAACTTATAGTATCCTGAATCTACGAAATACTCCTCACGCTGTGGTTTACTGTAATAATTATCCGCCATCATCAGATACCAATGGACATCTTTCTCCACCGTATCTTCAGGCACCGAAAAAGAATACTGGCTTTTCCCGATATACTTAATAATGGAAGCGTCTACGCCCGTTTCCTCCCGAACCTCCCGAACCGCCGTGTCCTTATATTCCTCACCTGGTTCTACAGTTCCCTTGGGAAGTACCCAGCCCTCGTACCGATTCTTATAATTCTTGTACAAAAGCAAGATCTTCCCCCGAAATATTACCACACCGCCACAACTGGTTGCCTCAATCATTGCAAAACCTCCCGTATGGTGTGTCCCTTAGACTGGTATCAGTATAACTCTTTTTGGGAAGTTTGACAAGTCTTTCAACAGAAAACAGAAATCAAGGAATTAAACTCTCCATTTTTTCTAACATATCCCAGCATCCCCAGAGATACATGATTCCAAGAGCCCTGTCATAAAGTCCATAACCAGGCCGACACTTTTCGCCCCAGATATGACATCCATGATCCGGACGCACATACCCCGCATAGCCACAATCATGATATGCTTTCACGATATCCAGTATCCCCGTATCACCATCACTATCCCTGTGGGATGTCTCTGAAAAGTCTCCGCCGGGATAGTGACGGACATTCCTGATATGAGCAAACGCAATGCGGTCACAGTAAGTACGGACAATGTCCGCAACATTGTTATCCGGGTTTGCACTAAGAGAGCCGGAGCAAAGGCAGAGACAGTTGTACTCATCATCTACCATTTTAAGAAAACGACCAACGGATTCCTTATCACACAGCAAACGGGGAATTCCAAAAATGTCCCAAGGGGGATCATCCTGGTGAATCGCCATTTTAATTCCTGTTTCGTGGCAGACCGGCATGACTGCTTCAAGAAAATATTTCAGATTCTCCCACAATTTTTCTTTTGTCACCGGCCTGTATGCCTCAAAAAGTTCATCCAGTCTGGCCATTCTTTCCGGCTCCCATCCAGGAAGTGTCATGCCATGAAGATTATGTAAAATATAATCTGCCATTTCTTTATAGTTATCCTGAATACGGTTCTTCTCATAAAATAATGCCGTAGATCCGTCTTCCAATGGATGAAACAGATCGGTTCTCGTCCAGTCAAATATAGGCATAAAATTATAGGTTACAACTTTTACACCAAATTCTCCCAGATTACGCAGAGTAGTCTTATAATTTTCAATATATTTGTCACGGGTTGGAAGTCCTATCTTGACTATGGACCACTTTTAATAATTTCTCTAATGGTTTATAGCAATATCCAATTGTATCTCATCTTCCTCCCAGGCAGGCAGATAGCTGGCAAGAACGCTCTCTACACCTTCTCTTATCTCCAGATAATACGCAAACTCTATGGTTGCTTTTCCCGGAAGTGCCGGCTCTATGGTTTCAAAATATCCCGGCGAACTATTGGCGGATGGTAATATTCTTAATCCCACATCTTTGTTATTGATACCTTTGTCTATATTCAAAATATCCGAAATTCTTCCATAGTAAGGCTCACTGCTCAGATTCTCCACTTCAAAAGTTATCTTATAAAACGCGTATCCTTCTTCTGCCTGTTTTTCTCTGCCATTTATCTCGGGATTCTGACCCAAATACTCACAGCCCGTCTGTTCTGCCTGAATATAGAAATTGAGATTATAAATTGCATCCTCTTTTGCATCCGCTACAACCAGACAGATTCCCAGAAGATAAAAGACTGATATGCCGGACAAAATGATTCCAATTCCAATCTTAATCACCTTACTCATTCCACTCGTTCCTCCTCTAAGTGAATTTGAACGGAATGAATTGTCTGAATAAATGCGGAATTCTCCTCTGAACATTCTTCCAGACACAAAGTAAATTCCCTCTCATCCTCATCAACCCAAAACACCAGGCATCCCTCGCCTTCTGTGGAGCCGCAAAGGGTATATCTGTCAAACTGCAAAATCCCATACTCATTCTCATATTCATCAAAATCATAAGTTGAAATCTGCCAGTAGCACAGTCCGTCATAGCGGATATAAGCATCCTCCAGTTGATTCTTTTCCGCCCACTCCCCGTCACTTGTACCAGAAAGCTTCACGGCCACCAGCTTTTTACCCATAGGTATATTGGGATTGTTCTCCCATCCCTCATCCAGAACCCATGCCTCCGTAACCGCCAGGGTCATGCCCTGAATGGAAAAGTTCTCCCCAACCGCATGCTCTTCCCATTCTACGGCAGATTCTATCACTTCCTGCTGAAGCTTCTTCTCCTGACCTTTGCTGTAAAGAAAGCTTAAGGCCGTTCCCCCACAGGAAACCAGAATAAAAACCACGATTGATACAATCAGGAAAATCGTGCTACCCTTGCCACCCTTATTCTTTTCTGCTTTTGATTGTACGTATATGGAACCAGTAAAATCTGTATGTTCCGAATGCTGATAGCCCCCATCATAGGCATCATGATAACTCTGATGCTGCTCCTCGGCCGTCTCTTTCTTATTAAAGCAGCCACATTTGGGACAAATCCCATAATATTTTTCATAATCAAATTTTTTACCGCAATTATAACACTTCATATTTCTCCCCTCCTGGTGACATAAGCCTAATCCAATAGAACAGGCAGGCTCTGTTCATCTTCATTCCATGCTGGTGCATAAACAACCTCAAGAGCATGTACGCCGGAACGGACTTCCACATAAAGCGTGGCAGTTGTACACGTTTTTCCCGGAGCTACCGGAGTTATAACATCAAAAAAGGACTCAAATCCCACATCAAAATATACCACCCTGCCAACATCCTCAGAAAGTTCTCCATGTACAGTAAAAATCTTAGCCGGATTTGCGAAATAAAGACCATATCCTTTATTTTCTACCTGTATCGCCAAACGATAAAATTCATATTCGCTATTTTGTACTATTAGTTCTTCTCCCCATTCTGTCACTGCCCTCTGTCCCAAATTTTCAGCTTCTATCTCTTTCGCTTCCAGGATACTTCCCAGCATTGAGCTTTCCACATCTTCTCTGACACTTGCTCTTATCTGGCTCACATTACCATAGGTTAACAAAACACACAAAGCCGAAGCTCCGAATAGCAAAATACCTGCCACAAGTTTCATCGTGTTTCTCACTGTTCCAGGCCTCCCTCCAATTGAAACTTAATAGAATGAATGGTCTGGATGCGTTCTATTTCTTCGTATTCTATTTCCTCCCAATACAGCGTAAACACCTGCTCCCATTCATCCACAAAAAACAGATGCCATCCTTCCACATGGGTCTCCTCGCACAATGCATATTCACTGAACATAGGAATCTCATATCGCTCCTCATCCTCTTCCGATAGTTCCCCCTGAAACATATGATAGTATAAATCTCCACATCGAATATAGGGTAAACGAAGTTGATTTTTCTGCTCCCACTTACCGTTGCTTTCTCCAGCAATCTTAATGGCTATCACTTTCTTTCCATCGGGAATTTCGGTTCCCTCCTCCCAATCTATAACTTTTGCTTCCATAACTGTCAACGTTATTCCCTGGCAGGAAAAGCTCTCTCCCACCTCATGCTCCTTTCGAAGTACTTCCGTCTCATAGAAATCCTGTTTCAGTTCGTTCTCCAACTGATACTTATAATGATTTCTGTAATACCAGGTATAAGCCTTTCCACCTGCAAAGGCCAGGCAAAAACATACAAGAGAAACAGCCAGAAATAATGTACTTCTCTTTTCTCCTGACGGCCATTGCTCCTCCTGTGTCGTTTCATTCTTATTAAAACAGCCACATTTGGGACATATTCCATAATACTTTTCATAATTAAACTTTTTACCGCAACCGGAACATCTCATGATTCTCCCCTCCACTTATATTTTACCACAGGATCAGAAGGATTCCCATAAAAATGTACAATGTTGTTGCAATTTAATTCATCTAATGGTAACTCCTTTATAAGCTTTTAGGCTTGCACAACTGTTCCGAAAAGGCTATAGTAACATACAGGAAAGGAATCATCATTATGAAAATCACTTACATTGGACACAGCGGATTTTATGTGGAGCTGGAAGAAGCTCTGCTGCTGTTTGACTATTACAAGGGCTCAATGCCAAAGCTTCCCCATGAGAAAAGACTTTATGTATTCGCAAGCCACCGCCATCCGGATCATTTTAATCCGGAAATCTTTTCTTTGGCAAAGGAAAAAGAAGATACGTTCTTTCTTCTGTCCGGCGATATCTGGAAATGCCGGGTTCCAAAGGAGCTGCAAAAGCAGGCCTTGCATCTGAAACCAAATGAAAAGCATTCTCTGGGAAATATAACCGTTCAGACGCTCAAATCCACCGATGAGGGCATCGCTTTTCTGGTTCAATGTGAGGGGAAAGTCGTTTATCATGCAGGGGATCTGAATGATTGGCGTTGGATCGGAGAGCCGGAAAATTGGAATCAGAGGATGGCAGAAAATTATCGAAACTATATAGAACCTCTTCGGAACATGCATATAGACGCTGCCTTTATTCCTCTTGATCCAAGGCAGGAGGATTATTACGCCCTGGGAATGGATTATTTTCTGTCTTTGAATGCGGAAAAGAAAGAGGAGGATCGAATCTATCCCATGCACTGCTGGGAGGATTACCATGTCATTGACCGATGGCTTAAAGAACATCCGGATCACCCGGATCGGGACAAGATCGTACGGATCCAGGGACGTGGCGAGAGCTTCAAACAGTGATCCAATCTCAACGTCAAATCTTTAATGAAAAAATATCAACAGAAAAAGGAGAATCAACCATGAATTTTCAATTTGCACACTACAACTATAATGTCATCAACCTGGAGAGATCCCTCCGCTTCTACGAAGAAGCCCTAGGGCTTAAGGAAGCACGGAGAAAGGAAGCCGGGGACGGAAGCTTTATCCTTTCCTACCTTACTGATGGCAAAACCGGTTTTCAGTTGGAGCTTACCTGGCTTCGTGACTGGGAGTCGGATCACTACAATCTGGGGGATAACGAGATTCACCTGGCTTTCACCACAGACAATATGGATGCCGCCCACCAAAAGCATCAGGAAATGAACTGCATCTGTTATGAAAATCCGGATATGGGAATCTACTTCATTGAAGATCCGGACGGATATTGGATAGAGATCATTCCGTCCAAGACAAATACCCCGTAACAGACCGCAAGGATAATCGGAGATTTACTTAAGATACGGCTCTACCCGATTACTTCCATGGGCATAGAGTGTATCATACCAACTCTGTCCCGTTTCCGCCGTCTGTGCGTCTGCGGGAATGCTCCCCTCCGTCTGCATAAGCTCCTCACACACAAGAGCCATAATACTTCCCTCCAGGCCTGTTTCATTTCCCTTATGGAAACGGTTCAGGCAATAGCGGAGGGTATATTCCCCATAATACAGCAGCTCCCGATATTCTAAGGAATGGGCACTTATATAGTCCTGAGGGTTGGAGGAAAGTTCCGGTTCCGAGCAGATGGTCTTCAATAGATTCTCAATCACCGGATCCGTATCAAGACGGGCAAACTCCACCGCCTGTCGGTAGCAGCTTTGAATCTGTGGAATGACAAATTTCTGGCTGTCGATTGCGTCCTCCGCAATCTCTGCCGGGAATTTGCTGCGGATATCAGGCACAAAATAGCTCCCGTCCCGGGGCTGCCAGTATTCCTTTAATTCATAATTGCCATCCTTTTCTTCAAAGGTCAATGCAACCGGAACGTGGCTGCCCTCCAGCTCCTCAATTCCCTCATCGGAAATCCCATACTTCTGATACAGTGCCCAGCCATAACAGGAAACCGTATTATTTCCTGTATTTTCTTCCGCAGTCTCCGAAACCTCTGTTGCCAAAGAAAAGAAATCACAGCACGCAAAGCCATAGGTACTGCTATAGTAAGAAACATTCTCCTCCAGAATCGCCTGTTGAATCGCCGCATCTATGGAGTCTCCCTTTGCATCCTCCGTCTCCGCCGGCATATCGGATTCCTCTCCGGTATAAATCAAATCATACAGATCGGATGGCACGGCACTTATGGCTGCCTGCTCTTCCTCAGTCAGTCTGTTATACCAATAGAGCCATTCTATGGTTTCCTCTGACAGATCGCCCTGGCTGTACCATTTATCACCATAGCGGATCAGGCTTCCATCCCCGCTGCGGTATTCAAAAACCACCCATTTTCCGTTCATATTGACCTCTATGGTGTCATTTTCCCCGAATTGATAGCCGTAGCCCTCACCAAAATTGGACTGGTTATTTTTCGCAGGCTTTTCGGAGCCGTCTACAGTGGAAGTGATCTCTCCATCCATCTTGTCACTGCGTTCTGTCCTGCCACTTACCCGGCCGGTATCGTAGTAATATTTATCATTTACCATAATCATGGGGATAATGTCATATTTTACATTCTCCTCTGCAACAGGACAGGCAATTCTTATCTGAACTCCCTCTGCCTTTACATACACATCTTTATCTTCCGTAGAGGAATTGCTCATCTTTACACCGATTCGGTACCATGCACCCCTTACAGCTTCCATCCTCACAGGCATTCCCGGTGTCATATAAACGGGTTCCGGAATCCACTCCCCATCGGAATCCAGCGGCATCAGGACAACTTCTGTGTCGCTTAAGCCCTCCCCTGCCCAGAGCGTAATCTTATTTCCATAGGGTAAAATCTCTTCATCTGAATAGTAGATTTCTCCCTCGCTGCCTGCGGGAATTACAATCCTTACCTCGTAGGTGTCTCTTCTGGGATTGGTTAAAAAGCATACGGCAACTATAACACAGGCAAAAACGGCGGCAAGAATCACCCAGAAAGCAGGCTTCCGATAATGCAAAACTGCCCTTACCCGTTTTTTTACCCCAACTTCGCCAAAAGCCACAGGACAGACCATAACGGTCCTCTTTGACACACTGCATGTGACCAAAGCATGTGAATAAGCTTTTTTCCCGTCAATATCCAGCTCCTTAATGACCTTTTCATCACAGGCGAGCTCCATGTCACGACAAAACAGCATGTAAGCTGCCCACATTAGAGGATGAAACCAATATACCGCTGCCAGAAGATAACCCAAAAGCTTCCACCAGTGATCCTTCCGCTTCAAATGAGCATACTCATGGGCAAGAACATACTTCCTATCTTCTTTCTTTAAGTCGGAGGGCAAATAAATCCTCGGACGCACTATTCCAAGAATAAAAGGGGATTCTACCACATCACAGAGCCAAACATTTTTTTCAATGGGCACAGACTCCCGAAGCCGGGTATGCAGACGCCAGAAGCTTGTCAAAGCATACAAAAGCAGAGCCACCAAACCGATTATCCACAGGATTCCGCCAAAAAATGTCCAGACTTGCAGAGGATTGACACTGGCACCCGGGGATGGAGCAAAGGCATCTCTGATAACCGGGTTCAGTGTACGGTTAAGGGCAAAAACGCCGCTGGTTATCTCCGGCTTCTGGGCATACATGACCGTTGTGCGGCTTAATGTCTCTCCACTGGGAATCAGGCTGAATGCACTTTCCAGGGAAAAAGGACAGATCAGACGGACAGCCACAATTCCCCAAAGGATGCATGGGATCCATTTGGGAGCCCTTTTCAACACCAGACGAAGTATCAGCACAGCCAAAATCAGCCAGCCAGCGGCAATACCTCTGTTTAACAGGCTTAAAAAAATCTTATCCATCTAAGAGTCCTCCTATTTTAGTTCCACTTCATCAATCATCTTTCTGATCTTGTCTGCCTCCTCCGAAGTCAGTTTTCTGTTTTTCGTAAAGGCAGCAATAAACGCAGGGAGCGAGCCGTCAAAGGAATTCTCCACGAACTGTCTGCTCTGCATGGAATAAAACTGTGAACGGGAAATCAGGCTGATTACTGTCCCCTTATTATTTTCAAACAATCCCTTGTCACAGAGCCGCTTTAAAACCGTATGGGTTGTTGTCCGCTTCCAGGTAAATACCTCCGCCGCCAGCTTTACCAGCTCTGAAGAAGTAACCGGCTCTCGTTCCCAAATCATATCTGCAAACCGTGCCTCAATTACACCTAACTGTATCTCTGCCATGATTCTCTCACCTTTCTGCTGTGGCTGTATAGCTTAGCCTTATTATTCCTGTGTCTGACATATATGATGATTTCGTACTACTCTTTGTAGTCTATATTGTTAGACTACTATAAGTAGTCCCTTATGTCAAGAGATGTTTTTAACACAGCACAGTTTTCAGATTAATGAAATATACAAGTGCATCCACTCCGCAATGCATAAAAAACAGATGATTTCTGCGACTGTTCTATCACGGAAATCATCTGCTTTAAAAATTGTTGCCATGGGAATTGTAACGCATTTACAACTTCGCCGCCATTCGGGCACTTTTTAATTCCCGATATATCTGTTCCATATCATATTCCGGGGCAAACGTCTCTGCTACCCGGCAGATCTCCTGGACCCCTGCCAGATCTTTACCCAGAAAGTCCGCTATCTCTTCCGCAGTTCTGCCTTTTTGAAGATTTCTACAAATGATCTGAATCTCGCCTTTCTCTATGCCTATCCTCTCGCCCCTTTCCTTTATCAGTCGTTCCCATTCTTCCGTCCGCATATAGGCCGCCTCCATTTCGTCACTCAGCTTGATCTGAGCGATCTTGCTGTGCAGATGCCGAAGACGTACATCACAGTCCCCGGGAAGCTCCTCCTCCCGGCTGTTTTCCACGTAGTGAAGAAAGTCTGCCAGTGTCCGGTCTACCTCATCGTCGTTTGTACCCCTGGTATTCAAAATGATCTTCTGACACTCATCCCCCAGAGGGAGCCCCGGAACCTCCTTGCAGCAATGCTCAAAGGTATAACGGTATTTTCCCTTGTGATACAAATCAAAGCCACAGATAATGACCATATAGCAGGGCGGCAGATTGTCAAAACCCTTTTCTCCGCTTTTTAAGATCGGTGCGTCAGTAAGTGCCTGATAGAACCGGGTTCGTTTGGGGATATTTCCCTCGTTTCGCTTCTGCATTTCCACATCTATGAAGTTTCCGTCCCCGTCCTCCACGCAGAAGTCCATCCGGATCCCACGCTTTCCCGGCAGGTTGTGGACTACTTTCTGACCCTCTTTCCATCGAATGCTTTTTAAATTCATCCCGAGAGAAAGCTCAATGATGATCTTGCAGGCTTCCAGATCCATTGTGGTCACGTCAAAGAGGAAGTCGTCCAATAAATTCAGCTCCTTTAAGGGCTTATAGGTACTTTCCTCATCCGGCATCTGCTTATTCAGTTGTTTCGTTTCTGTCATTTATGATTTCCTTTCTATTATAGTTAAATTTCTTATCTTTTGCAATCACAGAACTGCTTTTGCTTTAACCTCCTTTGCCTGTATTTCTGTTGTTCCATTTGGAAAATCAGCCGAATCGGCTGCGAATGAGAAGTTCCCTCTATATGACTACTGCATCATTGTACACTGAGAGTACTATTTCTTGAGTAAATAGTATAACTATGTAGTAGAGGGATAATATGAATTATATGGAATATTTTGTAAATAGTCAACTATATTTTTTGAAACCGATATAAGTCTTCTTTTCTTGTTGCACACTACATCTGCATAATTAGTCCGGTTATTTATCGAACGCCATACCAGTTTTTACAAAGTTTCTATTCGTTAAGGGTACAAATTGTAACAGGGACTGCCTATATAAAGTCGCTTTCAGCATTCCTATATAAAAATCGTTTAAATGGGCAGCAACAGAGTGGGTAGACAGACCGCTGCTGCCCTTGCTAAGAAATAATACTATCCTGCAAAAACTATACCCCAGGATAATTCCTCTCAATGGCAGATAAAATTTCCTTATACGAGATCAAGGAGGTTATAATCGGATACATAACTACAACACCCAAAAATGTCACCAAAAAGAACAGAATAGCCGTTCCAGGACCCGGAAATATCATTAGTAATAAAAACACAACTGCATACGCAATCCAATAACCCATTGTAATTCTTCCAAAGGTCTGCCGCTTTTCACCGTATTCTCTCCTATAACCCCGAACATGCTCTTCTGGTACGGCCTTTTCATTCAGTGCTCTCAAAAAATCCGGATTTACACGTCTGGATATCATTGGTATTGGGATATACATTTATCGTCATCCTCCCTTTTTTATTCCCAGGGCAAAAGCGGATTCTCAATCTTCTTATCCCGGAGCATCAGCTCATTTACCGCTTCCCTCGCAGACTTATCCTCAAACAGCACCGCATTTACCTGCTCAATAATGGGAATCTCCACCCCATATTTCCTGGCCAATGCCACAGCCGCCTTGGCCGAGTAAACGCCCTCCACAATCATTTTTACCTCATCCATGGCTTCTTTCATGGTCTTGCCCTGACCCATGAGATATCCGGCTTTTCGGTTCCGGCTGTGTACGGAAGCACAGGTTACAATGAGATCGCCAATACCGGACAAGCCATTAAAGGTCTCAATCCGGCCGCCCATGGCAAGGCCGATACGGCTCATCTCGGTAATTCCTCTGGTAATCAACGCCGCCTTGGTGTTATCTCCATACCCGAGTCCGTCCGCAATTCCTGCCGCCAGTGCAATCACGTTCTTCAAAGCTCCGCCCAGTTCGATCCCCAGCATATCCGGGCTTGTATATACACGGAATACCTGATTCATGAATATATTCTGAATAAACTCCGCCGTCTTCCGGTCATGAGCTCCCGCCACCACCGTAGTGGGAAGTCCCCGGCCCACTTCCTCCGCATGGCTTGGTCCGGACATCACCGCTGCACGGCAACCAGGGATCTCTTCCTCAATAATATCCGTCAAAGTCATCAAAGTACTTTCCTCAATCCCCTTGGCAACATTTACAATAATCTGCCCGTCCTCCACAAAGGGTGCCATACTGTGAGCCGTACTTCTGGTAAAAGGCGAGGGAACCGCCAGTACAAGAAGCTCCGCCCCTTTTACACTGCCCTCCAGATCCGTCGTAATCCTCATATCCTCCGGCAGCTTCACGCCGGGAAGTTTATCCTTATGTTCGTGAAGTTCATTCAGCATGGCAACCTCTGCCTCCATAATTGACCAGAGCGTTACCTCATGTCCATTGTTGTACAACAATATGGACAGTGCCGTCCCCCAGCTTCCTGCACCAATCACACTTACCTTTGCCATAGCATTCATCTCCTTTTTCAGATTCCTCTTATTTTCATATCCCTATCTGTTACTCCGCTTTCTCTCCCAGCCTTCGCTCTGTTCCATGGAGAAGCCCTTTGATATTCTTCTTATGCCGGTAAAGAGCCAGCAATGTCAAAAATACCGTAATCCCGTACAGTTCATACAAATGCGGCTGCGTCAGTCCCCATTTTCCAAGGAAGCCGTAAATCAGTACCCCGGCCAGCAGTTCAATTACAACGAGAATGGATCCCACTGACACATATTTCGTCACTGCCACAGCAGCGACAAAGCTTGTAGCCCCAATCAGCATCAAAATCGGATCCAGGCTTACATACAAGCCCGCTGTGGCCGCAATCCCCTTGCCGCCCTTAAAGTTCAGGTAAAACGGAAAATTATGTCCCAGGATCACGCCCATTGAAGCATACATGCCAAGAAGCACTCCCATATTTTCTCCCGACTCTCCGTAACCCGCAAAGAGAAGACGTACCGTCACCACCGCAAACACACACTTAAAGCAATCCCCAAAAAAGGTAATGGCCCCGGCCTTTTTCCCCAGGGTCCGCAGGGCGTTGGTAGCCCCGGCATTGCCGCTTCCATGCTCCCGAATGTCAATCCCTTTTATCCGTCCATACAAATAGCCGGTCTGAAACAATCCGAACACATATCCAATCAGTACACAAGCAAGGCGTACCATATCCTATTGCCCCTTTCTTTCCCGAATAAAAAATTTAAGTGCCGTACCCTTAAATCCAAATGCCTCCCGAATCTTATTTTCCAGATACCGGGTATAAGAAAAATGCATCAGTTCCTTGTCATTGACAAAAATCACAAAGGTCGGCGGCTTCACTGCCACCTGGGTTACATAAAAGATCTTCAGACGCTTTCCCTTGTCTGAGGGCGGCTGCTGAAGAGCCACGGCTTCTGTCACAATCTCATTGAGAACACCGGTGGCTATCCTCAGGTTCTGATTTTGAATCACCATGTCAATCATGTCAAAGAGCTTCGGAAGTCTCTGGCCTGTAAGGGCCGAGAGAAACAGAATCTCCGCATAAGGCATATAAGACAGGGTGGTACGGATCCGGTTGGTATACTCGTAAATAGTCTTGTCATTTTTCTCAATAGCATCCCATTTATTGACTGCAATAATCACGCCCTTGCCCCGTTCATGGGCAATGCCTGCAATCTTGGCATCCTGTTCCGTAACGCCCTCCACCGCATCAATCACCAGCACCACCACGTCAGCCCGTTCCACTGCTGTCACAGTGCGGATAATGCTGTAGCGTTCCAGCTCTTCCTTTACTTTACTCTTTCGACGCAGTCCCGCCGTGTCAATAAACACATATTCCTGATCGCCCCGAACTACATTGGTATCAATGGCATCCCGGGTAGTTCCTGCAATATCCGACACGATCACCCGGTTTTCTCCGGTCAGCTTATTGATAATGGAAGACTTCCCTACATTGGGCTTGCCCACAATGGCAATCTTGGGACGCTCATCCACCTCATCTTCCTCCAGGCCTTTTGGAAAATGCCCGATGACCTCGTCCAGCATATCTCCCAATCCCAGACGGGACGCAGAAGAAATAGCTACGGGATCTCCCAGGCCTAAATTATAAAATTCATATACATCCGGCATCAGCTTCTGAAAGCTGTCCACCTTATTTACTACCAGCACCACCGGCTTCATGGAACGCCGCAGCATATCGGCCACCTTGGAATCCGCATCCACCAGTCCCTGACGCACATCTGTCAGAAATAAAATCACATCCGCCGTATCAATGGCAATCTGAGCCTGCTCCCTCATCTGGGACAGAATCACATCACTGCTGTCCGGCTCAATGCCCCCTGTATCAATCAAAGTAAAGGCATGGTCAAGCCAGGTCACATCCGCATAGATCCGATCCCTCGTCACTCCCGGCGTATCCTTTACAATGGAAATCTCCTCTCCCGCCAGAGCATTGAACAGGGTAGACTTTCCCACATTCGGCCGCCCTACAATGGCTACGATTGGTTTACTCATAATTTTTCTCCTATTTAAAATTCCTTAGTATCCTTCCAGTACACCTCTATATAGATCAATTTCCGGCCATAAAAGATTCGTCCGTAAATTGATCTGTGCACTGTCAGGATATTACTGTTTTTAACTGTCTCCAAGCACTGCCTCAAGCAAAGCTTTTCCGTCTGATTCTACAATAATTATCGGAACTTGTAAAGACCCGGAAAGTTCTTCTACGGTCATATCGTCCAGAAAAATCCGCTCGCCGTTCTTCATCATATGCTCTGTAAGAAGAAGAACCTCACCCAATTCCTGATTTTCAAGCTGTCTCTCCAAATCCTGGCCTGTGAGAAGCCCTGCCACGGTAATACGTCTGCCAAAAAAGTCATTTAAAATGGGATATACCTGAATCTCCACATTGGGATACTTTTTACGAATTCTTTCTGTCTCCTCTTTAAGCAAAGGTGCCGCCAATGCTCCGGTAGCTATGGAGACTTTACGCTTTCTTTCATCCCCTGCCCTGAAACCAAGCTCCCTGCCTATCTCCTCATGGAGAAGCCGCACCATACCTACTCCATTTTCAAGCTGGAGATAGCCGTCATAGCTCTCTTCCCCGGCAACCTCCTGCTCCGCCATAAGATACCACTCATCCCCGGCATGGACAAAATGAGTTCCATACTTAGCATAGAGCCGTTTCTGCCAGGTGTGAATCAATTCCAGCACCTTGCAGGCATCCTCTTTGTTAAATGGCTCTAAAGGATACAATCCCTCCCGATGATCTGACAGTCCTACCGGAACCACGGAAACGCTTTGCAGATGGGGAAGATATTTTGCCAACTCTTCTAAGCTGTATTCCAGTTCCTTTCCATCATTGATTCCTTTGCAGAGCACAATCTGGCCGTTCATGGTGATTCCGGCCTCGTAGAACTGCTCTACTTTTTTAAGAGCATCCCCGGCAAAACGATTGTTCAGCATCTTACAGCGAAGCTTGGGATTCATGGTGTGAAAGGAGATATTGATGGGGGACAAATGGTAACGAATAATCCGTTCCACATCCTCGTCGCTCATATTTGTCAGGGTTACATAATTTCCCTGCAAAAAGGACAGACGGGAATCGTCGTCTTTAAAATACAGGGTATCGCGCATCCCTTTTGGAAGCTGATCAATAAAGCAGAAGATACACTTATTCCGGCAGGATCGGTACTCGTCCATCAGTCCGTTTTCAAATACAATCCCTAAGTCGTCTTCATATTCTTTTTCAATCTCCAACTCCCATTCTTCCCCGTCCGGCTTGCGGATCAGAAGCTCCATGTATTCCTCATTAATAAGATAATGATAATCAAAAATATCCTGCACGTCCTGGCCGTTTACCGATACCAGAACGTCTCCCGGCTCTAACTCCAATTCCTCTGCAATGCTTCCTGGTTCTATTTGATGGATAATGTGTTCTTTGCTTTTTATCATGGATTAATATGCTCCTTTGTAATATCTTCCAATTCAAATCTTAAAACTCTTCTTAGTTCCTCCAAAGAAGTTTCTACCTGATAACCTATCTTTCCTCCGCTGAAAATAATGGTATCAAAGTTCTTAGCCGATGCATCCATAACTGTCCGAAACTGTTTTTTCATTCCAATGGGTGAACATCCTCCATGAATATATCCTGTCAATGGTAGTAAATCCTTGGATTTGAGCATACTGATATTCTTTTCGCCCACAGATTTCGCCGCCTTTTTTAGATCTAATTCTTTTAAAACAGGAACTAAGAACACATAATTGTTGTCGGAACTTCCATTAGTCACCAATGTTTTGAACACTTGGCTGGGATCCTGATTCAGAACAATAGCAACATCTACACCACTGATCACCCCGGTATCCACATAGCAATGGCTTGTATAACTGATTTTCTTTTGTTCCAGTATTCGCATAACATTTGTTTTTTCTGCGTTCTTTTTCATTATTCAAATTCACCATTTTCTTTCATCTACAAGCAGTATATCATTTCCATTTAACGGAATCAATTGTGTTTTTCCAATAGAATACTCTCTCCTGAAAAGAACCTACACAAACTCCGTAAAACAAAAAAACTACTATAAAGTCGATAAGTCAAAACTCTACAGTAGTTTTCTATTTGTCAAGCGTGAACTCGTCCGCCCTTAATACGTCCGAGTCTCCATAATCCTTTCCAAATCCATCGAAGCATCAAAATACTGCTCCTCCACATACTGAACCCGGTCCACTTCCTCTCCCCGTTCCAGCTTCTTTATAATCTCCTCCACCATAGGTCCCAAAAGTGGATTGCACTCCATCACCATATGAAGTTCCCCATCCGCCATAGCCTCCAGTGCCGCCCTGGTTCCGTCAATAGAGATCATAATCATATCTCCTCCGGGTCCGCAGGTCTTTCCGGCCTCCCGGATAGCCTGAATAGCACCAAAAGCCATATTGTCATTTTCGCAGACCACCACATCAATATCATCATACAGATCCAGGAAGCTCTCCATCACTTCACGGCCTTTGGTAAGGGTAAAATCTCCGGAACCTCGATCCAGCATGATCCAGTTTTCCTGCTGCCGGAGGATCTTATCAAAACCAACCGTCCGGCCAATCTGTGCGGAAGAGTCCAGGGTCCCCTGAAGGGTCACAATCCGAATCTCCTCTTCTTCCCGGCCATGCTCCGCCAGATAGGCCTTAAGCCACCGCCCGGCGATCTGTCCCTCTTCCTCAAAGTCACTTCCCACCCAGCAGGTATAGAGGCTTTCATCCTCCACCTCCACCAGACGGTCCGAGAGGATCACCGGAATTCCGGCTGCTTTTGCTTCCTGCAGCACCGCATCCCAGCCAGTCTCCACAATGGGGTCCAGGATAATATAGTCCACCTCCTGGAGAATAAAATTCCGGATGGCCTTAATCTGGTTCTCCTGCTTTTGCTGTCCGTCTTCAAAAAGCAGATAATACCCTTTATCCTCCCGAAACGTATCCCGAAAAGACTGGGTATTGGCCAGCCGCCAGTCAGACTCAGAGCCTACCTGGGCAAAACCCACTACAATATAATCATCACTGTCTTCGATTTCATCCTCATACAGTAAGGTATTTTCTGGCTCCTCCTGTCGCTTCCCGCAGCCGCACAAAGCGGCAGTCAGTGCCAGAAACCCTATGACCCATGCTCTCTTCATCCTCATGGCAGCCCTCACCTACCAGTTACTGCTCATACACCTACAGATATCACAGGGTATAAACAATAACCATTCATCATGTTCTAATTCACATGTTTCTTTATTTCTTCGTATCTTTCATCTTGGCAAATACGCTCTGCAATACAATGAAGAAGCACAGAAGTGCCGCCACAGCGATGTTGGACCAGGAACTTAAAAGCTTACCATTGGTCTTTACCAGAGTGGAAATGGTACCATTAATCAGCACACCGAAGAAAGAGCCAATCACATTTCCCACACCGCCGGTCAGAAGCGTTCCGCCGATAACCGCTGAAGCAATGGCATCCATCTCAAGGCCCAGAGCCTGACGCACGCTTCCCGACATAGTATTCATGCAGAAGCAGATGCCGCCCACGGAACACAGGAAAGACGAAAGCATGTAAGCCTTAAGCTTTGTCATCTTCACATTCAGCCCCATCATGATCGCCGACTGCTCATTGCCGCCCACCGCATAAAGACTGCGGCCGAACTTGGTATAGCGAAGCATTAAGAATACCGCAATCAGCACCACCAGTGCAATAATAACCGGAAGACGTACAAAAGGAACCTGCAGAACACCCTTGCTGTTGGTATAAGCCCCAAAAGGAATCTCAAACTTCATATTTGCCAATCCCACAAAAAAGGCATTCTGGCTAATAGACACCTGATCCGTACAAATCACTGCCGTCATGCCACGGGCAAAGAACATGCCCGCCATGGTTACAATAAATGGCTGTATCTCCAGATAACCCACACAGAAGCCCTGAACAAGACCAAACACCAGGCCGATCAGCAGAACCAACATACACAAAAGCCCCGCATTCATACCCCACTGCTCCATACCTACGGCCAGAAACATACAGTCCATGGCAACGAGGGAGCCTACCGAAATATCAATGCCTCCCGTCAGCATCACACAGGTCATTCCGCAGGCAATACAGAGAAGTCCTGCATTATTAATCAGAATATTCAAAAAGGTCTGCAGATGCGTGAAGCCCTTTGATGAGTAAATCACACAGCCCACCGCATACATCACAACAAACAGTACAATGGTAATCAAAAGCAATAGGGTGTTGCTGTTTATCTTTTTCCCTTTCATGCCGTAGCACCTCCTTTCGCCAGTGCTCTCTTGGCAGACATCCGCTTCATATATGCCTTAAAGGGCGGAGCCTGAATGGTTACAATAATCAGTACGATGATTGCCTTGTATACCGGAGCCACATCCGAGGATACACCCAGGGCGTACAGGGTTGTGGTAATAGCCTGGATGGTATAAGCACCGATAATGGAGCCTGCCAGGTTAAACTTACCGCCGCCTAAGCTGTTGCCCCCAAGAGCCACCGCCAGAATGGCATCCAGCTCATAATTCAGGCCGATGTTGTTGGAATCCGCCGAACTGATACGGGAAGCACCCACAATACCGGCAATACCGGCTGCAAGGCCGCACACCACATAACACACAAATATAATCTTTGAGGAATTAAGTCCTGCAATCCGGGAAGCCTTTTTATTGATACCCACACTCTGAATGTAAAGGCCCAAAGCCGTTTTCTTAAGAAGCACCATCATAACAGCCACACAGATGGCTGCAATAATAATAGGTGTCGGCATAAACCCGGTATATCCTCCAAAAAACTTAAAGGAGTCATTCCGCACATACACAATCAGATTGTTGCAGAGCAAAAGCCCGATGGCTCTTGCCGCAGAAAATAAAATCAGTGTAGCCACCATAGGCTGTACATTCAGATAAGCCACGAGAAATCCGTTAAAAGCACCGCACAGGCAGCCCATCAAAATACCGGCTAAAACGCCCACCAAAAGGGGAACGGCCAGATCATTTGTAGAGGACACACCATATCCTGCCAGCAGCATACAGCAAAAGGATGCTGCCAGAGACATAACGGAGCCCACGGAAATATCCGTTCCGGCCGAAGCAGACACCACCAGGGTCATGCCTACCGCAAGAATCGCTATCTCGCTGCCACGGTTTAAAATATCAATCAAACGCCCGTAGAGCACACCATTTCGAATGGAAATGGTAAAAAAGTTAAAGGCAAAATTGCCGGAGGCAACATCGTAGATGATGTTTACTGTCATTACCAATACCATACAGAAAATGGGAAGAAACAGAGCCATCCCCGTAATTTTTTTCAATTTATTCAACACTGCCACCTCCTGCAATCGCTTTCATTACAGTCTCCTGGGTCAGACTCTCAGTGATCTCTCCAACCTTTGCACCGTCCCGCAGAACCGCCATCTTGGTACAGGTACGAAGCATCTCCTCAATCTCAGAGGAAATGAAGATAATACTCTTTCCCTCCTTGGCCAATTTCAGCACCAATTTCTGAATCTCCGTCTTCGTACCAATATCAATTCCACGGGTAGGCTCATCCAGAATCAGGAAATCCGGATCCGTGGCAAGCCAGCGGCCCAAAATCACTTTCTGCTGATTACCGCCCGAAAGCTGACGGATCAGGGTCTCACGGCTGGCTGTCTTAATCTGAAGCATATCTATGTATTTGTCTGCCAGTTCAATCTGCTCTTTCATAGGCAGAAGACGGAACATACCCCGTTTTGCCTGAAGAGCCAGAATGATATTTTCCCGAACGGACAGATCCCCGATGATGCCCTCTGCTTTCCGGTCGTCTGGCAGAAGACCCATGCCAAGATTCATGGCATCAATGGGAGCGTTGATCTTTACTTCTTTCCCGTCCACTTTCAAGGTTCCTGTCTGATTCTTATCCGCACCGTAGATAACACGGGCCAGCTCGCTTCGTCCGGAACCCAGAAGCCCTGTAAGTCCCACAACCTCTCCCTTGTGAATCTTAAGGTCAAAGGGCTTGATGGTTCCCTTGTGGCTTAAGCCCCTGGCATCAATGAGAACGTCCTCATCACTGAATACCGGAGACTCATCGGACTTAATAGATGCCAGATCGTCAAAATCCTTACCCATCATAGCTGCCACCAGCTTTACACGGGGCAGATCCTCAATTGGGTACTCTCCCACCAGCTGACCGTTCCGAAGCACCGTAATGCGATCACAGACCGCATACACCTGCTCCAGGAAATGGGTGACAAACACAATTCCCACACCCTTTTCCTTAAGCTGATTCATCAGACGGAACAGCTTCTCTACTTCATTGTCGTCCAGAGACGAGGTTGGCTCATCCAGGATCAGAACCTTACAGTCCATATCCACCGCACGGGCAATGGCAATCATCTGCTGCAGTGCCAGCGAATACTCCTCCAGATTCTGAGTTACATCAATATTCATATCCAGGTCAGTTATAATAGCTTCCGACTTCTTCACCATAGTTTTCCAGTCAATGGTTCCAAGCTTCGTCTTCGGCTCACGTCCAATAAACAGATTTTCAGCCACGCTTAAGTTTGGGCAAAGGTTTACTTCCTGATACACGGTCGAAATACCTTTTTTCTGAGCATCCAGCGTGGAATGATTTACAACAGGGCCGTCAATGCCCTCCACATGAATTTCACCGGCCTCAAATGCATTGATACCGGTCAGACACTTAATAAGTGTTGATTTACCTGCGCCGTTCTCCCCCATCAGCGCATGAATCTCACCTTTTCGCAAAGTAAAATCCACATTGTCAAGAGCTTTCACTCCCGGGAAAGTCATGGATATGCCGCGCATGGTCAATACTACCTGATTGTCCATAGTTTCTTTCCTTTCATTAATTCGCACATGCTTTTTGTGCATAAAGAGATACCCGTAGGGTGTTTCATTAATTCGCACATGCTTTTTGTGCATAAAGGGATACGCCCCAGGGCACTCTCTCTTTGTCTTACAGACAAATTCACCTTGCCCGTAGGGTGTTTCTTGTTGAGAAAGGGGAGGCCCGTTTTCACCAACCTCCCCAATAATTGCTGCTATACCCTGCCTGCGAATGTACCTTCGCAGAGCAGAAACTGCTTAGTACTGTGCGGCAATAATGTCATCCGTTACTACGGTTAAGTTATGGGTTTCTCCATTTACCTCGATGGTAGAGAGAATATCCTCATTCACGAACCAATGCTCTTCCATGTATACTTCTTTCTCCGGTGTTCCGCCGCTTGCAAGAGTCTTGATAACCTCTTCTACGAAAGGAGCTGCCAGCGGGTTGCACTCGAAGTCCGCATTGATGTCGCCGGATTTTACAAACTCAAGACCTGCTGTACAAGCATCAAAGGAAACCAGAATCACATCGCCGTCAACGCCGTAGGAAACGCCTGCCTGCTTCATAGCATCCATAGCACCGAATGCTTCGTTATCATTCTGGCAGATTACTACGTTAAACTGTCCCTCATAGGACTTGCAGTAGGACTCCATAACCTCTGCACCGCCGTCCTGTGTAAAGTCACCGCTCTGAGAATCCACAATCGTCCAACCCTCTCTGTCAGCGATCTCCTTGAAGCCCTCGGTACGTCCGATGGTTGCGGATGCACCGGTGGAACCCTCGATTACAAGTGCGTTGATCTCGGTGATGCCCTTCTCTGCTGCGTAAGCTTTCAGCCACTCTCCTGCTGCAAGACCCTCTGTCTTGAAGTTGGAGCCTACCCAGGATACATACTTGTCGGAATCATCAATGGTACGGTCAATTACGATAACCGGAATGCCTGCATCCTCACACTCGGTCAGTACGGTGTCCCAACCGGTGGAAACGATGGGGTCAATGATGATGTAGTCTACATCCTGCTCAATGAATCCACGAACAGCCTCAAGCTGTACGGCGGAATCGTTGTCACAGTCTACAAACTGCAGGTCGTAGCCGTTTTCTGCAGAAAATACATCCTGGCAGGACTTGGTGGAAGCAGTACGCCAGTCAGACTCATGTCCAACCTGTGCAAAGCCGATGGTGATTACATCACCGGATGCTGCCGGAGCATCTGCCTCTGCGTCATCGCCGCTCTCTGCCGGTGCTTCTGCCGGTGCATCAGCCGCAGGAGCGTCCGCAGGTGCATCTCCTCCCTTGGAGCCGCAGCCAGCCAGCATAGTCGCTGTCATAGCTACACACAACAGTAAGCCGATAAGTTTTCTTTTCATGGTCAAAAACCCTCCCTGTGTTTTATTTGCCAATCTCTCTTGGCTATGGAATAATTTTACGACAGGGAGACTTTTTTTGATACGGACATCCTTTTGAAATAAGTATAATTTTTTACTAACTTTTGAACAAAATATGAACAAAGTTTGTTTTTTTACGGAAAAGGTTTGTTTTTTTACGGGTATTTCTGTGCCGGGATCGTAACAACCGCCTCCGTCCAGGACCCATAGACGCTCTTCATGGCCAGTCCATACCGGGTGCCATAGTTCAGACGAATCCTCTGATCCACATTGAATAGGCCAAATCCGGAGGGATCGCCCGGATCCTGTTCTCCACTGATAATCCGGCGTACTTTGGTCAATTTTTCCGGATCCATACCCCGGCCATTGTCCCACACCCGGAACACCAGGATATCTCCTTTAAGTTCGCCCGACACTTGAATCCTCCCTTTGCCCCGTTTGTTCTTGATTCCGTGGTAGAGGGCATTTTCCACCAGGGGCTGCAGGGTCAGTTTTAAAATCTGATATTGATACAACTCCTCCGATATCCGGATTTCATAATCCAGAATATCCTGATAGCGTACTTTCTGAATCTTAAGATAGCTACGGATATGAGCCTCCTCCTCCTGAACAGAAATATAGTCTCTCCCTTTGCTTAAGGTAGTCCGGAAAAAATCGGACAGGGCGGATACCATGGCCACCACCTGCTCCTTTTCCTCCGCCTCCGCCAGCCAGATGATCGTGTCCAAAGTATTGTATAGAAAATGAGGATTGATCTGTGCCTGAAGAAGCTTAAGTTCCGTTGCTCTAAGATTCAATTGTTCAATGCGGATATCCTCTACCAGATTTCCAATCTTCTCCACCATCTGGTTGAAGCTGGTATTTAATACTGCAAGTTCATCCGTACTCTCCTCCTGGGCACGAACGGCAAAGTCTCCGCTTCCGGCCAGGGTAGTTACCTCACAGAGATTCCGGATGGGCTTTGTAATTCCTGTCATGATCCTCCGGCTGATGAACAGAGCTCCTCCAAGAATCACGACAAAAATCAGGCTGCTCATGCGAATGGCCGCATCCACATCAGAGCGAATTCCCTCCCTTAAAGCCTCCAGATTGGTAGTCTCATAATAGATATACTGCTGAATCTGCTCCTGTATCAATTCGGTTAAGATTCGGATATTTAAGTCCAGACGTTCCATGTTCGTGTCATAGGAACCCCCATCCATCATATCCGTCTCAATCTCCTCCACCCGGTTTTCCAGCGTATTCAGGCTCTTTAAAATTCTGCTTAAGCGATTTCTGGCATAATCCGCATCCGCCGTTTCATAGAGCCCCTCAAAGACCTCTCTGGCCTCGTCAATCATCTCCTGGGGCTGTTCCAGGTCCACCAGTTCCGCAGCCCTCTGGGCATTGGCCACAATAATGTACATGATATAATCCATGTCTTCCTTAAAGGCAATATTGTAGGCATTTGCCTTGGAAATATTTTCCACAACCGCATCGTAACGCTCTGAAAACTGCTGTACAATAAACAGCAGGTAGACGATCATCACAGTCAGCGGAATCAGGCAGACCAGCAGAAGCATATTTAAACGTTTTTTAATAGATGAATCTTTTTTCCACATAATTATTCCATACCACTTTTACTCCTGCCCTGCCCGGAACTCTCTCGGCGTGCAGTCCTGCGTTTTCTTAAATAGATAACTGAAATAATGGGGATCCTTGTAGCCTACGGCAAAGGCAATCTCCGCCGTCTTCATAGATGTCCCCCGAAGAAGTTCTCTTGCTTTCTCCATCCGTACGGATGTCAGGTACTCAATAAAGGTCTTCCCAGTTTCCTGACTGAATATGGTGCTGAAATGGTTGGGGCTTAAGTTCACACTTGCCGCCGTCATATTCAGGGAAATATCCTCATTGTCATAATTTTCCCTGATAAATGCCTTGGCATCCTTTAAGAGGGAGCTGTATTTTCTTCTGGCCACTGTCTCTCTCAGTTCCAGGGCCGCCTCGAGAACTTTTTTCAGATAATCCTTGGTCTGCTCCACAGTAGAAAATATGGAAGTCATACTCTGGAAATCTCCGCAGCGTTCTACCAAATCTCCCGATTCATAGCCCAACTGCTGAATCTGTCCCACTGCCGCAAAGTAAAGGTCAATCGTCACATACTGGCGGAAGAGTACGGATTGTACGTTTTTCTCTCCAAGGCTTTGAAAGTATTTATCCAGAAAATGGGGGATCTGGCTCTTTAAACCGGTCTTCAAAAAGCTCTCTGTCACACGTCGGTCCAATTGCTTTACATCCAGTGCATCTAGCTTGATGTCCTCCTCTTTTGTCTCCGGTTCTGTCTCCTGACTGCTGTCTATGATCTGATTCCGCTTTTTCAGATACCGGTAGGCAAATGCCCGATTGGCTTCCTCAAAGCAACGGCCAAGCTCCGAGAGCCTGCCCGCTTCCCGTCCCAGCCCTCCAAAATACTCCACAGTCTCATGAGAATGCAGGGTTTCCACCAGCTTTTTCAGGAAATCATTCTGTACCTGTAAAAGCTCCTTTTCTCCTGTCTCTTTCAGGATAAATGCCCAGCCCTCCAATCCCAGTTCAATCATCAGCACTCCCGGAATCTGTTCCGTCATCTCTTCTATGGCCTTTGTAACCCGATTCTCTTCCTCATCATATCCCTCGCTGCCGTCACCGGCAAAAATCTGAAACAGCAGAATATTATAACGGTTGGCCGCAAGCTCCATGCCAATCTCCCGTCCCTCTTTCAAAAGTACGGACACAGGCTTTGTGCCGGACACAAGGCTTCGAAAAAACTTCTGCCTTGCAAGCTGGGTATTTTCCAGACGCTCTTTTTCAAAGGTTTCCAGAAACTTTCGCTGCTCCTGTTCCTCCTCCACCAGCTTTCCCACCTTTTTTACTGCTTCCAGAAGCTGATTCCCTGAAATGGGCTTCACCAGATAGTCTGTAATGCCAATGCTGATTCCCTCTTTGGCATATTCAAACTCGTCATATCCGCTTAGGACAATGATCTTTACATCCGGCATCTCCTGCTTTACCAGACGACTCAGCTCCAGCCCGTCCATAAACGGCATCTTAATATCCGTAATCAGAATATCCGGCCGGGTCTTCTGAATCAGGGGATAAGCCAATTCTCCGTCACTGGCTTCCCCCGCAAATTCAAAGCCCTCTCTCTCCCAGCAGATATTATTCTTGATTCCTTCACGCACTACTACTTCGTCTTCTACCAAAAATACTTTCAGCATCATGCACCTCTATATCCTTAAAAAGAGGATGGCGCACCTGAAGCTTCTGCCATATGCGTCATCCTCCTTTAAGGTTTGTGTCGTTGTAACTATCTACCGCAGATGCTCCACAGCCGCACGCTCAATGGCCAGGCCCTCGGTATAGTGTTGGATAAAGGTATCATAGCCCTCTACATCCTTTGCATCCGGCTCCATCCGCTCGCCCTTTTCACCTGCAAATACTTTGTCGGCAAGATAAGCTCCAAGGCTCTCGCCCTCTCCCCTGTTCTTCATATAAGCGGCCAGCAGGGCGATTCCCCAGGCTCCGCCCTCTCCGGCTGTCTCCATAACTACAACGGGAACGTTCATAACAGCCGCCACAAACCGCTGTCCCACGCCCTTTGTCTTGAAGAGACCGCCGTGTCCCACGATCTCATCCACCTGTACGCCCTCTTCCTTGATCAGGATATCCATTCCTGTCCGCATAGCTCCAAGGGAGGTCATCAGATGTACTCTCATAAAGTTGGCCAGATTGAACTTGCTGTCAGGCTTTCTCACAAACAGAGGGCGGCCCTCCTCAAATCCAGTCACATGCTCCCCTGAGAAATAGTTGTAAGCCAGAAGTCCACCGCACTCCGGATCGCCCTCCAGTGCTTTCCGGTACAGGGTGCCGAAGAGCTCGTTCATATCTACTTTCATACCGAAGTTCTCTGCAAATTCTTTAAATAAACCTACCCATGCATTCAGATCAGAGGTACAGTTGTTGGTATGGGCCATTCCTACCAGACTTCCGTCCGGAGTGGTTACCATATCAATCTCCGGATGCACTTTCTTTAATTCATGCTCCAGAACAATCATGGCAAATCCAGAGGTTCCTGCGGAAATATTGCCCGTACGCTGTGCAACACTATTGGTGGCAACCATGCCGGTACCTGCGTCTCCTTCGGGAGGACACAAAGGAATGCCTACTTTCAGAACGCCGGAGGGATCCAAAAGCTTTGCTCCCTCTTCCGTCAGTTCTCCTGCCGCTTCTCCTGCACTTAAAACCTCCGGCAAAATCTCTTTAAGTTTCCAGGAGTAGCCTTTCTTGGCAACCAGTTCATCAAACTGATTCAGCATACGCTCATAGAACTGTCCTGTCTTTGTATCCACAGGGAACATGCCGGAGGCTTCACCTACGCCCATGGCCCTGCGTCCCGTAAGTTTCCAGTGAATATATCCTGCAAGGGTTGTCATATAATCAATCCTGGGCAGATGCTCTTCCCCATTTAATACGGCCTGATACAAATGGGCAATGCTCCATCTCTGAGGGATGTTGTATTGGAACAATTCCGTCAGTTCTCCTGCTGCCTGACCGGTGATGGTGTTTCTCCAGGTCCTAAAAGGCACCAGCTGATTCCCCTCTTTGTCAAACACCAGATAGCCGTGCATCATGGCACTGATTCCGAGAGCACCAACAGTAGTAAGCTCTGCACCATACTGATTCTTCACATCTTCTTTCAATGCCTGATAACTGCCCCGAAGACCTTTCCATACTTCATCCAGTGCATAGGTCCAGATGCCGTTCTCCAGCTGATTTTCCCAGTCATAGCTGCCGGATGCAATGGGCTTATGTGATTCATCAATAAGTACTGCTTTAATTCTGGTTGAGCCAAGTTCAATTCCCAGTGATGTCTTTCCGCTTTCAATGGCTTCTTTTAAGTTGCTCATGTGTAAAACCCTCCTGATTTTAAGTCCCGTAACACCTTTCCCAGTACACCTTATCTAAATCAATTTTCAGCCGCTTAAGGCTGCGTCTGCAAATTGATTTGTGCACTGTGAAAGGCATTACTGATTCCAGTTCCAATTTTTTATCTAACGGAAAGCAACGGAATTCCAGAGCATTTCATTCTTAAGGCTGCGGATGGTGGTGTCCTTATCTATGTATACAACCTCAATTCCCATAGCTGCCGCCCAGTCACCCATCTGTTCTGCAGTCAGGTCATAGGTGAAAGCCGTATGATGGGCTCCACCCGCCAGAATCCAGGCTTCCGCACCTGTTGCAAGGCTTGGCTCCGGTGTCCAGAATGCGGTTGCCACCGGAAGCTTTGGCATGGGTTTTTCTACCTTTTTGCAGTCCACCGTATTGATAATGAGGCGGAACCGATTGCCCAGATCAACCAGGGATGTAGCTATGGCCTTGCCTGTCTTGGAGGTGAATACCAGACGGGCCGGATCCTCTCTGTCTCCCATGGATAATGGTGTTACCTTAATGCCGATGGGGCCCTCGGAAATGGTGGGGCATACCTCCAGCATATGAGCCTGAAGAATTCCCTCCTTGCCCGGTACCAGGTTGTAGGTGTAATCCTCCATAAATGAAGTTCCCTTGGCATCCTTCATACCCTCTGTCATGATCTTCATCAGACGTACCATGGCTGCTGTCTTCCAGTCGCCCTCTCCGCCGAATCCATAGCCCTTTTCCATCAGACGCTGAATCGCCAGACCGGGAAGCTGCTTCAACGCACCCAGATCACCGAAATGGGTAACGATGGCCTGATAATTTTTCTCTTTTAAGAAACGCTCAAAGCCAAGCTCTATCTGGGCCTGCACAGCCACATGCCGCTTGAACTCCTCCGGATCTCTGCCTTCCAATAAGATTTCATATTTATCATAATATTCTTCCACCAAAGTGTCAACATCGCCTTTTGTCACATCTCCCACATATTCTGCGATTTCATTTACGGGATAAGCGTCTATCTCCCAGCCAAACTTGATCTGGGCTTCTACCTTGTCTCCCTCGGTGACAGCTACGTTACGCATGTTGTCGGCCACACGCACTACACGGATATGGCTGCTCTCCATGATGCCGATGGCAGTACGCATCCAGGATGCGATTCGCTTAATCACTTTCTCGTCCGCCCAGTGTCCGACAATCACTTTTCGTTCAATGCCCATACGGCTTACGATATGGCCGTATTCCCGGTCTCCGTGTGCGGACTGGTTCTCGTTCATAAAGTCCATATCAATGGTGTCGTAGGGAATCTCCTCATTAAACTGTGTATGTAAATGCATCAGAGGCTTGCGGTACTCCTGAAGTCCCAGGATCCATGATTTTGCCGGAGAAAAGGTGTGCATCCATGTGATAACGCCTGCACATTCCTCATCTGCATTGGCTTCATTGAACGTCTTACGAATCAGCTCGTTGGTGATGAGTGTGGGCTTCCATACGATCTCATAGGGAAGCAGGCCGGACTGGTTCAGATGCTCCACGATTCTTTTGGAGTGCTCCGCCACATGAGTGAGACACTCATCTCCATATAAATCCTGAGAGCCGGTTGCGAACCAAAACTTGTACTGTTTCATTTCTTTACCTCCTGAAATAAGTTGGATTATATTGTTATATCCCCATATCCACTAGTACACTAGCCGGATGCGGGTGCTTACGCACAGAAATACAAATGGTCAAAGGGCCCCTCTATTGTAGCAGTTCTTTTACCGAGTCCCGTTCCACCAGATAAGGTTTAAATTCATAGGAGCTCCCCGGCATATTGCCGTGAATCATGGAAATAAGCTGTTTTGCCGCTTTTTCTCCCAGCTTTTCTTTTGGATGATGAACCGAGGTCAGTCCCACCTCCCCCAGCATGGCCAAATCCGTATTATCCACGCTCACCACCGATACATCCTCTGGTACAAAAATTCCGTGACGCTTTAATATCTCTATCACTTCAAAGGATGTACTGTCGTTATAACACAGGATTCCGGTACAGGTGCCCAAACGTTTCAGAATACGTTCCTCCATGCCACCAAAGTCCAATGCATCCTCGGTGTCAAACCAAAGAATATTCTCTTCCAGGGGGCGGAGCCCCCCGTCCCGCAAAGTCTTCACAAAGCCCTGATAACGACGGACTCCCTGCCCGTCATCCAGCTTAAAAAAGCCGCCGATTTTTTTATGCCCATGCGACAGCAGACACTGTGCCGCAAGAGAACCAGCCTCTTCATCCTGAAGGGAAACTACCGGGCAGGCAAGTTCCGGATAACAGCTGTTGATAAAAAGAATGGGAATTCTCTTTTCCTGTAAGCGTTGATACAGGGACAGATTTGGATTAGGAAGGGCACTTTTCGTCGTCTCTATGATGAGTCCTCTTAAATCCTGCTCCAGAAGATCCTTTAAAATCATCTCCTCTTTCCAGATATGATTGCCCGTAAATGCAATTTGTACCTGAAATCCCTCTTTTGCCAGAACACTTTCAATCCCCTGTATAATCTTTGGAAATATGTAATTATCCACATAGGTAGTTACTACAGCAATGCGTTTACTCTTTTGCTGCTCCTCCGCCTCCCGATCCAACACATAGGTGCCACTGCCCTGATGGCTTCTTACGAATCCCTGCTTTTCCAGCAATTCCAGGGCATTACGCACCGTCTGGCGGCTTACCTGGAACTGATTTTGAAGTTCATACTCCGAAGGGAGTTTCTTTCCGGAAGAAAAAATGCCCTCTATAATTTTCTGTCGTAAGGCTTCTGCCAACATCTGATATTTTGCCATATGGTTCCAATTCCTTTTGACTCTCTTTAGATTATGTTTTAAGCTTTTCTTTCTAAATTTGTATTTCAATATAAAATTTGTATTTATTTTATATAAATATACCAATTCCGTATTTAATATTTTAATTCTTTAGGCAAATTAGCGATTTTTTTCTTTCTTTATAATATATTTATAACTCTTTTTCATTATCATGTCAATACATTTTTTCCGATTTGTATGCTTTTCTTTTATTTTTATTGTAACACTTCAAAACTTGTATTTATTTAATTAAAATACAAGTATTTCAGTGTCTAATAATTCACTGCAAACCTGAAAGGGCTGGGGGAAATGAGTCACCAACATTTCTGGTGTCCCATTTCCCCCAGCCCTTTCAGACAATTTTAATATTCCATCTTCTGTACCGCTTTCAGCACACTTCAATCTCCTTAATCAAAAACTCATTCCCCCGCACCAGATAAGTGTGCTCGCTTCCGCAATGGGGACATGCCTTCGCATACTGCACCGTCGGATATTCCTGCCTGCAGTCCTCACAGAAAGAAACCGCATCCAACTGCTCTATCAAAAGCTCGGCCTCCTCCATAACAGGCTCCTTTTTTCTCGCCCAGTTCCAGCAATCAATCAGATAGTCGTGAACAACCCCCGACACCTCTCCAATCTGCAGCGTTACGGAAGCCACTTTCTCCACCTGATTTTCCTTCGCTACCTGCTTTACATCCCGGACAACATAAAACACAACGCCCAGCTCATGCATGGCTTTTCCTCTCCCCATCCATAAAAATATTCCCGGCAATTTACACTTTCATCTTCTAACTTTTCTTATGCGTCACAATCTTAACCGCCCGCCTAAGCTGATAAGGAATAATCTGCTTAAACTTATCCTCCGCCGTTACCATCTTGGTGCATTCCGGCCTATCTCTTCGCAGAGTGATAGCGTCAAATTCGCACTTAGTGGTACACACGCCGCAGCCGATACACTTATTCTCATCCACAATCGTTGCTCCGCAGCCAAGACATCGGGCAGTCTCCTTTTTCACCTGTTCCTCCGTAAAGGTCAGATGTGCGTCTTTAAAGGACTTATGCGGCACGGAAGTGTCCACTCCCTCCACCTGACGGGAGGAATTGTCATAGCTTTCCACCAGGATATTGTCTTTATTAAGTTCATTGAATTCCCAACGGTTGCGTCCAATGGTCATATGACCGTTATGTACATAGCGGTGCAGGGATTCTGCCGCATAATGGCCTGCCGCAATAGCATCAATGGCAAATTTCGGCCCTGTATACACATCGCCGCCCACAAAGATATCCGGCTGTTCCGTCTGGAACGTAAGCTTATCCGCCACAATGGCAGGTCCCTTAAAGGATACATTTTCTCCCTCCAGGAGACTGCCCCATACGGTCCTTTGACCCACGGCAAAGATCACCCTTTCACAGGCAATGGTGATGGTATCCTCCTCATCATAAGCAGGGGCAAATCTTCCCTCCTTGTTGAAAACGGAAAGACATTTCTTAAACACGATTCCCGTAACCCTGCCCTCTTCTGTGAGTACCTCTTTCGGTCCCCAGCCGTGCTTGATCGCCACACCGTCCTCAAGAGCCTCACAAACCTCTTCTTCGGATGCAGGCATCTCTTTTTCGGATTCCAGACAGAGCTGAGTCACCTCCGCAGCACCGCTTCGGATGCTCACTCTGGATACGTCAATGGCCACATTTCCTCCACCTACCACTACAACTCTTCCGGTGTAGGAGGCATTTCCGGTATTGGCATCGTGGAGGTATTCAATGGCTGTCAAAGTCCCCTCTGTCTCATCTCCCGGCACGCCGGGGCGGCGGCCCGCACTGCACCCGATGGCAATGTAAAACGCCTTGTAACCCTGGGAACGAAGCTCCTTTAAGGTAACATCCTTTCCCACCTCAATGCCGGTCTTTATCTCCACGCCCATCTGACGCATCACGTCAATCTCCGCTTCAATCACGTCTTTTTCCAGCTTGTAGGAGGGGATTCCATAGCGGAGCATACCTCCGGGCATCTCGTTTTTCTCAAACACCGTGGGCCTGTATCCCTTTTCTGCCAGATAAAAGGCCGCACTTAAGCCCGCCGGACCGCCGCCGATGATGGCGATCTTCTCTGGAAAATGATCCATATGGATGCTTGCGGGAATGACTACAGGGGGAATATAACGTGTCTCAGCTTTCAAATCCTGCTCCGCAATAAACTTCTTCACCGCATCAATGGCAACGGCCTGGTCGATGGTTCCCCTGGTGCAGGCATCCTCGCAGCGGCGGTTGCAGATACGTCCGCAGACTGCCGGAAATGGATTCTGCTTTTTAATCAGAGCCAGGGCCTCCGTATATTTTCCCTGAGAAGCCTTTTTCAAATAGCCCTGAACGGCAATATGAGCCGGACAGGCTGTCTTACAGGGCGATGTCCCTGTCTTATGGCTATTGATCCGGTTGTTATCCCGGTAGTCCGGATCCCACTTGTCCTTTCCCCATTTCACAGCATCTGGAAGTTCCTGCTTGGGATACATCATCTCACTTCCATCCTTAGTGCAGAGCTTCTGTCCAAGCCTTGTGGCTCCTGCCGGACAGTATTCTACACAACGTCCGCAGGCCACACATTTTTCCTTATCCACATGTGCCACATAGGCGGAACGGGACATATTGGGCGTATTGAATAGCTGGGAGGTACGAAGTGCATTACATATATTTACATTGCAGTTACAAATGCCGAAAATCTTGTTTTCGCCGTCAATGTTGGTGATCTGATGAACGAAGCCGTTTTCCTCCGCACGCTTTAAGATGGCCATAGCCTCTTCATAGGTAATGTCGTGGCCTTTTCCCGTCTCACGGCAATAATCGGCAAAGTCACCCACACCGATACACCAGCCGTAGTCATCGTCCGCCACGCCCTCTCCCAGGACCTTGCGGGAGGCACGGCAGGAGCAGCGGCCTACTCCGATATGCCCCTCATATTTTTTCAGCCAGTAGGAAAGATGCTCCAGATCCACGGACTGATTTTCCATGGAAATGGCTTTTTCCACAGGGATGACATGCATACCGATTCCCGCACCTCCCGGCGGAACCATCTGTGTAATCCCTGCCAGGGGAATAAAGGTCATTCGCTCAAAGAAAGATGCCACATCCGGATGATCCCGAAGCCTTGGATTGCTGCCGTCCGGAAGTTCCTCCATGTTAAACAACTCTGCAGAACCCGGTACAAACATGGGAAGAATGTATCTGCGTTCCGTCTGCTCATGGGTACGGCCATTGTGATCGTAGTGGTAACCATAATCATACTCCAAAAGTCCGATGTAACTCATTTCATCCAGAAGCTTCTGGAACTTTTCTTCTCCGGCCTTGTCAATGTGGTTGAGTTTGCACAATTCCCCAAAGGTATAGGGGGTCCGCTTCTTCATGGCAAGGCCAACCTCCGCCATCTCCTCCGTAATAATCTCCGCCAAACCCCAATACTCCGGGTCCTCCACCTTAACGCCGCCGATCATATGGGCCGCCACATCGGTGATCTTCTTGCCCAGGGCAATGATTTTCTTGCTGGGCTCTTTATCATGCTTATGATTTGCCGGCCATTGGTTGTACTGTTCCAAATCAAATGCCATAACTTTTCCTCCTATTATTAGTTCTTAAAGTGGAGTTCCCGAAGTCCCTCCACCTCATCGCACACTTTTTTCAGGCTGCAGGCTTTGCAGTCCATAAGGCTGGTTTTTAAAATGTGATCGATAGTCTGGGTAATGCTTTCCGTCTCTTTCGCAAATGATTCAAGCAGCTTATAATCAAAATCCTCCCTGGTTATATAATAGATGTGAACTGCTCTCACCGAAAGATTTTTGTGAAATGCCGAAATCATACGGTTCCCGGTCTTTGTAAAATCCAATCCCTTTGCAAGGGCGGCCTTTCCGATGCGGACGCTCTCCCTTTGTTTAAAAGCCGACACCCGCATCATAAATCCCTCCGGATAAAAATGGTACCTGGTATATTCAAGTGCCCGGACAGCCTGATACAAGACCTGCCCCTCTCCCAGTGTCTCCTCGTCCACACGCACCAGGGCAATCCGGCCATAAGGGACATCCCCTTGAATCTCCGGCAGATCCTTTCCCAAAAGCGTAATTTTGTCCGAAGGGACCAATTCCGGATTGGCCGTGATCATGGTACAGCCAATGGCAGGAAACCTTTCTCCGCCCAATTCGTAGGCCATATCGCTCCTCAAAATCATGCTCCGGTCGGAAACCTCCGGCCATCCAGTTTCTTCAAGAGACAATTGCCGGCTTTCTTCCGTCTCCAATCGATCCTGACATTTCTTTATCACTTCATCATACAGCTTCATTTCCATTATAAATGCTTATCCCTGTCTACCTTGTCATAATGCTTTTCAAACCAGGGAGCCAGTGCTGCCGTAAGCTTCATGTCAAGATTGAAAAAATACACAAGAAATGTCAGCACAAATAAGCACAGAGCAACAATTGCTAAAATTAATAAGATATGTAAAAATCCCATCCTGTTCTATCCTTTCTGCCGGGCAAATTCCGCAGCCCCAAGGGCTCCCATAAGCTGGGGATCGATGGAAAGCTCTATCACTTTCAAATTCAAAACTTTCTCAATCGCCGCCTTTAAGCCCTCATTTTTTGCACATCCTCCGGTCAGGGCAATACTGCTCACGGCTCCTGCTTTCTTGGACATGACAAAGCATCTTTTTGCAACGGACAGTTCGATGCCTGCCGCAATCTCATCCATGGGTTTTCCCTCTCCCACCAGGGAAATCACCTCGGATTCCGCAAATACGGTACACTGGGAGGTAATGGGGATCACGTTTTTTGCCTTTAAGGATAATCTGGAAAATTCATCCAAATCCATCTCGAAAGCCCTGGCCATTGCCTCAAAAAAACGTCCCGTTCCTGCCGCACATTTGTCATTCATGGCAAAATTGCGTACGGTTCCGTCCGTATCCACGGAGATCCCCTTTACATCCTGCCCGCCAATGTCAATAATCGCTTTCACACTTGGATCCGCCACATGCACTCCCATGGCATGACAGCTAATCTCGGAGATGTTCTCATCGGCAAACGGAACCTTATTACGCCCATAGCCAGTGCCTACCAGATAGGTTAGATCCTTAATACTGCTCAATTCCGGCACCTGTGCCACGGCCTGGTTCAAGGCATCCTCCGCACTGAGCACGGAATTGATGCGGCTCCGAAGCGTGACATTTGCTGCCATCTTCCCGTTTTCGTCAATAATTACACATTTTGTATAGGTACTTCCCGAATCACATCCGCCAAAATATTTCATACTGCTGCTCCTTTTTATTATAGTTCCGCATTCCCAGACTAGATGTCCTGCGTAATCTTCCTACCAGGAATGCTCATCCGAAATCACCTCAAGGGTCGGATCGATGGGTTCCTCCCGAAAAACGGTCCGCATGTACCGGTTCACCTGATCACGAATCTCCTGCCGGGAAATAATGCGGGGATCAAACAGATCGTGATCCACCCAAATAAGATGGATTCCCCGTTCTCTCGCTTTCTCCTCAAACTGCCCGTGCATCCCATCCAAAGCCTTACAGCTGATGTGCTCCCAGAGAATCACCGTATCTGCCCGGAATTCCTCACAGAACTCCCAAAGCTCATCCAGCAGTACCTTGTAGCCGCCGTGGGTACGGTTCCGCATGATCATATTTTCCGTAAGCCATGCCATATCGTAGATCGCCTGTTCCCTGTCATCCTCCGAGAGCATTTTTGTGGACACCATGGAGAGCATATCCGTGAGGGGCAGTATTCCCCAGCAATTCTGCAGCCAAATGAGAAAATCAAAGTAGAAATGGGACTGCACGCCCCAGATAATAGCCCGGTGGCGGTATTCTTTCACCACCATGGTTTTCTTCCGGTAAGCCCTCTCCGCTATGGCAGAGATCTTTCGGTCCGCATCCACAAATTCCGGAACCTTTCCGCAGATGGCCATGTAATTGGTCTCCGTATAGAGGGCCAGATTGGATCCAAAAACCTGGGGATAATCCGTCTTATTCATTTCCAGCCATTCCATCCGATGGCGGGTGGATTCGTTGACCCGTTTCGCACACTCAAAATAGTAGTCCCAATCCCAGGTCTCCCCTGTATGCTCCTCAATAAATTGAATGGCATTGCGGATCTCCTGGGCCGCATACTCCTGCACGTCCTCCTCCCGGTGGCGGAGAGGTGCCGCCAGCTGAAAGCAGGGAACCCCATCCTCCAGTTCCAGCCGCTTGGAGATGACTCCGTTTCCCATAAGCGAGCCGTCGCAGGTGGTATTGCACTGAATGGCACAGGCCCCAAGCACCGGAAAATCATCCTCAATGGACACTCCCACCTCTGCCGCCGGCATGGGACAGACATCTCCGGAAAGTCCGAATTCCTGAGCCACATCCAGATAATGGCATACCGCATACTGGTTCAAAAGCACGGACACGTAGACGGACGGAGTCTCACGGCTCAATCCCTTTAAATTGGGAAATCCCATCATAACCGCCGTCATTTCATTTTCGTCCATCAATACAACCTTTTTGGAAAACTCCTTGTCGTTTCCAATTTTCCGGTCACCTCTGAAAAGATTGTCCAACAGTTTTGCAATATCCTCCATGACCAAATCAAACTCCGTATGAGCAATACGAAGCTGCGGTCCCCGAAGTCCCTGGGTATGACGGTCCACCATCATGGGAGCCGCAAGATAATTGCCCATCCATCGATAGCGGAAAAAGGCTTTGATGTTCCGGGGCTTCACAATAAACTTCGAGAGAATCCCCATGATATGAAGCCACCTGGTGTAATCATAAAAGGTGTCTTTCACTCCCCGCCATTCCCGGCGTTTTCGCACTTTCCCGTTGGTATAAAAGCTTCCAAGCCGTTCACTTCCCACCGCTTTTCCCATTTATCTTACACCTCCCTGGATCTTTTTCAGCTCCACGCTCTCCACAAAGGCCTGAACACGAGTGCGAAGCTGTCCGGAATTGCCCACCGCATAAGGACGGTCCACAGACAGAACGGGATAATGGTATTCATCACGCAGAACCTGGGTCCCCACCATACGTTCATAAGCCCATGGATCGCAAAACTTGATCTGCTGATAGATGATTCCATCCCCATGGTATTCCTTTGCAAGCCGATTCACATACCTACGCCGTTCCTGAATCTTCTCCTGATTCATATATCTGGCACACTGTCCCCGGTACATGTACTGCCTACAGATCTGGGTCAGTGCGTCCCCTTCTTCCTTTAACTCTATGGTGTCCCGTCCGGGAAATGACCCATAGCAAAAACGATCCGCACACACATAGGCCCCGCAATCCTCAATCAGCCGCACCAGGTCCACATCATCCACTTCCGAGCCCACCAGCACCACCCGGATCCGGTAGGGATTCTTTTCCTCCGGCTTTCGGGTTTTCAGTTCCTCCAGAGTTTCCGTAAGCTTTTCGATAAGCAGATCCTTTGGTGCCACATAAGTTGCCATGGTAAGAATATGAAACTCATACCCGGTAAGCCTTGGATGATCCTCTTTTCGGTACTCCCCAATCTGGCGAATAAGCTCACAGACACGATTATGCTCCTCCACCGCCTTTCGAATGGCAGCATCCGAGGTGTCAATGCCAAATTGCTCTCTCAGGGGATTCAAAATATGATTTTGGCACTGAAGCGTATAGAGATTCAGCCCATTGTCATCGGCTTTCATGGGGATCTCCATGTACTCCCAGAAGAAATGCTCTTTTTGCATGGTGTGGAGAAGCTCCATATTTTCCGCACAGCGGTTCAGCATGGAGCATCCGTCCGGCGTGATCATGCAATCTGTAAAATTGTAACCGCCCTCAATGGCACGTTCCAGCAGCACCCTCGTATATTCACAGAGAAAGCTTGTAAGATAGTAGGTCGCCATTTCAATGGAACCGGTACGGGGAGCCCGAAGACGCACGGAAAAAGTCCCCGGCAGATTCAGCAGCGGCTCCGGAATATTCTCACAGACAGTGGCTATGCATTTCCGACCCTCCGCCTGAGCCTGGCAGACCAATTCATTATTGGCATCCTCCAAAAGCTTTTCAAAAAAATACAAATGCTTTAAGTCTTTCATCTTTACCTCTTATTTAAAGTTCCGCAACACCTTTCCAGTACCACTTACTTAGATGAATTTCCAGTCACTTAAAACCGTTCCTGTAAATCCATCTGGCACTGTTCAAGGTGTTGCTGTTTAAAGTTCCGCAATATCTTGTAAGTACACCTCTATATAGAAAAATTTCCAGTTACAGAAGCAGCTTCTCAAGTGCTTCTTTTACTCCCTGTACGATCGCCGCATCCTCCGGAAGATAGAACACGTTCTCTCCCTTTAAGTCAAACTCTGCCAATGATAGGTCTGACGGAATATATGCCAGTGCCGGAATGTCACCGGTATCTATCAGTTCTTTCACCGCCATGGATGGCAGGCGGTTTGCTATCATTCCAATCTGCTCATACATCATCAGCTCATCGGCCACCTGCCGGATTGTCTTTATCACCTGGGTTCCCTTTTTGCTGGAATCTGTAATCAAAAGCAGATGGGTCACCTTTTCCATAACCCGGCGGTTGATCTGTTCGATTCCCGCTTCCCCGTCAATGATTACATAATCGAAATTTTCTGATAATATGCTGATCACTTCTTTGAGATAGGAATTGATCTTGCAATAGCAGCCCGCTGTCTCCGGACGGCCAATGGCGATAAAGCTAAAGCCGTCTGTCTCCACCAGTGCATCAAAGATGCGGTATCTGGCTTCTCCCAATAATTCAACGGCATTTTTTGTGTCGCCGCCCTCCGCCGTGGCGACTACGGCTTTGCGGATGTCATCTACGGTAGTCTCCACATCAATCCCAAGTGCAGTAGACAATCCCACTGCCGGGTCTGCGTCAATGGCAAGAATCCGTTTGTCCGGATACCCCTCTACTAATAACCGGACAATGGTTGCCGCAATGGAGGTTTTCCCTACGCCTCCCTTTCCGGCCACTGCCAGAATAACTGTTTTCTTCTCTTCCATAACTGTTTCCCTTTCTATGGCCAGTGCTCCCTGTTGAACGCCCTTTCACAGGCTTACATGGTCCAAATTTTCACCTGATCCGCAATCCAGTCCGCCAGTTCCTCTATTCCCTCTCCTGTCTTTGCGGAAATATAGAGAATGTCAATATGGGGATTCCGCATTTTTGCATATTTCTCCACCCGTTCTTTCTGAAAATCAAAATAAGGCAGAACGTCCGTCTTATTAATCACCAGAAGATCGCATTTCTCATACATCAGCGGATATTTGAGGGGCTTATCATCTCCCTCCGGCACGGAGAGAATCGTCATATTTTTCACGGCTCCGGTGTCAAATTCCGCCGGGCACACCAGATTGCCCACATTCTCCAGGACAATCAGCTCCGCATCCTCCATGCCAAACTCATACAGGCCCTGCCGGGTCATATCGGCGTCCAGGTGGCACATACCTCCCGTATGGATCTGAATGGATTTGATGCCCGCCTTTATCATGGTCTCGGCATCCACCGCAGAATCTATGTCCGCCTCCATGACTCCCATTTTAAGCCGTCCCTCCAGGGCTTTTCCAAGAGCCAGAAGCGTCGTCGTCTTCCCTGAACCCGGAGAGGACATCAGGTTCAGAAGAAACACCTTTTTCTCTTTCAACTCCGCCCGCAGACGCTCGGCGTCCTTGTCGTTATTTTCAAAAATACTTCGCTTGACTTCTATGACACGCACATTCTTTTCCATCTTCTTCTCCCGCCCACAGTGTACAAGGTTATATAATTCTATTTTCCGACACATTTCGTCCCTTGTAAATTGACATAGTTGACAAAAAAGTGTCAAACTTTTTTCTGGTCCTGGTCGGACCAGATTTTGTTGACTTTTCCGGTTTTGATATGATACTATCTATCCAGAGATATAAAGGAGCGTTGCAAAATAACCCGGCAGGCTTTTTCCAATATCAAGTGTCCGGCTATTCACGTACATTTTGTATGATATGAGCGTACATTGCCAAGAAATCATTAAATATTTGAAATTTGCCAGGGTAATGTACGCTCAGAGCAGACAAAGTGTACGTGAATCGTCCGAACACGGATATGGAAAAAGCCTGCCGGGTTATTTTGCAACGCTTCAACAGGTATATTTATCAATTTAGAAAGTGGGAATGAACTTTGGCTTTCCGAAAAATCGACGCACCATCCATCAAAGAATTATTTTTATCTCAGCTTGAAGAAATGATTTTATCCGGCGAATTAAAGCCCGGGGATCGGCTTCCTACGGAGCGAGAACTGTCCGACACCATGGGAATCAGCAAAACGGTAGTCCATGAGGGCATTCGGGAGTTGGTCCGCATAGGCTTTCTGGACGTTATGTCCCGGCAAGGTGTCTACGTCGCCGACTATACCAGCACCGGCAATCTGGATACCCTTCTCGCCATCATACGCTATCGGGGCGATATGCCGGATAAGAAGATGCTGATCAGCCTTTTGGAAACACGCCTTTATCTGGAATGCCCCTGCATCCAAATCCTGGCAGAACTTCGGGATCCGGAGCATATCCGAAAGCTGGAGGCTTTACAGGAGGACGTAAAAAAGACGCTTGCATCGGATATAAATACCTTTGCAACCGCCCTTTTCATGTATCGGAAAACCATTGCGTCTTTAAGCGGAAACTGTATTGTTCCCCTCATTATGAATGCATTTTTTACTGCTTCCATCTCTGCCTGGGCAGACTATTGCGAATATATCGGGCGGGAAAATACTTACGAAGCTCTGGTAAAGTCCACAGAATATATCCGGCATGGGGAGTCTGAGCATGCGGTCCGGCTGTTTACGGAGTGCATTGAGAGGTATAAGAACCATCTACAGAATCTGTAGGTGCCAAGGCTGCCTGTACAGCACCGGGAAAACAGCCGCCACATAGGGGTACAAAATCATTTGCAATTACTACAAGTTTTTTAAGATATGGATGTAAAACCTGCCTTTTGTAAAAATTCCTTTGTTCCATTCCAAACTTCAATTTCTGAACACAACATTTGATGAGTATATGGGGTACCTTCCAGATAGAAATCACCATACATATGGCCAAAGCCAACCATTTCAACCCTTGGGTGTTGGGTATGCCCCTTGGTCCCCCATTTTCCAGTATAATGAATCATAATATCCTTTCCAGTAAATATTGCTTTTTTAAAAGAATATGTATCCGGACAATAGGGGAGAGGTTCCCAATCCGCTGTCATTGCCACATCATCAAAGGTAATGCAGATTTCATCTTCTACGCAGTAATAACCAGCTCCTTTCCCATTTTGATGAATCACAATATAACAATATTCTTTTTTACCATCTTCTCTGATTGCTGTTAGATTAGCGTCAAGATGAAATTCTCCTTCCGTACTTTCATCCATGTCTCTGCCATAAGAACGATCATATATCCCACCGCCGATTATTTTTTTCCCATCAAAGAATCCCTCCACAATAACATCCTGGTGATACATGCACATACGATATACGGAATCTTGATGAAAAATACAGGCTTTCGGGAAAAATGTCACATTTAAATCCAAGGGTCCGTCAACCCAATGCATACTATTTTCTGAATAAGTCAAACATGCATTATCTTTTTCCTGGATATATATAAGGGGTTCATCGCTTATTTTGTGGTACGGTGCTTCTGCCTTTTGAACCATCATTTTATGATATTTCGGCAAAGCTGTTTGCGGTTTAAAAGGCTCATCTCCCAACCGGATGATATTACCTGAACGCATGGTGTCTCCCGTACAAGATCGCATATAATAATAGGGAACGCTTTCTCCTTCCACAAAGAAAAGAACCGAGTTCCAATGGCGGGTTAATATGGAGGCCTCCTTTTTAAAAAATTCCGGCACTTCTTTTTCTAAAAATGATTTATCATGATTGATTAATTGAAAAGTTTTATTTTCCATGTCTTCATCTCCTCTTTCATATTATTAATTCACATTTACTTTTTTATCTTCCGTACCAAATATCAAAGCCAGTACAAACGGAATAGCAAACGCTATCACGCAAGCTACACAGGCGTTGATAAAATTTGCCGTGCTTCCACCTGCATATCCCAAAACTCCCCAAAAGCCAACTGGTGACATAACATAGAATTTCGTGTTCGTGATGCCAAGAAATAACCCTCCTGCCAATCCACCCAAAAATGTATATAACATATTCTTTTTGCTCTTTAACAAAATTCCAAAAAGAGTAGGCTCACCAATGCCAGCAATTCCTTCTGCCACAATGCATTCAACGGCCCTTACTTTATCTTCACTTTTTTTAGACTTTATCAACTGGGCAAAACAAATCGGCAGCACCTGGTAGTCCATAATCCATGTGGCAGCTAAAATCATAGAATCAACACCGTTCATAGCAAATTGGGCATATGCAACTGCCAACAGTGCATGATGCATTCCTGTGACAACCAAAAATGGCATTAATGCAGCAACTAATGCTGTTGCGAAAGGTCCCACAACCCCATACAGCCAGCTAATCAATCCATTAATCATCTCTCCCCCGATTTCACCGACCGGACCCAAGATGCATAAGGCAATTGGCAGCATTACTAGCATGGTACAAATCGGTGAAAATGTCTCTTTAAATATTCCCGGAAGTCTCTTTTTAAAAAATGTTTCAACTTTTGATAACACCCAGACATTCAATAACACGGGAAGAAAAGAATATGTATAGTCTACAAGCTTCATTGGAATACCATAAACAGTAAACGCCTCTCCAGCGGTAACAATTTTCATAAGTTCGGGACTCATCATAAGGCAGGATAACACCAAAGCAATAGGTACATTTGTTTTAAATTGCTTAGCGCTTGAATATGCAACAAAAACAGGCAAAAAAGCATAACAAGCATCACCAGCCATTGTGATAATTCTAATAAAATTATTTGTTTCAGGTAAAAGCCCCAACATGCTCGGTCCTACTACAGCAACAATCAGTTTTAAATAACCGCCAAGCATAAATACAGGCAAGATGGGAACGATGCAGCCATTAATGGCTGAAAGCATTGCATCAACCACATTTTTGAAAGAAAACCGCTTTTTCACTATTTCTTTGTCTAAAAGCTCATCAATCATTTTCTCTTGGGGAATATTGATTTCCTCACAAATTACTTCATATAAAGTATTTACATCCTGACCAACAACGACCTGGAACTGTTCGCCCGACCACTGGGTTCCTATAACACCAGGAATATTCCGGACAATTTCTTCATTTACCAAACTTTTGTCTCTCACTGTAAATCTCAATCTGGTAATACAATGCATACAATTTAAAATATTTTCTTTTTTCCCAATTTGCTCAAGAATTTGCTTCGCTATTTCTTTATAATTCTTCTTTTTCATGTTTTTACTTTTTCCTTTCCCTTTGCTATAAAAATAATAAAACCCCACGCATAAAACGAACAATATCTTCGTTATTACGCATGAGGTTTCCGCTCTAATGATTACAGTCCTCACATGAACACAAACGTTCTATATGTAACATTAAATATAGTTTTTCTTTATTTGACAGCTTAAGTTTCAGCCTCCTTTCAATCAGAAAGCTTACGTCTTCCATACATGAAAATACCTTAGGATAAGCCTCCTTTACGGAATAAAAAATTGCATCGTCGCCGGATTCAACAGAAAGTCTTGATTTCTTTCTTCTAATCAAATAATGCATATGAGAAACAAATCTTGAATAATGAAAACCGTTCCGATCAATACATATGCCATACTCTTCTTCAATAATCGTAATAATATTATCAATTAAAATATCATTATTTATCTCATTAATGTTATTCTCTTCTGCGTTAAAAACATGTAAAGCAATACACGCCGCTTCATGCGGAGGAAGCCAGATATCCAGCTCCTTTCGAATAAGCATCAAAGCATACTTTCCAACTTTCATTTCGTTTTCAAGCAAATGCTGAACATCACGAAATACTGGCAATTTTATGTTCATGCCTTTCTCATGTCGCTCAATGCTAAAGTTAATATGATCTGCCAGAGTGAAAATAACATTGGATCCAATTGGACTGTCAATCAACTCTCTTGCTTTATCAATGGCTTTAGAAGATATCTGAATAATGTTCTCAGGAATATCATTAATTAAAGAAATGCAGGAAACATCTACATCATAATAGCTTCTATTGATAACAGTTAAATCTTTCACTTCTCTTGGAACTTCACCGAAGCCAATACCTTTACCTGATACAATTAAGCTATTACCTGCACTGTCTTCTGCAATGGCGTAATTATTGTTTATATTCTTTACGATTAGCATGGCACCACCTTCAATAAAAATCAAAAAACAAGTTCTGATAGGTTATGCTTCTTTCGAATTACATGCTATTCAGTACATATTAAGTTTTACATATTATAACATCCCCGCAATATATAGTCAACCGAATTCAACCTGGAAATTCGTTCCAATTCAATGCCAAATACCCTGCAGTAAACACAAATGCTGTCTTTTCCTACTGAGCAATATCCCCACCAAAAGCAGCACCGGGAAAATAGCAGCAACGAAAATTCCAATTCTTAAATTATCCTTAAACAACCCCGAGACACTTCCAACCAGTGTAGGCCCTCCGGAACAGCCCAGATCTCCTCCCAAAGCCAGCAGTGCAAACATAGCCGTACCTCCCCCGGGAATGGCTGCGGCTGCCCGGCTAAAGGTTCCCGGCCACATAATTCCCACCGACAGGCCACAGACGGCACATGCAAGCAAACTAACCTGTGGTATTGGCACCAAAGAAATGCACAGATAGGATGCTATGCACAGCAGACTACTGTAGATCATAAACCGATCCAGATTGATCTTATCCCCATATTTCCCATAAAAAGCCCGTGAAAGACCCATTAACACTGCAAACGCCATAGGCCCTGCCAGATCTCCTGCCATCTTTGAAATACCCAGCCCCTTTTCCGCAAATGTGGAAGCCCACTGGCTCACAGACTGTTCACTTGCACCTGCACTTACCATCATGATAAATAAAACTAGGAAAATCTTTGTAGAAAACAGTTCTCCAACACTGAGTCCCCTCTCTCCCTCTTTCATGAGAGAGGGAATCGGCACTTTTGTAAACATCACTCCGTTATATAGAGGAACCAGTGCCCATATAAATGCTATCATTTTCCAATTATCTACTCCGAAGATCTGAAAAAACAATGTGGAAAACGCCACTACCCCCACATGACCCCAGCAATAAAAAGAATGGAGCATACTCATAGCCTTTTCTTTATTATCTGAGGGACAGGCTTCCACTACCGGACTTACCAGAACCTCCAAAAGTCCCCCTCCTACGGCATAAAGAATAACCGCCGAGAGTATCCCCACAAAGGGATTGGGAAACAGCTCCGGAAGTAAAGGCAGTGCAATCAGCCCTGCCGCACCAAAAGCATGGGCAATTACCATAGAAATTCGATACCCGATTTTATCCACAAATCCAACAGAGAAAATGTCCGTCAAAAGCTGCACTCCAAAATTGATGGTCACCAGCATGGTAATCTGGGATAAGGGAATTCCATAGGTTCGCTGAAAGGTCAAAAATAAAAGAGGTGCAAAATTATTTACAATCGCCTGAACAATATAACCCGTAAAGCAGGCGGTAATTGTCCGATTATATTGGTTCTTCATAGTTATCAATCCTTATTCAAATCTATTTTTACTTCTTCTTTTCCGCTATTGACAAGAGCTTTCTTTCAGGGTATAGTAATTTCAAACTACTGTTTAATAAATACTAGTTTCAAAATTCAGACAAAAAGGAGGATACTTATGAGTAAAAGCAAGTCATCATCTTCAAATGTCATTTCCGAAGCCCTCTGCCTAAACCGCCTGGGCATACATCTTCTGCAGTTTTTCCCGCTTACCCAGGTTCAGGAGGTTCTTGGCGACTATCAGGAATACTTATCCCTTGGCAGAGAACGGGGAACCTCCCCTGATGGACTTTTGCAGGAATTGAAAGATCCGGCAGTCATCCGTCAGGAGCTTTTGGGAGAAATGCCAGAGGGCAGACGCTTCTTCTTTCTATGGACCGGAGGATGGGGTGCACTTTTTCTGATTACCCTGTATGTATGTCTTCATTCCTTTTCCTCCTACCTGCCTCCCGTCCGTGCACTCATTCCTCTTATGATATGTCTTTCAATGTCCTTATTTGCCCTTCTTCACGGCAGGGCCAGAGCTATCCTGGAACAGCAGCTTGGGATTCTTCCGGTTAAGGGAAGCTTTTGGCTTCTGCAGCTTTTCCCACTTGCACTCACAGTTCTGGCGGAATACACTATGCAACGGCTTTTAGTTCAACCTCCGGAATCAATTCCGGCTACTATAGGGAGCCGGCCTGTGGGACCCGTGATCAGTGGAGGTTTATGCTCACTGGCCTTTCTCCTGACGCTTCTGCTTATTGGAACACTCCATAAAGTCCGGAATCGTTCCATCCAATATTTCCCCGGAGCCATCCACACCCTGGGAGCCATATTTTTCCTGTTCGATATGCGTGCCATTCTTCACAGCATGGATTTGGATATTAACGACCTTGAAATGCTGCACCGGGAATTTATGCTCCCCCTTTACTGGTATGTAGCCGGGCTGCTTCTTTCCCTCCTTTTTGTCTTTCTCTTAAAACCAGGCAAAAAAGTATCTGCAGAGCATTGAAAGGAGAATGCAATGGACACTCAAATTAAAAAAGGAATCCTGGAGATGTGTATTCTTAAGTGCATCGCCAAAGAACCTCTCTATGGCTATGATATCATCCAGCGGATGCATGTTCATTTCCCGGAAGTCGGCGAGAGTGCCTTCTATACTATCCTGCGTCGTCTCCATAAGGAGGAATCCGCAACTACTTTTATGGGAACCGTAAGCGGCGGACCTGCCCGAAAATATTACCGCATTACGGAACAGGGACTGGTACGTTTGGAAGAAATGATTGCCGACTGGCAGCATTTAAAAGCCATTGTGGCGGAGATGGAAATCTAATCCTCCTTCAACATCAAAAATGCACCCAAATTTCCTCTTCTTCCTTTGGATGCCCGATGACTAAACAAAAGCCCGGGATTACAGCAGGTACACAGATCCGTTGTCACAATCTGTTCCGGCTGCAATCCTGCTTCTTCAAAAATCAGTTCATTGGCCCGCCACAGATCAAGCTGATACTTTCCATTCAGCTTCCTATAGAATAACTCTTCCCAAATCTCCTCATCAAAGACTTTGCGAAAAGCATCTATCACATCCTCGCTCACCTCATAACAATCTTTACAAATGGAAGGACCAATTGCCACAACTAACTCTTCTGGCCTGGTTCCATATTCCTTTTCCATCACTTCCACCGTATGCTTCCCAATCTTCCCTACCGTCCCTCTCCATCCAGAATGGGATAAACCAATAGCCTTATGAACCGGATCTACCAAAAACAGCGGGACGCAATCTGCATAAAAAGTTGTCAGAACCATTCCTGGTATATTGGTCACCATTCCATCCACATCTGTATAATCTCTCGGCCGGACAAATCCTTTTCCCCGATCCTCCTCTGTCACCACACGAATATTTGTGGTATGGGTCTGAGCAGAAAGCACCATGTTCTCACATCCAAAGCCGATTGCTTTTCCAATGCGGGCATAATTCTCCCATACATGTTCTTCCTCATCTCCCCTGGTAAAACTTAAATTCATTGAGGAAAATATCCCCTCACTCACACCGCCCAAACGTGTAGAAAACCCATGCACCACTATATTCTCAGCTTTTAAATTAGGAAATACAAGAAAAGGAACGCCCATGCGCTCCACTACCTCCATACTCTTCTTTCCATTTTTTCTGACCCATTCCATATACTTTACATTCTCCTGCTATTTTCATAAAAAAAGGCGTTCTTATACACCCGAACCTCTTCTCCCAGGATTGCCACCACATCAAAACGGCAGCTTTGACTCTCTGGTATCCGTCGAGACATTTGATAGAAATCCGCCACACGGCAAATAGTTCTCTGCTTCATTGGCGTCACCGCATCCGTCGGTTCTCCATACTGCCCGGTTTTTCTGTATTTAACCTCAAGGAACACCAGAACTCCCTGTTCTCTTGCAATTAGATCGATCTCCCCTAATTTACAGCGAAAGTTTCGCTCTATGATCTGATACCCTTGACTTTGCAGATATTTTGCAGCTTTTTCCTCATAAGCCGCACCTATCCTGCGGTGATTTTCCATCCTGTTTCCTTCCTGAAAATGTTTTCCTCAAGTTTCCGACACAAAATTTTTAATAAAACTCTTCCTGTGAATCACGCAAGGGCCTATTTCTTTCAAAGCCGCAATATGCTTTGCGGATCCATATCCCTTATTTGACCCAAATTCATATCCCGGGTATAGATTCTCATACTCCACCATCATTCGATCCCTGGTTACTTTGGCAACAATACTGGCTGCCGCAATGGATACACTTTTCCCGTCCCCTTTTATGATAGGAATCTGAGGAATATCTACCTTAGGGATGGTTACCGCATCATTCAAAAGCAAGTCTGGACGCACTTTTAAATTGGAAATCGCCATCCGCATAGCTTCATAGGTGGCCTGCAGAATGTTAATCTCATCAATTCTGTCCGGCCCCACTATACCAAGCCCTACGGCAACCGCCTTTTCCATAATCTCATCATACAGAAGTTCCCGCTTTTTCTCCGAAAGTTTTTTGGAGTCATTCAGATAGAGAATCTCACAATCTCTTGATAAGATAACGGCTCCTGCCACGACCGGACCGGCCAGGGGGCCCCGGCCTACTTCATCAATACCACAGAGAAATCCACATTCTCCATATTGGTATTCATACATTTTCATGGACTCCAATCGTTCTCTTTCCGCCTTTAACTTTTCCTGCCGTTTCTGCTCCCGCAGAATCTCTGCCTTTGTCATATGTGCGACCCCCATCTGCTGTATCACTGATGCTTCAAAATTCCTATCCGATTCAAAGGCCAGATTCGTATCCATGCCCTGCCCACAATATCTTTTTGATGAATCACACCCACACTGGGCTCTCTGCTGTCGGAACTGGCATTCCGGTTATCTCCCAGTACAAAGTATTCATCCTTGCCCAGTGTGATTGGTTCCGCTGCGGCCCCCGGATCACGTATTACCTCCCGACCATAGGATTCCCGCAGAATCTCTCCGTTAACCAGGATCTCCCCGTCCACAATCTGTACCGTCTCTCCGGGCATTCCAATAATCCGCTTGATATAGAAAGTATCCTCTTCATACTGGTAAGGAAATACAATGATGTCGTAACGCACCGGCTCTTTAAAGCGATAGGTAATCTTATCCACAATCAATTGATCCCCATGGTACAGAGTATTCTTCATAGAATCGCCACTCACATGGGTGCGTTGCCCCACAAAGGTAATAATCAAAAAAGTGATAACCAGAACAACTCCTATGTAAAGAAGCATCCCGAGAAGTTCCTGAAAAGGGCTTTTTTCCCGTTCCTCGTCTCTTTCACCGATAAAATCGTCTTCTTCTCTTCCTCTTCTTCTCCCCATATCCATTCCTCCTTAATTCTCTTTCTTTGGAATCTCAAGGGTAAATCTTCCCAACTTTCCGTTACGAAATTCCTCCAGCAGAATCCCTGCAGCCTTTCCGATATCAAGTCCCCCGCCTTTTAAGAGACATCCTCTCTTTTCTGCCATCTCACTTAACATGGAAAATGCGTCTCCTGTCTCCGAAATTCCATACCGGCCCGCAAGAGCCCCCGGGTATTCTTCCCTAAGAAAACGAAGCACTTCCAATGCCAGTTCTTCTGTATTTATGACCTCGTCCTTGACAGAACCAATCATAGCCAAAAGCATTCCCGCCTTTGGATCTTCAAATCTGGGCCAGAGGATTCCCGGTGTATCCAAAAGTTCTACCTGCTTATTTAAACGCACCCACTGGGCACCTCTGGTCACTCCTGGTTTATTGCCGGTCTTCGTGCATGCTTTTCCCGCAAAACTATTAATAAAGGTGGATTTACCCACATTGGGAATGCCCGCCACCATAGCCCGGACAGGTCTGTTCAGAATTCCCCGTTTTCGATCCCTCTCTATCTTTTCTTTACAGGCTTCCTGCACCGCAGCATGAATTCCTTTGAGACCGGCACCGCTTCTGGAATTAATCAAGACCACCTGAAACCCCTGTTTTCGAAAATATTCACTCCAAAGAACCGTCTTTTTTTCATCCGCCAAATCACATTTATTTAACAGAATAATCCGGGCTTTCTGTCTGCCCATCTCGTCTATATCTGGATTGCGGCTGGAAAAAGGCAGCCTTGCATCAACTAACTCCAGGATCAAATCTACCAGCTTGATATTTTCCTGCATCATCCGTTTTGCTTTGGTCATATGCCCCGGATACCATTGTACATTCATTTTAATCATCCCCCTTACACGAAAATGTTACGGCAGCCATCCAAAGCGTTCTCCCGGCGTAATATTAAACCAGGCCATCCCCATTATATCTTTCCTTTGAACATTACCAATATCCGCACTTCTGCTGTCTTCGCTGTTGTTTCGATTGTCCCCCAAAACAAAATATTCGTCATCCCCCAGATAAATGGGAACCTCCGCCACACCAACATCATTCATACTGTCCGTAAGCACTTTCTCATCCAGGATCTCTCCGTTAATAAATACCCTGCCACTCTCAATCGTGACCGTATCGCCCGGCAACCCCACCACCCGCTTTATATGATAGTGAGCATTTTCATTTCCATTCGGTTTAAATACGATTAAATCTCCATAAGTCGGAGCTTTTATTCGATAAATGAAGCGGTTAACAAGAACCTGATCCCCACTATAGATGGCAGGTTCCATAGACTGGCCCACATTACTTAAAATTGCACCAAAAAAATAAACCAAAATACAGGCAAAGCCAAATGCCAACATCACCTCGCCTATCCACACCAGGGCTTCTTTTACTACCTTTATATTAATCCGCTTTTTTCGCCGCCGAAAGGTTAAACCAGCCATAATGTCTCCTTTAAAGTGCAAATCGTATAATACAAAAGAAGGACTGACGCAAAATCCAAATTCCTTATTTTGCGCCAGCCCCCCTACTTTGATTATTTAATTGCGACTATTTTACCAACTCTTTTACCTTCGCACGCTTACCTACACGTCCTCTTAAGTAGGTCAGCTTCGCACGTCTTACTTTTCCACGACGAATCACTTCTACTTTCTCCACATTGGGGGAATGTAAGGGCCAGGTCTTCTCAACGCCTACGCCATTGGAATTCTTTCTCACTGTAAAGGTCTCTCTGACACCGCCACCCTGCTTTTTAAGGACAACACCCTCAAAGACCTGGATTCTCTCACGATTACCCTCTTTGATCTTGCCGTATACTTTTACGGTATCACCCACACGGAACTGTGGCGGCTCCGCTTTCAGCTGATCGGCTTCAATATTCTTAATAATCTCGTTCATTTCGTTGCTTCCTCCTTTTAATTTCGGATGTTCTTACTATAATCCAGAAGTCATACAAGCCGCACCGGAGGCCGGCACGTATCTGCTTTTAATCCAAAAGGAACTTTTCTTCTTGTTCTTTACAGCAGCGGACCATCTCTTTTATCACAACGCAAATCATTATAGCATGGAGCAGATAAAAAAGCAAGCATTACTTCTCATTTATATAATTAATCAGCCCTTCTGCTCTGATAATCCGCTGCATAAATTCCGGAAATGCCTGACCTTGATACTCTTTCCCCGTGGTACGGTTGAAGATCTTGCCACTGTCGAAGTCCACCTCTACCTCATCACCGTCTTTGATATCTTTTGCCGCCTCCGGGCACTCAATGATCGGAAGACCAATGTTGATAGCGTTCCGGTAAAAAATTCGTGCAAAAGTTTCTGCTATTACACAGGATACCCCGGAAACTTTAATTACCAGTGGAGCATGCTCTCTGGATGAGCCACAGCCAAAATTCTTGCTAGCTACCATAATATCTCCCGGCCGTACCTTATGAACAAATTCCTTGTCAATGTCTTCCATACAGTGCTCTGCCAGTTCTTTTGGATCTGCGATTGCCAGATACCTGGCAGGGATGATAACATCCGTATCTACATTGTCTCCATATTTAAATACTTTTCCTTTTGCCTGCATTTTCTTCCTCCTGATTTTTATAATCCCAGTTCTGCCGGTGCCGAGATTTTGCCTGTTACTGCACTGGCTGCTGCCACTGCCGGACTTGCTAGATAAACTTCCGAATCCACATGTCCCATACGTCCCACAAAGTTCCGGTTGGTTGTAGATACACAGCGTTCTCCGGCCGCAAGAATTCCCATATATCCGCCCAGGCAGGGACCGCAGGTAGGTGTACTTACTGCAGCTCCGGCCTCAATGAAGATTTTTAAAAGCCCTTCCTCCATAGCATCCATATAAATTTTCTGTGTTCCGGGAATCACAATACAGCGCAGTCCCTTTTTCACTTTTCGCCCTTTTAAAATTCCGGCTGCCGACCGCAGGTCATCCATACGTCCGTTGGTACAGGATCCGATCACCACTTGATCTACCACCACATCCTCTGTAATTTCGTCAACAGTCTTCGTATTCTCCGGCAGATGGGGAAATGCCACGGTAGATTTAAGAGTGCTTAAATCAATCGTATATTCCTCATCATACTCTGCATCCGGATCAGCCTCATAAATCTTATATTCCCTTTCGGAATGTTCTTTCATATAAGCAACAGCCAGATCATCTACCGGGAAAATTCCATTCTTCCCACCTGCCTCAATGGCCATATTTGCAATGGTAAAGCGATCATCCATAGAGAGATTTTTGATTCCCTCTCCCACAAATTCCATAGACTTGTAGAGAGCACCGTCTACGCCGATCATACCGATAATGTGCAGAATCACATCCTTGCCGCTGACCCATTTCGAGGGTTTTCCTACGATATTAAACTTAATCGCAGAGGGCACCTTGAACCACGCTTTTCCCGTCGCCATGCCGGCAGCCATATCCGTGCTTCCAACTCCCGTAGAAAACGCCCCCAGTGCACCATAGGTACAGGTATGGGAATCTGCACCGATGATACAGTCTCCCGCCACAGTCAGGCCTTTTTCCGGAATCAGAGCATGCTCAATTCCCATCTCTCCCACATCAAAATAGTTGCTTACCTCATGCTTACAGGCAAACTCACGGACACACTTGCAGTTTTCCGCAGATTTAATATCCTTATTTGGAATAAAATGATCCATAACCAGGGCGATTTTATCCTTGTGGAATACTTCCTTATTTTTCATTTTCTCCATCTCACGGATAGCCACCGGCGTTGTAATGTCATTTCCCAGTACCAGATCCAGATCCGTCTCAATAAGCTGTCCGGCCTTTACCTCCGAAAGCCCTGCGTGGGCCGCCAGGATCTTCTGTGTCATTGTCATTCCCATTGATTTTTCCTCCTCCACAATATCTGTCATCCTGCTTTTTATGATTTCTATAGGTATTCTAGCACGGTTAACATTATAAGTAAAATATATGTTATGAATATTTACCATAATTACACCTTATCGCTGTACACCCTCTCATAAACCTGTTCCAAATCCAAAGTCTTTCCAGTCAAAGACAAATCCTCCGCTATCTTTCCATCCTTAAGAAAAATACATCTTGTACATACTTTCTCCAGCAAATCCAGCACATGACTGGTCAGAATCACAATACTGCCCTTTCGGGCACAGGCAGACAAATCTGCTTTAAATTGAATAATTCCATAAGTATCCACCCCGCTCTCAGGCTCATCCAGAAGAATCAGTCTGGGTGTCCCTATAAGCACCATAATAAGAGACAACTTCCGTTTCATCCCCAAAGAAAGCTGATGAATCCGGAAATTCCGCTGCTCATATAAGTGATAGCTTTGCAGATACGGATCAATTTCTTCATAAAAATTTCCGCCGAATTTTACTTTACAAATAAACTCCAGCACCTCATGCACCGTCATTTTGTCATAAAAACTGATATCGCTCTGCATGTAACCAATCTTTGCCCTTAAGGAACGTTCCCTGATGCTCTGTCCATACAGGCGGATGCTGCCCTCCGATATAGGAAGCAACCCTGCCACAACCTTTACAAGAGTCGTCTTTCCAACACCATTTGGGCCGATAAACGCCGCAATCTCTCCTGACAAAAGCTTTATTGACAGATCCTTAATTCCATGGCCTCCATCATATATTTTTGTCACATGCTCTAAAATCAAATCATGTTCTGTGTTCATAGCTTAGATGCTCCCAATTCTTCTTTCCCTGCAAAATCCATTGATACAGAAAAAACAAATTCCCTATGGGAAAATGCAATTTTATCAACGCAATACAAATGCCTATCTGGTACTGCCGCCTCGGATATTTTGCAAACAAGCTGGCATTTACAAAAATAGTAATACTCAAAACAGCGATTGCCAATAAAAGAAATGTAATGCAATCCGCAAAACTCCGAAGTCGAAAAAGAATCAGTGTTAAAAAAATGTGATCTCCCAAAAGGTATATCCCCTCTTTCACCACATCCGAAAAAAATTTTCTATATGGATAATCCGACATAAAATAAATAAGGAACTTTTTCTGTTCAAGATTGTAGATATCTTTAAAATAAAATGCCGTAATCAGGCAAATCCCATAAGCAGTAAAAAAAACTGCAAGAGAACTATTCTCAAGACAGCACACCAGAATAAAAAACATCATGGAACACAGCTTCCAGAGAAAAAACTCTCTGTCTCGATACATCCAGTAATATCTCGATGGACGAAATTTGCTCTTTCTGAAAAAGGATTTCTTAGGCTCTGCCTTACGCCTTGTGAACAAAAATCCCCAAGAACCAGCAATCACCGACATATCCGCTGACTCGTACAGGCACACCGCAAGCCATGCAAGGCTCAGCGACAAAATCAAAAATGCCACTGACACGCAGGGATTCTCTGAAAACAAACCTCTGCTGACACCCTCTCCCATCATCCATTCATACACCACATAGTAGTTTATATGTCCGGTTCCAAAGAAAACAACTATGCACCCAATAACTCCAACGCTCAAAAAAGTCAGGATTTTTCCATGAGCCTTAACTGCCAACAGCATCCCTGCTGCACAGACAAAAATCCCATAAACAGCCTGAACCAACACAGCAAAACCGAATCTGATTTCCTGCATTTGAAAAAGCATAGTTCCGCAATAAATTTGCAAAAATAAGAGCTCCGTATTTGCAGACAAAAATAAGAGAAAGCTTTTTATGCCAGATACGCCAAGCAGCATCAAGCTTTCCCAATTCTTTTTCAAAAAGGAAACAGATTGATAACGAGCCAATGCAAGCAGGGCACAAAGAAGAAAAAGGAAGCTTATTTTACATATATAGATCTGATTCAAATTGTCAAATCTATGTCCTATCATAGCTTCTAATGACTGGAAAATCCATGGATAGCTTAGGATAAACATGCCATACAGGACGCACTTTGCCATCTCTGCTTTTTTATTAATCAGTACAAGATAAATTTTCTTCATCTCTTTTATTTTCTTCCCTTTAACCATAAAAGCTTTTCCGTTTATTCTTTATCTATCTCTGTTTTTAAAAGCCTTTCCGTTTAAGCTCCGCCACAATCTGCACATAAGCCTCCACCACATCAAAGCCCTTATAATCCTGCCGTTTCAGATCAATCATATCCCCATGAGAAATCCCCCGTGTCCGCTTATTGGTAAAGACACCCTGAAATTCTCCCCACTTAGCAGAATAGGTACTGACCAGTCCGTCATTGTCACCCTCTAAGGGGCGGATCATACACCATGGAATGGAAAGGAGCATATGGCTCCAGGGATATTTCATTTTTGAGGCATAACTTTGATAATAAACTTCCGGTGCATCTGGTGTTTCCTTATTAAATTCGGCACTGGCCTTTGTTGAAAACTGGTGGGTCGCTGTATAGAAATCCGGATTCCGATCTCCGAATTTTCCAAAGGTTCGGTCAAAGCAGCCTGCCACAAAACGGTAAAGCCCCTCTGGAAGACGGCAGGCATAATCTACAAAACGGCATCCCCTGTGGGGCGTACTCATAGTAGTTAAAGAGGCCACATAAGGAGCCATTTTTAAGGTCGAAATGGCATAACGGGCATCCAGTCCCCCTTTGGAGTGGGCAATAATATTCACCTTTTCTGCTCCTGTTTCTTCCATAATCTCATAAATTCTTTTTCGGATATCCTCCCCATTAGAGGCAATGGTTCCAAAAGCTTCCTGATTGCCATAATAAATAAGAGCACCGTTTCGCCTAAGTTCTGCCGGAATCCTGCCCCAATAGTTGAAATACCTTAGATCGCGGAAACCCACACCATGAATCATCAGCAAAGGATAACAGGTTTTGCAAAGTTCCGAATCCACCCTTAGTTCCCGAAGGAGTACTTTTTCTCGTTCAAAATCGTATTCCTCATACACAAGCCGACAGACATAAAGAAGTACAAAAAGATTAATTGGTGGAATCCACATGGTAAGGAGCATCGCCACACGCCTTGCGATGCTCAAGCGACGGGAAGTACAAAAAATCCGAAGAGTTCCCACTCCAATCAAAAAAAAGGCACCTATTACTGCCAGGATTCCATTGACAATCAGAATTCCATTGCCAAAGTCACAGATTTCTGCCTTATATATGTAAAAGACGGAAAAAATCACCATCTCAACTGCCATTGCATAGAGACCTTCGTACACCAGGCTTCTTCCTCCAAGCATCATCCGAACCCGCAGACCTGTTTTCACAGTATCAAAAGCCGGCATAACCAAAAGTCCAAGGTACACCAATCCAAAGCATGTCGCAAGAGTAACCAACCCTGTAATGCGAATGGCAAAAGGTATCTGGGACATAGCCATTCTCTGATTGGCCCCATCAAATAATAGTATGAAGTTTAACATACATGGAATCAACAGTGCCAGAGCACAATGCTTAAGCGTCCTTTTCACTTTAACAGTTTCCCTTTCTCCACAGGCATTGACTCGTCAGGCACTTATGCCAGCCGTCTCAGGATTGCCATTCCCTCCAAAAGGTCAGTAATCTTCTGATAATAGATGAGTCCTTTCGGCTCCCGTTCCGACACATCATCAGGGGCATAAATCGTTCTGAGTCTGCATTCTCTGGCGGCAGTAAGATATTCTACCGTTGAGGCAAACACAAGTATCTCTCTTTTTTTCAGTTTCTCTTTCTCCAAAACTTCACTGAATGCCTCCGGAGTATTTTCTGATACAAGAATCAGTTTTAAGTCTAATTCTCTGGCTAATTCACAAAATTCCTGAGACCATTTCTTTTCACAGGCAAACTCTACCAACACATCTTTTTCATATATTATCGCTTTTAATCGTTTTTTAGACAGGCACTTATGTGCATCCAAAAGTTTTTGCTTTCTCACATATTGTCTATAGAGATCTGGACGACGTTCTTTTGTTCGTAAAATGGATTGTTCCCTCCGCCAATCCTCGATTCGATCGTGGTTTCCGCTAAGAAGTACCGGCGGAACCGGCTTTTCTCTCCACACTTCCGGACGGCTGTATTGAGGATATTCCAGAAGATTGTTATAAAAGCTTTCGAATTCTGCTGATGCTTCATTACTTAAAACGCCGGGAACCAGACGGGAAATAGCATCAATCATCACCATGGCCGGAAGCTCTCCGCCGGTGAGCACATAGTCTCCAATGGACACATAATCCGTGACCACTTCCTCCAGCACACGCTCGTCAATTCCCTCATAATGGCCGCAAAGGAAAATTAAATCTTCTTCCTTTGAAAGTTCTTCCGCCATGGCCTGACTAAACACATGACCCTGGGGCGTAACATAGATTACCCTTGCCCTCTTTCCGGCTATCCGGTCTTGTACGGCCTCACAGGCCTGATATATTGGCTCCGCCTGCATCACCATTCCAGCACCGCCGCCATAAGGATAATCATCTACTTTTCTATGCCTGTCCTCCGTATAACCTCGGATATCCACAGTCTCCAAAGTAATGAGTCCTTTTTCCATTGCCCGCCCCAAAATACTGGTGCGAAGCCCCTTCTCAATCATTTCCGGAAATAAAGTTAATACATGGTAATTCATTACTGTAACAATCCTTCCAATATATGCACGGTCATCCGGGCCCTTTCCACATCTACCTTAAGAATACAGGAGGGAATGGCAGGCAGAAGCACTTCTTTTCTTTCCTCTGTCTCTACCACATAGACATCATTCGCTCCCGTCTGTAATACATCTCTCAAGATTCCCAGACGTTTATCTTCGTCCGTATAGACCTCCATATCAATGAGATCCGTAATAAAGTTCTCATTTTCTTCCAAAGGGACCGCCTGATCCCGGGTCACTAACAGGTCTTTTCCCTTGTACTGCTCTATCTCATTAATATCCTGAAACTCCCGAAATTTCAAAATGACCTGGTTTTTGAAAAACTTCACACCAGCCACATGGAGGGACTTATATTCATCTCCGGTATCCAGAATCACTTGTTTTAAATCACGAAAACGCTCCGGATTGTCTGTGGTGGGGAATACCTTAACCTCACCCTTTAAGCCGTGAGTGGATGCGATAACACCTACCCTTAAATATGACTCCATTTTCATCTCCTCTGATTGAAAAACAGCGGGTGTCTCCACCCGCCTGTCTGTTTTGTGGAAATTCTACTGCAGAATCTCCACTACAACCTTTTTTTCTTCCTTTGATGCTGCTGCTTTTACCACACAGCGAATCGCTTTTGCGATGCGGCCCTGCTTGCCGATCACCTTTCCCATATCGGATGGTGCCACGCGAAGCTCAACGAGAATGGTTTTCTCATTCTCCGTCTCTGTCACAGCAACTTCTTCCGGATGCTCTACCAGTGATTTTGCAATCACCTCTACTAATTCTTTCATATCTTTCCTCCGAATGCGTCGCCGCTGCCCATTCTATGAGCAATAACAACGCTGTTGCCTTTTTTAAAGCTTTGTGGCTTATTTCTCAACACCAGCGGCTTTCAGGATCTTGCCTACTACCTCTGTGGGCTGTGCACCATTGTTCAGCCATTTCTTTGCTGCCTCAACGTCTACGTTGAATGTGCTGGGGTCTGTACTCGGATCGTAGGTGCCAATCTCCTCGATGAATCTGCCGTCTCTCGGGGATCTGGAATCTGCTACGATAATTCTATAGAAAGGAGCTTTCTTCTGACCCATTCTTCTCAATCTAATCTTTACTGCCATCTCTTTCACCTCCAAAATTTGATTTCTTCTTTTGCTTTTATGTTAAAAGGGCATTCGAAAACGTCCCCTTTTACCAAAACCTTTGCCGCCCATCATACCGGGCATCTGCTTCATCATCTTACGCATCTCACTAAACTGCTTTACCAGGCGGTTGACCTCTGCGATGTCTACGCCTGCTCCCTTGGCTATTCGATGCTTTCTGGACGGATTGAGCACCTCCGGGTTGGAGCGTTCCTTTGGGGTCATGGACAGGATAATTGCCTCTATCTGTGCCATTTTCTTTTCGTCAATGGCATCTTCCAGGCCCTTTAGCTGACTTCCCACTCCCGGCATCATGGAAAGGATACTAGTTAAGCCCCCCATCTTTCGCATCTGGTTCATACTTTCCAGATAATCGTCAAAGCCAAACTGGTTCTTCTTTAGCTTCTGGGTCATGGCCTTGGCCTTTTCCTCATCCACCGTCTCCTGGGCTTTCTCAATCAGTGTCAGCACGTCACCCATGCCTAAGATTCTGGAAGCCATGCGGTCGGGATAGAACTGCTCCAGATCGCTAAGCTTCTCCCCCATGCCTACATAAAGGATCGGCTTTCCGGTTACTGCCTTGATGGACAATGCGGCACCGCCTCTGGTATCGCCGTCCAGCTTGGTAAGAATCACTCCGTCAATCCCGATCTTCTCGTCAAAGGTACTTGCCACATTGACTGCATCCTGGCCTGTCATAGCATCTACGGTAAGAAGTGCCTGGTCAATCTCAAGATTGGATGCAATCTCCTGAAGCTCCGCCATCATATCCTCATCTACATGAAGACGGCCGGCCGTATCCAGAATCAGAACATTGAAGCCGTTCTTCTTCGCATGCTCATATGCACCCTTGGCTATATTCACCGGCTTTTGATTATCGCCCATGGTGAATACTTCTACGCCCTGCTTTTCTCCGTTTACCTGAAGCTGCTTAATGGCTGCGGGACGGTATACGTCGCAGGCCACAAGCAAAGGCTTTCTTCCCTTGCTTTTCAGCTTTCCGGCAATCTTGGCCGCCGTGGTGGTTTTACCGGCACCCTGAAGTCCCATCATCATGAGAACGGTCACTTCGTTGCCGCCCTTAAGCTTGAGCTCTGTGGTATCACTTCCCATAAGGTGAATCATCTCCTCATGGACAATCTTGATCACCATCTGGCCCGGAGTCAGACTGTTCATCACGTCGGTACCTACCGCACGTGCTTCCACAGACTTGATGAACTGCTTTACTACCTTAAAGCTTACGTCGGCTTCCAGAAGAGCCATCTTCACTTCCTTTAAAGCAGCCTTTACATCAGCTTCCGTGAGACGTCCCTTACCTCGCAGGTTCTTGAATACATTTTGCAATTTATCGGATAAACTCTCAAATGCCATCTATAAATTCTCCAATATGTCTTGTAGCTGCCGGATAAGCTGCTCCTTGTCCGGTGCTTCCGTATCTTGCAGGGTATGCTCCATCTCCTCAATCCGGCTCTTAATGGTCAGGAACCGTTCTACCAGATGCAGTTTCGCTTCGTACTCTGACAGAATTCGATTGCACCGCTTGATAAGGTCATGAACGCCCTGCCTGCTGATGCCACGCTCCTGGGCCACCTCGCTTAAGGTGTAATCGTTGAGGACTACGTCCTCATATATCTGCTTTTGGTGCTCTGTCAGGAGCTCTCCATAGAAATCATATAGCAGTGTCTGCTCCAAAAGCTTCTCCATGCTTTCCTCTTTCTGACGCATTTACTGCGTCATCCAGGTAGATTTGAAAGTTTACTTTCAAACTCATCACCTGCCTGACTTATCATACACAAAAAAGGCGTGGGTGTCAAGTGTTTTTTCTTTACAAGCTATTGTACAAGACTACAATCGTTACAGTTCAGACGTGCAGCAGCGGAGCGGACAGTATTCCAGCCAAAACACTTATATTTCTTTTCATCTTCAATTAATTGTAATCCAGTGACTCCGGATTCCTACCTCTTTCTCATATATTGCTTCAGCTGATCATAAAAATTCTCTCTGGTTCCGGCCATAATCACAACAGTCATTCCTCATCCTCCGTACCAAAAACATCTTCATAAGAAATATGTCCGGATTGTGAAGATGCTGCCCTCTCTGCGTCCGCAAGCATTGCTTCTACGGCCGGGCGTACCTGCCCCTGTACTTTTTTAAAACGCTCCAGAAGCTCATTGCCGCTGTATCCCCTGGCTATCAAATCTGCCAGAATCTGCTCCGCAAACTCTCCTCCCGTATTAGTTCTGACCGGACGAATAACCAGTTCGTTCCCCCGCACGGTACATTCCGCCTCCATATCAAACCCCAGCATGGTAAAAAATTTCTGTGGGATTGTGATCTGCCGCTTCGCAGAAATACTCAATTTTTTTACTTCCATGGGAATTCGGCCCTTCGTCATTGTTGCTGGCATTGCTATATTCTCCTCCTCTATCGTATGTAAACCGTTTCCCATTACATGTCAAGATTCAGACTGCTTTCTCCTCCATTCCTTATTTCCCAACACTCCCTGTAAATCAATCCTCTTCTTTTAAATTCTCCCCATTTGCCTCAATCACAGACTGATACCAACCAAAGGATTTCTTCGGCACACGCTTAAGGGTTCCATTCCCCTTGTCATCCTTATCTACATAAATAAAGCCATACCTTTTGGACATCTCTCCTGTAGTGGCACTGATTAAATCCACACAGCCCCAGGGCGTGTATCCAAGCAAATCCACTCCATCCTCATCTGCCGCAGCTATCATTGCTTTGATATGGGAACGCAGGTAATCAATACGGTAATCATCCTCAATCTTTCCGTTCTCATCCATCTGATCTTTGGCCCCAAGGCCATTTTCCACAATAAACAAAGGCTTCTGATAGCGGTCATACAGATCGTTTAAGGTAATACGAAATCCCATAGGATCAATGGGCCATCCCCACTGACTGCATTCCAGATAGGGATTTTTTGCAGAAGCAAAGACATTTCCCCCTGAAGCCTCCCCCTGTCCGTCGGTTCTGACGCAGCGGCTGTTATAATAGGACAGGGAAATAAAATCCACCGTATGCTCTTTCAAAATCTTAGTGTCCCACGGTCCCATTTCCAGGCGAATGCCCTCCCGCTCCAGAAGCTTCTTCGCATAAGCGGGATATTCTCCTCTGGCCTGCACATCAATAAAGAAATAGTTTTCCCGATCTTTCTTCCTGCTCTCCCATACATCCTCCGGGCGGCAGCTATAGGGATACACGCTTCCTGCTGCCAGCATACATCCCACCTGGAACTTAGGATCCGTCTCGTGGGCCAGTTTTGTGGCATAGGCGGATGCTACCAGCTCATGATGAGCTGCCTGATATTTCACCGCAAGTTCATTCTCTCCCTCGGCAAAACGAATCCCTGCCCCCATAAAAGGCAGATGCATCAGCATATTGATCTCATTGAACGTAATCCAATACCGCACTTTATCTTTAAATCGCTTAAAAATAGCGTTGCAGTAATTCAGATAGAAGTCAATCACTTTCCGGTTTTTCCAGGAGCCGTATTTATCCACCAGATTGAGGGGAATATCAAAATGACAGATGGTCACAACAGGCTCAATGCTATATTTCAAAAGTTCATCAATAAAGTCTTCGTAAAATCTCAATCCGGTTTCGTTCGGCTCCGTCTCCTCCCCGGTAGGGAAAATGCGGGACCAGGAAAATGAGAACCGATAGCAGCGAAAACCCATTTCCGCAAATAACGCAATGTCTTCCTTATAATGACCATACATATCTATGGCTTCTCTTCCCGGGTAAACGGAGTCACCGGGCAGCTCCCGATAATCCATCCTGCCCTCCATAACGGGCATCCGGTTTTTTCCGTAGGGAATCACGTCCACAAGAGCCGGACCTCTGCCGTTCTCCTGCCAGCCGCCCTCACACTGGTTGGCCGCCGTGGCTCCGCCCCATAAAAAATCCTTTCGCATATCCATATCCCCCTTACATAACACTCAACAACAAGTCTCCCGGCTCCACTTTCTCCGCCCTGACGGATACTACCTCCGCAAAATCATCGGAGTTCGTCACCAACACAGGCGTTACCAGAGAGTAACCCGCTTCCTGAATCAGCTCCATATCAAACTCCAGAAGCTTCTGTCCTTTTTTCACCGTATCTCCCGTTGCCGCTAAAGGCTTAAAGCCTTTTCCGTCAAGCTGTACCGTATCCATTCCCACATGCATCAAAAGCTCCAGTCCCGTGTCTGTGGTGAGACCAATGGCATGGCCTGTGGGGAAAAACGCAGAGATGGTTCCGTCAGCCGGAGCATACAGTACACCCTCCTTTGGCATTACTGCAACGCCTTTTCCAAGAGCACCGGAAGAAAACGCCTCATCTTTCACATCCTTAAGCTCCACCAGTCCGCCTTTCAAAGGACTTGCAACCACAAGCTTCTCACCTTTTGCTTTCGTCTCCAAAGCCATTTTTTTCACTTCATCATCAGCTCCTCCTGATGCCAGACCGGAAGCTTCCTGTGTCTTATCTTTGTAAAAAATCATGGTAAGCACGAATCCCACTGCCATGGAGATGGCGATTCCCGCAAAGGCCACGATGATATTGCCCATGGTTCCGTCCGGGTTCATCATATTGGGCAGCTCAAAGATTCCCATGCCGCCCAGGATAAATTTCCGGAAGTTGAACTGTCCGTAGAAAGCACCGCCGATGCCGCCTGCAATACAACTAATGATAAAGGGCTTCTTAAGGGGCAGTAAAATACCATAAATAGCAGGCTCCGTCACGCCGAAGATACCGGAGATAAAGTTGGGAATCGCCATTTCCTTAAGCTTCTTATCCTTTGTCTTAAAGAAAATCGCCAGTACCACCGCAGAGGTTGCAAAGGTGCATGCAAAGAACGGCATCATCACATTGTCGTAGCCCAGAGTCATTACGTTATTTATGTAAACTGGTATGAAGCCCCAGTGCATACCGAAGATAACAAGTATCTGCCAGGTAAAGCCCACGATTCCTCCCGCAAGCAGAGGACTAAAGCCGCGGATTGCCAGTGTAAATTCCGAAATCAGAGTGGAACCAAAGGTTGCAATGGGTCCGAGGAAAAGCACGGATACAGGCAATGTCACCAACAGAGTCAGCATGGGCACAAAGAAAAACTTCACCAGATCCGGAATAAACTTATTAAAAAACTTCTCGCATTTTGATGCAAACCACACTGCCAGGATAACCGGAATTACCGTTCCCGTATAATCCACGGAAATAACGGGGATTCCGAAAAAGTCTATGTAAACCGGAGAAGCAAACATGGTTCCCTCCAATAAGCTGTACAGTGGCTCCAGCCCCGCCGACAGGGTTCCCGCCTGGATACCCGGGTAGCACATGGCACCGCCGATAGCCAGGCCAAGCATAGGCTTTAATCCAAACTTCTTTGCCGCCGTATAGCCCAGAAACAAGGGCAGAAAGGTAAACAGAGCATCACCTGCCGCATTGATAATCAGATAACCGCCGCACTCGGCACTGTACAGGCCAAGGGCTACAAACAATGTATTTAAGCCTTTCAGCATACCGCAGGCCGCCATGATTCCAAGAATAGGCTGAAAGATTCCGGATACCACATCAATGGCCCGATCCAGCAATTTCCCTGATTTTTGTTCCGCTGCCGGAGCACTTTCCTCCTTTAAGTCAATCAGCTCCATCACATCCTCATATACCTCCGGCACATGGTTGCCGATGACCACCTGATACTGTCCGCCGCTTTTCATTACGGTGACAACACCCTCCATGGCTTTCAGCACCTCATCCTTTGCAATACTCTCATCTTTCAGAGTAAAGCGAAGCCGTGTGATACAGTGTACAAGTCCTAAAATGTTTTCTTTTCCGCCGACATTTTTTACGATCTCCTTTGCCAGCTCATGGTACTTTCCCATCGATATTCCCTCCTATTATAAGTTCCGTAATATCCCTCTCAACACATCCTTACCCAGAAGAATTTGCAGCCGCAGAAGCATGCGTCTGCAAATTCTTCTATGCGTTTCGGGGATATTACTGTTCCGGTTCCGTAATATCCGGTTCCGTTTTTTGTTAAATCGAATATAACATAAGCATTTTTCCCCGGCAACGGAGGGAAAGGGGATAGTTTCATCGTTTCACAAATCGTCAAAAAAGGACCCCTGCCTTTGTAACAGAGGTCCAAAATTTTGAATTTTCTGATTATTTGCTCCCTGCCGTCATTCATCGCCGACATTTCCTGTCTTGTCCAGAAGCAGATCCATATGGGTCAGCATTTCCAGAGAGGATTTTGCATGCTCCTCATAACACTTTGCAAGAAGCAGGGAAAAGAAAATATCCAGTACATAGGTGACAGCGGAAAAGGAAGTAATCACGTCCAGGCTCAGAAGCGAATCCCGGTTGGGAATCTCCACCACTTCATGGCACCATCTTCGGCACACCCGGTTATGAGGGCCCAACAGCCCCACCACATAATTATTTGTCCCCTCCCGAAGATACTTCGCCATCTGAATCACCGTGCGGTTGGCTCCCGTGAAGCTGATCAAAAAGGCGATGGTTCTCTTATTCTTCCGGGCCGCCAGATAGTGGCCGTTGATGCTCTCATAGGCTGAGCACTCCAATCCCAGGGTGGCAAACTTGAACACCGCCGACTGGGCCAGTATGTAGCTGATGCCCGTGCCGTAGAGGTCGATGCACTCCGCCCTCTGGAGCACATTGTTAATCCGGTTCATGGAATTTTTATCCAGGGCAAGCCGGGTGTTGGTCACCGCCTTGTCATAAAGGACGGGAAGTGTATGAATAATGTCCGTGTAGGTGCTCTCAGCCGTGATGGGTTCTTCCTCCAACAGCTTAAAAAGGCGGCTTTTCTGATTGATTTCCTCCACCAGCTTCAGCTTGAATTCCTGGTAGCCCGCAAGACCCAGCTTCTGGCTTAAGCGTACCACGGTGGCCTTGCTTGTAAAGGAAGCCCGGGCAAGCTCTCCGCTTGACATCTCCGGAACCTTGTCCATATGCTCCAGTATGTAGCAGGCTACCTCTTTTTCATGGTTTGTAAAGTTGGCCTGTTGTTCCAGTTTCTCCAGCAGCATAGGATTCGTGCTCCTTTCGAGGATTTTTATGCATTTAGTATAGCATAGGGCAGGAAATATTGCGACCGCAATTTTGTACCGGCCATTATTTCCGAAATTCTTTTAACCGTTCCAATAGTTCCCCAATCTCCTCTGCTTCCCTGTGAATCTGAAGCTTCATGGGCTTGGAAATATTAAAGCTGAAAATTTCCATAATGGATTTCGCATCCACCGTATACCTGCCGGATATTAAATCCACGCAGGAATAAAAGGCTATGCCGTCTTTCTCTCCTGTATCTCTTTTACTATCTGATTATATGCTTTCCCGGAATCGTTGTGAATGAATGCTTCATAACTGCCAGAACAGATGTTCCAATCGCCATCCCGACCTTATTTCCCAGGGAAATAAACGCATACTGGAATCCGTCATTGCGAAGCCCCGTTTTCCACTCTCCATATTCCACACAGTCCGGAATAATGGCATAGATGGCAGTATTAAATCCGGAAAAAAACTGGCCAGACAGGAGAACACGTAAAAGGGAACCGGTTTGCTTCCCACGCTGAAAAAGTACATGCAGTTCCAATAAGGGAGGGCTTAATATGGCAATCGCTCTTCTTTTCTATAAGCCCGTAGTAACGACTCTCAGGAAAGCAAAGTGACCTGTGCCGAATCCTTTCTGGTGATGAAGGGCGTTATTTAACCACAAAAGAATGGGACAATTGAAAATATCATATTTCTCAACTGTCCCATTCTTTCTTTGAGTCCATTACTTCTCGTCCTATTTGGCCATCGGCGCCAGCACTTTTTGAAACTCATACCATTTTCCTGGTATTAATGGTAAAAATTTTACCAAAGGATTTCTCTCTGTAATTATTTTTCCAAAATTCTCCATCATGTTATCTACATCCTTTACTCCCAGATAGCTATCCTGATGGTGTGGTATCACATAAGAAGCCCCTACTGCCTTCACAAACTCTGCAATTGCCTCTGATGGATTACTGGGAATCTGCATTAGAATAATGTCTGGCCGCAAATCTCTTGCCTTTCGGATATCCTCACGTCCTACTGTTCCTCCCCAAAAAAGAATGCGGGTATTATCTCTTGTTTCTATTTGAAAGTTAGAGAAATCGTTGTATCCACCATACATTAAGGATTTGTATACTCCCTCCATGGTAGGCAATCCGTCAAGAACAACACTTTCCCGCATCAAATGGCGCTCTTTCCTGTTCGGAATTGTATGGTGCCCACTGATTCTAGTGAATGAAAAGTCCTCAAAATCTAAAAGCTCCCCATCCTCCATTCCATAAATACACTGTCCGGACAGATCCATCTGCTCCAACAGACGCATTCCGGTTATGGTTGATGCCAAAATTTTTGGACGATGCTGTTCAAAATATGAATCCAATTGTGTAATATGATCAAAATGTGTATGTGTTATCAACAAATAGTCCATTTTCTCCACCTCTTTTGATATAATAGGGTGATTTGGACATTCATCAATATAAGGGTCTGTAACTATTCTCTTTCCCTCAGTTGATTCAATTTCAAAACAAGATGTATCAATCCATCTGATCCGCATAAATTCCTCCCTTTGCCAGCGGCAATATGTAGCGTGCAATTGCTTCTGCTGCTCCGTCCTTATTGTGGTCCTCTGTCACATAATCTGCAGCAGACTTAACACGATCCGGCACATTTCCCATGGCAATCGAAATACCGGCTTCTTTGAACATCCATACATCATTATCGTAATCTCCCATACAGCAAATCTCATCCTTTTCCATAACCGGAATTTTATAAATAGGCAAGCTTCCATTCTCCTCCCATTGAGAATATTCCAAAAGCCGGGGAAATGGCAAATTATAGTTTCTTGCCAGTTCCTCATATCGTTCAAATCTGTCCCACCTCCTTGACGCTGTTCCATATGTATAGATATCCCTCTTTGCCATAAGTGAAAAAGTAAGCCGTCTTTGAGCAAAAAGTTCAACAATTGAAAGCAGCATATCAGATGGAATGGGCTTCTGGTATATTAGGGAACCATGATTGTCCACAATATAAGCTCCATTAGCACAAGCACAAATTCCTTTTATTCCTATCTCAAAAAGATATGCCTCTACCATAGAGGGCACTCTTCCGGTACAAAGCATAATCCTTACTCCCCGATGATATAGGGCACGCAACGCAAGAATTGTATCCTTCTCCAGGGAATCTTTTGAATTTAGCAAAGTACCATCCAGATCAAATACCGCCAGCTTTATTTCCTTACACTCCATTTTTACCCCAAAACAGGCTGCCGCAGAACAATATCCTGCCACAGCCCATTATTCACTTTATTTTATGTAGCCATTTTCTCGTAGCTTTTCTACCATTTCCTCTTCTGAAAGCACATTTTTCATGCCAATGATCTTAACACTGTCATTCTTAAATCCGTCAAATTGATTAACCAGATTCATTGGACAGAAAACAATATCAAAAGAGCCTGCCATGGATACCGCTTCCCCTACTGCTCCATGCTCAAAGGTTGCTTCCAGTCCCACCTTTTTGAAGGTAGTCTCTGCTTTCATTTTTATTAGCATGCTTGTACCCATACCATTTCCACATGCAACCAATACTTTTAACATAATGATTCTCCTCTCTGCCATATAGTTTTCAAATTAATATGCAACTTATTAAATATTCATATGATCCCAATAATGCTCCTTGTGCTTCTTATAATACAGCTGTGTCAAAACCAGCATAATTACACAAAGCAAAATCATAATAACTATAGGGTTCAAAAGCTTGGAGCCTACCAGGAATACCGGAAGCAGGGTGTTATTATCAAAGAACGCACCCCATGCATTCAAGTGGAAGCCAACGCTGTTTTGGAAAAACAGAAGCATCAGCTCTGAAACCACAACCTGGAACACGCCGTTAAGGAGTGGAATAATAATGGCTGCTTTACGACCACCTGCCTTATTTGCAAAGCATGCAATAGTAGCATTGTCGAAAAACAACGGAATAAATGCTGGCAAAAGTAAAATCGGAGCTTTAAAAATCAACAGTCCCGCAATTCCAATCAACTCGCCAACGAGACCCATAGCAAAGCCAAGCACCGGAACATTACCGGAAACAAAGCTGTAAGTAACTGCACAGTCCACTGCCGGCATAGAACCCTTCAGCAGCTTGTCAGAGAATCCTCGGAACGCCTTTGTCAGCTCTCCAACCATCATACGTACACCTGTCAAAAGGATTACCATATAAATAGAGAAATTCACACAAGTTTTGAAGATATACATAATATACCATGTGGCAGGAGTAAGGGAGGGATCAAATTCCATCATCGTCTCCGGCCCAATAAAGCCCATTACAATTCCCATAAATACAAACATCAGAACTGTTGTGGAAACCACATTATCCGTAAAGATGGAGAGCCAGCCCGGAAGCTTCAGATTTTCAAAGCTGTCCTTAGGATTTCCAAATTTAGGACTTAGCTTATCGGTAATCAGAATACCAAGCATCTCCTGATGTCCCACTGCAAAGTTTGCTCCACCTGTAAGCCTTTGAGTAGCCTCTACAGTAAAGTTGGAACCTACTGCGGCCCAGCAACCAGCAAAGATACCTAGCATAATCGTAGTTACCCAATTATAAGAGCCTGGATTTAAAATAACCAAAAACCAGAACCAAATCATAGTATAGGACTGAATTACATGGCCCGTAGTATACAATGTACGTATCTTTGTGAGCTTATTAAAGCCTACCAGCAAAAAGTTCACTACAATAGAAATCACAAAGGCTACAGATATGTAAACCATTGCATCCGGAAAATTTATAAAAAATCCTGTTTCCGGATCTGTCATCTGCGCCTGCTGTGTATAAGTATCAATCAGAGATGCCGTAATATGGAATTTAGATGCCAGTGCATTGATGATCGGTCGGAAAGTTGATGTAAATCCTCCCGATCCAATAGACAAAATCAAGTATCCTGCCGTTGCCTTAATCATAGAGCTTAAAGACTCATACCATGTTTTCTTCAATGCAAGCATACCTATCAGTACCATCAAGCCAATGATATATGCCGGCTGTGTAAGAATGTTCGTAGAAATGCTTTGAAAAATCGTATTCAACATTTAAGTTTCCTCCTACATGAATTTTACCCAGTAATTATCTATTATTAAATGCACTTTTTCAATTCTCCCCTCCTTTTTATCATTATTTTCTCATAAAACTTTTTATTTTTGCATTTAAATGATAATTAAATGATAATCTTATTATACATTTTATCATAAGTATGTCAATTCATCATTTCTACCAAATATTAAAGTCAATTTTTGTGCAAACCGACGAGTCTTTTGCAAAATTATCCCTTGACTAATTGATCAATTCTGAATAAAATGATATTTATGAACAATACACAGGACAATATTCAAAAAAGAAGAGAAGAAATTCTTGATTATATTAATTATCGCAAACAGACCAATATAAATGAGATTGCCGAAGTGCTTAAGCTTAGTGCTATTACTGTCAGGAGAGACATTGAAGCATTATCTAGCGAGAACAAGGTAATGCGCTTTTTCGGGGGTGTCAAAGCAGTTACTATTTCCACCCCGAAAGCTTCTCCCATCTCAGAATCCGGCTCCCTTGCTTATCACACACTCATTGCAAAGCCTCCTCTTGAAAAACAGCCTGCAATTTTTGAAATTGCCAGAACTGCTGCCGGATTGATTGATGATGGTGATGTAGTGTTAATGAACAACAGTCTAACTGCCTCCTACGTTCTTGAATATCTTGGGGATAAATCTGTTATGGTTGTTACAAACAGCCTATTTACTCTTGCACGAAGCATCGGGCCTAATGTAAAACTTTGTTTTCTTGGAGGGCAGACGCAAAGAGATCGTGCCGGACTGGTGGGCGGGATGGCGGTAGACACATTATCACGCATTTCTGCCACAAAATGTATTATGGGTATAGATGGAATTGACGTGCTTTCCGGTCTTACCTGTAAGATCTTAGAAGAATCCTATATTAATCAGCGAATAATCCAGCAGACTCATGGCAAACGGATTGTTGTGGCTGAGGGATGCCGGATTGCTGAAAAGTCTGCCTTTTACTCCGGTGCCTTAAATGATATTTCATTTCTTGTTACCGATAATTCTGCCGATACCACAGAGCTGTCAAGCTTCATTAATTGCGGCATCACGGTACAGGTTGTACATCCCCGTTTATAAATAAAAGCCTAGCTTTTTTATAAAGTCTTGTTGAGACGTCACTGTAGCATCAAATCTTATGCACAAAGGGCGTCTTTTATTTTCTGTTTTCGTGGACATCCTGATTTAGTTGTGCTATAATCCTGTCCTTGACAGTTATAGAAAAACAAAATCGCTGTATCCCTTAGCTTTACGTTGATAAGGAAGTATTCACAACAACTTATCAATAACGCTGACAGACAGGGTGCAAGTAAGCAGGTGTAATTAATTACACCTGCTTACTTTGCAAAGAGGGGGAGATTTTTTAATACGAATTAATCACATTTTATGACCATAGATAAAAACTTCCTTAAATAGATTACTCCACAAATTACTATTTTTTGCAATTACGTCTGGCGTTTCCGCCTTTTCCTCTAAAACTATTGCAACTAATTGAGGACCTAATGCCTCCCAAACTACTTTGGGCGATTCAACCCATGAATACTTATCTTCTTTTATTTCTATCAATGCGCGAAAAGCTCCTAATAATGGATAAATTAATCCTTTTGGAACAAGATACTGTAAATCGCTTTGCGAGTAAATTGATTTTCCTACAATTTCACCATCAGCATATTTTGCGTATTTGCGAGTGCCATATCTTTTTCCTGCTCGGCTAGCCATAACATTAAAATTACATTCAATATCATCCCACAATGCAAAAACATCAGAAATAATAGGTGTCATATTGGAAATAATATGTTCGCGTTTATCCTTACCCAAATTTAAAAAGCGTTTTAAGCTTGCTTCCTTTCCGGTATAACATTGTACAGGTTGCAGTTCTGATAACCGTCCATCATTATTCCTCATTGGATAAATTGCTTGATTAAACATATTCAGAACAGTAATGACTTCACGAACATCGATAGGAATAATATTGGGATCATTATAATGCTCGTTCATTTTATATGCGATTCTATTTGAAAAAGATAATGTACTAAATGCTTTTTTTATTACCTCAAAACTGTCCTTTAATTCCTCAATAGATTTTAAATCTACTTGAACAGATGTATTTCGCGCAGCCGCTAATTCAACAGGTGTTTCTAATCCCGTAAAAATTTCCATGAATACATAACGATCAGCTGAAAGCAAACCGGATTTTTGCGCTTCAAGAATTGCTCTTAAAGTGTGACCGCCGTCAATATTTCCATGCTTTGTTGAATCAGATAAAACAATAGTTACTATTTTCTTTTTGTTATCATAATCAATACTTTCAGCAGAAAGCAAAATTCCGCGATTTAACTCATGAAAATTTAAGTTCTCTAATAAGCTATCATTTATAGCTTTGGCGACATTTGTAGTCATTTTTTGTTCGCGTGGATTTGTTTCCATCCAATTTTCAATTTCTTGAGGAATGGATTTTGCTTGTGCATAACATACATATTTTATATGCTTGCCACTTGCATTTACAGGATCTGTCATTTTTTTAAATTGTTCTGCTTTAAATACCAATTTTGCCATTTCAAATACTCCTTTCGACATAAAAAATCTACACTCCTAGCTAGAATAGGAACGTAGAATATAAACATAGGTATTTGAAATAGCTACGTGTCCACATCTATTTAGAAGATACTGGATATCTAATAGAGCAATATCGCTCTATAGACAATATATGTATATCATCAATCAGCCAAAAAGTCAAATCGGAAATTATTTCATTATTTCACAATTAAAGTCTTTACGCAATAGAACACCGTTTTTGAGAGCAGACATATAAAACCCTTACCCCGCCACTTCAATACCCGCAAAGCCGCATAAATCAAGGACAAAATAACCCCTACTGCGTAACAATCCCCATAATAGATTGAGGGCGAAAGCAGTCTGCTGATTTCGCCCTCTTGACTACCCACAAGCAAAGGCGGGAAAAGCTGTCAAGGGCGCGTAGCGCGAAGTCTACCCTTGACAGCTTTTCCTGTCTTTGCTACCTACTATCGGTCGAAGCGGAATTTCAATATGGCTTCAATCAGTTTTGCCTTTAATCTGTCCTGCGTATCGTCATTGATATGCCCTTTATACATAGACAGATATTTGATGTATGCGGTATAGTGCCGCAATACTGCGTCTACCGCTTCCGGCTCTCCGGCAACGGCTTTTTCGATTACCTCAAAAGGTATCAGCTTTTTGTTCCTCATGTTTCAATTTCTCCCATTCTTTTCGTAACTGTTTCAGCGCAACATTTCTTCTGTGGTTTATCGTACTTCTGCAACGCCCGTACTGTCTGCCGATGGCTTCATCACGATAGCCAACGAAGTAATAAAGCAACAAAACTTCCCGCCTTAACTCCGGCAATTTTGATAATGCCGTTGCCAACCGTTCATCATCAACGATAACTTCCTTTCCCAACACAATAAATACAGTCGGCTTATCCTGTTTTTCAAAGTAGCTGTCCATAGCAGACCAGTCTGTCCATATGGAAAACTGCATTGAGCATTTATATAAAAATAACACGACGGTACCTCCTGATACCGCCGCATTATTAGTCATGGTT
>CAOJBY010000002.1 GCA_948330435.1 uncultured Lachnoclostridium sp. | reverse complement strand
ATGGTTTAGAGTAAAAACTTATTCCGATGCTATTTGCATAAACAATAGTAGGAACCATGAAGTTTCGACAGCATCGGAATAACTAAAACATCGGGATAACTTCTTTGGGAAGGGGACGGCTTTCTGCTTTTATATAAAAGGCTTGAATCCGGTTCTTTTTCATGGCCCCGTACCCCTGCCGAGGCGGCGGAACTTACGATGGAGCAATACCATATGCTTATGGTGGGATTGAACCCATTAAAGCCCAAGATCCGGGAAGTGCATCCCCAAAAGGCCTTTTGACGTTTGTGCAAAACAGAGATTTTTTCGTGCCTGTTTTGTCCGAAAGGGGAATGCCCGTGCGGCCCCTTTAACCGCTGGCAGACGCCGCCTGCATGGCCGTATGCCTTTTACGGAAGAAATGTCGAACCTTGAAAAGCTTATGTTTTCCCATTGTACAGGAGACCGTGAAACGTTCTCATCCATGGGCATTTTGACGAAGTACGGGTTCGCCCCAATTCGCCATTTTCCGGATTTTATAGTATAATAAACTATAGCAAAGGAGCCTCCGGATGAGTCAAAAACATACCCTGAATGAACTGAACACACTAAGCCGTGATGAACTAATAACAATCATTCTGACGATGCAGGGCCAGCTTGATGCATTAAACGAAAATGTCGAAAAGCTCATAGAGCAGGTACGGATTGCCAACCAACACCGTTTCGGGCGCAGCACGGAAACCGTGAAGTCCATTGACGGTCAGCTGTCTTTCTTTGATGAGGCGGATACGCTTTGTGACGAATCCGCAGGCGAACCGGAGGAAGACCAGGTAATCCCACCCGAACCCCGCAAAAAGAAAACGAAGGGCCAGCGTGAGATGGACTTGAAAGCGTTCCCCGAGGAAGTCATTCCGGCACATACGGTCTCCGAAGAAGCACTGGACGCTTTTTACGGAAAGGGGAACTGGAAGTGCATGCCGGATGAAACTTATAAACGCCTGCGCCATGAGCCGGAATCCTGGACGGTTGAAATCCATACGGTGGAGGTGTATGTGGGAACGGACGGATATCATCAGGATGAGTTTCTGCGTGGCGACAGGCCAAAGGACATTTTTCCAAACAGTATAGTGACCCCGTCTCTGCTGGCTTCCATTTTGAATGCAAAGTATGTGAACTCCTCACCGCTCTACCGGATTGAGCAGGAATTCATACGAAATGGCGTGAACATTTCGAGACAGACAATGGCGAACTGGATTACGGGCAGTTCGGACAAATATTTCGCTGCGCTTGTAGAACGCATGAAACAGGAGCTGCTCACGCTGCCCGTTACCCAGTCGGACGAGACTCCGACACAAGTGATAAATGACGACCGCCGTCCTGGCAGCAAAAGCTATATGTGGGTCCACCGGTCAGGGGAGTTCTTCAAGGACCGTCCAATCGTCATATATGAATACCAAAAAGGGCGGGACCATGAGCTGCCGCTTGCATTCTATCGGAATTACAAGGGAATTCTTGTTACCGACGGGCTGAAACAGTACCACCTGGTTGAAGACAAGCTTGAAGGGCTTGTGAATGCGAACTGCTGGGCCCATGCGAGACGTGATTATGCGGATTCCATAAAGGCCGCAGACAAAGCAGACCCAAATGCGGTAAGGCGTTCCATAGCATACCAGGCGTTGAGCCGGATATCACTGATATATAAGCTGGAGGGAACCTTAAAGGACCTCAGTGCACAAGAACGGCTTCAAGAGCGGCAAAGAACCATAAAACCGCTGGTTGAGGAATATTTTGCATGGGTCAAAAGGCAGCTGGAGGACATGGTGGTCCCGCCAAAAGGAAAAACCGCAGAAGGCCTCCGGTACAGCGTTAACCAGGAGAAGTACCTGAAAGTATTTCTGACGGATGGCAATGTACCAATCGACAATTCAGCAAGCGAACGAGCCATCCGAACCTTCTGTATCGGAAAAAAGAACTGGATGTTTCATGACTCAGTAAAGGGGGCCAGGGCAAGCGCCATAATCTACAGCATATCGGAAACGGCAAAGCTGAACAATCTGAGACCGTATTATTATTTTAACTATTTGCTGACGGAGCTGCCAAGGCTGTGTGATGAAAAAGGAACCATAGATACTGCAAAGCTGGAGCATCTGCTGCCTTGGGCACCGGAACTGCCAGGGGAATGCAGGAAACCATGCCGCTAAAATTTAGCGGCATTATTTAATTGGAAGCGTATGATTTGACGCTTATGATTGATGCATAGAAAAGGAACGGATAAATATTACAGCAACTCTGACTCAAACTGCTCTAAGTCAGCTGCCAATTGTTCCTGCTTTACATTTATAGTAAAGATTACATTTTTATTACGGGTATTTGAAAGCTGTTTGACTTCAAAGTGACCTGCATCAGCCTGAGGGGATAGGTAATAGGTATAGTTGCCTAATTCGAATCGAACCTTAGAAAGGTTTGCTGGTGCATTGGCAAACAGCTTTTTCTTTCCGTTAACTGTTTGTTTGTAAACGTCAGTAATTTTAAACTGATTTTTTAAGGCAGCTATAACATTATCAACATATTTTCCAGATGGTTCGGTTGAACCGCTCTTTTTTATTCTGAAATTTGCTGATACCTCAAAGTACTTACCGAATTTTTCGATAGGACAGATAAACATACGGTTTCTTTTGCTTATTACATATTTAACCCTCTTTTCTCTATAGTGTCCAATAATCCACTGAGTAAAAATGTCTGGGTCAATATCAAGTGCTTCCCCAGCAGTTCCAGCAGAGTTAAACCTATCGTAATTTTCATTCATATAAGTTATCATAAGCTCTGTCATTTTGTTTGGAAGACTTTTGTTACGAGGAGAGAATATAAAGGTTCTAGTAGCATCGTTTGGTAAAAGAACAAACTGACCTGATTGTGCTGCGGTATCTTTTGCTTCGATAAAGAATTCGGAACGACCATTAATAATTACTTCGATATCTGACCCCGTAGAGTCAGAGGTATCATGATGAATAAATTCTATACCGTTTCTTCTGTAGTTTTTTCTCAAATATTCCAAACTTTCTAATTCAAACTGTTCTCCTGGTCTCATTTTAAGTACCTCTCTTTCATTTTTTATATTTTGATAAACCATTAAGCGAATGAATAGGAACTAGATGCTCAAATCCATAGAAGCCTGTTTTTGTCCCTCTCGCTCGTAAATTTGGGTCAAGAATAAGATTATCATCTTGATATTTATTCAAAACATCACTTGTGGCTAGACCACATACGAACACCAGGTTGTTATACTGAGTGCTTTTTATACATATTATTTGTGAGTACGGGTTTTTCTTGAAAATAATGGGGAACTTGCCATGTTCGACTGTTTTGATACCGACTCTATAACCAGGAATATCTGGAGTATGATAGAGACCAGAATAGCCGATGCTCCAATCAATAATGGATATTCCCAATAATTTTTCAAGTGCCGCTTCTCCCAAAAAGCCAGTAGTGAATCTTTTGACTTCTTGGTGAGAGTCCTTTTTGTGATGAGCTTCTTCTGCTTTTGCCTCGACCAATTCAGTAACAAATTTTTGAATTCGAGTAACATATTCGGGATCAAGGACAACTCTAATATAGGTATCAGAGTACTTTGTGACATATTCAACATAGGATCGGTTCATCATTATCCTCCAAAAACTCTATAATGGACTGACCGAGTAATTTGATAACATTTACTGTCATAGCATTTCCTGCCTGCATAAGAAGATGTCTGTCAGAGACTTCATTCTTTACCCTGTCTGCATATTTCTTTGGAAATCCTTGTAAAAGCAGGGCCTCATAACCTGTCAGCTGGTATATTGTATGATCTTTTACATAAAGAAGGCCATCTCGCTGTGCTCTTAATGTTGGACATCGGCCTTCATAAATTCGAAGATCATTCATTCGAGTGTCGATTATTTTTCCTTCCATTTCTTTGATATCATCCACGGTGTATTTTCCGTTATTAGTCGAATTCATTAAATAATAAGAAAGAATTTCAAGTCTTTCCGGAGTTGCCACATTATCATTGATAAGAAAATCAGATAGAGGCGGTTTCGCAACCGGCTCTGGCCATTTAAAGTCTTCAATATCTTTTCCGAAGTCTTTTCTAATCCCAACAAAGTAAACTCGCTGACGCATTTGTGGAACACCATATTCAAGACTTGTAAGAACTTTATATACTACATCGTAACCTGCTCGATTTAATTCATTGATGATCGTTTTTATTGTATTTCCTTTATCATGGGTTACTAGTCCTTTGACATTTTCCAATAGGAAACATTTAGGTTGCGTCTCCTCTAAAATTCTTGCCAAATGGAAGATTATTTGTCCTCTATCATCAGAGAAACCTTCTTTTCTGCCAATAACAGAAAATGTTTGACATGGAAATCCTGCGATTAACATATCATAAGGCGGTAGCTTTTCAGTTTTAATTTTCTTCAAATTATAGTAGTAGGGTTCATCTCTGATATCGTGCATTAATGTATATGTACGAACCGCAAGTTTACTGGTATCTGAATAACCAATGCTTTTAAGCCCTGCCTGCTCCAAACCTAGACGTCCACCACCAATACCTGAACATAAATCTAAAAAAGTATTAATTCGCATTGTTCTCAATCCTTTATCGTTTCTGTGATGTCTTCTGACTTACAATCGTCGTCTCGCAGATTCTAAGAAGTATATCACATGAGAGGTGGTTCGGAAAGTCCTGCGGAAGACTTTTTACATTTGAGGGGGTCATAACAGTGACGGACTAAGGAGATCAAGAATAGAGAGTTCCATTGAATCACGATCTCTTTAGTGATATAATAATATCGCATAAAGGCTTGAAAACTGGACAAGCCAGATGTATGAACAACGAAATAAGAATATTAATAAGCCAAGCATGGATACAATATATGAATCTGTGACATCCGATAAAAAACAAAATAATTAAAGACAAAGGAGACAAAGCTTATGCAGCCTTATAAGGTTTGGGTATTTTCGGACTTAATCGAAAAAAACAAAAGGGTATTTAAAGTTCCGGTATATCAACGCAATTATGACTGGTCCAATATTCAGTGCGAAAAACTCTACCAGGATATTATGAAAGCAAATGAACGGGACCATAAGCATTTCACGGGAACCGTTGTTTATATTGTTGGTCAGGGCGGCAGCAACTTGACCGAGGCATTGATCATAGATGGGCAGCAGCGTCTTACTACAGTGTACATTCTTTTAAAGGCGCTTTACGATGCTGCAAAAGGGGTATCAGTCAGAATAGAAACAGAGATAGAAGAAGTAATGTTCAATAGAAATTGCGATGAAAAATACAAGCTGAAATTAAAGCCGGTGAAATCGGATCATGAGCAGCTGTTACTTCTGATAAAAGATAAAATGGATGAGATGGATCGGAACTCCAATATCTATAAAAACTATATTGTCTTCAAGAACCTGATTGAGGGCACACTGGCATCAGGATTTGAGTTGAGCGATATTCTTGATGGTATTAAAAAGCTTGAGATGGTAGAAATTGTTCTTGATAAGTCACAGGGCGATGAGCCGCAGAAGATTTTTGAGTCCATCAACTCCACTGGGCTGGAATTAAGTCTGGCAGATTTGATTCGGAATTATCTGCTCATGGATGATGAAAACCAGGATGAACTTTATGAGAATTATTGGTCTGTTATTGAAAAGAATGTGGGTTATCGAAATTTGGGTGATTTTGTTATAAATTTTTTGAACTCTCAGATAAGCAAGTCTGTAAACACGAAAAATGCATATCGTTTATTTACAGAGCATTGTGAAGAGAATCATTTAAGCCATGAAGATATGCTGAAAAAGTTGAAGAGAACTTCCAAATATTATGGAGCTTTTATTGGGGAAAATGATTACTACAGTGAGGACATCTTAACCAGGCTACAGGCTTTTTATACGATTAAGCAGACAACCATTATTCCTCTTTTGTTCCGGATTTTTGATGATTATGAGGAACGGAATATTGACGAAGAAACCCTTTGCAAAGTGCTGGATTATTTGTTTACATATCTTGTCAGAATAACCGCTTGTGAAATTAATAAGAACTTGTCAAAGTTCATGAAATCAATGTATGACAGAGTTGTTGACGGGAATTATGACAATTACGATGAAAAATTTATAATTTTTCTGAATGATTTGAAAGCAAATGATCGCATGCCTACGGATAAGGAATTTGAGCGTGCTCTTATAAATAAGCCCTTATATAAGAAACCCATTTGTAAGTTTGTGCTTTCTGCAATTGAGAACTCCACAAAGGAACGTCTGGATGTCAGCAATCTTACAATTGAGCATATTTTACCACAGAAAGAAAATTCTGCTGTATGGAAAAAAGAGGTCGGTGATAATTATGGCCCAGTATATGCGAAGTACTTGCATACACTTGGAAATTTAACAATTACAGGGTATAACAGTGAGTTGGGAACGAAGCCCTTTGACGAGAAGAAAAAAATTATTCGTGATTATTCAAAGGCAAATATTTTGAACAAGGAAGTTTTATCGGCAGATTGATGGAATGAAGCTGCCATTCTGAATAGGGCAGGAGTGCTTTCGGGCATTTTGATTGAAAAATTCGGATATATTGAAAAGCACGCTGATGTTATGGATACAAATGGATTGAGTTTTGGTGTTGATAGTGGTATCAACTTTTCAAATACGAAGCCAGAGGAATTTTTGTTTACTGGTGAGTATGTTAAAGTATTAAGCTGGGCTGATTTGCTGTTCAAGTTTATTAATATTGCCTATGATTTGGACACAGAAACATGGAAAGATCTGGCGGCAAGGGATTATTCCATTCCAAATGCAGACAGAATCTATGTAAGCAACGATAAAAGAAAGTTACGAAGGGCAAAACAAATCGATAACAGCGGAATCTTTTATGAAGCCAATCTGTCAGCAAATAATATCATTTCATTTATTAAAGATTTACTGCTAAAAATGAAATTGGAAACGGATGATTTTAAATTCTCTCTTTCAGATGCACCTTTTGATATTAACGATGAAAATACCTGGTCAGAAGGCTTATTGCCGGTTGGAAAATTGTTTTTCAATTTGATTGAAGATCTGATAAACAAATCAAAGATTACAGTATCTGAACTTGAACAATTGAAAACAAAGGAATATACAAAGTCTTTATTTCATGCTACAGATTATCCGGCAGTTGCAAACAACAGAACAGACAATATGGGGAACTCTGCTTACAAAAGATACAGGGCAAAAGCCTTACAGTTTCAAGGCACTGACATTTTTATTTCCACACAGTTCTTTGAGTCAGACAGAGAGGCCATGATCGAATGGTACAAAGAGCATTTGAGAGAATGAGAAAGGACAGATTTTAAGCAAACAAAAAAGCTGGAAAAGAGACTTGAACTCTCGACCCCTTCATTACGAGTGAAGTGCTCTACCGACTGAGCTATTCCAGCTTGTGCTTTCCAGCAAGTGATATTATAATCGAAAAAGAGAATTTTGTAAAGGGGTAAATTAAAATGAAAAAGCGACTTTTGAGTCTTGGAGTATTTTTTATGTGCTGTTTTGCTCTTTCTGGCTGTGGGAAAGGAGAAGCTGTCGGAGAAATTGGGATCGGTAAGGGTGGAACGGGTAGTGTGGCAGTTGTAAGTGAAGAGGTGCAGCTTGAACAGCAGAAAAAGGCAAAAGAAGAGCGAAAAGCTGCCGAAGAAGCGGCACGGCTTGCGGGGGAAGAGGAAAAAGCGGAAGAAGAAGCAAGGCTGGCAGAGGAACAGGAAGCCGCTGCCGGAAAGTATCTGGTGGCCATAGATCCCGGTCATCAGGCAAAGGGTAACTCTGAAAAGGAGCCTGTGGGGCCGGGGGCATCAGAGATGAAAGCCAAGGTGGCAGGTGGAACCTCTGGTGTAGCCAGTGGCTTAAGAGAGTATGAATTGACCTTGCAGGTGGCTTTGAAGCTAAAGGCAGAACTGACTGACAGGGGATATGAGGTGTTGATGATTCGGGAAAGCAATGATGTAAATATCAGCAATGCAGAGCGTGCCCAGATGGCGAATGAAGCCCAGGCAGACGCATTTATACGAATCCATGCCGACGGTTCTGAGAGCAGTTCGGCAAGAGGAATCATGACCATCTGCCCCACGGCAAACAACCCGTATATGCCCGGGATTTATGAGAGCAGTCGGTCTTTGTCAAAAGCAGTGTTAAATCATATGGTAAGCGTCACTGGGGCAAATGCAAGAAAGGTCTGGGAGACAGATACCATGAGTGGCATCAACTGGTGTCAGGTGCCGGTAACCATTGTGGAGATGGGATTTATGACCAATCCGGAAGAGGATCTTCAGATGGCATCGGAGGATTATCAGCAAAAACTCGCCCAGGGTATGGCTGATGGACTGGACGAGTTCTTTGGGATTAACGAATCGTGATCTGGCACATTTTCATAGCATTTAAAGCATTTTCGTGGCTTTCGGGTGTAACTCCGGCACAGCAGGAAGCGGTAACGCTTACGGGAAGTTCTGGAAAGAAAGCCTTTAGCACCATAGCGTTGGAGATCACGCAGATATCCGTGCACAGTCCAATGAGTTCCACACTTGCGAGGCCGTTGGGATAGCGGGCCTCCAGATATGTAGGCAGTTCCTTTGCTCCGAAAGTTAATTTATCCAGAACAGGGGAATTATTGGCATCTCGCAGAGCTTTCAGTTCATCCGTAAGTTCCCATCCATGAGTTCCCCGGATGCAATGGGGAACGGGAAGATTCTTTCCTTCCTGGGTTTCTAAGTAGTTTTCAAAATGGGTATCTCTGGTATAAAGAACGTCGCCTTCAAACTCCTGAACATGTTTAATTACATTTGGGACAATGGAGACGGCTTCTTTTGTACCCAGAGCACCGTCGATAAAATCGTTTTGCATATCAATGACAAGAAGCAGATCTTTCACAGTAGCACCTCCAAACTCTGAAATAGTTGGTATCATTATAATTCGGAAAACGGATTCTGTAAAGTGGAGGTTTGAGGATAGACGGCTATAATTGTATCAAAAATATGGGTGTCGAAAAATGTAGCCGAGTAGTATCAGAAATTGTCCAAGAATGGATTGACAAATACTGGAAAATGATTTATAGTACGGAACAGGACGAAACATATCATTGGAAGATTCGGGGAATTCCTCCCTGCTTCATGTGAGATCCGTCCACAATTCTTTTTTATTCCACAACATGCAAATGAAAACAAAATCGGTAACCGGAGACAAGTGAAGAAAGGAATTTTATGAAAAGAAAATGGAAAAATTGTTTTAAAAGAGCAGTGGCACTGCTTCTTTTGTCTGTGATCCTTGCACAGACGGCGGCTTCGTATGTCCATGCGGAAGCAGAGCCGGAAGTATCCCAGCATCAACAGCAAAAGGAGACCACAAATGAAAAGGAAGATATGCAGTCTCCAGAGCAAATGGAGGAGAAAAAAGAGACAGAAATGACGGAAGAGGACGTGGGGCAGGAAGAAGCAAAATCACAGGAAGATCCAAAAACACAAAAAGAACAAGAACAACAAGAAGAACAAAATCCACAGGAAGAACCGGAAGAAAAAATACAGGAAACACCGAAGATGGAGGGAGAGGAAGTTGATGAACAATATCATTTTCAGGATGGAGATGTAGCAGGCATACAAGAATGGATGAAACGATATCTGCCGGGTGGCTATGGAGATATACATTCTCTTGAAGAGGCCTGGTGGGAGGGACTTTATGATTATGAACGAGATTTGGCGGAATTTATTCGTGATTCTCTGGTGGAACTGGACCCGCACCTTTACAGCGGACAGGGACTGGATGAGATCCTGGATATTTTGAAGCAGGGGGTTTCGGTGTCCGCATTCTTTGCAGGAACCATATTTGAGGATTTGGAACTTTCCGATCTGGAAAGACTGAAAGAGGATGGATGGACTCTGGATCAGGTCTATGAATTTCTGATGGCCTATTGTGAGGAGGACACAGAAAATCAACTGTACACAAGCTGGCAGGCGGCGGGAACGGATGCAAAAGAAGGGCGATTTGAGAGTCTTCTTATGGCGGTCCAGAAGATTATGGCTGGTATGGGACTGCTTACGACATATTCTCTTGCTTCCGGTGCTCTGGAGGCGGGGGACACGGTAGCCAATCTGTCTGTTTCGGCCACCGGATATTCCGGCACGGGCCACGGTACCATCTATAAACTGACCCTGGGCGGTGAACCGGCCTTGTGTCTGAGTATGGGAAAGAGTGCTAGGAATGGATACAAATACTTTGCGGGAAGTGGCGAATATGAGAGCCGTCAGGACGGAATCGGATATCTTTTAAGCTATGCTTTTCTTTCGGGGAAATTTTATGCAACGGTTCAGATAGCGGCCTGGCTGTATATGGAATCCGGTTCCCTTTCCAAAACACAGGTGATTAGCCGGGCAGCTTCTATGCTCAATACCTCCTCCGAGGAAGCGGCTGATATGGCAGAACTGGTATGGGGTTACTACCAGGGGGCATGCAGCCACTCCGTTCCCTACTATGTATATCGATCTTCTAACGGCAATGCCCAAAAGCAGGGAACCAAGAAGCAGCCGGCGACATCCCCCTATCAGCCGGGAACAGGCGGAGGAGAGGGACCCGAGGAACCGGAAATTCCGGAAGTGGAGCCGGAATTTTCTTCCATAGAGGATTCTATTACGGTTTCTTATGAAATTCGAGTGCGGAAAGCAGACTGGCAGACCCGTGTGGGATTACAGGGCTGCACAATAGATATTTTTGAAAATGGAGGAAAGATAGCCTCTGTTACTACAGATGCAAATGGGGAAGCTTCCTATAAGACCAGTAAATCGGCATCCTTTCAGGCGGAGTATTGCAGTAATTATGAGGATTTGACGGAAGAGCAAAAAGCTGCAATCAGTGGGAACACTTCCCGGAGAGAGGCACAGGCAGAACTTGAGACAAAGAAGCAGGCATTTGCATCAACCAGCTATACCTACAGCGTTCGGGAAATCACTGCTCCCGTAGGTTATGTGTGGCAGGCGAATGAACAAACGGGTTCTGTATCGGGAAATGGGACTGTCACATTTGATTTGACCAATGAGAGGACCCTTGGCAGTGCGGAACTTGTGAAATGCGATATGGAGAGTGAGAGTGGGGCATCTCAGGGGGAGGCCATGCTTGACGGGGCTGTATACGGAGTTTATGCGGCAGAGGATATTATGCACGGGGATGGTAAGACCGGATGCCTGCTTCGAAAAGACGGGCTTGCCGGCACAGCTACGGTGGGCAGGTCACCGAAGAAAAACAGAGATGGTTATATCCTGAATACCGATGGAAGCCGCCATATAGAGAAGCCCGGAGGAACCATTGCCTACGAGGAAACACCAGGGAAGACGGCATTTGGAGATCTGGAACTGGGAAGCTACTATATCAAAGAGATAACACCGGCACCGGGCTACATGCTGGACGAAGCCCGCTATCCTGTAACCTTTACCTACAAGAATCAGATGACGAAAGTGGAGGTTCGGAATGAGAGAGCCAGTGAGGCGGATAATCTGCTGACTGTAGATGACAGAGACAACTCTCATAAGGTATATTCTGGCGACTATGTGATAAAGCAGGGAATCAAATTTGTTAAAACCTCTGACAATGCTTATGACACAGACCTTTCCCCTGTAGAGGGAGCCGGATTTTCTGTATATCTGATTCAGGATCTTTCCCAGGTAAAAAAAGGAATTCTTACACCTGTAAATGGTGTCTGGGGTCCGGATGATATCAGGACTTTCTATGATTACGATTTCACCAATGAACCCAAAGCAACTTTATATAAACGTACCGGTCAGGAGGAATGGACTGCAGGCGATCGTAAATGGCTCACAGGGACAGGTGTTGCCAATCGGTATCAGGTAGCGGAGATGTTTACAGACAAAGATGGTTGCATCGAGACTCCGGAATTGCCGTTTGGAACCTATGTGATTGTGGAAACCACCACACCTGAATACCATGTAACAGCCAGGCCCTTTATTGTCCATATTACTATGGACGGAGGTGTTCTCTATACGGATGCAGGCAGACGAACGGTAGAAAAGACCTATACGGTCAGGGAAAGTATTCGTTATGGAGATCGCAGGGACACAAAGGAGCGTGAGGGCCGCCTGCTCCAGAAGCAGAGAGTAATCAATAACACGGTAACGACAGCCTATCTTCGCATTGTGAAAGCGGACGAAGAATTTCTGGTACAGCCAGGGAACTATGTGAAAGCAGAAGAACTGGTGCGAGGGACAGTTTTGAAAGAGGGAGCCAGATACCGCATCCGGTGTCTGTCCTCAGAAGCGGGAGAAGAAGCATTAAAGGCCCTTAATTGGCGGCTGGATGAGGAGGGGTATCTAAGCTACTACTATCCGGGAGGAAAGGTTCTTACCGGGACCAGGGAACATCCTTATGAAACCTCGTTTTTGAAAAAGGATGGGAAGATAGTGGACTGCTACATTACGCTTCCCAGAGAACTTCCGGTGGGGACCTATGAACTGACAGAACTGACAGCACCAACGGGGTATGTGGTAAATGGAGCAGAGCAGACGGTGAAAGATACGAGCACAGAAGACAGAAACAGCTATGAACTTGCGGATGCACCAAAAGGAAAAACCGTATTTGCCATTGAAAATGGTTCCGTATATCCGGATGGGCAGATGGGGATCAGCAAATACGCTCTCTGTGATGCCTATGGAAATCTCACGGTAACTGTATTGCAGAAAAATCAGGAACAGAAAGGGATTATCGAGATCTATAAGCATGGAGAGCAGGTGGCGGGAGCAGAGGAGGATACGGATGTGGTCTTTACCTATGAGGATGCCCCAATACAGGGAGCCTGTTTTCAGATTATAGCGGCGGAAGACATCTACAGTCAGGAAGTGGATATGAAGCTGCTGGAACAGTATGGGATAGACACAAAAGACTATCGCATCTGGAAAAAGGGGGACAAGGTAGCTGAGATCACAACCGATCGAAGCGGATTTGCATATGCATCAGGCCTTTATATAGGAAAATATAAGATTCGGGAGACTATTGCCGGAAGCGGTTTTGTATTGAATACAAAGGAGGAGGAATTTGTCATAACCCCTCAGAAGCAGACAGTCAGCTTTGACATCAAAAATGCAGATTATAAAAATGAGAGGCAGAGGCTGAAGCTTAAAGTGATAAAGAAAGATAAGGATTCAGGAAAGCATCTGGCGGGTGCTGTCTTTGGTCTTTATGCAGGAGAGGATATTTGTACCGGAATTGAGTATGATGAGAAAAAAGCGGCCTGGATTCTTAGGAATGAACCAGAGGTGTTGTTTGAAAAAGGGTCTTTGATAGCTACCTGTGTTACAGATTCAGAGGGATATGCTGATTTTGATGCGGATCTGCCATTAGGACAATATGAGATTCGGGAACTGGAAGCACCTACGGGCTACCTGTTGACGGAGGAAAGCAAGTCTGTGGATGGAAGCTATGAGGGAGAAAAGGGAGGCCAGGAGGTAAGCGTTCAGGAACATGTGATAGTCTGGGAAAATCAAATCACCAGAGTCCGCTTCCAGAAGCTGGACATGACCAATGGACAGGAACTGGCGGGAGCACTACTTGAGGTATGGGAACTGCCTTTTGCAGGGGAAAAGGAGATATCCGGAAGAACAGCAGCCTCCATAGGAGCAGTAAAAAAAGACTCCTGGATCTCTACAGGACCTGCCAGAATGGTACATATGACAGAGGGATTACAGTTAGGACGCACTTATGCATTTCGTGAGGCTTCTCCTGCACCAGGGTATGTAACGGCAGAGGACATCTATTTTCAATTAGAACAGCTTCGGGATGAGGAAGGAGCACTTACGGATGAAGTTGGAGTTTATCTGGTGAACCAATCAGGAGAGAAGCTGGGAGAATCAGAGAAAAGTATGGATGCAGGCGATATTAAGAAAGAAATGGAATATCAAGAGATCGTGACTATGGAGGATGATGTTACCAAGGTACAGATCAGCAAAAAGGATATCGCCACCAATGAGGAACTACCGGGAGCAGTTCTGGAACTTTATGATGAAAAAGGTGTTCTTTTGGAAACCTGGGTGAGTACGGATACACCCCACTATATAGAGCAGCTTCCCATTGGAACCTACCGCCTGGTAGAAAAGCAGGCACCGGAAGGCTATGGCTATGCGGAGGATGTGACATTTAAGGTTCTTGATACGGACGAAATTCAGATGGTGGAGATGAAAGACGGCAAAGGAACAGAGCCGGAGAACCCTCCGATACCAGAGGAGACACCGAAAGAACCAAAACAGCCAGGCCAGCCGGAGAACGGTCCTACATCAGAATCACATCCCCGGGAAATCAGCGTGCCAGAGCTTGGGGATACACATTCCATAGGAGGCTATATATTGGTACTCTTATTTTTACTTTTGTTGATCGTTGCATTTGTTGTTCAGTGCAAAAAGGATGAGGAGAAATAAACAAAAGAAATATATATACTGAGAGCTGGAAAGCTGTTGTTTTTTGACGGAAAATTTTATATAATAAAAAAAGGTGACATGGAAAAGAAAAATAAGCAAGAGAAACTTTGGATCTTTCCGTTGAGGAGGTAGTAAAGATTCAGGAAAGCACAGTACTTTTTCTGCAGAGAATCGCATTGCAATTTTGAATGGATCTGAGGTATGCACTTCGGATCCATTTAGATTTTTTGATGAAGCAGTATACAAGAGAGACGGGCAGAGAGCCAGGAGGAGTAATATGGGAAGCCGATTAGAAAAGACGATTCTAAGTCTGAATGGCGATGAATTATGGAAATTGCTGGAACAGCATCAGGGAGAGACATTTTATACAGCTAAAAATCTGCCCTTTACCTACGAGATACGAGGGGGAGAGATGTTTGTGGACCGCAGATCCAAGTCCATTACGAAAGCAACCTTTGAACGGGCACTGGAACGGGTAAAAGAGGATCCGGAGAAAGTAACAGGACCCAAGTCTTTGAATGTTTTTGGTGCTCCCTATATCTTTGCACTGCTTCTTAGCCTGTCCAGGATGGAACGCCAATGATTGGCAGCGTTCCGGTGGAACCGGGGCTTACCAACGTGGTGATGGAAAAGGGTGGCAAAAGGGTTATTGGTTTTAATACGGAAGATGCACAAATCAATGAGGGAGTGATAAGGTTTGACATTGTATTTTATGTACGTATGCGTGATGGCTTGTCACAGATGATCATTAATTTGGAGGCACAGCGTAAGGAGCCTTTGCACTATGCAATATTGAACCGTGCAGGCTTTTATGTAAGCCGTCTTATTTCTTCTCAGAAAGGGAGGGACTTTGAAAAGACGGATTATGACGCTATTTGTCCGGTATACTCCATCTGGATATTGATGAACATGGAAGAGAACTTTTTAACCCATATGCATCTTACAAAGGATCAACTGCTAGGTTCAGTCGAACTGCCGGGAAAGGATATGTTTAACATTATACTGATCGGCCTGTCCGGAGAGATTGAAGAACACAGGGATGAGCAGGAGCTGCATAGGTTTTTGGGCGTGTTGCTTTCACCAGTGTTGGATGCAAAGAAAAAACTGGGAATCATGGAAACGGAATTTGAAATTCCGACAGAGGATGGAATAAGGAGGGACATAGACGAAATGTGCAACCTAAGTGAGAACATTTGGGAAGAAGCATTGCAGGAAGGAGAGGCAAGGGGAGAAGCAAGAGGAAAAGCGGAAGGAAAAGCGGAAGGAGAGGCAGGCATCATTCGGCAGATGAACCGGAAAGGATTAACGCCAAAGGAGATAGCAGAAATGCTGGATCGGGAGGAAGATGAAATAACGTCGATACTTGCAGAAAAAAGAGATTAGCTTGGTATAAAGGGAAAAGACAAGACCGGTGGTTATAAATAAAGATTTCCGGTCTTGTCTTTTTTTAGATCCCGATGATATACACTAAAATTTCCTCTCGGGTATAATATATTTTAATTTGATGCCGATATATATTATAAGCATAACTAGTTGTTTCAATAAATAGATCATTAAAATGCTTCACATTTCACAAATATTTTGCTAAAATAGAAACAGTGAAGAAGACTTGAATGAACAACTACATATATAGAGAGTTAGAAAAAGGAGAGGAAGTATCTATGAGAAAAAGGGGAATCTGGTTAAGACGGACGGCCTGGATGACGTTGGGCCTTGTTTTGATGTACGGATCGGCGGGGATATCCGTAATGGCATCGGATATATCTGAGACAGGAACCCCCCAGGACGGGATTGTAAGTGAAGAAAACAATGGGAATACGGAAGCCGATATGACACTCATTGTAAAGAGTTTTGATTCGCTGGATCCTGAGATACAGACACAGCATCTGAAATCGGGGGAGGAGCCGGTGTTTCCGGATACGCTGGGCGTGACAGTTGCCATTAAAAAGCAAGATCAGGAAGAAGGGAATGCAGAAGGCTTTGGTGCATCCAATGTAGTTCAGACGGTGAGTGAGATAAGCCGTCTGCCGGAGGATCAGATTACCCTGTCAGGCGTGCAGTGGGAACTTACCTCCACTTCGGAATCAAATAATGGCACAACACATAATTATACACCGGTGGCTCCGGCGTCTTATGGAGAGTATGATGTGGAAGTGCTGAATGCTGTGGCAATGGCCCCTTCCATTCAGGCAATGTGGGCGGGAAGTCCGGCAGCACAGGGCAATGATGCGGGAAGAGCAGTACAGACACCTTCTGATGTGGATGAACAATATTTCATTGACAGTAATGGCTTGACAGTTGCCGGTTCGGAAAAGGCATTTGCAGCATGGAGTACGAAGGCGGATCGTATAGAGATTCAACAGCCTGGCAAATATACAATTGCGGGTACACTGGATTGGGACGATAAGGATAAACACGTTTCATCCACGGACTCTTTTATAGAGATACAAAAGCCAGGGGACTATACGTTTGTATTGAGTGGTCTTACAATTGATATTAGTGCAGAGAATTATGAATCGATTTTTTCCATACCAAAGGGTGCTAATGTCAACATAATGACAAGAAATGCAGTTAATCTGAAAGCTTTAGAGTTTGATAATTTCCAACACTCCATTATAAATGATGGTACAATCAACATATCGCTACAGGCAAATATAAATTGTACAGGTAAAATTCAAAATTCCGGAAAAATAAATACGGATGAAAACAGTAGATTTAAGGTTGCAGGATATTTTACTAATGATGGAAGTGTAACCGTATCTCAGTCCAGTGAGATGGAGACATACAGCTTTACCAATAACGGTACTCTGGAGGTGAATGGGAAGAATCCTACCGGTGGAGACGTAAGTTCTTTACAGGTAAAAGGGCGACTTCAGAACAGTAAAGGAAGGACAGTGACATTAAATGAAGGTTCCCTGACTATTTCAGAGGCTGTAGAGTTAAAAGAAGGCCAGACAGAATTGGATTGGCTAATTGTTAATGAAGGAACCTTTGTAATGAAAAGTGGCAGTACTGCCAGTACAAGGGATATCGAAAATGCCAGCGGGGCAGTGCTGACAGTCAATGGAGAGAAGACGGCTTTGACGGCTTCCGGAAAGGTATCGACAGCGGGAGACATAACAGTTGATGAAGGGGGCAAGATGAGTGCAGCTACCCTTGAGAATGGGGGAAAGCTGACGGTTGGAAAGGGGCCGCTTAATAGTGGTACTGTTACAATTACCAGTACGGTCGGTGGCAATATCAATACAGGAACCATTGTGGTTGAAGCCAACAGTGTTTTGAATAAAGCGGGTAATACTTCTACTGTGACACTTGAAAATAATGAGCCCGGCACCCTGACCATTAAAGGTGACCTGTGTTTGGGAAGTGGATCGACGGAACTTTCCCTTGCGGGGAATGGAACATTTATATTTGCCGGTTTGACGGATAATATCCTCCACCTTCCAGAAAACTATGGACTTGACTACACCGGGGAACCGCAGACAGAGGATGTGGCGGGACTTTCGCCGCATATCGTGGATAGTACTGCTGTGATAGAAGATCCGGAGAATCCGGATAATCCCCCCAAGCCAGTGAATAAAAACGGTGGTGTTGTTACAATTGATCAGGAACTAAAAGGTTTTCATGGTGTGGATTTCACGGTGAAGGTAAAGGCCCAGCTTGAGACCATTATGCTGACCAGGGCAAAAAGAGATGCGGATACATCGGATGGCTGGAAGCCGGGGGTAGAGGGCGTTGATCCTAATGATCCGGGTATAACTTCAATTGATGTAACAAACGGAAAGAGGATCTTTGATCCGGGCCACTATGAACTCATATATGTAAATACAGAAGTTCCGGGGCAAACGGCCAGTGTTGAATTTGACATGACAGAGTGGAGCATTGTGCTTGATACCAGCCGGGGGGCAGATGATGTTGTAAAGGAGATGGATCCGGACAACGCATCTGATTATGCCGTATATGAGAACAAAAACGACATCAACTGTACGGTCAGGGTTGCCATATTTAATGAAAAAGATGCAAGGCTCGGGAAAGTGACCCTGTATTGGGATGCATACGATAGATTGATTACTACGGATGAGAAGCCTTCAAGTAAGTCGGTAGATATTAGTATAGATGCAAATGGAAAGGGAACAGCAAACATTACGATTCCTTTAGCGAAAGGAACTGAAGATTACATTCTGCCGCCACCACTGCAGGACGATCCATCCACATGGGAGACGGAAGAGCATGCGTATAAGAATCCTTATAGACTGACTGCGGTATATGAGAGCCAAGATGGCAATTGGTATCATACTGGTACGCTTGCGGGAAATGATGACCCTCATTATGGGTTGTTGACAGACCATGTAGATGGTACGCTTGCAGGCTGGTATGCTGATAAGAAGCTGATTATCATCCGCCAGAAGCCAAATCTTCAATTTACCAGCAACTATTATACAAATACAGAGGGGCTTCTTACTTATAACGGCGAACCTTTGCGGATGCCGGAGGTGGCGAAGGATGATATAAGGTGTGAGAGTGATAAGGATAGTCTGGAATATGAATGGTACAAAGGTCTGGAGACTCAGGTAATGACAGCATATGAGACTCAGACGGTGAATGTATCCGGATTGCAGCCCTGGGTGCCAAGAGACGATGAAAAGGACGAAGAAGGCAATCTGGCAACTGCTCCCCGGGATGCAGGATGGTATATCATTAAGGCCAGGGTGCCTGCCAACAGAGATTATATAGGAGAGACCAGACTTCACTATATCCATGTGGAACCCAAGAATCTGACTGTTTCCGTAAAAAATCAGCATAAGCCTTATGGTGCAAAGGACCCGGATGAATGGAGTGGTTTCCTGATATCCAATGATGTCAATGAGGCGGCAAGTGATCTCTATGTGGTGGAAGGGCTTCTGGATATAGACAACGGAAAGATGAAAGGTGAAATAACCCGTGTGGATGATGACAAGGGTGAAGAGTGCGGCAGATATGAGATTAAGATAACCGCCTGGGCAGAGGATGGAGATCCCACCAGAGATAATTATAAGATTGATACGAGAAAAGGCATCGGAACACTGACCATTGATCAGCGGGAGTTGGAGTGGGATGCAGAGAAGCTGTTCCTGGTCATTACAGATGATGATACCGTATCCGTAGTAGGCGGACTGAAGACAGATTACCGCTTGGTTGATGGTGAAAACAAGGCGGATGTAGAAGATGCACTTAAGGATGACGACGTAGTGGCGGTCTACGACAAGCTGGATCTGAGTTCCGACAAAGGCAAGATTACCATAGATAAGCTGCGTCTGGGCGGTGCAGATAAGGACAATTATGTGATTCAGAGCAAGAGTTTTTCTGTTCCGGCTAACAGTGTGTATAAGATATCCGTGAAAACAGGAACCATTGATTCCACTACAATGACAAAGCTGAAGGACCATGGTACACAGTACAGTACGGAAGATCAGGTAATTAAGGCTTTGGAATCACAGTTGGAGTCTCAGGGAGCAAAGCGTAATAATACCGCTGTATACGACATCATACTTACCAAGGCCAATGGCGATCCTTTGTCGGAGGCGGAGATAGAGGAATTCCCCTGGGGTGCACTGACCGTTACGGTACCTTTCCCGGCAGGAACTTCTCGGGCTACTTCCTTTGCGGCAGCCCATATGATTACGGAGAAGACCAATCTGGACGGCCCTAATAAGAGCCCTGGTAATCTGGAAACACGTACATGGAATCAGGTTGCTACCGTGGAGGATGGAGTTCGCTTCCAGTTAGAGAGTCTCTCACCAATAGCCATTGGATGGGCGACGACTACGAATAATCCAAATAATCCAAATAATCCAAATAATCCAAATAATCCGGATAATCCAAATGGAGGAAATAACGGAACTAATGGAGGGAATAACGGAACCAATGGTGGGAATACCGGAACTAATGGAGGAAACACCGGAACCAATGGCACGAATAATACTAACAAAAATGGTACTACTAACAATAGTTCAACAAAGACCACTAATTCCAACACAACACGTACATCAGGTGTAAAAACCGGTGATCCTGCAGAGATCGCATTCTACAGTATCACAACACTGATTGCCTGCCTACTGTTGATTGTTATTATTTTGCTAATAAGAGCACAGTTTCGTAGAAAGGAATAAGAGTTAAAAAAACACCTGCCAGAGCAGAGATGCTTTGGCAGGTGTTTTTTTGCTACCTAATCCGAAAAGGAATCCGGAGTATAGATTGGAATGTCATTTTGCATATAATAATCCACATATTTTTTGGGAGGAATTCTATCGGTGATGATTGCATCGGCATCTAACAGTTCCCCTACCTTAATAAAGCCTGTTTTATCAAATTTTGAAGAGTCCACAATGATAAAAAGTTCTTTGGAGATACTGCGGATAGTTTTGAATACGTTTAACTCTCCGGAAGTGGAAACGGTATAGGCACCATGCAGATCGATACCAATCAGACTGATGAATGCTTTCGAGATCGTCATGGGCTGAAGCGTGGACTCAAAGATTTCTCCACCAAGATTGAAAGTGGTGTGAGACAGGGTTCCGCCAGTCATGATAACATTGGCCAAGGGATTTTTTGTCAATTCATAAGCTGCCAGAAGATTGTTGGTCAAAATGTTTAAACAACTTCGATTGAGTAAAGAACGTGCAACATAATAAGCCGTAGTGCCGCTGCCTAAAAAAACCCATTCATCATTGGAAATAAAACGGGATGCAACATCTCCCACAAGTTCTTTTCCTTTATCATATGCAATCGTGGGTCCTGCAACAAATTCCTGGACTTGGTTCTCTGCGAGGAGAGACTTGTTGATTATGGCACCGCCATGAGTGCGGGTTAGAAAACCGGTTTTCTCCAACTCCTTTAAATCAGTTCGTATGGTTACCACAGACACATTCAATAAAGTGCTTAAGTCCAGTACATTGATCTGCTTTTTCTCAAACAATAATTGTTTAATATAATCCTGACGTACTTTTTTAAACATATTTCATTCTCCCAATGGTTTTTTCCATGTCTTATTATCTTTGTTTTTCCTTAATTTGTCAACGATTTCTAAAAAGAAAGTAAAAGAAAATTCAAAGCAAAATAAACCCTAGAAAAATTGTGCATTATCACCAAAAATGAAAAATAATAAAAAATATTGTTGAAAAATATCGAAAATCATATTAGAATATTCCCTATAAAAGAAAGAATAACAAATAAAAAACGAAAGAAATCGAAAGAATTTGCTGAACAAAAGTGCGGGAATCTTAAGCGGAAAGCATAAGATAAATATGAAAAAAAGGAGAAACGGTATGAAAAGAAAGTGGATTCAAAAAATGATGGCACTGGCATTAACTCTTGGGATGGCAGCATCCATGATTGGATGCGGAGAAAAAGAGGCAGCACCTGAAGCCCCGGCAACGGAGGGGGAAGAAGCACCGGAAGCACCCGAAGCAGAAGAACCCCAGGAGACTGCAGCAAAGGATAAGATCAAGATTGTGATTATTCCTAAGCTGGTACATGAGTTTTATAACCTTGTTTTAGACGGAGCCAATCTGGCCGTTGAAGAATTGGCTGGGGAAGGAAAGGAAGTAGAGATTATCTGGAGTGCACCTACCACGGCCGATACGGTAGAACAGACAGAGAAGCTGGAAGCGGCAATTGCCCTGAATCCGGATTACATTGCCATTTCCGTTATTGACGGGGAAAGCTGCAAAAGCTTAATGGAACAGGCAAAAGAAGCGGGTATTAAGGTAATCGCTTTTGATACGGATTTTGAGGGCTCGCCAGCAGACGCATTTGTAGGTTGCTCTACGGATGCACAGTATGAATCAGGTAAGCTGGCGGCAGACAAGCTGGTTGAGATGATCGGCAAGGAAGAAGGAAAGCTTGCCATGCTGACAGGTTCTCCCGATGCCGAGAATCACATTTTGTTTTCCGGCGGTTTTCGAGACAGAGTAAAGGAAGCGTATCCGGGATACGAGATTGTAACAGAGCAGGCGGATAATGATGATAAGGAAAAGGCAACGCAGCTGACAGAAGCAATTCTGGCACAGTATCCGGACCTTGATGGTATCTTCGGCGGAGACGGATCTGCAGGTGTGGGAGCAGCAATTGCTTTGGAAGCGGCAGTAAAAGCCGGACAGATTCAGGAAAATCAGGTTTACATCTCCAATTACTGTCTGATGCCGGATCCGGAAGCGTCATTACGTTCCGGTTATCTGAGTTGTGTCATTGATTATTCTCCTTACTGGATTGGATATTACCTGACACAGATTGCGGCGGCGGAATCCTTTGATGGAATTCCTCTTCAGGGCGTTCCCCTAGAATTTGATGTTGTAACTCTGGATACCCTGGATACTTACGATTACAGTGCCACAATGAAAGAGATTGAATACTGGAATCAGTAAAGGCATAGAGGAGAATTGAATGGAAAATTCGAAACTTCAGATGAATCACATCAGTAAGATTTTTCCGGGAGTGAAAGCCTTATCAGATGTCAGCCTTGCCCTTGAAAAGGGCGAGGTTGTCTCTCTGGTAGGAGAAAACGGGGCCGGAAAAAGTACGTTGATTCATGTAATAACCGGACAGTTTAAGCCGGACGAGGGTGAATTGTATATGAATGGAAAGCCAGTCACCTTTCATTCGCCCAATGATGCCATTGCTCATGGGATAGGCCTGGTCCCCCAGGAGTTGAATTTGATTCCCCAGCTAAGTGTGGCGGAAAACATTTATCTGGGTGTTAAGAAATTGAAAAAGACCTTTCCATATCAGATTGATTGGGAGGATATGTATAAAAGTGCGGAAGAGATACTGGATGTTTTGGGAATGAAGCTTAATGTGAGAGAACAGGTGGGCGGTATGAGTGTAGCTAACCAACAACTGGTTCAGATTGCAAGAGCAGTTTCCCAGGGGGCAGAAATCCTGATTTTTGACGAGCCTACCGCATGCCTGACGCTGAATGAGACAAAGCGGCTGATGGATTTGATTCGAAGATTCAGAGAGGAAGGAAAGACCATAGTCTTTGTCTCCCACCATATGGAAGAAGTTATGGAGCTGTCAGATCGGGTTGCAATTATGCGGGACGGCTGTCTGATTGAGATTCTGGAAAAAGACGAATTGAATGTTGAACGTATGATCAATGGAATGGTAGGCCGGGAAGTAGAGCGTAATGTAATTCTTCGAAAGACAAATTCACAGTCTGAAATATTCCTTGAGGTCCGGAACCTGTCACGAAAAAAAGAATTTGAGAACATTAGCTTTTCTGTTATGTCAGGAGAGATCTTTGGAATTGCAGGTCTTGTAGGAGCAGGGAGGACAGAGCTGGTCAGCACCATATTTGGAGACAGACAGGCGGAGTCGGGAGAAATTTTCTTAGAGGGTCAAAAGGTGATATTTAAGGAGCCGAAGCAGGCGATTACGGCAGGGATAGGTTATGTTCCCGAGGAGAGAAGAAATTATGGAATTCTTCCAAGCATGAACATTCGGGAAAACCTGACTATTGCGGGAATCTCCAGGCTGTTCCGTTTTCCTGTCATAGATAGGAGACAGGAAAAAGAGATCGTAGATACATATACGGAAAAGGTTCATGTAAAAATGGCCGGTGCAGAGGGTCTTCTTACACAGCTTTCAGGAGGAAATCAACAGAAAGTGATTCTTGCACGCTGGCTTTCCATGGGATGCAGGTTTTTGATCCTGGATGAGCCTACCCGGGGAATTGACGTTCTGGCAAAAGAGGAAATTCATCAGTTGATACGGGAATGTGCGGATCAGGGAATGACGGTGCTGGTGGTTTCTTCTGAGATGGAGGAATTGATACAGCTTTGCAGCCGGGTGTTAATTATGCATGAGGGGAAGCAAAAGGGAGTTGTGGAAACGAAAGAAGTTACTTCCGAGCATATTCTGCAAATTGCATTAGGATAAAGAAGTAAAACGAGAATCAGGAGGTGCTCATGGAAAACATCAAAAAAAGGCTTTCTAAGTCAACGATTATTTTTATTATATTATTCATTGTCGCTTATGGGGCTGTACTGTCTGTAGTTTCGCCGAATTTTCTGACAGCCTATAATATAGGAATTATTTTTAAGCAAATGTCCTTTATTGGAATTGCGGCCTTGGGACAAACTCTGGTTTTGATCATTGCGGGAATTGATCTTTCCATTGGATCCACCGCATGCCTGGGAGGAATTTTCTTTGCTCTTTTGCTGACTAAGACAAATATAAATCCGGTGATTGCAATTATTCTTGTGCTGGCAGCAGGGAGCATGATTGGGTATCTGAATGGGGTCATCATTACAAAACTAAATCTGACACCATTTATCGTAACCCTGGCAGTCAGTGAGATAAGTAAGGGATTTGTGCTTGTTATTACAAAGGGTTCTACAATACAGGGAATACAGGGGAAAGTTTTGGTTCTTGGACAGGGAATGGCGGGGAAAATACCCGTTCCTATCATTATATTTTTGCTGTTGTGCTTATTACTTACCTACATATTAAAATTTACCCCTTTTGGACGGGAACTGTTTGCTATTGGCGGAAATGCCCCGGCAGCCCGACTGGTGGGAATCCAGGTAAAAAGAAAAACCAGGCTGGTGTATCTCCTTTCCGGAGCCTTTGCTACTTTTGGAGGAATTATGATTGCCTGCCGTTACAATTCAGGGCAGCCGACCATCGGAGAGGCATGGGTCATGTCCTCGATCACGGCGGCAGTGATTGGAGGAACCTCCATGAGCGGAGGAATTGGGAGTGCATTTGGCACACTGGTTGGTGCACTGCTGATTCAGCTTTTGAACAATTCCATTGTAGTTTTGAATGTATCTCAGTATTGGGAACAGGTTATGACGGGGGGAGTTGTTTTGATTGCAGTTGCAATTGACGCCCTGCGTACAATTGCACGAAATAGATCATAAAAGTTTGGAGGCATCAAAAGTGGAAATGAATGTATTAACAAAAGAGCAGTTGTTAAATATGTACTGTAAGATGGTGCAGATTCGGGAATTTGAAAACCAGGCCATTGAGCTGGCTAAAATGAATCTTACCCGGGCGGCAATCCATACATACAATGGCGAGGAGGCAATCGGGGTTGGTGTATGTGCCAGCCTTACAGACAATGATTATATTACTTCAACCCACAGGGGTCATGGTCATTGTCTGGCAAAGGGAGCAGATATGGTTCGAATGTTTGCAGAACTTATGGCCCGGGAAAACGGATATTGTAAGGGAAAAGGCGGCTCTATGCATATTGCGGACATGAATATTGGCATGTTGGGAGCCAATGGTATTGTGGGCGGAGGAATACCCATTGCCACGGGAGCAGGGCTGGCCAAGAAGCTGCGAAAAGATGATGGGATTGTTGTATGCTTTTTTGGAGATGGTGCTTCCAACGAGGGCTCTTTCCATGAGTCTCTGAATTTTGCGTCCGTATTCAAGCTGCCGGTTATATTTATCTGCGAAAATAACCGATATGGGATTTCCACTCATGTATCACATTCCACCTCGGCGGTTCACATCGCAGATCGGGCAGAGGGATACCGTATGCCAGGGAAGAGAATAGACGGAAATGATATCGTGACGGTTTATGAGGAATTTAAAGAAGCGGCAGCCTATGTGCGGGCGGGAAATGGTCCTGTACTGATAGAAGCAGAGACCTATCGTATGAGTGGACACTATTTTGGAGATAACGAGAACTATCGCACCAAGGACGAGGTTGCCGAGTGGAAATTAAAGGATCCGATTAAAAAGTGCAGAGAGTATTTGGATAAGCATGGGGTCCAAAAAGAAGAACTGGATGAATTGGCAAAGAGAGTCCATGAGGAAGTTCTGGCTGCATCAGAAGAGGCAAAAAAGGGTCCTGTTCCAAATTCCGGGGATCTGGAAGATGATTTATACGATCCGACTTTTGAAACGATTACATGGAAGCCCTGGATAAAATAGCGGCGGCTGGAAAGGAATATAAACATGAAAAAGATTTCTATGAGGCAGGCGGTGAACGAAGCACTTCATATTGCCTTTAACAGTGATGACAGGGTATTCACTATGGGAGAGGATATTGCGGTGTATGGAGGCCAGCTCCGCTGCTCTTATGATTTGGTTGAAAATTTTGGTCCGGAGAAGGTTATTGATACACCTATTTCTGAGACGGCGATTGTAGGTGCCGGGATTGGTGCGGCAATGCTGGGGCTCAGGCCAATTGTGGAACTCTCTTATATTGATTTTATAGGTGTCTGTTTTGACCAGATCTTAAACCAGATGGCAAAGCTTCGTTATATGTATGGTGGGAACGTCAGCCTTCCCATGGTGATTCGTACACAGGCCGGGGCGGGACTTGGAAATGGAGCACAGCATTCACAGTCTTTGGAGGGGATCCTCGCACATATACCGGGAATTCGCGTTTTGATTCCATCGAATGCTTATGATGCCAAAGGTCTACTTTTGCGGGCCATTCGTGATAACAATCCTGTAATCTTTATTGAGCATAAGGCTTTATATAAGAAAAAGTGCGAGGTCCCGGAAGAAATTTATGAGTGTGATTATTGCTGCAAAATAAGACGGGAGGGAAAGGATTTGACCATTGTAACCTATTCGGCAATGGTAGATCAGTCCCTGCTGGCGGCGGAGGAACTTGCAGGCGAGGGGATTGATGTGGAGGTAATTGATATTCGAAGCATAGAGCCTCTTGATTCGGAGACGATTATTCAATCGGTAAAGAAAACAGGCCATGCAGTAGTTGTTCACGAAGCATGCGTAAAAGGTGGATTTGGGGCAGAACTGGCGGCACAGATTCAGGAATTTGCCTTTACAGAACTGAAAACCCCTGTCATGCGTGTAGGTGCACCGAATGTTCCGGTTCCCTTTGCACCCAATCTGGAAAAAGCATATGTTCCGGACAGGGAAAATATTAAGGAAGCAGTATATCAATGTCTGAAACCCTCAAAAGGGCAGGAAAATAGATTATAAAATAAATCAGGAGGATAAAAAAATGAGAAAAGAAATTGTAATGCCGAAAATTGGACTGGATATGGAGGAGGGCATCATCTGCGAATGGAAAAAAGCAGTTGGAGACAAGGTGTCCCAGGGGGATGTCCTCTGTGAAATTGAGACAGATAAAGCGGTTACCAATGTAGAATCTGCTGTAACCGGCACACTGGTAGAAATTGTGGCAAAAGAAGGAGACACAGTAGAAATTACAAAGACAATCGGATGGGTGGAAGTAGATGGGTAGCTATATTCTTGCAATCGATCAAAGCACGACTACTACAAAAGCAATTATTTTTGACAGACAGGGGGAAGTGAAAGGACGCCGGGATGTGAATCATAAGCAAATACATCCCAAAAACAACTATGTAGAGCATGACCCGGATGAAATATGGAGAAACCTGGTTTTGGCGGTGAAAGAGGTCATCAAAACTACCGGCATTCCAAAAGAAGAGGTGGCCTGCCTATCTGTAACGAATCAGAGAGAGACAACGATGCTCTGGACAGAAGAGGGCAGACCGGCATATCACGCCATTGTCTGGCAGGACGTAAGGGCAGAAGATATAGTTCACAGAGCACAGATTGAGCAAAACAGAGAATATATCACCCGGGTAACAGGTCTACAGGTTTCGCCCTATTTTTCTGCGGCAAAGGCCTGCTGGATTAAGGAACACTCTGGGTATGCAAAAGATCTGTATTTTGGGACCATGGATAGCTGGGTCATTTATAAGCTTACGGGAAGACATGTAACAGATTACTCCAATGCCTCCCGGACGCAGCTTTTTAATATTTACGATCTGAAATGGGATGAAAAAATAATAGACCTTTTCGGATTGAAAGATATTCATTTGCCAGAGGTGTGCTTTTCGGATGAAATATATGGGGAGACAACCCTGGAGGGATTCTTTGATTCACCTATACCTGTAGCAGGAGACTTTGGCGACTCTCACGGGGCTTTATTTGCACAACAGTGCTGGGACAGGGGAATGGGAAAATGTACCTTTGGAACAGGCGGTTCGATTATGATGAATATTGGTACAAAACCCTTTCCTTCAAAGAACCGTCTGAATACTTCCATTGCATGGGGCATGGATGGCACCGTGGAGTATGTATTTGAGGGTACGATTATTAATATGGGGAATACTGTAAAATGGCTGGCCCAGAATATGGGATTTATGGAGAACAGCGTACAGTCCCAGGAATTGGCTCAAAAGGTGGACTCTACCGAAGGTGTATACCTGGTTCCGGCTTTTAACGGCCTGGGAGCACCCTATTGGAACAGCGATGTGCGGGGAGTGATCTGCGGTCTTTTGAGCACAACCAGGCTGGAGCATGTAGTGCGGGCGGGACTGGAGGCAATCTCCTACCAGATGAAAGACATTATTGATCCAATATTGTGGGATGCTCATATGGAACTTTCGGAACTGCGGGTAGACGGCGGGCCTACAAATAATGAGTTTCTTATGCAGTTTACTGCGGATATTCTGGGAACAGATCTCGTGAAGAATAATGTGGAAGAGCTGTCTGCTCTGGGTGCGGCTTATGCAGGGGGCCTGGCGGTGGGATTCTGGAAAGATCGGGATGAGATTGCCGGTCTGAGGAAGATCTCCGGTGTCTATCGGCGTTCTATGAAAGAGGAACAAGCAGAAAAACTTTATGCAGGCTGGAAAAGATGTGTAAGAATGCTTATGAATGGAGAAGGAAAGTAAATAAGAGAAACAGATATGTATTCCAGGAGGTGCCAAGTGCATCTCCTGATTTTCGTACCGTAGATAAAAGCTATTTTCCGGTACTACCCTTGTACACCAGGGGCATATGCGAAAGTTAGAATCGCTTCAGACAATGTTTTTCCACAAGATTAATCATCTGGTACAGAATCATAGCCATAATGCAGAGGATGACAATGGACATGAGAACCATGTCAAGCTGGAACACCTGACTCCCATAGATAATCAAATACCCCAGCCCCTGCCGGCTCCCGATAAATTCCCCAATCACAACCCCCACAAGACAAAGCCCGATGTTTACTTTCATGGTATTGATAAAGATGGGGATGGAGCTGGGAAGAACTACTTTCCAGAGCACGTTTCTTTGATTGCCTCCCAGGGTGTAGATAAGCTTCACTTTTTCCGGGTCCACCTCTGAAAATCCCGTATAGATCGTAAGAATACTTCCAAATACAGCCACGGACATTCCGGCTACAATGATGGTCTTCATATTAGCCCCCAGCCATACAATCAGAAGCGGTGCCAAAGCGGATTTTGGCAGGCTGTTAAGCACCACCAGATAAGGCTCCAGAACCTTGGAGAGACTGTGAAAAAGCCACAGTATAATGGCGATTAACAGACTGAATATAAAAACCAGAAGAAAGCTGACCAGAGTTTCCACCAGAGTGATTCCCATATGCAGAAAAATGGAATGGTCAGATACCATGGAAATAAACATTCGATAGACCCGGCTGGGACTGCTGAAAATAAAGGCATCAATGAGATGCAGCCTGGCACTGGCTTCCCAGATCATGAGAAAGAGAAGAAAGATAAAAATGCGGGCAAAGGTAATGGCTCGCAGTCTCCGCTTCCGCTTCTCTAAGAAGCTCTGTTGTGCAAGGGATGGTTCAGCCACTTGTATTCAACTCCTTCCATATGAGATTAAAATATTCTTTGAATTCCGGTGCGTTTCTGGAACGCATGGGTGTGCGATCTTCCATATCGAAAGTCACGGGAACAAGATTCTGCACACGTCCGGGCCGCTTGGACAGTACCAGAACCTGATCCGCCATGCTGATAGCTTCCGACAGATCGTGTGTAACCAGAATAGCTGTCTTTTCTTCCTTTTTGATAATGGCAGAAATGTCATCACAGACTGAGAGCCTTGTCTGGTAGTCCAAAGCAGAAAAAGGTTCATCCAAAAGCAGCAGATCCGGCTCCAATGCCAGAGTGCGTATGAGTGCGGCACGCTGACGCATTCCTCCGGAAAGCTGGGAAGGCCTTGCATCCTTAAAAGAGGATAGTCCGTAGGTATCCAGCATCGCATCCACAGAGGACAAGTGCTCCGGAGTCAATTTTTTCTGTATTTCCAAACCAAGGGTTACATTGCTGTAGACGGTACGCCATTCAAACAAATGATCTTTTTGCAGCATATATCCAATATTGGCACCGGCCTCCTTAAGAGGTTTCCCGAGGAAAGAGATGGTGCCCTCCTCCGGTTCGAGAAGATTGGAGATAAGTGAAAGCAGCGTGGATTTGCCGCAGCCGCTGGGACCCACAATTGCCAGGAAGCTGCCGGCTTCCAGCGTAAAAGAAATATCGGACAGGGCAAGAGTTTCGCCGTTCACGTCATGGTAGGAGTAGCTGACGTGATGAAGCTCCAGTAACGGATTCATAAGCATGCCTCCTATTGTAATATATTGATATTTTATGATGTCGGGGCCAAAAGGTGTTTTGTCCGCGGGAATTGGGGCTTTTCTAATTTTTAGAGACATTTATGATGCAACTATGATACACTAATGATGTAGATTTTTCTTAAATCACAATCGTTTTCTAATGCTGGAAAGAGGGAACCATATGATACAGATTTTAGTAGTTGAGGACGAGAAACCAATTTCCAATCTCATAGCTGTGAATCTGAGAAAGGCAGGTTATTCCTGCCATTGTGTATTCGATGGCATGGCGGCCGCAGATGCTCTGGACAAGAACAGGTATGATTTGATTCTTCTGGATGTGATGCTTCCCAAGGTGGATGGTTATGAGCTGATGAATTATATTGCACCCCTGGAGATTCCGGTGATTTTTCTCACGGCCAAAGCGTCTGTCACGGATCGGGTAAAAGGCCTTAAGCTGGGGGCGGACGATTATCTCACAAAACCCTTTGAGATCATTGAACTTTTGGCCCGGGTGGAGACGGTGCTTCGCCGTTACCACAAGACGGAAAATATCTTAACTGTCCATGACCTGGTGATTGACACAGCTTCCCGAATTGTAAAGCGGAATGACGAACCCATTAATCTGACAAAAAAGGAGTATGAGCTTTTACTACTTTTTGTGCGGAACAAAAATGTAGCCCTTTACCGGGAGACGATTTACGAGCGAATCTGGGGCGGGGAATATATGGGGGACAGCCGCACGGTGGATCTCCATGTGCAGCGGATGCGGAAAAAAATAGGCTGGGAGGATAAGATTGTCACGGTCTACAAGGTTGGATACCGGCTGGAGGGATAGGCAGGATGAAATTTTCCTGGAAAATATGTTTTTCAACCATTATGCTGAGCCTTTTGATCTTTAGCATTGGCGGATATGTTCTGATATCCGCCTTATTTCAGTCAACCTATGAACGGGAGATTGCCAATGCCGGGGAGGAGAACCGGATGCTACAGTATTCTTTCGTGGCATATTGGAGTGCTGCCATACAGGATCTTAATTTAAGCCGGGAAAATGTCCGGCAGGTGGCGGATGCCATGGTGGAGGGAATGGCAGGAAGTGAGCTGCGGATACGGATATCTGACGGGACAGGGCAGATATTTTATGATAATGCAAAGGCAGAACCCGATGACGGACTTTTGGAGACGATTACGAAGACCAGCCGGGGATATATGCTGAGAAAGACGACAGACGGCTATGAGCTTCAGACTGCAAGTATGGTCTGCCTGGGAGAGGATCAGTTTTTATATCTGGAAAGTATTCGGGAGATCACAGAGCTTTTTGAAGAGCGAGAGTCCCAGCACCGCATTTACCGGCAGTGGCTTGTGGGACTTCTGGTGGTACAGAGTATTCTTTGCTATCTGATGGCATCCTGGCTTTTGCGGCCCTTAAGGAGACTGAGCAGGGCGGCAAAAAGGATGGCAGGGGGCAACTTAAGTGCCCGGGCACGGATGGAAAGCCGGGATGAGATCGGGGATCTGGCGGCGGACTTTAATCATATGGCGGACAATCTGGAACAGCAGTTTCAGGAGCTTGAGGATGCAGCCAGACGGCAGGAGGATTTTATCGGAAGCTTTGCCCATGAGCTTAAGACCCCTCTCACCTCCATGATTGGCTATGCGGACATGCTTCGTTCTACAGAGGTGACCCAGGAGGAGCAGTTTGAAGCGGCCAATTATATATTTAAAGAGGGGAAGCGGTTGGAATCCCTTTCTTTTAAGCTTCTGGACTTGATGGTGGTAAAGAATCAGGAACTGGAATTAAAGCCGGTGAAGATCCGCTGGCTGGCAGAGGACATCAAAGGAATGCTGAAACCCTCCTTAAAAAAGGCGGGGATCGTACTGAAAGTTGTTGTGGAGGATGCCCTCCTTATGCTGGAGCCGGACTTAATGAAGACGGTGATTCTCAATCTTCTGGACAATGGCCGCAAGGCCATGGACAGGGAGGGGATGCTTTATCTGCTGGGGCGTAAGGAAGAGGATGGGTATGCCATCTATGTGCGGGATACGGGGAAAGGAATGCCTAAGGAAGAACTGTCAAGAATAACAGAGGCATTCTATATGGTAGATAAATCCCGTTCCCGGCAGCAGGGCGGAGCAGGACTTGGACTGGCCATCTGCCTGGAGATTGTAAAGCGGCATGGGGGAACGATGACATTCAAGAGCATTCAGGGGAAAGGAACCATGGTGCGAATCTTTCTGTCGCTGCCGGATACGGAACTCAAATAATCTAAGAAATGTCAACGGTAAAGTCGCAAAGGTGCACGAGAGGAACTTTCATGAGTGTCCTTTCGAATGAAAGTTTCTCTCATTACAGGTGTGCCGAAGTGACTTTACCCTTTAGTACTGTTGCGTAGCAACTTTAGATCAGTAATATTCCTTACAATGCACAAATCGATTTACAGGCACATGCTTTTGTGACTAGAAATTGATTTCATATGGGTGTATTGGAAGGAATATTACGGAACTGGAATAGGAGGTTCTATGAAAAACTATATTATTGCAGGAATTTTGCTCCTCTTTCTATCCGGGGCAAGTCTCTTTCTTCCATCTTATGCAATGGAATGGCAGGATGAACAGCGGACAGAGAAAAGCCAGGCGGAGGAGGTACAGGAGGTTGTACTAAAGGAACAGATCTCCATGACCCTGTCCGAAAAGCTGAAGCTTAAGGAGCAGGAGACCGTAAATGCCCTGGAACTGGTAAACGGGAAGAATTATAATCAGGATACCATATATGAGCAAGTGAAAAAAGAGATTGGAATTCTGGCAGAGCAGGGACTTTTGCTTGATTTTGATACGGAACCCTTGAAGAGGGTGGAAGCGAATGTGTTCTTCTATGTGGATATGGAGGACAGTGAACGTTCCATTATGATGTGGGAGGGGGTTGTGGCGTCTCTCGATTATCAGCTGACTTTTACTATGGATGATGAGACGGGGAAGATTGTAAGATTTGCACAGTACAGTTATGACAGAGGAGATATGGTGTATGATGAGTATGATAATAGTATGGCTGTTTCGAAAAAAGCTCCGGATGAGCCGGATATGGGAATAGAGGAATTACAGGAAATGGCAGAACATTGGGGAGAATATCTGGGGTGTGAAGTGTCGGAGAGCCATTCTACCTGGAAAGAGGTAAGCTTTGGATCGGATGAAGAGGAATTTGCAGTGCGTGTGGAAACTTTGATTACGAAAGGATACACCAAAGAGGAAGCGGAAAATAAAGTAGCCGCAGAATGGGGGCTCGATACTTCGGGTAGGCAGCTTTATGTAACACTTGAGGATGAGGGCGGGCAGATAGGGTATATTCTGCGGCCAGAAAAATATATGTTTTGCATAGATCCTGTATTGAGGTGAAAAAATTTTTCAAATTGATGCTTTTTTGATGCAAGCCGCCTCTATGATAAGAATACGAGGTGATGAATATGCGTAGATACAATGAATATGAGCAGGAAAACAGGGAATTAAGAAAAAGAAAAAGGAAGCAGGCCATGCAGCGGAAGATTCTGGGCTTCTGTGTGTTTACCTTTTTACTGGGTGTATTGTGCGGAAAGATTGTGTTTGCCAAAGGACCAAAGGAAGAATCGGAACAGGTTACGGCAGAAAGCATAGAAAATTTTGTGGAACTGTCCAATCAGGAGCCGGATAATCCGGCTTCCGAGGGAATCTCGGGAAATCTGTTGGCAGCAGGAGAAGAGACCAGTAAAGAGGAAGCCTGGAAGCTGACTCTGGTGAATAAATGGAATCCTATGGAGGAAGGTTACAAGCCTGCGGTTGCTGAGATTGAGAATAACTATTATTTCGATGCAAGGGCGGTTGGATATCTTCAGGAAATGTTGGCGGCCGGCCGGAGAGAGGGACTTGACTTTTGGGTCTGCTCGGCATATCGTACAGTAGAAAAGCAAACGGATCTTTTTGAAGATAAGGTGCGGCGGGTGACGGCGGAGACAGGGCTTACAGGAGATGCTGCCAGAGAAAAGGCAGGTACAGAGGTGGCATTTCCCGGTACAAGCGAGCATAATCTGGGACTGGCTGTGGATATTGTGGCAAGGGATTACCAGATTCTGGATGAGAAGCAGGCCCGGACGGAAGAGGCTCAGTGGCTTAAGGAAAATTGCTGGAAATATGGATTTATCCTTCGCTATCCTACGGATAAAACAGAAGAGACAGGAATTATTTTTGAGCCGTGGCATTATCGGTATGTAGGTGAGAAAGCTGCAAAGGAGATTATGGAGAGGGGCATCTGTTTGGAGGAATATTTGGATCGTGTACAGTAAGTTTGGGCTATGATAGCTGTGGGATACGAAAAGGGTTGGGAGATGTGTGATTGCTATGAATCAGAGAAATTATCAGAGGGAATTGAATCAGACCATAGAACGGCTTTTAAAAGAGGGGCAGGTGCCCCGGCTTTTACTGCATAGCTGCTGTGCTCCCTGCAGCAGCTATGTGCTGGAATATCTTTCGGAGTATTTTTCCATTACGGTGTTTTATTATAATCCGAATATATTTCCGGCTGAGGAGTATGAAAAACGGGTGAAAGAGCAGGAAGCATTTATCTCCAGGCTGCCGGTAAAGAACAGGATTTCCTTTTTGGAGGGGCCTTATGAGCAGGAACGGTTTTATGAGACGGCAAAGGGACTGGAGGGAGAGCCGGAGGGTGGAGAGAGGTGTTTCCGCTGCTATCACCTGCGACTTTTGGAAGCGGCACAGATGGCAAGGGCCGGAGAATTTGATTATTTTACTACGACCCTTTCTATTAGTCCTTTGAAAGACGCACAGAAACTCAATGAGATTGGGGAGAAGCTGGCCAGAGAGTATGGAGTGGCTTATTTGAACAGTGATTTTAAGAAGCGGGATGGGTATAAGAGATCCATAGAACTGTCGAGAGAGTATGGGCTTTATCGGCAGGATTATTGTGGGTGTGTGTATTCGCTTCGGGAGAGAAAGGAACATGGCTGAACGGAAAGTTGTGTCCGTCTGAGAAACGGATTTTATTGATGTCTTGAACATAGACAGGAACTGTGCTATATTGAGAAAAATGTCGATGAATGCAAAAAGGCATTTGTAAGAGGATTAAAATTTACGGAACTGTTTTGTATATGGTTTTATGAGAAAATGGGAAACGGTAGCCGGAGAAAGAAGAGGAAAAATTATGGCACAGCTTTGGGGAGGACGCTTTACGAAAGAGACAGATCAACTGGTCTACAACTTCAATGCGTCCATTTCTTTTGATAAGAAGTTTTACAAGCAGGATATGCTGGGAAGTATGGCTCATGTGCGGATGTTGGCGAAGCAGGGAATTCTTACGGAGGAAGAACGGGACGTGATTCTGACCGGAATCGAAGGGATTTTAAAGGACGTGGAGAGTGGAAAGCTTAAGATTACCAGTGAGTATGAGGATATTCACAGCTTTGTGGAAGCGAATCTGATTGACCGCGTCGGAGATCCGGGGAAGAAGCTCCATACGGGAAGAAGCCGGAATGATCAGGTGGCCCTGGATATGAAGCTTTATACCCGGGATGAGATCTGTGAGATTGATGGTCTGGTGCGGGAGCTTCTGGTGGTTCTGCAGCGGTTGATGGAGGAGCATACGCAGACGATCATGCCAGGCTTCACCCATCTGCAGAAAGCACAGCCTATTACACTGGCCCATCATCTGGGGGCTTATTTTGAGATGTTTAAGCGGGATCGGGGACGGCTTGCCGATATCTATGAACGGATGAATTACTGCCCTCTCGGATCAGGTGCCCTGGCGGGAACGACCTATCCTCTTGATCGGGAATACACGGCAGAACTTCTTGATTTTGCAGGGCCGACGCTTAACAGCATGGATTCCGTGTCGGATCGGGATTATCTGATTGAGCTTTTGTCGGCATTGTCTACGATTATGATGCATCTGAGCCGGTTTTCCGAGGAGGTTATTATCTGGAATACCAATGAGTACCGGTTTGTGGAGATTGATGACGCCTACAGTACGGGAAGCAGCATTATGCCCCAGAAGAAGAATCCGGATATTGCGGAGCTGGTTCGGGGAAAGACCGGGCGTGTCTATGGTGCACTGATTTCCCTGCTCACGACTATGAAAGGGCTTCCGCTTGCTTACAATAAGGATATGCAGGAGGATAAGGAACTGACCTTTGATGCGTTTGATACGGTGAAAGGGTGTCTGGCGTTGTTTACCGGAATGCTGGATACCATGAACTTTCATAAAAAGGAGATGGCGGCAAGTGCAAGGAACGGGTTTACCAATGCTACGGATGCTGCGGATTATCTGGTGAACCACGGGATGCCTTTTCGGGACGCTCATGGAGTGATTGGCCGCCTGGTTCTCTACTGTATTGAGCAGGGGAAAGCCATTGAGGAGCTGAGCCTTGCGGAGCTTAAGGAGATTAGCCCTGTGTTTGAGGAGGATATTTATCAGGCCGTCAGTATGGATACCTGTGTAAATAAGCGGTTGACTCTTGGAGCACCAGGAGAGAAAGCTATGAAGCAGGTGATTGAGAGAAATAAAGAGTGGCTGAAAGAGCATGAAAAGTTGAGATAACGTATTATAATTGTTCACTCCCTGCTGAGTAAGGGCAGGGTGTAAAGAGACGGACCTGAGCAGGTGAACGAACTGACAGGTCTGTCCTTTTTTGTTTTTATACAATATTAAGGATAAAGAGTCTTCTTTTCCTTGTAATGAATAACAAGTTTGTCCAAATATGTCAAAATATCAGAAAGAAATTTGACAAATTATAGATTTTTTCACTTATATATGGTAAAGTGTTAAATAAAATGAAAGCATATTACGGAACTATACATAGAAGGGAACAGTGCTTATGTTAAGAAATACGTTTCGTGGAGGTGTCCATCCGGATGACGGGAAGAAATTTGCCCGGGATGTCTCCTATCAAACCTATATCCCAAAAGGAGATTTGATATTTCCGCTGAATCAGCATATTGGCAAGCCGGCCAGGCCAATTGTACAAAAAGGAGATCCGGTTCTTGCCGGCCAACTTCTGGCAGAGGCGGACGGCTTCGTATCCGCCAATATTGTCAGTTCCTGCTCCGGCAGGGTAAAGGCTGTTGAAAATCGCAAAACCGTAGCGGGGCCGTCGGTTTCCTGCATTGTTGTTGAAAATGACGGGAACTACACTCTGGCGGATGGAATCGGACAGGATACGGACACCGATTCCCTTTCCGGACAGGAGATTTTGGACCGGATTAAGGCGGCGGGAATTATCGGACTTGGAGGGGCGGGGTTTCCGACTCATGTGAAGCTTGCACCCAGGAATCCGGAAGACATTGAGTATGTCATTGCAAATGGGGCAGAATGTGAGCCTTATATTACCTGTGACGATCAGCTTATGCGTACGAAAGCCGGAGAGATCGTGGAGGGGCTTAAGATTATGCTGCGGCTTTTTCCGAAAGCAGAGGGTGTTATTATAATTGAGGAAAATAAACCGGAAGCAATTGCAGCCATGGAACAGGCATGTACCGGGGAAGAAAAGGTGCGTGTTCAGGCGGTACATACCAAGTATCCCCAGGGCGGCGAGCGTTCCGTTATCAGCGTGGTGGCAGGAAAGCATCTGAAGCTTGGAATGCTTCCGGCGGATGCGGGCTGCGTGGTGGACAACATGGCCACGGTTCATGCCATTTACCGGGCAGTATGTAAGTCAGAACCTGTTATGGAACGTGGCTTTACAGTTTCCGGGGATGGGGTTCATAACCCCTGTAATCTGATGGTACGGATTGGAACCAGCTTTTCGGAGGTTTTGGAAGCAGCCGGAGGATTGAAAGAGGGCATTAAGGTAGAGAAGCTTCTCTGCGGCGGTCCTATGATGGGAATTGCCCTTGCGTCTCTCGATGTACCCATCTGCAAAAATAACAATGCTTTGACTGTGTTGTGTACGGATCCGGTGGCGGAAGCAGAGAAGCTGCAGACGGCATGTCTGCGGTGCGGCCGCTGCAACCAGGTCTGTCCTCTGGGGCTGACACCACAGATGATGGCTGTTGCCGCAGAAAAGAAGAATTATGAACGCTATGAAAAGAAGCTGTATGGTTTAGAGTGTATCGCCTGCGGCTCCTGTACCTATATCTGCCCGGCAAAACGGCCTTTGATGCAGCTTTTTAAGCAGGCAAAGGCTGAGATTATGGCAGCGAAGAGAAAGTAGGGGGTGGAGAAGATGAATGGATTATACAATGTTTCTTCCAGTCCGCATGTGAGAAATAGACTGACCACGGGCAAAGCCATGTATCAGGTGATTCTGTCCCTGATGCCGACCACTATATTTGGAATCTACCGATTCGGAACAGGGGCATTTCTGGTGATTGCGGTCTCGGTTCTGTCTGCGGTTCTGACGGAATACATATTTGACCGGATAACCAAACGGCCTAACACGGTAAAGGATGGAAGTGCAGTTGTCACAGGACTTCTTCTGGCACTCTGTCTCCCGGCCTATGAGCCCCTTTATGTCCCCTGTCTGGGAAGTATCTTTGCCATACTGTTTGTAAAATGCTTCTTCGGCGGCATTGGACACAATTTTATGAATCCGGCCCTGGCAGGAAGATGCTTTCTGCTGATTTCTTTCAGCGGCGTGGTGGCTGATTTTTCCCTGGACGGTATGAGCTCGGCAACCCCTCTGGAGGCTCTGGCTTCCGGTCAGACGGTAAATGTCATGGACGCTTTCCTGGGCTTTGGAAACGGAGTTATCGGCAGCTCCATTCTGGCCCTTTGCATCGGCGGAATTTATCTTCTGGCGGTTCGGGCCATTACCTATGAGATTCCTCTGGCAACTCTGGTATCATTTTCCGTGTTTCTGGCATTGTTCGGCGGACATGGGTTGGACCTGGAATTTATTGTACTCCATCTGGTGTCCGGTGGCATTATGATGGGTGCTCTGTTTATGGCGACGGACCCGGTGACCAGCCCGGTGACACCCAAGGGACAGTTTATTTTCGGCGGACTGATCGGGATCTTAAGTGGAATCTTCCGGGTGTATGGAAGTGCACCGGATTCTGCCAGCTACGCCATTATCATTGCCAATATGGCGGTTCCTCTGATTGATGAGATTTCCGTTCCCGTGCCCTACGGCCTTAGAAAGCCCAGGGAGGGAAAGAGGGGAATTCCCAAGTCGGCTGTGATTCTCTGTGTGATTACGCTGATTGCGGGGGCGGCTCTGAGCAGCGTGTATGTGATGACAGAGGATCAGATTGCAGTACAGAAAGCGGAAGCAAAGGCGGCTTCCTACCGGGAGGTATGTCCGGATGCGGCGGATTTCATCTTGGATGAGAAGATAAACAGTGCCATAGAAGCCCTGGAGGGAGAGGTTTACGGAACAGACTTTGGCAAAGCCTATATCAATGAGACGGTCATGGGCGTGGACGGAAGCGGTGTTCCTGTGGGATATGTGATCAGTGTCACAAGCGGCGACGGCTTTGAGGGAAATATCACCATGTCCGTGTGCATTCTGACAGATGGAACGGTTGGCGGCATTGCTTTTACGGAGCTGAATGAGACGGCGGGTATGGGAATGCTCTGCGGGGAGGATGCGTTTAAGAATCAGTTTGCCGGGGTGAATGTGGAACGGTTTATCTTGAACAAGGCGGGAAATTCTGCGGCGGACAATGAGATTGACTCGGTGTCCGGGGCTTCCACTTCATCGGGAGCAGTGGTCAATGCAGTGAATGCGGCTTTGGATTTCTTTGGTACATACATCAAATAAGGGGGAAACGAGATGAAACCATGTATGGAGCGTATTTATAATGGTATTTTAAAGGAGAATCCGGCACTGGTGCTGATGCTCGGCATGTGTCCCACCCTGGCGGTTACCACCTCGGCCATCAATGGATTCGGCATGGGAGTGTCTACCCTGGCGGTGCTGGTGGTGTCCAATCTGGTGATTTCGCTTCTTCGGAAAGTGATTCCCGACGAGGTCCGGCTTCCGGCTTATATTGTAATTGTAGCTTCTCTGGTTACGGTGGTGGAGCTTTTGACAGAGGCTTATGTTCCGGCCCTTTACAGTGCTCTTGGAATCTATATTCCTCTGATTGTGGTGAACTGTATTATTCTGGGGAGGGCGGAGGCATTCGCTTCTAAGAATCCTCCGATGCTTTCTGCTATGGATGGTGTGGGAATGGGGCTTGGATTTACCATTGCACTGACCGTGATTGGGCTTGCCCGGGAGCTTCTGGGGGCGGGGACGGCCTTTGGTTTTCAGGTAATGCCGGATTCCTATCCTCCCATTGCCATCTTTATCAAGGCACCGGGGGCATTTCTGGTACTGATGATTATTGTTATGATTATGAATGCGGTGCATATCAATACCAGAGCAAATAAGGTGGTGGAGGGCTGTGACGGCTGCTGTGCCACATGTGCAAAGTCCTGTGATACAAAGGAGGGAGGAACTGAAAGATGACTTCGCTGATTATGATTGTGATTACAACAGCACTGATCAACAATGTGGTGCTGAACCAGTTTTTGGGCATCTGTTCTTTCCTGGGAGTGTCCAGGCAGATTAAGACCTCTGCAAGCCTGGGAGGGGCGGTTATCTTTGTCATTACCATTTCCTCTGCGGTGGCAAGCCTTTTGTATGATTTCGTTCTGGTTCCTTTGAATCTTACATATCTTAAGACCATTGTATTTATTCTGGTGATTGCGGCGTTGGTGCAGTTGGTGGAGATGTTTCTGAAAAAGACCTCACAGGCTGTTTACCAGGCGTTGGGTATCTATCTGCCCCTGATTACCACCAACTGTGCAGTTCTGGGCGTGGCCCTGACCAATGTGCAGAATGAATATAACCTGTTGGAGAGCGTCTTGGCAGGCTTTGGAACGGCTGTTGGCTACACGGTTGCCATCGTGCTTCTGGCCGGTATCCGGGAACGGATTGATGAGGATGTGATTCCGGCACCCCTGCGGGGAGCACCCATCGTACTGCTGTGTGCGGTGCTGATGGCGATTGCGTTTATGGGCTTTGGCGGATTGTCTGTGGGGTAGTGCGGAACTGGAATAAAGATTACGGAACTGGAATCAGTAATATCCTGTCAGTGCACAGATCGATTTCCAGACACATCTTTTTGTGTCTGGAAATTGATCTAGATAAGGGTGTGCTGACAGGATGTTACGGAACTGGAATGGAGGATATAGATGCAAGGAATTGTAATAGCGACTCTCATTGTGGGAGTGATTGGGCTTTTGATCGGTGCCGCCCTGGTGGCTGCCGGGAAAAAGTTTTATGTGGAGGTTGACGAGAGAGAAGCCCTTGTTCGGGAATGCCTGCCGGGAAATAACTGCGGCGGTTGCGGACAGGCCGGCTGTGATGCGGCGGCGGCAGCCATTGTAAAGGGAGAGGTCAAGGTAAATGTCTGTCCGGTCTGCAATGAGAAAGCCATACAGGAGATCAGCAGGATTATGGGTGTGGACAGCGTTCAGACCGTGAAGAAGCGGGCCTTTGTCCGCTGTGCCGGAACCTGTGAGAAAACTTTCGTGAAATGCAATTATGTGGGAATTCACGACTGCCGGTCGGCGGTCCTGTCCGGTTTGCCGGTCTGGGAATGCGATTACGGTTGTCTCGGCTTTGGCTCCTGCGTGGAAGCCTGTGCCTTTGACGCCATTCATGTCAAGGACGGCGTGGCAGTTGTAGACCCGGAAAAATGTACCGGCTGCGGACGCTGTGCTTCCGTCTGCCCCAAGAACCTGATTGAACTGATCCGCAGTGACGCAAAGGCAGCCGTGGCCTGCTCCAGTAAGGCAAGAGGGCCTGAGGTTAAAAAGGCATGCTCCGCCGGATGTATTGGCTGCAAGCTCTGCACAAAGCAGTGCGAGACAGAAGCGATTCAGGTGGAGAATAATCTGGCCCACATTGATTATGATAAATGCACAGGCTGCGAGAAGTGCATGGAGAAGTGCCCGGCCAAGGTCATTGTGCGGCCATAGCTGCGAATGTATTGTCTGTGAGAGAGTGCTTAGACTGTTAAAATGTGAATATGTAAAATTAAAACGTTCCGGGCTTCTTTTGATTGGAATATTAGGGACACTGATTGTTCCGATGTTTGTCTATGTAAAAGCCATTACGGCCTGCTTTTTGAACCCGGGGACTGCCATGAGCCTGTTTTCCCTTTACGACGACGCATTTATGTTCCTGATGCTGCTATTTGCACCAATGGTCCTGACGGTTCCGTCTGCTTTATTTTTTCTTGCGAGCCTGCTTCGGTTTGGGAAGCAGGAAATGAAGTAGTATTTTTCTTGAATTTGATATTTCCCTGGAAACAGCATATAATAAACTTTATCAAAACTGGTAAGAATGCTCGAAACAGAAGAGGAGGATGTTATTTATCTGGCAAGGAACGGAACGGCCGTTGCACAGATGACACTGATCCCAAAGGCTCCATATAAAAAGCGTATTGGTATAGCAGAGGGAAAATTCAAGATTCCGGATGAATTTGATGCATGGGATAAAGAGATTGAAGAGATGTTTGGAGGAGAGGTATGAATATTTTACTGGATACATATATTCTTCTCTGGGCACTTTCCAATGATGACAGACTGCCGGAAAAGGCAAGAGAGCTGATTGAAAACACCGAAAACAGAATTTACTATAGTCTTATTTCTTTGTGGGAGGTAGAATTAAAGCGTCTGACACACCCGGATGCTTATATGTCAGGCATCTGTGGAAAATATGGTTTTTATGACTCACGATTCCCTGATTTCAGGTTATGATGACCCATGTATTTTGGCTGTATAATTTTGCGATTTCATGCAATTACTCAGGAAAGAAATACTTGCATTTTCCCGGAAAATGCGATAGGATACATAGAAAAAAGGCGGATAAGAGGAGAATATGAAAAATGAGTGACAGATTGAGAGTTGGAATCTTAGGCGGCACCGGAATGGTGGGACAACGCTTTATTTCCCTGTTGGAGAATCATCCCTGGTTCGAGGTTGTGGCGATTGCGGCCAGCCCGAGAAGTGCCGGAAAAACCTACGAGGAGGCTGTGGGCGGACGCTGGAAGATGGATACCCCCATGCCGGAGGCCGTGAAGAAGCTTATCGTTATGAATGTAAATGAGGTGGAAAAGGTCGCCGCAGAGGTAGACTTTGTATTCAGTGCCGTGGATATGACCAAGGACGAGATCAAGGCCATCGAGGAAGCCTACGCAAAGACCGAGACCCCGGTGGTATCCAACAACAGTGCTCACCGCTGGACCCCGGACGTGCCCATGATCATTCCGGAGATTAATCCCGAGCATGTGAAGATTATCGAGGAGCAGAAGAAGCGTCTGGGAACAAAGAGAGGATTTATTGCCGTGAAGCCCAACTGCTCCATTCAGTCTTATACACCCGCACTGAAAGCATGGGAGGAGTTCGAGCCTTATGAGGTGGTGGCGACTACATACCAGGCGATTTCCGGTGCCGGTAAGACTTTTAAGGACTGGCCGGAGATGGTGGAGAACGTGATCCCCTACATCGGCGGGGAGGAAGAGAAGAGCGAGAAAGAGCCTTTGCGTGTCCTGGGAACCTGCGAGAATGGTGAGATTAAACTTGCCAAGGAGCCGGTTATCACCTGCCAGTGCATCCGTGTTCCTGTGCTGAACGGACATACGGCGGCTGTGTTTGTGAAGTTCCGCAAAAAAGTGACAAAGGAGCAGTTGATTGAGAAGCTTACGAGCTACCGGGGACTGCCCCAGGAGTTAGAGCTTCCCAGTGCACCGAAGCAGTTTATTCAGTACATGGAGGAGGATAACCGTCCCCAGGTGAAGCTGGATGTGGACTTTGAGAAAGGCATGGGGATCTCCATCGGAAGAATCCGTGAGGATCATGTTTACGACTGGAAGTTTGTGGGCCTTTCCCACAATACGGTCCGGGGTGCGGCCGGCGGTTCCGTTCTCTGTGCGGAATTTTTGAAAGCACAGGGGTATATTAAGGCGAAAGGTTAAATAGATGAAGCGGAATAATTCTATGAAAATGGTCATTTCTATTATGGGAATGACCATTTGCCTGTTATGTGGATGCCAGCAGGATAAAAATGAAGAGAAAGGCCAGTGGAAGCAGGAGACAAGTCAGGAAAATGCCGGACTGGAGGAACTGGAAGCGTGGAGAGCCACGGAGCAGCAGAAATCAAAAGAAGAACCTGAGACAGAAGCTTCTGAAAATAACGGCCGGGCAGATATGGCTGAACCGGAAGAGGTGACACCGGATTACCTTACCTGTATGTCCGGAACGATTGTAGAGCAGGAGCTTACGGCAGAAGAGATTTCGGAGCTTTTCTATGCACAGGAGATCCCGGAGGATGTATTTGCCCGGATGAATGGCGTGTCCTATGTGGAAAATGATGATATTGCCCTGGAAGATCTGCGTTATCTGCGGCTTCTGTATGTGGGCTTTGATGAGCAGACCCATGTGGGAGAGCTGGTCGTACATGAATCCATTGCCGACACGATTCTGGAGATTTTTCAAATCCTCTATGAAAACGGCTATCAGATTGAAAAAATGCGTCTCATTGATGACTATGATGGGGATGATCATGCGTCTCTTTTGGATAATAATACATCTGCTTTTAATTACCGGGTGGTGGAGGGGAGCAAAAAGCTTTCCCGTCATGCGTATGGGCTTGCCATTGACATTAATCCCTTTTACAATCCTTATGTGACCTATCCGGATGGTGTGGAGCACATTTCCCCGGAGGGGAGTGAGCCTTATGCGGATCGGCAGGCGGACTTTCCTCACAAGATCGGAAAGGATGGGGATCTGTGCTGGCAGCTTTTTTCCGAACGTGGTTTTACCTGGGGAGGGGACTGGAAGAGCCTCAAGGATTATCAGCATTTTCAGATTTCGGAGTAAGGAAAGGGAAACCGATGATTCAGAGGAAAAAGGTTATTTTTGCGGCAATACTTTTGGGGATATTGCTGGTATTGCTGGCAGCATTGGACACAAGACTTAAGGTCAGAGCTTATACCGTTTGCTCGGATAAGATAAGCGTTCCGATTCGTGTGGTTTTGGTAACAGATCTGCATTCCTGCAAATATGGCGAAGAGCAAAGGGAGCTTATTGAGTCCATTAACAGGCAGAAGCCGGATATCATCCTGTTGGGGGGAGATATCTGTGATGATAAGATTTCAAATGATAATACGGAAGCCTTTTTGGCGGGAATTGCCGACCGCTATCCCTGCTATTATGTAACGGGAAATCATGAGTACTGGAGCCATCAGGTTGACGATATTCTGGATTTGTTTCTGTCTTATGGTGTAACTGTTTTAAGCGGGACCAATGACGTTGTAGAAATACGTGGTCAGTCCGTTAATATCTGCGGAATATCTGATCCGGATATTGTAAGATACACGGACTCAACTGTCGGGGCAGAGGAACAGCTTCAGGCATTGGAGCATGTGCCTGACAACGGATATTATACGATTTTACTGGCACATCGTCCGGAATGGATAGATTCTTATGCAGAATATGACTTTGATCTTGTCCTTTCCGGCCATGCTCATGGAGGTCAGTGGCGGCTGCCGGGGGTTATCAATGGCATTTTTGCCCCGGATCAGGGCATATTTCCCAAGTATGCCGGAGGGAGATATGCAAGGGGTGACATGGCCATGATCGTAAGCAGGGGACTGGCAAGAGAAAGTACGCCTGTTCCGAGGATTTTTAACCGGCCGGAGCTGGTGGTAGTGGATTTGGAGCCAATATCTAAAAATGCAAAATAGCGGACAATGTGTACGTGAACCGTCCGAACACTGATATGGAAAAGCTAGTCTGCTGTTGCCCATCTGAACTGCAGATAAAAGATATTTGAATTTTTTGAAAATCACTTGCAGGACTGCCCTGATGTATGGTAGGATAAACCTATCCATCAGGGCAGTTCGCCGTTTTCCCCATTTTTACTTGACAGATAAAGAAAAATATAATACTATAGTAACCAGAAAACGAACAAACATTCGAAATGATATGTTTGATACAAGAATAAGGAGAATGAGATGGTAAAAGAAGAGAAGTTAAAAGCACTGGATGCGGCCCTGGGGCAGATTGAGAAGCAGTTTGGCAAGGGAGCTGTCATGAAGCTGGGAGATAAGGGAGCCCACATGCAGATTGAGACCACTCCTACCGGGTGTCTGAGCCTGGATATGGCTCTGGGACTGGGGGGTGTTCCAAAAGGGAGAATCATTGAGGTCTACGGACCGGAATCCAGTGGTAAGACTACCGTTGCCCTGCATATGGTAGCGGAGGTTCAGAAGAGGGGCGGAATTGCGGGATTTATTGATGCGGAGCATGCACTGGACCCAGTCTATGCCAAAAATATCGGCGTAGATATTGACAACCTGTACATATCTCAGCCGGACAACGGCGAGCAGGCCCTGGAGATCACAGAGACTATGGTACGTTCCGGTGCGGTGGATATTATCATTGTGGACTCTGTGGCTGCGTTGGTGCCGAAAGCGGAGATTGATGGGGATATGGGGGACTCCCATGTGGGACTTCAGGCAAGACTCATGTCCCAGGCCCTGCGGAAGCTCACAGCCGTTACCAGCAAGTCCAATTGCACGGTTATCTTTATTAACCAGCTTCGTGAGAAGATCGGCGTGATGTTCGGCAATCCGGAGACAACCACCGGAGGACGGGCGTTAAAGTTCTATTCCTCCATCCGTCTGGATGTACGCCGTGTTGAGACACTGAAGCAGAGTGGGGAGATGGTCGGTAACCGCACGAAGATTAAAGTGGTAAAGAATAAGATTGCACCGCCCTTTAAGGAAGCAGAGTTTGACATTATGTTTGGCGAGGGCATTTCCAAGGAGGGAGATATTCTGGATCTGGCAGTGAATACGGGAGTGGTGAATAAAAGCGGTGCCTGGTATGCTTACAATGGGGAGAAGATTGGCCAGGGCCGGGAGAATGCCAAAAGCTATCTGAAGCAGAATCAGGCAGTCTGCCAGGAAATTGAAGAGCGTGTTCGAGAGGGCTTTGGTCTGGATTCGGCCGTAATTCCGGAAGAAAAGCCAGCGGAGGAAGCGAAAGAAAAGAAGACAAAGGCGGCATCTGAAAAATAATGGATGAATTAACGAGGGCAAAGCATCGAGCCTTATATATCCTGGAACGATGTGATCGAACAGAGCAGGAGCTCCGTACCAAGCTTGGCCGGAATTATGAGCCGGAGATCGTGGAGGAAGCCATTCTCTATGTAAAGCAGTATGATTACATTAATGATAAGCGGTATGCCATTAATTATTTAAAGAGCCGCAGCCAGATAAAGAGCCGCAGGCAGGTGGAGCAGGAACTTCTCTATAAAAAAGGAATTTCCAGAGATATTTTAGAGGAGGTCAGCCAGGAGGTAGAAGTTCAGGATGAGAGTCTTTTGATCCGAAGATGGATGGAGAAAAAGCATTTCTCTTCAGAGACGGCCACTCAGGAGGAACAGCGGAAGCTTTATCAGTTTTTGCTGCGTAGGGGGTTTCAGAGTGAGGATATCTTGAAGGAGATGCGAAGTCAGAAATAAACTTTTATCGACGAATACCCCTTTCTGTGCTATAATGTTTAAATTGCAGATAACAGAAAGGGGCATTTTCTATGGGTGGTATTCCGGAAAATAATCCCAAAAAACATATATGCGTGGGGCTGTTGGCTCATGTGGATGCGGGTAAAACAACACTGGCAGAGGCCATGCTTTATCAGTGTGGCAGCATCCGCAATCTGGGGCGGGTGGATCACGGGACCGCTTGTCTGGATACTTATGAGTTGGAACGTTCCAGAGGAATTACTATATTTTCCAAGCAGGCCCAGCTGACTCTTGGTGACAGAGAGATTACACTTCTTGATACACCGGGGCATGTGGATTTTTCTGCCGAGATGGAGCGTACTCTGCAGGTGTTGGATTGTGCCATACTTATTATCAGCGGATCGGATGGGGTACAGGGGCATGTTCGGACCCTATGGCATCTCCTTAAGCAGTATGAGATTCCGGTGTTTCTTTTTGTCAATAAGATGGATCAGCAGGGAACGGATCGCCAGAGACTTCTAAAGGAATTAAAGGAGAAGCTGGATGAACGGTGTGTGGATTTCTGTGTGGACAGGAGGGAACTTTGGGAGGAACTGGCTGTGTGCCATGAGGGACTGCTGGATTCCTACTTGGAACAGGGCTGCTTGAAAAATGAGGAAATCAAAGAGCAGATTGCCATGAGGAATGTATTTCCCTGCTATTTTGGCTCAGCCCTTCGTCTGGAGGGTGTGGACGCTTTGCTTACAGGCCTTGAATGCTTTGGAACAGATATCATGTATCCTCCGGAATTTGGAGCAAGGGTATATAAGATTAGCCGGGATGCACAGGGAAACAGGCTGACGCATTTGAAGCTTACCGGGGGGAGCCTGAAAGTAAAGGCACTTTTGAAAGGAAACTGTGAAGGGGAGGAATGGGAGGAAAAGATCGATCAGATTCGCCTTTATTCCGGTGAGAGTTTTCAGGCAGTTTCAGAGGTGTCAGCCGGAAAGATCTGTGCGGTAACAGGGCTGACCCGGACCAAGGCAGGGGATGGCCTTGGTGGTGAGGTCAGGGCGGCGGAACCTCTGCTGGAGCCGGTTTTGACTTACCAGCTTTTGTTCCCGCCTGATTGGGATGCTCACGGGATGCTCATAAGACTTCGAGGGCTGGAGGAGGAACTTCCGGAACTTCATGTGGTCTGGAAAAATACGCTGGGAGAGATTCATATACAAGTTATGGGACCGGTTCAGCTTGAGATTTTGAAAAGTCTTATTTTGGAGCGGTTTGGGTTGAGTGTGGAATTTGGCCCGGGAAGTATTATCTATAAGGAGACCATTGCATCCACAGTGGAGGGTGTGGGACACTTTGAGCCTCTAAGGCATTATGCAGAGGTGCATCTTTTACTGGAACCGGGAGAACTGGGAAGTGGTGTGATACTTGAGAGTGGCTGTAGTGAGGATATGCTGGATCGGAACTGGCAGCGGCTGATTCTAACTCACTTGGCAGAGCGAAAGCATCCGGGAGTTCTTGTGGGTGGTGAACTTACAGATGTGAAGATTACGCTGGCAGCAGGAAAGGCCCACTTAAAGCATACGGAAGGTGGAGATTTCCGTGAGGCTACCTACCGAGCGGTCCGTCAGGGACTTCGGCAGGCAGAAAATATGCTTTTGGAGCCCTTTTATGAATTTCGTCTGGAACTTCCAACTGATAAGGTGGGAAGAGCCATGGCTGATATTCAGAAAATGTCAGGAATCTTTTCGGAGCCAGAGCAGGAGGGGGAAATGACCATTTTGACAGGTACAGTTCCGGTATCGGCCATGGGTGAATACCAGGCAGAGGTCCATGCCTATACCCATGGGACAGGCCGTCTGTTCTGTACCTTAAAGGGCTATGGACCCTGCCATAATGCGGAAGAAGTAATTGCAGCCTGTGGCTATGATCCAGATCAGGATGTGGATAATCCTACAGGTTCGGTTTTTTGTACCCATGGGGCAGGCTTTTATGTTCCATGGAACCAAGTCCCTAACTATATGCATCTGGAAAGTGTGACGAAAACCATCAGTCATGCTACTTTGGGACAGGCTGCTTCAAGGCAGAGCTCCACTTCTGAATACTGGGCAGATCCCGGGGAGCTGGAGGAGATCTTTGTTCGTACCTACGGTCCGATTCGCCGGGATCGGCAGGGAGTGGGTCGTGTGGAGCGAAGCTTTCAGCCAGAGCCTGGAGAACGGTCTGTGGAGCGAAAAAAGGTGCGGAAACCGGAGAAGGAGTATCTGCTGGTGGATGGCTACAATATTATATTTTCCTGGGAGGATCTGAAAGAATTGGCAGAGGTCAATCTTGAGGCGGCAAGAGGGAAGCTTATGGATATTCTCTGCAATCTTCAGGGGTATCGGAAAAACACAGTGATCCTTGTATTTGATGCCTATCGTGTGGAGGGCAGCAAAGGAAGCATTTCCAAGTATCACAATATCCATGTAGTTTATACAAAGGAAGCGGAAACAGCGGATCAGTATATTGAGAAGACGGCCCATGAGCTTGGGCGGCAGTATGAGGTTACGGTGGCTACCTCGGATGCCCTGGAGCAGGTGATTATCATGGGCCAGGGGGCGAAGCGGATGTCTGCACAGGGGCTTTTTGAGGAGATTCAAAATGTGAATGCAGAGATTCGGGACAGCTTTCTCTCTCAATATTCTGGAGATAAGCAGTATCTGCTGGAGAATCTGCCGGAGGAGCTGGCGAAGTTTATGGAGGAGGTACGTTTGGGAAAGCGTAGCTTTTAAAAAAGAAATATATTTATAAATGGAATGAGTATCCATTGTAATAAAGGCGAGGAGAGTTTACATAATATGAATAAGAAAGAAATAGCAGAGATAAAAAAGCAATTTACCCCGGAACACTGTGTTCTCACACGGTTGTGCGGCTGCTATGTGGACGGGGAGAAAAATAAAAAAACCGAGATGGAAGAAGCCTTTCTGTCATTGCCGGAGGAAGAAGCGTTTAAGTATTTCGAGATTTTCCGAAAGGCTCTGTCAGGGACCATTGGAAAGAACCTTTTGAATCTGGAATTTCCACTGGATACGGAGATGCCCGGTGGAACCCAGGAATTTTTGATGAAGCTGAAAAAAAGCCGTCTTCAGGAGGAGGCTCTGGTAGAGGCATTTTATGATCGGGTGATTGAGACCTTTCCTTATGGGGAAAATTATCTGATTCTGCTGGTGCATGGGGCTTATGATATTCCGGGAAAGGCTTCGGACAATGAGGAGCTTTTTGATGCTTCTGATGAGGTCTATGAGTATCTGCTCTGTACCATTTGCCCGGTGAAGCTGTCTAAGGCAGGCTTAAGCTATGACGCAGATGGCAACCGCTTCGGGGCCAGAACCAGGGACTGGCTGGTGGAGCTTCCTATGGCAGGATTCTTATTCCCAGCATTTCAGGATCGGAGCACAGATCTGCACAGTATGCTCTACTATTCCAAGAATCCGGAGGAATTGAATGAGATCTTTGCGGAGAGCATGTTCGGCTGCCCCATGCCAATGTCTGCAGGGGGACAGAAAGAAACTTTTAATGCTATTATTGAGGAAACCCTGGGTGAGGATTGTGCCTATGAGGTAGTTCGGAACATCCATGAAAAACTCCATGAGCTGGTGGAGGAACGCAAAGATGAACCACAGCCGGTGACTTTGGACAAGACGGAGGTAAAGCATATCCTGGCAGCCAGCGGCGTGCAGCCGGAAAAGCTGGAAGAATTGGAAGAGCATTATGAAACTACGGCCGGGGAGAGGACGGAATTTCTGGCTTCCAATGTGATGAGCACCCGGAAGTTCGAGATCAAGACACCGGATATCGTGATTCAGGTGAATCCGGAGCGTGCGGATCTGGTGGAAACCCGTATGATTGACGGACGGCAGTGTCTGGTGATTGGGGTGGACGACCATGTGGAGGTCAATGGGATCTCCGTGAAAACCATTGAGACGGAAAAGAGAGGATATTATGCAGGAACAGTTGACGAAGAGTGATGTGGCCAAGATAGAGGCAGAGATTGAACACCGGAAGATGGTGGTTCGGAAAGAAGCAATTGAAGCAGTGAAAGAGGCCAGAGCTCACGGGGATTTGAGCGAGAATTTTGAGTATTATGCGGCCAAGCGTGATAAAAACAAGAACGAAAGCCGGATTCGCTATCTGGAACGGATGCTTCGGACAGCCCGAATTGTGTCGGATGAGTCGGGAGAGGATGAAGTGGGCCTTAATAATCTGGTGGAATTGTATTTTGAGGAGGATGATGAGACAGAGCAGGTGAAGCTTGTCACCTCTATTCGGGGCAATTCCCTGGATGGACGCATCAGCATTGAATCCCCCTTGGGCAAGGCCATTTTGGGTTGTAAGATAGGTGACCGGGTACATGTTCAGGTGAATGAGGGATATGGCTATGAGGTGGTGATAAAAGACATAGACAAGTCGGGGGATGACGGGGATGATATCCGTGGATTTTAAGTTGGGTAGTTGTTAGGTAATATTAAAATAATTTTAGGAGGAATCATACGATGAAAGTGTTATTGATTAACGGAAGTCCACATGCAAAAGGCAACACCTATATTGCACTTCACGAGATGGAGCAGATCTTTGCGGCTGAGGGTGTAGAGACAGAACTGATTCACATTGGCAACAAGGATATCCGGGGGTGTATTGCCTGCGGCTCCTGTGCCAAGAATGGGAAATGTGTTTTCGAGGATTTGGTAAATGAGACAGCACCAAAGTTTGAAGCTTGTGACGGTCTGGTAGTAGCAAGCCCGGTATACTATGCGTCGGCCAATGCCACGCTTATTGCATTTCTGGATCGGCTGTTCTACAGCACGGGCTTTGACAAGACCATGAAAGTTGGGGCAAGTGTAGTAGCTGCAAGGCGGGGCGGACTTTCCGCAACCTTTGATGAGTTGAATAAATATTTCACGATTTCCGGAATGCCGGTTGCTTCCAGCCAGTACTGGAACAGCATTCATGGCAGGGCACAGGGCGAGGCTTCCCAGGATGCGGAGGGCCTGCAGACCATGCGTACCCTGGCAAGAAACATGACATTTTTGATGAAGAGTATTGCCCTGGGAAAGGAAAAATACGGACTGCCGGAGAAAGAGATGCCAAAGAGGACGCATTTTATCCGGTAAATTCTTTTGCCAATGGGAAAGATATTCTATATAATAAATATATATTTTGATTAGGCAAATCATCAGAATGAAAGGAGCCATTAAATGAAATACGCAGATCAAGTATCCGACATGATAAATGCATTTTCTCCGGATCCTTTGAAAATAGATCAGATGAAGGATTTTTATTGCAAGGATACCATGGAATATCGGATGAGCGATAAATACAGCTCACCTATGGAGGACATTTTTGACAGCTGCCAGAATCCGGGAGAGCTGAGTTCATTTTTACTTCTTGGGCATAGAGGATGCGGAAAGAGTACGGAGCTGAATCGAATGACCGAGAGACTCGAAAAAAGAGGATATCCAGTAAAAACCATTACCTGCAGTATGGATTTGGATTTATTTAATATTGTGTATTCGGATCTTTTCATTTTAATGGGTGAGGCTCTGTTGGAGTTGGCAGATGAATCTGGCTGCAGGATGGAGAGAGGGCTTCTAAATGATATTTTACATTTTTGGACAGAGGGTGTAGAGATTACCACTTCCAAGGAGGTAACAGAAGCATCTTTGGAATCGGGAATATCCGCAGAGACACCAGGAATTTTGGCAAAGGTTTTGAAGTTGTTTGCAAAGATGAAAACAGACTTAAAGTTTAATGAAGAGACCAGAAAGGAATATCGGAGTAAAATCAGCATTCGCTCCAGTGAATGGATTGAAATGCTAAGTCGTGTGTCAGAACTGATTACCAAAAAACTGGGTGGAAAGCGTCCTATTATTATTTTTGAGGACTTAGATAAATTAAATCCGGAGGATGCTTGGAAGGTGTTTTATCAATATGCGGCTGTTCTTTCGGGAATGACGTTTCCGGTTATTTATACCTTTCCCATTGGTTTGTCATATGATGCCAGGTTTTCTGCTATGGAGAGTTACTTTGTCACAAAGACACTGCCTATGATCAAGATAGAAACTATTGATGGATGGCCATTTGAGGATGGGATTGCAGTGATAAGGGAAATTGTGGAAAAGCGTGCGGATCTTAGGCTGTTTGAAGATAAGGTGCTGGAAGAGTTGATTCAATATACAGGAGGTTCTTTGCGGGATTTATTTCATGCTATCAATGCGGCTGCTAAGAGGGCGGAACGAAGAAGCAGTGAAGCGATATCTATGGAGGATGCCGATCGTGCTCTTGAGGAGCTCAAAACTTCCCTTACAAGACGGATTGAGAAAAAGGATTATAGTTTTTTGCTGAATATTTATCAAGGAAATAAAGAATTGATAGAAGATAAGGAAATGCTTTTGAGAATGTTGCAGGCATCAGTGGTGTTAGAGTACAATGGCAAACGGTGGCATAATGTCCATCCGCTGGTGATACGGTTCTTGAAAGAGCAGGAGTTGATTGGGGATGATGGAAAGTAATCAAGAGGGCTATCAGACTTTAGGGTGGATCATAAATAAATCGGAACAGGGCCTGTACTTGATAGTTGCTCCTGAGAGTATACAGGAAGAGATTGTCAGCATTTATAGGTTTGGAGATGTTGAAATTTATGATTGTAAACAGTATCCAGGGGCCTATTCTTTTCAGAAGCTTAGGGAGTGGATAACATTTGTGTCAGAGAGTTCAACCTTTCTGATTGTAAATTTTCAGCTTGCACTTCAGGAGGAAGAGGACTTTAGGCGGCTGAATTTTAGCAGGGATATGCTGGCAGGTCTGGAAAAAAATCTTGTGTTTCTTACAACACCCTATGGAGATGACAGGCTTGCGGTGAGTGCATATGATTTCTATTCCTTTGTAAAGCTTCGAGTTGTGTTTCATGAATATGAATTTGAAAGAAAAGAGCCAAATGTAGAGACGGCTTTTGCAAAAAACGGTCCTTTATGGGAAAATGGAAAAGAAGCAAGACAGCAGTTGCAAGAAACATATTCTTTAATGAGACAGGCAGAAGAAGCTATGGATAAGGAGCAGTATGACATAAGTGAACGTCTTTTATTGAGGGCGAAGAAGATTCGGGAGGAATTACTGGGGGCTGCTCATACTGAAACAGCAGGAGTTTGTATTGCATTAGGACATATATATCATTTGCAGGGAAAGTGGGCCGAAGCAAGAGCACTATATGAAACATCTTTACCTATTGTGGAAAAGACATTGGGGAAAAATCATCCTCATATGGCAATGCATTATGATTTTTTGGCAGGTTTATATAAGGAGCAAGGGAAATATAAAGCTTCAGAGCTACTATACAAAAAGGCACTAGCTATAGAAGAAAAAATATTAGGAGAAAATCATCCCCATACGGCAACAAGCTATAATAATTTGGCCGGTTTGTATGAAAAACAGGGAAGATACAAGGAAGCAGAAGAATTGTATAAAAAGTCTCTGTTTGTGGATAAGAAAATATTGGGAGAGAATCATTCCGTAATAGCAACGAGATATAATAATCTGGCAGGTTTATATAAAGAGCAGGGAAGATATGCAGAGGCAGAGACATTGTATAAGGAAGCCCTCCTGCTGGATGAAAAAATATTAGGTGGCAATTGCTTTGAAACAGCAGCAGCTTATAGCAATTTAGCTGATTTATATATGATACAGAAAAAATACAAAGAAGCAGAAATATTTTTTAAAAAGGCGTTGGCTGTTTTTGAGAATAAGTTGGGAGAAAATCATCCTCATATGGCAACCTGTTATAATAATCTGGCCTTATTGTGTTGCAAACAAGGAAAGGGAAAAGAATCAGAAGAGTTGTTTAAAAAATCTCTGTTTGTAAGGAAGAAAGTATTAGGAGAAAACCATCCGGATGTGGCATGGGTTTATAGCAATCTGGCTGGTTTGTACATGGGGCAAGGCAGAGAAAGAGAAGCAGAAGAATTATATAAGAAAGCTTTGAAAATATTTGAGAGCACATTAGGAGAGAGCCATCCAGATGTAAGTATTAACTATAGCAATTTAGCTGTTCTGTATAGAAATCAGGGAAGACAAGAGGAGGCAGAAGTGTTAGGGAAAAAAGCACTGTCAATACAAGAAAAAGTATTGGGAGCGAATCATCCGCACGCAATTGAAACACGGAATTTTTTAATAAATTTAAAAAAGAAACGTAAAATTGAAACAAAAAGAAGTAATTTATAAGCGAGCACTGCAAGAACTTTTATCCAGTAAATTCCCTTTTCGCACAATACTCAAGCACCGCCTCCAATTGGGGCGACACCCACTTGTCCCGATGATAAAGAAGCTGCTTCCAGATCTCCACTTCAAAATCCGTCACATTCAGTCGGACAATGGATCCGGCTTCCACATCTTCCTGAGTCACATAATCAGGCAGGAATGAAATACCAAGGCCTGACCCGACAAGAGAGCAGATAAGCCTTGCACTCCCCATCTCCAGGATTGGCGTTACCTCCAGAGAGCGTTCTGCCAGCCCCTCGTCCAGAAGACGTCGGTAACTCATACCCTTTTCCGTCAAAAGAAAGGGCCAGGAGAGCAGATCCGCCACAGACAGGGATGAGCAATTAGCCAAAGGAAAAGCGGCAGGGGCAACAAAATGCATGTTTACCGTTTCCTCACGGAAAATCACATACTCCCTGTCATAGATATGACTGTCCAGGGTTAAAATAGCATCCGCTTCATTGTGGTTCAACAGCCGGAACATCTCTTCTGTTCCGGCCGTTATGATCTTGAGGGTAATTCCCGGATGCTGCCGGCAAAAGCCGGGAAAGCTTTGATCAAAGAGAGAATCACAAAGAGAGTAAGCCATAGCCAGACGGATATGCCCCTTAAGAACCTCATACTCTTCCATATTTTGAGTAAGCTCCAGAGTCATCCGGCGGATCTGATGAGCATAATTTAAAACCTCCCGCCCCTTTTCCGTGAGGGCCACCGTATGATTGATCCGTTCAAAAAGCTGTGCATTCAGCTCCGTCTCCAACTGCCGTATCTGAAAAGAAACCGTAGACTGAGAGTACCCAAGAGCCACCGCCGCTTTCGTAAAGCTATTCAATTCCGCCACATGAATAAACGTAGTCAAATTCTTCAGATCCAAAATCGAATTCCCTCCCATTCCAGTTCCGTAATATCTCTCCCAGTGCACCCTTGTTTAAATCAATTTACAGCCGCAGGTCCATGCGTCTGTAAATCGATCTGTGCACTGTGCGGGACATTACTGATAATTAATAAATACTTTCAGAAACTCCCTTGTCCCCATCTTTGCGGTTAATTTTTCAACCAAAATTAGAAAAGTTATCGGCGGAGGGGAGGAGGGCCGCCCCGATCAGGGGTGGCGGTACCTGCCCGCAGCCTGCACAAGCTTTCCGGATTTTGCGGAAACGAAAATAGCATCAAAGCGTCCATTCCAAAACATGACCACACTATACATTGATTACAAAAATAAAATCTAAATTTTAGATTCCAAACATCACATTTATCAATTTTACAGATGTTCATTTATACTATATACTAAATGTAAAAGAATTACAAGTCACTATTAAATCAATCAATACAAAAGGAAAAAAGCCATGTCCGTATTTCAAACAATCTTTCAAGCAGTCTACCACTGTCTATGGGGCGACCTTTTTACCATCGCCCTGCCCGGCGGAAGCACACTGGGAATCTCCCTGCTGGTGCTGATCCTCATCCCCTCCGGCATTTACTTCACCATCCGAACCCGTTTCCTGCCTTTCCGCCTTTTCCCGGAGATGCTGCGAATCACAGCAGAAAAGCGGAATAAATCCAAAGAGGGGGCCATCTCAGGAGTACAAGCCCTGATCGTATCCACAGCCACCCGTGTAGGCATGGGCAATCTGGTGGGGGTAGTTGCCGCTATCTCCCTTGGCGGAGCAGGTGCCGTATTCTGGATGTGGGTGACGGCTCTTTTGGGAGCGTCCACAGCCTTTATAGAAGCTACCCTGGCACAGATATATAAGGAAAAGGATCCTCTGTACGGCGGCTACCGGGGAGGTCCTGCTTACTACATACACCGTCTTTTTGTTAAGCCGGGAGCTGCAAAGAAAAAATCCATCATAGCCATACTTTTTGCCATATCCGGCCTGATCTGCTGGTGCGGAATCAGTCAGGTTATCGGCAATTCCGTATCATCAGCCTTTTACAATGCCTTTCAGATACCGCCCCTCTATACAACAATCGTTCTGGTGGTCGTATCTGCAGTAATTGTGCTGCGTAAATATGCTACGGTTAAGGTGCTGGATGTGGTAGTGCCGGTTATGGCGGTTTTATATTTCCTGTTTACCATATTTATTATGATTAAAAATGCAGCTCTGCTTCCCTCTGTCTTTGGAAGAATCTTTGAGGAAGCCTTTGGAATACGCCAGGCAGTGGCCGGAGGCTTTGGTGCGGTTCTGATGAACGGAGCCAAAAGAGGTCTTTTTTCCAATGAAGCAGGCTCCGGATCCGCCCCCTGTGCGGCTGCGGCTGCGGACATCAGCCACCCTGCAAAAGAGGGGTTGCTGCAGGCTTTGGGAGTTTTTATCGACACACTTGTAATCTGTACCTGTTCAGCCATGATTATGCTGCTGACCCCAGCCGGACTGACAGAGGGGCTTGCAGGCATGGATCTCTTACAGAAAGCCATGGGTTACCATCTGGGAGAATTCGGTGTTATCTTTATCGCAGTGATTCTGTGGCTGTTCAGCTTTTCCACCTTTATCGGAATTCTGTTTTATGCCAGACCCAACGTGGCATACCTTTTTGGAGATAACTGGCTGTCTCAGACCCTGTACAAGATTCTTGCCCTGGTTATGCTGTTTATAGGCGGCCTGGCAGCCTATACCTTTGTATGGGATTTGGGTGATGTGGGAGTAGGTCTCATGACCGTATTTAATATGATAGCCCTGTTTCCTATGGCAAGGTATGCACTGGATTCTTTAAAGGATTATGAAGAAAAACGAAAATCAATAAAGGAACCTTTACCTTGACTTAATAGGAGATTATAACTATGAAAACAGGCATGGAGCTGCATAAGAAGAGGAAGATTGCTTTAAAGGTATTGAAGATTGCAGTGGGAAGCTGTATGGCAGTGGCAATCGCACAGGTTTTAGATCTTCAGTATGCGGCTTCAGCGGGGATTGTTACACTTCTGTCTGTACAGGATACAAGGCGGGATACTATTCAGCTTGCAGCAGAACGCTTTTTTTCTTTTCTTCTGTCCGTTTTGCTAGTTTTCCTGTGCTTTCGCTATATAGGAAAACATGACTGGGTGAATTATGGTATCTATATTTTCCTGATGGTGAATGTCTGTTACTTTTTCGGCTGGCAGAATACCATATCAGTTAATGCGGTTATGGGAACACATTATCTGTTGACTCCGGACTATAGCCTGAATTTTGCCGCAAATGAACTGGTACTGGTCTTTATCGGGACCGGTCTGGCTCTGGCGATGAATTGGAAGATGCCCAGCAACCTGAAAGTTCTTCGGCAGGATATAAGAAAAGTGGAAGATGATATACAGCAGATACTTCGGGAGCTGGCTTGCTATCTGCAGGGAGATTTGGATGGAGAGCATGTCTGGTTTGATCTGGACAGGTTGGAAGAATCAATTCTTCAGGGATTGGAACGTGCCCGTGAACATGCACACAATACCTTGTCAGAGGATGACTACTATTATATAGAATATATGGAAATGCGTTTGCAGCAATGTGCCTTGCTACAGGCACTCAGGCATCGAATATGGAAGATCAATGAGATGCCGAGCCAGGCAAAAATTATCAGCGATTATGTGGGATACCTGATACGTTATGTTCATGAGAAAAACATTCCGAACAGACAGAGAGAGGAATTGCAGCAGGTATTTGATCAAATGAAACAGCAGCCGCTTCCGAAAGACAGGGAGGAATTCGAGTCCAGAGCGATTTTGTATCATGTGCTATTGGATCTTGAGGATTTTCTGCTTGCAAAACAGCGTTTTACAGATAGGTATATTAGCAGTCGGATACTTAAAGGGGAAAAATAGGCTGTGATGGTTTAATTTTATTCGCCTTTTTTTTGTTTTTATAGTAGAATAGAAATATCGTATAAAGACAGGAGAAAAAGGATGAGCAGTACAGATACAACACCATTCGTTAAATGGGCAGGAGGAAAACGGCAGCTTTTGGAGCAGCTGAGTCTTCGGATGCCGGAAGAATATAAGGATTATTATGAGCCTTTTGTGGGGGGCGGAGCACTGTTGTTCCATCAAAAGCCGACATGGGCCTTTATCAACGATATCAACCATGAACTGATCCACACCTACACGGAGATTCGGGATCACATGGATCCCCTGTCCGTGCTCTTAAGTTCTATGGATCAAGTGACCTGCACAAAGGAATTCTACTATGAAATGCGGGAACGCTACAATGAGAAGCTGAAAGCTAAAGATTACGACACGGAGATGGCAGCATTGTTTATCTATCTGAATAAGCACTGCTTCAACGGTCTCTACCGGGTAAATCAGAAGGGCCAGTTTAATGTTCCATGGAATCAGAAAGAACAGGTTCGTTCGGTGGATGTGGAGAATATAAAGAATGTCTCCTACTATTTAAAATCCGTAACCATCACCTGTCAGGATTTTGAGAAGTCTTTGGAGACGGCTAAAAAAGGGGATTTTATCTATTTTGACAGCCCCTATGCCCCTTTGAATCCATCTTCTTTTGACTCTTATACCAAGGAGGGATTCACAGAGGAGGAGCACAGACGTCTCTCGAACGTATTTCGGGAACTGTCAGACAGAGGATGCTACTGTATGCTGACAAACCACAATACGGAGCTGATTCGGGAGTTGTACCACGACTTCCTTAAAGAAGAAGTGGACGTGCGTCGTGCTATTAATTCCGATCCCAAGAAACGGGTGGGGAAAGAAGTTATTATTCGAAATTATGGGGAAGCAATTTTAATGTAGAAAGATCATGGAAACAAGTACTGTTATAATTCCGCAGATACCAATCGCCAGCCCGCTCATGGCACCTTGTGTCTCTCCCATTTGTATGGCTCTTGAAGTTCCTACGGCATGGCTGCATGCCCCGATAGAGAGTCCGGCGGCCACCGGATCATTTACCCGAAACAGGCGAATCAGAAAGGGAGCGAGGATGCTTCCCAGGATCCCCGTAAAAATAACGGCAATCACGGTCACGGGAACAATGCCGCCGTGAGAGTTGCTGACTTCCACGGCAATAGGGGTAGTGATAGATTTGGGAAGCAAAGAGGCAGTCATAGCTTCGTCCAGACGAAACAGCCGGCAGAGCAGATATACGCTGCCCATGGAAGTGAGGGAACCCACGGTGCAGCCAACTACAATAGGCAGCCAGTTTTCTTTCAATATTTGAATCTTGCTGTAAATGGAAACAGCCAGACATGCAGTAGCCGGGGCCAGAAACATATTGATAATGGAACCGCCGGTATTGTAACTTTCATAAGGAATTTTTAACAGGGACAAAAGCCCCACGATCAGCAAAATGGCAATCAGCAGTGGATTTAAGAGAACAGAATTTAACCATGTCTGCAGCTTGACGCCCAGCCAAAAGGCCAGAATGCTTACAGCGATCCCGAAAAAAGGAGAGGTCCATAACTCATTCATATTTTTTCCCTTTCTGTATTTGCGATATCTGAATTACCGCTTTTTTAATAAATGTATTGTAAGACGAATGCTGAAAGCCGTAGCGGCGAAAGTAATAATGGTAGTCAGGGTACAGATAACTACCAGCGGAAGCCAGCTCGCTTTCAGAATGTCAAGATAGTTTATTACATTCACTCCGGCCGGAATAAAGAAAAAGGCCATATTTCCCAGCAGAAAGTCTGATTTTTCCCGAATATGCTCTACTTTTAAAATACCGATAACAAGACAGAACAACAGTAAAAGCATGGCAATAACACTGGCAGGAAATGCAAAGGGAAGAAAATGCTCAATTACAGTCCCTATCCAGCAGATGAAAAAAATGATTCCGAATTGTTTGATGATTTTCATACAAGACTCCTTTTTAAATCCAGCCTCCGTCCAGGCGGATAATCTGTCCCGTTAAATAAGTGGACTGGCAGGCTACGGAGAATACAAGTGCAGCAGCTTCCTTTGGTGTGCCGAAGCGGCCAGCAGGAATTTCCGCTGCAATGAGGGCTTTTTCTTCTTCTGTAAAACAGGCATTCATATCTGTATCGATCGCACCGCAGGCAATGGCATTGACGGCGATTCCGCTTGGGGCAAGTTCTTTGGCAAGGGCCATGGTCAGGGCATTGACAGCACCCTTGGAAGCAGAATAGGCTGTCTCACAGGAAGCCCCCACACAGCCCCAGACAGAAGAAATATTTATGATGGATCCGGATTTCTGTTTCAGCATATAGGGGAGAGCCTGTCGAATACAGAGGAAGACAGAGGTGGAGTTCGTCTCCATAACCCGCTCCCAATCTTTCAGAGAAAGTTCGCTGAAAAGACCTACATGAGAAATACCGGCATTATTCACCAGAACATCTACACCACCCAGACAATTCTCTATCTGGCAAAAACAGTCCAGAACATTCTGTTCCTTTCCCATATCTCCCACAAATGTAAGACAGGTAACTCCATAGGAGTCATGAAGCTTTCCGGCCAGTTCTTCCAGCCGTTCCCTGGAGTGAATACAGGTAAGTACCAGATTCCAGCCCTCTGATGCGAATCTTTCAGCAATGGCAGCTCCAATCCCTCTGGAAGCACCAGTGATCATTGCAGTACGCTGTTTCATAAACAATTCCTTTCTTATCTCATCGCCCATACCCTATGGGAATCCTGTAATGCGTGCCTTTTCAGGTTAGTACACGGGTGGACTTCGTCTGGTAAGATATAAGAATAAAGAAAATGGCACCAGCCGCCGCGTGTTCTTCCGGAATAACCAATATGTGTGAACCGAGACACCGGCGATACGGGCAAAACCGCACTCCTCCCGGAACTGATGCCAAACCTATTATAAAGCGGAAAGGGAAATAAAGCAAGATACATATGTAACCCTTTCCATGTCTCCTACATATCCTAGATCGTAAAGAAAAAATGCAAAAAGGAGAGCTTATGGCAACAAAGATTGTAGTAGACGCAGGGCACGGGGGAAGCAACCCGGGAGCAGTACATGAGGGCCGCCGGGAGAGTGATGATGCCCTGCGGCTTGCAATGGCAGTGGGACGGATTCTGGAATCAAACGGATATGATGTAAGCTACACAAGAACCAGCGACGTTACACAGTCCGTGGGACAGAAAGCGGCAATTGCCAATGAGGAGGGAGCGGATTTCTTTGTATCCATCCATCGGAACGCAGGAGAATATCCGGGACAGTATACGGGGGTTCAGACTCTGATTTATGATGATTCCGGAATCAAAAAACAGATGGCAGAGCGGATTAATGCCAATTTGGAGGCCTTGGGCTTTCGAAATGCCGGCGTGAGCATCCGCCCCAATCTGGTAGTACTTAACAGCACGCAGATGCCTGCACTGCTGGTGGAGGCAGGTTTTATTGACAGTGATACGGATAACCGTCTCTTTGACAGTCGTTTTCAGGCAATGGCCCAGGCGATTGCAGATGGAATTATGGATACCTTAGATGGAACTCAGGTGACATCCAGCAATGTATCCGAGAATGACCAGGAGGTAGAACGCCACAGACCGCCCCAGCGTCCGCCTATGCGGCCACCCATACCTCCGATGCCGCCTATGCAGCCCATGCCGCCGGAAGAACCGGAGGAACTTTACCGGGTACAGGCAGGAGCATTCCGGGAGCGTCAGAATGCGGATAATCTTCTGCAGCTTCTGGAGAATGATGGATTTCCGGCCTTTATTGTCTATCAGGATGGCTTGTACAAAGTACAGGTGGGAGCATTTTCACGTCTGAGTAACGCTATTGCTATGGAACGTGAAGTGCGGGAGAAAGGGTATAATACGTATATTACTACTTGACATTTAGTAAAAAGAGAGCTGTTGTTTTGGATTAACTGCCAGAACAGCAGCTTTTTAGTTGAAAAAAGTTTTTATATCGTATACCATAAGAAAGCAGGAGAAGACTAAAACCATGAAATTCGCTTATGAGATTCAAGATGGAACAATCAAAATATGGCGTTGCTTCAGTTATGGGGAAGAAGCAGAGGTTCCGGACAGGCTGGCAGGATATCCGGTAGCGGAGCTGGCACCTTATGCATTTTCGTCCCACATGGAGGATGCGAAGCTGGAGGAGAAGATACGGTCGGGACGGATTCTTTTATCCGGGGAGGGTGAGGAGCCTGCTCTGTGTGGTTCCCGTCTGAGAGGGATATATCTCCCAGCAACACTTCGAAAAATAGGTGCGTATGCTTTCTATAATTGCAGCAGCCTTGCACATTTTTCATTTCATGGCAGCCTTGCAGATCTGGGGGGCGGATTGTTTACCGGATGCCATCATGTAAGACGGCTTATGCTTAACCTGGATGAGGCGGGCACCTCCTGTCTTCAGGAGATCCTGATGGAACTGAATGAGGAACTGAGACTTACGATTTACAGGGATGGTGAGATGGCAAGTCTGGTATTTCCGGAGTTCTATGAGGAGGGTGTGGAAAATACCCCGGCCCGGATTCTTATGACCCGGATGCATGGCAGTGGTATGCATTTTCGAAATTGCTTTTATGAGAAAAGGTTTGATTTTCACGCTTATGACAACTGCTTTTTTCGGGCAAAGGCTCAGGAGGACAAGGCTTTTGTGCTGGAGCTTGCATCGGGACGTTTGCGGTTTCCCATGGAGCTTGGAGCAGAGGGAAAGGCGGCTTATGAAAAATATCTTAAGGAGCATCTTAAGGAAGCGGGATTGTGGGCTGTGGAACAGAGAGATATGGAACTTTTGAGCTGGCTGGTTGAAAGGTATCTGACGGAAAGCCCAAAGGAGGAAGAGATATTGCGGCAGCTTCTTGGTGAGGCATCAGAGCAGGGCTTTACGGAGGGGAACGCTTTTCTCTTAAGCATGCTGCATGGACGTTTTCCAGCCAGGGAGGAACTCTTTGAGTTTTAAAATTATGGTGATGTATAAAGAACAGGAAAAATATCTTAAAAAAGAGTTGCTGGGGACAAGGATTTTGAATCAGGCACGAAATGAGCTTTATTTGCATATGCGTTTTCTGGATCTGGCTCTGGGAAGCTTTCCTGTCCGGGCGAAAGAGGGAGTGCATCCGGCAGGAACTGACGGGGGAACGCTCTTTTTTGTGCCGGATGATCTGCTACGGCTTTATCAGACAGGCAGAGTCCGTGTGACACGGCTGTATCTTCACAGCTTGATTCATTGCTTGTTCTGCCATCCCTTTTACAGAAAAGAACGGGATATAGAATATTGGAATCTGGCCTGTGATATTGCGGCGGAATCGGTCCTTGACAGTCTCCATTTGAGATGTGTGCATCTTCCGGGCACTTTTCGTCAGGCTGTATATGCAAGGGTCAAGGAACGGCTGACTGTACCTACGGCCGGAGGTATTTACAGAGAGCTTTGCCGTATGCAGATAAGAGGTTCGGAGCTTGCCAACTGGAAACAGGCATTTCTCGTGGATGATCATAGTCTATGGGAACAGGAGCAGCCTCCGTCCCGGATGGAACAGAACCGGAAAAAATGGGACAATCTTCGGGAACGGATGGAGATGGATATGGAGACATTTTCTAAGGAGGCGGCAGAGGGAAGCAAGGGACTTCTCGAGCAGCTTCGGATTGAAAATCACCACCGCTATGATTACCGGGAATTTTTGCGGAAATTCTCTGTCCGGAAAGAAGAGATGCAGGTGGACATGGACACCTTTGACTATGCCTTTTATCACTACGGCCTTTCCCTTTACAAAAATATGCCCCTCATTGAGCCTCAGGAGACGAAGGAGGTTCAAAAGATAGAGGAGTTTGTCATTGTGATTGATACCTCCATGTCCTGCAAGGCGGAGCTGGTCCGCCGCTTTCTGGAAGAGACTTATAGCATCCTGCGGGAGTTGGAAAGCTTTTTTCGCAGGATTCATATTCGGATTCTTCAGTGTGATGACCGTGTCCAGGCGGATACGGAGATTACCGATCAGGAAGAACTCAGGAACTACATGGAGCATTTAACCATAAAGGGGCAGGGAGGTACAGACTTTCGGCCGGCCTTTGCCTATGTGGAGGAGCTGTTGGCAAGAAAAGTGTTTTACCACCTTAAGGGGCTTTTGTATTTTACGGACGGGTATGGAACCTTTCCGGCCAAGATGCCGCCCTATGAGACAGCCTTTCTTTTTTTCAGGGACAATTATCGGGATGTAGATGTGCCGCCCTGGGCGATTAAGCTGATCCTGGGGCCGGAAGAACTTAAAACAGCAATACCCTGACAGGATATTACGGAACCTTAAACAGTAATATCCCATCAATGCACAAATCAATTTACAGACGCATGCATCTGTGGCTGGGAATTGATTTAGATAGGGTGTATTGACAGGATATTACGGAACTTTAAATGGGAGAAGAGAAATATGAATATTAAACGGGCAAAGCAGGAAATCAAGGATGCGGTAAAGGCTTATCTTTTGAAGGATGCCTATGGCATCTATGAGATACCGGCCATACGGCAGCGTCCCCTGCTGCTTTTGGGAGCACCGGGAATCGGAAAGACCCAGATTATGGAGCAGATTGCAAGGGAATGCGGTATTGCTCTGGTGTCCTACACCATCACCCACCATACCAGGCAAAGTGCCATGGGGCTTCCCTTTATTCTGGAAAAGGATTTTGGAGGGGAGAAAAAGGCGGTCACCGAGTATACCATGAGTGAGATTATTGCTTCGGTATATGAGAAAATGGAGAAAACGGGACTGAAAGAGGGGATCCTCTTTATTGATGAGATCAACTGCGTCTCTGAGACCCTGGCTCCGGCTATGCTTCAATTTCTTCAGTGTAAGACTTTCGGAACCCATCAGGTTCCCCAAGGCTGGATGATTGTGGCGGCCGGAAATCCCCCGGAATACAACAGGTCTGTCCGGGAATTTGACGTGGTGACTATGGACCGGGTTCGGAAGATAGAGGTAGAGCCGGATTTCGGAGTTTGGAGGGAATATGCGGTTTCTGTGGGGATGCATCCGGCGATTCTCTCTTATCTGAACCTTCGGCCCGCACATTTTTATCAGATGGAAAATACGGTAGATGGACGGCGGTTTGCAACGCCCAGAGGCTGGGAGGATCTGTCCCGTATGCTGGAGATCTGTGAACGGATAGGGAAGACGGTGGATAAAGAGGTGGTTGTTCAGTATCTGCAGCATGACAGGATAGCGGGAGATTTCGCCAATTATCTGGAGCTTTACGGCAAATATCAGAAAGATTACCGGATAGAGGAGATTTTGAAAGGGAATATGCAGGAGGGAATGGCGAAAAAGCTGTCCCATGCTTCCTTTGATGAGCGTCTCAGTGTGGTAAGCCTTTTGCTGTCCGGGTGCAAAGGAAGCTTCCGGGAAGTCCGGCTTCAAAAACGGTTCGTGGAAAAGCTCTTTGGAAAAATGAAAGCCGCAAGGGGGATGCTTACAGGAGAAAAGGGGAAGAATCCGGTGCCCTGGGAGGTTATGGAGCTGCTTAAGCGGGAAAATGACGATTTGAGGGAGAGTCAAAAGAATGCGGAGCTTCTCACCAGAGAACAGGAACGGGAAATGCTTCGCCTTTCCGACACATTGGCTGCCTACGGAACGGAATTGAAAAGGCAGGCTCCCGTTACGGGGGAAGCGGCATTGGAGCTTTTGCGGAAGCTTTTTGCAAAGGAGCGATCTGCTTATGAAGCAAAGAAAGCAGAGAGCATCGATTATCTGGAGCATGCCTTTGACTTTATGGAGCTGGCCTTTGGGGACAGCCAGGAGATGGCCATATTTGTCACAGAGCTGAACAGCGATCCGGCGGCGGTAGCGTTTTTGGAAGATTATGCCTGTGAGCGGTACGATCGTTATAATCAAAGCCTGCTTTTTGAGCAGGAGGATCGGGAGATTCTGGGGCAGATTGATGAATTGATGTGACTTGAAAAACTGATTATACTGGGCACCGGAAATGCGAGTGTAACCAGATGCTACAATACCTGTTTTGCTTTACACAATGAATAGGGCTATTTTCTGGTGGATGTGGGAGGCCCTGCTTTTCAGGGGTGTTGTATGTGCCGGAAGATTTGGAGGTGTTTTCCCTGTAAGCATATACACTGCTATTGCATATGGGTATACGAAATTGCATGCCGTATTTTTTGAAGAGAAGAATTGGCCTGCTTCTCGTCCCGGAACATCACCATAACGAACAGAGTATCGATAATGCAGAGCTGGGAAAGCCGACTGGACAGAGACTCGGAACGCCAGGCAATCTCCTCCGATGTGGAGGTTAGCACGATATCTGCAAGCTTTGCAAGAGGAGACAAGGGGTAACTGGTCATTACAATGAGCCTGGCCCCGTTTTCCTTTGCGATTTTGGCAATTTCAATACTTTCTTTTTTTAATCCGGTATGTGATATAACAAAAGCACAGTCATCCTTAGTCAGAAGACCGGCATTCATCAATTGCATGTGGTAGTCGGCGGTAAAACCACATTTCACCGGTGAGCGCAAAAACTTGTGAAAGCTGTCAAGAGCCACGGCATTTGAGCCGCCAAGGCCAAAGAACCATACCTTTTTTGCTTCCAGCATAATATCTACCGCTTTTTGAAAATGATCACCGCGGCTAATCTGCCTGGTTGCTTCCAGTGCTTTGATGCTGGAATCAAATACCTGGGCAATCATCATGTCTGCACTGTCATTCTTTGATATTTTCTCATGAATTGAAATCTCAGAATCAAATTCCTCAGTCAAAAGATGTACTTTAAAATCCTTAAATCCATCATAACCCAATTTTTTTGTAAATTGGTAAACGGTGGAATCTGCGATTTTTAAAGTACGGGAAATATCGTTGATGGTTCCCCGGGACACAAGCTTGAGGTTCTGTAAAATGTAATCTGCAATACGCTTTTCCTTTGGGTTCATATCCCGATACATAGTTTTGATTCGCATTTTTACTGTCAAATTATCCATAATATATATTCCTAAAATTTTTTTTCCATGTTCAGAGTATCACAAAAAAAATTTTTTGTAAATAATATCATTGTAAAAAAACACGAACATAAAATATTTTTTTTAAAAATGTATTTACAAAAAAATATTTTTCGATTATAATTAATCCAGAAAAGCATAGGAGGAAAGTCTAATGGAGAAAATGATACTGTTGGGAACCCATGGCAGATTTGGAGAGGAGTTAATAAAATCAGCGGAACTGATTCTGGGAGAGATGAAAGATGTGCGCAGTTTTTCACTTTTGCCGGGTATGGCTTTGGAGGATTATGTTCCGTCTGTTGCAAAGGCTCTGGAGGAACTGCCACAGGGAACCTTATGTCTGGTGGATCTGTTTGGCGGAACACCCTGCAATGCTTTTTGTGCATTGAGCCGCAAATATGAGAATGTGGTGGTAACCGGATTGAATCTGGCCATGTTGATGGAGGTTTACATGAATAAGGATCAACTATCCGGCCAGGAGTTGGCAGAACTTGCCATTTCCACATTAAAAGAAAGCGGAAAAAATGCAACAGAGATTTTAGAAAGGAGATAGGTATGGCAGACATTGTGTTAATCAGAGCTGATTTTCGATTAATTCATGGACAGGTAATTACGAAATGGGCGAAGCAGACGATGGCAAATAAGATTCTTATCGTGGACGACATGCTGGCAAAAGACAGCTTTATGTCCTCCATCTATACAATGTCAGCACCGCCGGGAATGGAGGTTGTCATTGATACAGTGGAGGATGTGGTTTCCAAATGGAAAGCTGATGGATATGGAAATTGCCGTCTGTTTATATTGATTAAGGATGTCCCCACAATTTATACCCTTTTTAAAAAGGGATTCCCGGTGAAAGAACTGCAGATCGGGGGACTGGGTGCGGCACCGGGAAGAAAAGTTGTGTTTGGGCCGATTACTCTGGATCAATCGGATGCCGTGAAGCTTAAGGAGATGCAGGATTCGGGAATTCGTGTATATCTGCATCAGGTGCCGGACGATCCGAGCATGGAGTTTACAAAGATACTGGAGAAAAAGTTTTTCGATATTTAGAGAGGAGTACGAAAGAATATGAATGTTGTATTAGTTGCTGCGATTTGCGGTCTGATGTATTTTGGCGGCACATCAAAAATTGGATATCATTTAACAACAGCACTAGGGTCTCCCATTGTTGTGGGCTTTGTATTGGGACTGATTTATGGTCAGGTACCCCAGGGGCTTTTAATTGGAGCATCTATTCAGTTGATTTATCTGGGGGTAATTGCTACGGGAGGAAATGTTCCGGCAGATCAGGCACTGGCAGCCACCATTGCAATTCCCATTGCCCTGCAGACAGGCATGACCGCAGAGGTGGCAGTAGGGCTTGCGGTTCCCTTTGGTGTATTGGGTGTGTTTATGGATCAGATTCGCCGTACTTCCAATTCCATCTGGGTAAGATGGGCTGATGGCTATGCAGAAAAAGGCGATCGGAAGGGCATTTTTAAATGTGCGGTAGTTTATCCGGCTATTTTTGCCTTTTGTCTGAGGTTCATTCCCGTATTCTGTATTAATCTGGTAGGCTCTGACGCTGTGTCCTGGCTGATGGACGTTCTGCCGGCATGGATTATCACAGGCTTCAGCGTGGCAGGCGGAATGCTTCCGGCTCTTGGCTTTGCAATTATTATTATAACTATTGGAAGAAAGGAACTACTCCCTTACTTCCTCCTTGGATTCTTCGCAGTGGCATATCTGGGAATTGGAACTATGGCAGCGGCAGTATTTGGAACCCTGATTGCCGTATTGATTACCATTAACGCAAGAAAGAATAAGAAGGGAGCTGAAGCATAATGTCCGGAAAAGAAACTTATGATGCTGCTATTATGGAGCAGGAACAGAAACTTACAAAAAAAGATCTTCGGGGAGTTTATAATACATGGTATTTTTCCACGGAACTGAGCAACTCCTATGAGCGTTTGCAGGCATTGGCATTCTGTAATGCCATCTCAAAACCCTTACGTAAGTTATATAAGGATGATGAGAAATATAAGAATGCGTTAAAACGCCATCTTCAATTTTATAATTCTGAGGGAACCTTTGGATGTATGATTCACGGTATTGTACTTTCTATGGAGGAACAAAAGGCTGGGGGAGCAGAGATTCCAGGTGAAGTAATCACGGGAATCAAAACAGGTCTTATGGGGCCGATGGCAGGAATTGGTGATACGATTATCTGGGGAACCTTAAAGGCCATTATTCTGGCTCTTGCCTGTACCTTTGCCATGCAGGGGCAGTCTCTGGGTGCATTGGTTCCTTTCCTGTTTCCCCTGTCAGGTTACCTGATTGGATGGTACTGCCTGACGCTGGGATATAAGGTCGGCAAGGATTCTATCATGAAGGTTATGCAGTCCGGACTTATTAATGACATTATTACGGGATCCAGTATCCTGGGATTGTTTATGATGGGTGCCTTGTCCAGTTCTTATGTGAAAGTAAAGACAGTATTGCAGTTCAGCATGGAAAATACCACGGAGCCTATTGTTCTGCAGAACATACTGGATCAGATTTTACCAGGAATGCTGCCTCTGGCGGTAATCTTCGGAATTTATTACTATTTCACACACAAGGGAGCCAATTACAATAAGGTTATCTTTGGCCTTTTGGGAATCTCTCTGTTGTGTGCACTGCTTGGGATTTTAGGATAGGTGAAAAAGAATGGAATTATTAGAGAAGAAAAAAGCAGAATGTGATCAATATTTGGACGAGCAGATGGATGCTCTTTGGGATGTATCAAAGTATATTCATGCAAATCCGGAGCTGAATTTTGAAGAGGTAAAGGCCTGTAAGGCACAATGTGAATTTCTGGAGCAGTATGGCTTTTGGGTAGAAAAAGGCATTGGAACCCTGGACACTGCTTTTTGTGCTACATATTCCAAGGATTCTTCCGGACCTGTCCTGGCAATTATTTCAGAGTATGATGCTCTTCCCATCGGGCATGCATGCGGTCATAACCTGATCGCATGCTCTGCTCTGGGGGCAGCCATTGAGGCTAAGAAATATCTGGAAGAATCGGGAAGAGCCGGAACCTTGAAAGTAATCGGCACTCCGGCGGAAGAGGGCGGAGGAGGTAAAATTATCCTTTTAGATCAGGGTGTGTTTGAGGAGATTGATGCGGTTCTTATGATGCATCCCACCAGTGATACCACTCGCCTGGCAGGAGCGTGTCTTTCCTCAAAGCGTTATAAGGTGACTTATCATGGAGTATCCGCCCATGCAGGCTCTCACCCGGATAATGGGACAAATGCCCTGAGTGCCGCAGCACTTTTCCTGTCCGGCAGTGGATTGCTTCGTCAGCACTTTAAAGCAGACTGGCGGTTGTCGGGTATTATTACGAAAGGTGGCTATTCTACGGGGCTGATTCCGGAAATCAGTGAGATAGAGGGCTCTATGAGCTGCTTTAGCCTGAAAGAGCTGGATGTTTTGGCCAGGCGGATAGAGCAGTGTGCCCGGGGCTGCGGCCAGGCTATGGGATGCCAGGTTAAAGTAGAGATTGAGGACGGATATCAGGGGCGGATTCCCAACCAGATTCTTTCGGATGTGTGCAAAGAGGAATTCCGGAAGCTGGGAGAGCCTTTGATGGATGGAATGCCGGTAGATTTTGGCGGAGAAGATTTGGGAAATGTATCCAGAAAGATCCCAATTTGCAATCCCTATATGACTATTTTCCCGGAATATAAGATCTCCAACCACACGGAACAATTCCGTGATCTGGCGATTTCTGAGGCGGGAATGCACTGTATCCGGCAGTCTTCCAAGGTTATGGCGAGAACGGTTATGGAACTTTTGAACAGGCCGGAGTTATTGGATAAGGCAAAAGAAGAATTGAAAGAAAGGCTTCAAAAGGAATAGATCATGTATAAGGAAATGCAAAAGGGTATTGTAAAAACAATGTCCTCTGCTCTGCTGTATGGTTTTACGCCAAGTATCTGTGCTCTTACATATGTCATGGGCAACAATCACACATCTATGACTTTTTTTCGTAATTTTCTGGCAGTCCCAGCTCTATTGGTGATTGCCCTTTGGAAAAAAACAGATCTGCGTACGGACTGGAAAACATTTTTGAAAATTTTCCTTGTGGCGAATCTGGGGACCTTTCTTACTACTCTTCTTTTATATTCCAGCTATAGCTATATTTCGGTAGGAATGGCCACCACCCTGCATTTCCTTTATCCTTTGTTGGTGGTGATTTTCAGCTTTTGTTTTTATGGAGATAAAATTACCAAACAAAAATGGTGTTCCATCGGGCTGGCAGGTACCGGGATAGTCTGTTTTCTTCTGAACAGTTGTATGGGCGAGGCGAAAGGAATGATATTGGCTTTTGGGAGCAGCATCACCTTTGCCTTGTATATGATGCTGCTTGACAAGCTAAAATTGTCCAAACTTGATGGCAGTAAGCTTATGTTCTATGCCTGCTCTATTACGGCGGCAGAAATGTATCTTATGAATATAAAAACAAAGGCCCTGATTTTTGAACAGTCATGGGAAGTGTATGGATTGATGCTGCTGGTAGCCCTCCTGGTGTCTGTAGTGGCGAATCTGTTCTTGAAAGAAGGGGTCCGTATTCTGGGAAGCACGATGGCAAGTTTTGTCTCACTTTTGGAGCCCATTTCCTCTATCTTTTTTGGAGTGGTGCTCCTGAATGAGTCAGTATCGGGAATACAGCTTGTGGGCTGCATGGCGATTATTTTGTCCATCATGAATTTGATAGGGTTTCCACAGACCCGGAGGTCTGAGATATGAAGCATATTGTCTTTGATATGGATGGCGTGATTGTTGATACGGAGCCGGAGTATAAAAGAAGAAATGGGATGTTTTTTAAATCAAAGGGAATTCACATTTCTGATGATGTATATAACTTAACTTGCGGTTCCGATTTAAAAGGAAGTTACGAAATTTTTCGGAAGTATGTGGACGGATTTCATATGACTTTTGAAGAATATGAAAGGGAAAAGAAAGCATATACCCAGGGGAAGCCGATAGATGTCACCAAGTGTGTTGATCCAGATATTTATCCACTTCTATCCTGGTTGAAAGAAAGGCGGTTTCATATTGCCTTGGCTACCTCTTCACCGGAGAGAAGCATTTCCCGATATCTATCAGCTTTGAAAATTGAGGATTATTTTGAATTAAAGGTAAGTGGAACCCGGTTTGCCAGGAGCAAACCAGATCCGGAGATTTATCGGTATACGATGGAAAGATTGAAAGTAGAGCCATCTAAATGTCTGGTAGTGGAAGATTCTACCTATGGAATTATGGCGGCAAAGGCGGCGGGAGCTATTGTGATTGGGAAAAAAGATGAGCGTTTTGGTTATGATCAGTCAGGAGCAGACTATTTAATAAAACATCTGACCGAGATCGTGGAGATTATCAGTAAAGTCACAAAGGTGCACGAGAGGAACTTTCATGAGGGCCCTTTCGAATGAAAGTTTCTCTCATAACCTGTGTGCCGAAGTGACTTTACTCTTCAGTGTCATCGTGCAGCGATTTTAATAGGAGGAGTGATTTGAAGATGAAAAAAGCAGAGATAGGCTTAATTGGCCTGGCCGTTATGGGCGAAAATCTGGTTATGAATATGGAATCTAAAGGCTATACGGTAGCCGTTTATAATCGCAGTATGGATAAAGTAATTCGTTTTGTGAATGGCCGTGGGAAAGGAAAGGAGATCATCGGGTGCAAAAGCCTTTCGGAACTGGTGGAGTCTCTGAAATGCCCCCGAAAGGTAATGCTTATGATTCGGGCGGGGGAAGCGGTAGACCAAATGATTGCACAGCTCATTCCCTTGTTGGAGCCGGGGGATATCCTGATTGATGGGGGAAATTCTTATTTTAAAGATACCATACGAAGGGAGAGAGAACTGAGGGAAAAGGGCCTTTTTTATATTGGAACAGGAGTTTCCGGAGGAGAGGATGGGGCATTGAATGGTCCGTGCCTGATGCCTGGAGGAAGCAAGGAGGCTTGGAAAGCGGTAGAGCCTGTTTTTACGGCAATCAGTGCTAAGGTAGATGGAGAAACGCCTTGCTGCAGCTGGATTGGAGAAAGTGGTGCCGGCCATTTTGTTAAAATGGTTCACAATGGAATTGAATATGGTGACATGGAACTGATATGTGAGGCTTATCAGCTTATGCGGGATGGACTGGGCATGGATAATGAAGCTATTTATGAGACATTTGCTCAGTGGAATAAAACGGAACTGGATAGCTACCTTATGGAGATTACCCGGGACATTATGCATTTTCGAGACGAGAATGGAGAGGTGGTCGTAGAAAAGATACTGGATGTGGCGGGACAGAAAGGGACGGGAAAATGGACCATAGAGGCTTCCCTGGAGGAAAGTGTACCCGTAACTTTAATCAGTGAGGCGGTCTTTGCCCGCTGTCTTGCAGCCATGAAGCAGGAACGCATAAAGGCTTCAACTCTTTACCAAAAAAAGTATGACAGAATTCAGGAGAATGCAGAAGAATTTGTGGAGGCAATCCGTGAAGGGCTGTATGCATCCAAGATTGTATCTTATGCCCAGGGCTATGCATTAATGCGTGGGGCGGCTGATCACTATAACTGGAAACTAGATTATGGAAATATTGCACTTATTTGGAGAGGCGGCTGTATCATTCGGAGTACGTTTCTTGGAAAGATTAAAGAGGCCTATGATCGGGATGGGAATCTTCCCAATCTGATTTTGGATCCCTATTTTAAATCAGCAATTTCCAATTGCCTGAAATCCTGGAGGAAGGTTGTGGCAGCATCTGCGATGAGTGGAATTCCTCTTCCGGCTATGAGTGCGGCACTTTCCTGGTTTGACAGTTATACCTGTGAAAAGCTTCCCGCCAATCTTTTGCAGGCACAGAGAGATTATTTTGGTGCACACACCTATGAACGGGTGGACCGGCCCAGAGGAGAAGTATTCCATACCAATTGGACCGGACATTCGGGGACTACGGCGGCTGGGACGTATAGCATTTAAATGAAAAGCAGGAGGAACATTTGTGAAAAAGGAACTATTTCAGCTCATAGAATATGCAAAGACAGATTTGTTTGGGCTCAGTGATTACATTTACCAGCACCCAGAAACAGCATTTTGTGAATTCCAATCTTGCAAAGCAATGGTTGATTTTCTAAAAAAATTTGGCTTTGACATAGAAGAAAGAGCAGGCGGTTTGGAAACGGCTTTTACCGCTTCTGTGTGCCCTACGGGAGAAAAATTTCCCTGTATTGATATTCTTGCGGAATATGATGCCTTGGGTTTAGGTGAATCTTATGGAGAAGATCTTGGAATAGCCCATGCGTGCGGCCATAATTTAATTGCTGCCGTGGCAGCGGGCACAGGGATTGGGCTTTGCCAGATTATGAAAAAGCATAAAATCCCCGGAACTCTCCGTGTGGTTGGCACACCAGCAGAAGAGGCGGGGGGAGGAAAGATAATTCTCCAGGAAAAAGGCATTTTTGAACAGACAGATGCATTGCTTATGATTCATCCCACTTCCGGGACTTCCAAGATAGCGGGAAGATGCCGCTGTAGCACTTCTCTAAGGGTTACTTATACTGGCTATGCTGCTCATGCGGGAAATCATCGCCAGAGAGGAATCAATGCCCAGGATGCAGCAAATATCTGTTATACAAGTATTGGCTGCCTCAGGCATCAGCTTCCGGACGAGGTTCAGGTATTTGTCACTATGACTGGCACCTATAAAGAACAAATGTTGATTCCTGATAAAGCGAACCTGCAGATTGCCATTCGATGTTTTGCCGAAAGTAACTTGGAAAGTACAAAAGAAAAAGTAAAGGGATGTATTAAGGCAGGGGCACTGGCTACAGGATGCAAAGTGGAAATAGAAGAAAAAAGGGGTTATTTGGGGCGTATATGCAATTATACGTTGGAAAGGGTTTTACGTAAAAATGTAGAAGAACTGGAGGAACCCCTGATGCCGGGGATGGTGGATGATAATGGAGGCGAGGACTTTGGCAATTTGAATAGAAAAATTCCCGGTATAATGTTTTATCCCACCTTGCTTCCGGAGCGAAAAATTTCTAATCACACGCTTGCTTTCTATGAATTATGTAATTCGGATAAATCAAGAGAAGTTATCCTTTTGGGCAGCAGGGCTCTGGCATATACTGCCCTGGATTTGTACATGGATCCCTCAATTATTGAAGAGGCAAAAAAAGAGTTGGAGGAAATGCTTCAGAAAGAAAGTGGTGAGTGAAGTGCAATGGCAGAATTGAGAGCAGTTATTCTGGTGGATAACATAGGGAATGAACAATTAAAAGGGGAGTGGGGATTAAGCATTTATCTGGAATTCAGAGAAAAGAAAATTTTGTTGGATGCAGGAGCTTCCGGTTTGTTCCTGAAGAATGCATCAAGGCTGGGAATAGTGCTTGCGGATGTGGATTATGCTGTATTATCCCATGCACATTATGATCATGCCAATGGGATGCCGGATTTTTTTGCTGTAAATCAAAAAGCAAGATTGTATTTACAGAGTTGTTGTGGGGAAAATTGCTACGGAAGAAAAAATTGGATGTTCAAGAAGTATATTGGAATCTCAAAAGGAATGCTTGCTGAGTATGCAGATCGCTTTCAACTGGTTTCCGGCAGGGAAAATATTATGGATGGAGTAGAATTACTTCCTCATAATACGGATGGGCTTAAGAAGCTGGGAAAGCTTAACCATCTTTATATAAAGCAATCTGGGATTTACCAGGCAGATAATTTTGCACATGAACAGAGCCTGATATTACATACAAAAGATGGGATTGTTATTTTAAATAGTTGTTCCCATGGTGGCATTGATACGATTCTTCGTGAAACCCGAACTGCGTTCCCCAGGAAAAAGATTTTGGCTTTAGGAGGAGGATTTCACCTATATCATATGTCGGATCATGCAGTAAAGAATTTTGCGGAACAATTACTGGAAGCAGATGTAAAAAAGGTATATACGGGACATTGCACGGGCGAAAGGGCATTTCGGGTAATGAAAGACACTCTGGGATCCCGTGTGGAGCAATTCCATGTTGGCCTTGAGATAAATCTATAAAAATAAAGGGATTTTTTATGTGTAAAAGGCAAGTCGGGCAAAATAATGCTCGACTTGTCTTAAGTTTCGGGGTAGAATAAAAAGCAGGATTGAGTTTAATAAAAAGTCGGGAAAAGGAGTGGAGATTATTATGAATAATTTTCAGTTTTATACACCTACAAAAGTTGTTTTCGGAAAGGATACCGAGAAGCGGGCAGGGGAGCTTATAAAGGAGCAGAAAGGCAGCAGAGTTCTGGTTCATTACGGAACGGGAAGTGTAAAGAAAAGTGGACTTCTTGACAAGGTTTATGCCTCTCTCGATGGGGCGGGAATTTCTTATGTGAGCCTGGGCGGTGCGGTACCGAACCCCCGGTTGTCTCTTGTGTATGAGGGAATTGAACTCTGTAAAAAGGAGGGCGTGGATTTTATTCTGGCCGTGGGAGGCGGAAGTGCCATTGATTCTGCCAAGGCCATTGCTCTCGGAACAAAATATGAGGGGGATGTGTGGGATCTGTATTTAAAAAAGGCTTCTGCCGGGGATGCAATCCCTCTGGGCGTGATCCTGACCATTGCGGCCACGGGAAGTGAGATGAGTGACTCTACCGTAATTACCAATGAGGAGGGATGGCTGAAGCGTGGGCTTCACAGTGATCTTGTCCGGCCTCATTTTGCAATTATGAATCCGGAACTTACTTATACACTGCCGGAGTATCAGACTATGAGCGGCGGCACGGATATTCTGATGCACACCATGGAACGGTATTTTTCCCATGAGATGGATACGGATCTGGTGGATGGAATGGCGGAGAGCCTTTTAAAGTCTGTCATGCGTGCGGCTAAGGTTTTGCTGAAAGATCCGAAGAATTACAATGCCAGAGCAGAGATCCTCTGGGCGGGCAGCCTGTCGCACAATGGTCTTACCGGCTGCGGAAGAGCAGGCGACTGGGCCTGTCATCAGCTGGAGCACGAGCTGGGCGGTATGTTTGATGTGGCTCACGGTGCAGGTCTTGCGGCTGTATGGGGAAGCTGGGCCAGATATGTATACAAGGATGATGTGGCCCGCTTTGCGAAGTTTGCGGTGAATGTGATGGGAATCGCCTATGACTATGCGGATCCGGAAAAGACGGTTCTTTTAGGGATTGAGGCCATGGAGAATTTCTTCCGGTCCATTCATATGCCGGTGAGTATCAGCGAGCTTGGGGTAGAATTGACAAGGGAGCAGATTGATGAGCTGGCTTATAAGTGTACTTATATGGGGCAGCGGACTATTGGCGGCATCAAGAAGCTTGGAAAAGAAGATATCGTGAAGATCTATGAGATGGCGAAATAGGAAGTGATAAGAATGGCAGATACAAGAACGGATCTGGGAACGGAGAAAGTCAGCCGCCTGCTGGTGCGGCTGGCGATTCCCACGATTACTGCACAGATCGTAAATATGCTTTATAATATCGTGGATCGCATCTACATCGGGCATATACCGGAGGAGGGGGCTTTGGCACTTACGGGACTGGGCTTATGTTTTCCGGTGCTGATGCTGGTTACGGCTTTTTCAAGTCTGGTGGGAATGGGCGGAGCACCTCTGGCATCCATCAAGATGGGGCAGCAGGATTCCAAAGGAGCGGAGAAGATCTTAGGGAACTGCTTTACCATGCTGGTGATTGCGGCGGTAATTTTGACGGTGGTATTCCGGCTTAACGGGCGGAGTCTTCTGTTTCTGTTTGGTGCCAGTGAGGATACCATCGGCTATGCTTTGGATTATGCCAATATTTATATACTGGGAACGATCTCGGTTATGTTTTCTCTGGGATTAAATGCTTTTATCACTACCCAGGGCTTTACGAAGATCAGTATGCTCACGGTAGTCATCGGGGCGGTGGTGAATATTGTACTGGACCCGATCTTTATCTTTGGCTTTGGCATGGGCGTACAGGGGGCGGCTCTGGCGACGATTATTGCCCAGACGGTCTCGGCTGTGTGGGTGCTTTTGTTCCTCTTGGGAAATAAGACGATTTTAAAGATCAAAAAGGAGAATCTGTGGGTACAGGGGAAAGTAATGCTTCCGGTTCTGGCACTGGGATTATCCCCTTTTATTATGACCAGTACGGAGAGTCTTCTGAATATCTGCTTTAACACCTCTTTGCAGAAATACGGCGGGGATCTGGCTGTGGGAACCATGACTATTCTTTCCAGCTGCATGCAGGTGTGCAGTCTGCCTTTGCAGGGACTTGCTCAGGGTGCCCAGCCCATTGTCAGTTATAATTTTGGTGCGAAAAACCTGTCCAGAGTAAAGGAGGCCTTTCGGCTGCTGTTTATCAGTGCCATCTGTGCTTCTTCGGTGATGTGGCTGATTGCTGTTTTTGCTCCGAGCTTTTTCCCGTCCCTGTTTTCCAGTGACGAGACATTGATTGCATATGCTTCCTGGGCTATTCGGATTTATCTGGGGATGGTTTTTGTGATGGGAGCACAGATGGCCTGCCAGCAGACCTTTGTAGCTATCGGGGAGGCGAAGATTTCCCTGTTTTTGGCTCTGTTCCGTAAGATTATTGTGCTGATTCCCCTGATTTATCTTTTGCCGAACTTTTTTGCGGATAAGGTGTTTGCGGTATTTTTGGCGGAGCCGGTGGCGGATACTACGGCTGCAATTACCACCACAACGCTGTTTTTCTGGAGATTTCGAAAGCTGTCCCAGAGGACGGATTGGGTAGAAAAAGCAGGTGTGTAAAATGGAAACACAAATAAAAAAACTCAACTATGAAGCAATTGATATGGAGATGATCGGGGAGGCGGGAAAGGTGCTGAAAGAGGGCGGCCTGGTTGCGTTTCCTACGGAGACGGTCTATGGTTTGGGAGGGGATGCACTGAATCCGGCATCCTCGGAGAAGATCTATGCGGCCAAGGGAAGACCCTCGGACAATCCCCTTATCGTTCATATTGCGGAAAAGTCCGATGTGTATCGGATTGCAAAAAATATTTCCGGGGAAGCGGAAGAACTGATGGAAGCATTCTGGCCGGGTCCTCTGACGCTGATTTTTTCAAAAACAGATTTGGTTCCCGCCAAAACCACCGGGGGACTTGATACGGTGGCGGTGCGGATGCCCAGTGATAAGATTGCGGCGGCATTGATCCGTGCGGCGGGGGGCTTCGTGGCGGCACCCAGTGCCAATGCTTCCGGACGGCCAAGTACGACAACAGCGGAGCATGTGGCAGAGGATCTGAATGGCAGGATAGAGATGATTCTGGATGGCGGACAAGCTGTCATCGGGCTGGAGTCTACTATTGTGGATGTGAGCGAGAAGAAGCCGGTGATTCTGCGTCCCGGCGTGATTACAAAAGCCATGATGGAGTCGGTGATTGGATTCCTGGATGTGGATCAGGCAGTAATTTCACCGGATTCCGGTATTAAGCCCAAGGCTCCGGGAATGAAATACCGCCATTATGCACCCAAAGCGGAATTGACTGTCGTAGAGGGTGAAACGGAGGCTGTTATAGCTGCGGTGAACCGTCTGGCAGAAGAGGCGGAGGCAGAAGGAAAAAAGGTTGGAATTATTGCCACAGATGAGACGATGGGGCGTTATGAAAGGGGCCTGGTGCGAAGCCTTGGAGTCCGCAGCCATGAAGATGAGATCTCTATGCATCTGTTTGAGGTGCTCAGAAGCTTCGATGAGACGGATGTGGATTGTATTTATTCGGAGTCTTTTGAGGATGCGGCCATAGGACAGGCGATTATGAACCGGCTTCTTAAGGCGGCAGGGCATCGGGTGATAGAAGTGCAGGGAGATGATATACAAAAACGAATAATATAAAAATATTTTTGGCCGGAGAACCGGTGAATATGGTGGGTTAACAGAGACATATTTGGGTTTGAATAAGTCATTTATCAATTGTAGGGACGTGATTGATAGAGGGCTTATTTTGATTTTACTGCCAAAAAGATACATAACATCAGATATCTTGATTGAAGAACACATGCATTTTCTAATGGAAACATTATGAATTTTGATGGTTATGCTGTGATAACTGCTGTGATAACTTATTGCATGGATTGTTATATAAATATGGAATTTACGATAAATTTGTAGTAAGATACTTTAATAGAAGAGTTGATTAATTTTAGTAAATAAAGTGATAAAGTAATTGTTTTAAGGAGCATAGATGAAAAAATGTGATGACACACATTGCATATTAATGAAAGGAATTTGTGATTGGGGTGCTGGAAAAAATGAAATAGTGAATAGTAATGAAGAAATTGAGATTTCTCAACATAGACGAAAGAATCGAGGGTATAATCCAAAAAACGATTTTCAAACGCTTGCGATGATTGATGCATGTCAAGTCTGTGAAAAGTTACTAATAAGTAGAGAAATGTTTTCCGATCTGAAGATTAAAGGATTTAAAAAGAGACTATGGAGGACATTATATGGAAAAATAGTAAAGTGTAAAATAATGAAAGAAAAATATTAATACAATTAAATGGGGTGTTTTATGTATGAAAGAAAAAGCTTTGGAATTAGAATACAATAATATTAAACAGGAGATCTTTGTATTAATGCAAAGATGTGATAACTTGATTGTGTCTATATATACAGTTAGTATAACTCTTATGGGGTTTGGGTATGAACTTTCTAATAAATATTTTTTTGCTTTAATTATTGTTTTTATTATTCCTATGCACGGGTTGCTTAATGTGAGAAGATATCATATGGCTCGATGCTCTGTTTATATAAAAATTTGTTTGGAATTACATATAAAGTATCTAAGATGGGAAACGATGGTAGGGAAAATAGATGCAGAATTTAAAGCATTATATCAAAAAGAAAATATGATTTATAAATTGACCTCAATTTTTGTTGGAGGTGGAATGACGATTATTTCATTTGTATCTATAATACTATATATGCAAAATAGTATAATAATAGAAAATAATATTTTGCATTGTCCAATAATAGATATAGCAGTTATTGTTTTAATGTTTTTGGGATTTTGCATTATTGTGTATTTATCAAAAGAATATGTAGGCTATAATAAAGTATGTAAGAAATATGAAAATATTATAAAAAATATAAATGAAAATTATAAATTATCAAAGAAGTTACAGTAAGTGAAGCCTCTTGAGCAGGAAAAAAGGATGAAAGAAATATATATAACAATAATTGATGAAAATGAAGTGAACCAACATGCACTATTCTTAATGATAAGTACTTTAAAGATAACAAATAAAAATATTTTAGATAAATTATATGTTATTTGTCCTCAATATTTATCAGGCTGTGATTTTTTGAATTTACTTGAAAATGAAAATATTATTATTTGGAAATATGATTTTAAACCTACAGAGGATAGATATTTTGTTAAATTTCTTATATGCGACTTTATAATGCAAAATAAAAATGGAACAGGCATTGTTACATATATTGATCCGGATCATATATTTTTAAGAAAATTAATGGAGATTACACCAAATAAAGATGAAGTAATTTTGGGTTCTGAAAATAATAAATCAGAGAATGAATATTTTTCTAAATATACACATAAGAATGGTAGTTTTATTAATTATAATACATCATATATAAGTGCAAGAATAAGTACATGGTGTAAAGTTATTGATAAGTGGAAAGAAAATTATTATAAATTCAATAATCAGATTTCAAATAGGTTTCGAGAAGAAGTTGCATTTTCATTTTCATTGGTTGAGACTCGGATGAAAATTAGACAATTGCCAAGTGACATTCAAAGTAATTTTAAGGTTTTTGATAGCAATTGTATAATGTTTCATTATGGTGGTGAATATAACAGTGCAATTAATATTAAAGCAATATTAGAAACAAATAAAGAAGTTTCTTATATTTGGATAAAAAATAATTATGACAATGCAATAAATTTTATAGAAAAATGGTATTGGGATAGTTTGTTGAGGTTATTTGGGTATTAATGCCTGTTACACACCCATATATAAAAGGGTTTTAAGCTGTGAGTATTTCTGTTTTATAAGAGGCATGGGGTAGCCAAATAACAGCCCAAATACAAAAGGAGTACAACACCATGACAAGAAGGATGGGCTTGAAGCTTTTTTTACAGATGACGTATAATAAGTTTCGCAAATTAATTTCATAAAAATAGACATGGTCTATAGCCGTTTGGTAGAATTAAGTCACCACAACCAAATTTGCCAAAGGAGGTATGGAACCATGTCTGATAACATTATACAACTAAACGAGGACTTAATAAAGCACGATCTGAAAGACCTTGTCCGCTCCAGTGTGGAAGAAACCCTCAATGCCCTGCTCGACAAAGAAGCAGATGAACTGGTCAATGCACAGAAGTACGAACGTTCCAGTGGCCGTCAAGGTTACCGTTCCGGGCATTATAAGAGAAATTTTCAGACAACTGCTGGAGAAGTGGAGTTAAATGTTCCCAAACTCAAAGGGGTCCCTTTTGAGACTGCCATCATCGAACGTTACCGCCGTAGGGAATCCTCTGTGGAAGAAGCCCTGATAGAGATGTATCTGGCGGGCGTCTCCGTACGCCGGGTGGAAGATATCACGGAAGCGCTTTGGGGGACCAAAGTATCTCCCGGCACTATCAGCAATCTCAACAAGAAAGCTTATGAACATATCGAGCAGTGGCGCAGCCGGCCACTGTCCGGGGACTATCCCTATGTCTATGTAGACGGTGTCTATCTCAAACGCAGCTGGGGTGGTGAGATCCGGAATGTCTCCATCCTTGTGGCCATTGGTGTAAACAGTGACGGATTCCGGGAGATCATCGGTGCAGCAGAAGGAATGAAAGAAGATAAAGAAAGCTGGCGGTCGTTCTTTGTATGGCTTAAGGAGCGTGGGCTTTCGGGAGTCAGACTGCTCATCGGAGACAAGAACCTGGGTATGCTCGATACTATACCGGAAGTGTTCCCGGATGCCTGTTACCAGAGATGCACCGTTCATTTTTACCGGAATATTTTCTCTGTTACGCCGCGCAATAAAATGAAGACAGTTGCTATGATGCTGAAAGCGATCCATGCCCAGGAGAGTAAGGAGGCGGCCCGTGAGAAAGCCCGCAGAGTATCCGACAAGCTCAAGGAGATGAAACTGAGCAGTGCGGCCAAAAAGGTGCAGGAAGGGATCGAGGAGACCCTGACCTATATGGACTTTCCTCCCCAGCACTGGACGAGGATCCGGACCAACAATACCATTGAACGATTAAACCGTGAGATCAAACGCCGGACAAAGGCGATCGGAGCGTTTCCGGATGGACAGAGTGCTTTAATGCCGGTATGTGCCAGACTGCGTCATGTGGCCGGGACCCAATGGGGCACCCGTCGTTATATGAACATGGATCACCTCTCCAAACCGGAGGAGGAACTGCTGTCTGATATCATAGCCGGCTGACTACCGGCTGCCAAACGGTGGAAATTAAATTTGCGAAAAAATCTTGACACTATCTTTTTAACTATCAGACCTTGAATATTTAGTCCCAATCATGCGTGTAAAAGAGTGTAAACATTTTTACACTACATTTTGTTACACACCCAAACATAAAAAATACGATAAATACGGCATTTCTGCTATATTTATCGTATTCCTAACCAATGCGGAAGATGGGACTTGAACCCACACGGCACGAATGCCACAAGATCCTTAGTCTTGCTCGTCTGCCAGTTCCGACACTTCCGCATATCATCTTGTGTTAAAACTTTTATCACAAGACGCTTAATTATACTATCATTTTCTGGGGAAAAAGTCAAGTACTAAGTTTACAAAAAAATGACAAAAAATCAAAAAAAGGTGTTGACATTTTATCTGAAATTCGGTAGAATACTATTTGTTCGCAGGAGTGGCGGAATGGCAGACGCGCAGGCTTCAGGTGCCTGTAGTCGCAAGGCTGTGTGGGTTCAAGTCCCATCTCCTGCATGAATAAGAGATGTGATAAGTATAGCAGAGAAGCTGTATTTATCACATTTTTTGATGTTCTTTTACACTAGAGTCTTCTGTCAGGTATCTTAACAAAGGCTGAACATACTCCTCGGAAGAAATATCGTAAGAACGTGCGAGTATTTCGGAAAAAAGGATCTCTTCCGGAGTTTTGTGCTTTTTTTGTTTCATCATAAAAGAGAACACTCTCATCATGGTTTTATCAATAAAATTCATTTTCTCATAGCATAATCCGCTTTGCATATAAAAATGAGGAAGACTGGTCAACTCTTCTGAGGTTAAGTTGTTTTTCCACATTTCCTCAATAGCTTCCGTTTCTGTGTTGGGCATAGCACCTGTTACAAAAAGAGCAGAGAGTTTAATGCCGTTTTTCTGAAATAGGTTTCGGGCTTTTGATAAGCCATCGATTCGGCCTGCATGCATTCTGCTTCCAAAAAGAATCCGGTCAAAAGAGGCTAGAAGTTTCGGTGTTCCATCTTTGCAGCCCATTGCTGTGCCGCCTGTTTCTTTTGCGATTATATTCGCATACCTCTTTGTAAAGCCTGTTTTACTTTTATAGAGAATTAAGGTACTCTTACTCATTCTTTTCTCCTCCGTGTTTCAGTAACTGATTTAAAAATGCTTGGTAAGCACTTTCCTGTAGACTGAAAATTTCTTCTGCCGAAATTCCAGGTGTACAAACAGAGAAGATTGTACCAAGGCCAATGGTATAGATAAGCATATTTAAGTGAAGATCTTGGGCTTCTGCTAGAGTAATGCCATATTTCTGAGCGATGGTCGGGGAGATTTCGGGACTGGTTTCTGCCTGATATAACTCTTTTAGAGAAGAGATACCATCTCTCTGCTGCAGAATAAACAATCGAAATAGATGTGGCTCCGTTTTGGAAATTTGAATATATGCCTGTCCGGTGCTGCGAAATAAATCGTCTTTGTCAATGTGAACAGACAGATAATCCTGGATAAAATTCTTAGCTTGCAATTCAATATCACGGCGTAGCTCGTCCATATTTTTGCAATAGCTGTAAATGGGCTGGACAGAGCATCCCAGTTTTTCTGCGATGGTTTTGACTAAAACCTGCTCCATCCCCCCGGTACGAGCCAGTTCAAAAGCAGCATTTACAACCATTTCCCTTGTGATTCTTTGTTTTGGCATCTTTATCTCCTTAAAATTTGCTTGTAGAAATTGTTTATATAAACGGATTGTATATTGCTGTATAAAAGTTGTCAACACATAAACTTGAATTCCCGTATCAATTTCTATAGAATAGAGAAGAATGAGAAATCAGATCCTTTTGGGCTTGAAAGCTTGATTGATTTTGGTGGTAATGTGATTTTATAAAGCAGGAGAGACAGTGATGCTGAATCGAAAAAGACTAATACAATTTTACACAGAGCAATATACGCAAGAGAGTAGGAAGAAAGTAAAAAAGGTTCCCAGATATGTGGATGTCTCCGGGCGAATGAAGAACCTCCAAAGAGCCCTCAGAAGAGCAAAACCCTCCAGAATTCCTTTACAAAATCTGGAGGATTATCATCGACAGATCAAAAATATGGCACTTTTTGCATACCGGAAAAGGAGAGAGGATCTGACCCTTACCATCAATATCGAGTTGATACCCAAGCTGGTCGATCTGGATCTGGGGCTGTTGGTAAAGGAGCAGAGAGATCGGATAGACGGAGAATTTCTGGTGTTTCTCAGACGAAAGTTTCCAGGGGCTATCTGTATGGAGACTCTTTTCACTCTATACCCCAAATTTCGTCAATACAAAGTAAAAAATAAAATACTGGAACTGGTACCTTCCCGTCCGGAAATGGAATTTCCGGAGGTAAGGCAGATGCATCGTCATTTTATCTTACACATAGGTCCAACCAACAGCGGCAAGACTTTTCAGTCCCTGGAACGTTTGAAAACAGCCGGGAAAGGGGTTTATCTTGGTCCCCTGCGTCTTCTTGCCCTGGAAGTTTATGAGAGAATCAGCTCTTACGATATCCCTTGTACTATGCTGACAGGGCAGGAGTGCATAGAGGAGGAAAACAGTCGAATCACAGCATCTACCATCGAGATGGCAGATTTTGAAGAGTCCTATGATATAGCCGTTATTGATGAAGCACAGATGGTAACTGATCCGGATCGGGGGCATTCCTGGACAAAAGCGATTCTGGGATTGCGAGCAAAAGAAATTCACATTTGCATGAGTCCGGCTGCAGAACCAGCTATGATTCATTTAATCGAACTTTGTGGCGATGACTATGAGATTGAACGCTATGAGCGAAAGACGGCTCTCATCTGCGAAAAAAAACCGTTTGCATTTCCTGAGGATATACAGAAAGGAGATGCACTGATCGTATTTTCTAAAAAGTCGGTCTTGGATGTGGCAGGCAGATTGGAGGAACAGGGTATTGATGCCAGTGTCATCTACGGCAGTCTTCCACCTGAAATCCGCCGTCGTCAAATGCATTTGTTCAACCAGGGAAAAACCACTGTAGTAGTAGCCACGGATGCTATTGGTATGGGCTTAAATCTGCCTGTCCGCAGAATTGTATTTCTACAGGCTGAAAAGTTTGACGGAATAGAAAGACGCCCTCTGTCCATATCAGAAGTACGCCAAATTGCAGGCCGTGCCGGACGCTTTGGCATCTACAACTCCGGTTATGTAACTGCCATGGGAGAAGATGAACTGGAATTTATCAGGGAACGCTTTGAGGCCGAGGAACAGCCTATAGAAGAAGTTAACTTAGGATTTCCGCAGCTTCTCTTAGACATAGATGGTCCCTTAGACGAAATACTGAAAGTCTGGCATTCTGTAACCCCGTCAACTCCTTTTGTAAAGGAAAACATTGACGAGGCCCTTTCTCTCTATGAGCAAGCCTGGAAATGGAAAGCACAGATAGATGGTTTTGAAGATAAGCACACCTTATACCGAATGATTACCTGTCCCATAGATATCAAAGACAAAAAAGTAGTCTCTCTCTGGCTCTCCTACTGTAAAAATTACACGGCAGATACTTCCCTGGAATGTCCAAAGCTGGAATATGGAATGCGAAAAGGTATCCAGCAATATGAGACCTATTACAAGCAGCTGGATCTCTACTACCAGTTTTCCCATCGTATGCAAAAAGTTATTGAAGAAGACTGGCTAAACGAAGAACGAAACCACACAGAAATGATGATCATGAAGTATTTAACTAAAGGAAAGACAAATTATATAGCCCGATGTAGGTATTGTGGAAAGCTATTACCTCTCGGAGCACCATTTCAGGTGTGCGATAGATGCTTTCATCGGAAATAATGCCCCCTCGAGAGAGGAGATTTCTGCCAGATAGCGTTCTCTTTTCCATAATAGACAGTTGCCCTTTCAAAAATCAGGTAGTATAATTTATGCGAAAGCAATGAGCAGTGCGAAACGTCTGTTTCCCGAATAGCACTGCGGACTAAATAATTACGATCCCATGCAGGAAAGAAATTATAACAACGACAGGAAAGGGGAGAACCACCTTGGAAAAACTACTTATTGCCCATGATTTGGGAACCTCCGGAGACAAAGCAACCTTATTTACCACAAAAGGACACCAGATTCGAAGCTTCACAGTTCCTTATGACGTACACTTCTTTAACGGAAATTATGCAGAGCAGGATCCGGAAAATTGGTGGGATGCAGTATGCGATGCCACTAAGGCCGTATTGGAGGGGGAAGATCCAAGCCAGGTAGCGGCTATGTCTTTTAGTGCTCAGATGCAGGGCTGCCTTGTGGTAGACAAGAACGGTATTCCCCTGCGTGATGCCATTATATGGGCAGATCAGCGAGCCGTAAAGGAAGCAGAGCACCTGGAAAAAGTGATTGGTCCAAAAAGAATGTATCAGATTACCGGTCACCGGGTAAGCCCCAGCTACAGCATCGAAAAGCTGATGTGGTTGAAAAAGAATGAGCCGGAGATATACAAAAAGACCTATAAAATGCTTCAGGCCAAGGATTACATCATTGCCCGGGCTACCGGAAAGTTTGTAACAGATTATTCTGATGCTTCCGGAACCAATGCACTGGACTTAAGAAAGCTGGAATGGTCAGAGGAGATCCTAAAAGCAGCGGGAATTGATAAAGACAAATTGCCCAGACTTAAGAAATCTACAGATATAGCGGGCTATATTGAAGACAGAGTGGCAGGAGAAATTGGACTACCAGCAGGAACTCCTGTCGTATGTGGCGGGGGAGATGGCCCCTGCTCGGCAGTAGGTGCGGCATGCATCAGAGATGGAGAATTTTATCTTACTTTCGGAACTTCCGCGTGGATTGGGGGGACCACTACAGAGCCCTTTATTGATGAGGATCAGACTCTGTTTTGCTTTGCCCATGTGATTCCCGGGAAATATATGCCATGTGGAACCATGCAGGCTGCAGGCAGTTCCTATTCCTATGTTCGTCGTGCCCTTTGTGATGGTATTTCTTATGAGGAATTGAATAAGATGATTGAGAAATCCCCTGTGGGTGCGAAAAACCTGATATTTTTGCCCTATCTTTTGGGAGAACGCAGCCCCAGATGGAATCCGGATACCAGCGGAGCGTTTCTTGGAATCAAGCCGGAGCATGACAAGAAAGACTATGTTCGAGCAGTGATAGAAGGAATTGCTATGAATATGGAACTGATATTGAAAGCCTACCGGAAGCAAGCGAAGATCGAAGCTATGTGTCTCACGGGTGGTGGTGCCAAGGGAGAAATTGTAGCACAGATTCTTTCCGATGTTTTAAATGTAGAATTTCGTATGCCTGACTGTGTAGAGGAGGCCACAGCTATCGGTGCAGCAGTGATTGCAGGTGTGGGGGTAGGTGTATTTGAAAGTTTTGAGGAAGTAAAGCGGTTTTTGAAATTTGAGAAGGCTGTAAAGCCGGTATCGGAGCATCAGGATGATTATAAGAAGTTGATGCCTATCTTTGATGAGGCTTATACCTGCATGTTGCCTTTATATGAAAAGATGGCAAAACTGTAAAGAAATTTTTAAAAACTCGGTTGACAACCCCGGAATCTACAGATATAATGACCCTAGTATCTGACAGATATCCATCACAATTTTATCATTGTAAAGGCATTGACGGGAACAAGTAGAGAGCAGTGACACCGGACAGAAAGCAGCCGGCTGATGAGAGGCACACGGAAAGCCTGTTTTTGAATACCTCCCCGAGCTTCACACCAAACGGAGTTTTATCTCAGTAAATTCCAAGTAGGCTGTGACGGAACCCTGCACACGTTATCGTGCTAGAGTGTCTGCAGGCACTTGAAGAGGTAAGCGGCGTGAGCCGTTTATAAAAAAAGGTGGTAACACGAGCACAACCCTCGTCCTTTTACAGAAGGATGGGGGTTCTTTTTGCACGTTGGCAATGAGCCGGGCAGCCAAGAGGAGAAGGCAGGCATTGTGCTTGCACAAAATGCCTGCCTTCTCCTCTTGGCTATAGGGCGAAGCCCGTGAGCGAGGTGGAGCTAAGCGGAACCGAGCTGCCCGGCGGAGTAAAGTAAAGCCAGGCAACCCGTGAGCGAAGCGGAATCGTGCTGCCCGGCGGTGTTAAGGCAAGGCAAAGACTGGCAGCCGTGAGCGAAACGGAACCGAACGGCCCGGCAGTGTGATTTTTGAGAAAAAGAAAAGGAGAACAAACCAATGTCACAAAACGTATACGACATTCTGATGGAGCGAGGCTTCATCGAACAGTGTACCCACCCGGAAGAGGTAAGGGAGCTTCTGGGAGGCAGCGAACCGGTAACCTTTTATATCGGTTTTGACGCAACGGCGGACAGCCTGACAGCAGGCCATTTTCTGACCATTATGGCAATGATGCATATGCAGAGAGCAGGTCACAGACCCATTGCTCTTCTTGGTGGCGGGACGACCATGGTAGGAGACCCCTCCGGCAAATCCGATATGCGTAAGGTCATGACAAAAGAAACCATTGAGCACAATGCAGAGTGCTTCCGCAAGCAGCTTTCTCAATTCCTGGATTTTGAAAATGACAAAGCGATTCTGGCCAACAATGCGGACTGGCTGTTGGACTTGAATTATGTAGACTTTCTTCGGGAAGTAGGTGCTCATTTCTCCGTAAACCGGATGCTGACAGCCGAGTGCTACAAGCAGAGAATGGAGAAAGGGCTGACATTTTTTGAATTTAACTACATGATTATGCAGTCCTACGACTTCTTAAAGCTGAATCAACTGTACGGCTGCCAGATGCAGCTTGGCGGTAACGATCAGTGGTCCAATATCATCGGCGGTGTAGAGCTGATCCGAAGAAAAGAAAACAAGCCCGCTTACGGCCTGACCTTTAAGCTTCTGACCACCAGCGAGGGTATCAAGATGGGCAAGACCATGAAAGGGGCCGTGTGGCTGAATCCGGAGAAAACCTCGCCCTACGAGTTCTACCAGTACTGGAGAAATATTGAGGATGTAAAGGTGGAGGAATGCCTGGGACTTTTGACATTCCTGCCCATGGATGAGGTACGCCGCCTGGGAGCCCTGGAGGGGGCCGAGATCAACCGTGCCAAGGAAGTGCTCGCCTATGAGATCACCAAGATTGTCCACGGTGAAGAGGAAGCAAAGAAAGCCCAGGAGGCGGCAAAGGCACTCTTTGTAAGCGGAGGAAAGACAGATGATATGCCCACCACAGCTTATCCGAAAGCGGATCTGGACGCAGGCAAGGATATCCTGTCTCTGCTGGTTGAGACCAAGCTTGCTCCTACCCGTTCCGAGGCCCGTCGTCTGGTGCAGCAGGGCGGCGTCACCGTCAATGATGAAAAGGTGACGGATGTTTACAAGAGCTTTACCACGGCCGATCTGGACAGTGACGGTGCATTGATCATCCGAAAAGGGAAAAAGGCATACCATAAGGTTGTTGAGGAATCATAATTTTCTTATCTTTTGAAAGGTATAGGGTCTATGGAAAAAAAATTGACCATCCGTGATATTGCAGATATGTCGGGCGTGGCAAAGAGTACGGTGTCCCGGTATTTGAATGGGGGAAGCGTCCGGGCGGAAACAGGCCAGAAGATAAAGAAAGTGATAGAAGCACATAATTATGAACCCAATGTATTTGCACGTCTCAGTGCGAAAAACAGCCGGATTGTGGGGCTGATTGTTCCCGGGTTTGATTCGATTGTGACACCGGGACTGGTAGAGCTTATCGTTGCGTATTTGAAACGCTATGACTACACGCCTTTGATTATGCATACGGGAGACGTTCTGGCGGAGGAAATCAAAAGCATCGAGCGATTGACGAACATGAATGCGGACGGCATCATGGTTCTGGCTTCCGGAATTACCGAGCAGCACCGGGCGGCGGTGGAAAAAGCCAACATACCGGTTCTGTTTTTGGGACAAAGGTATATGCAGGGAAATTCCGTAATCAATGACGATTACCATGCGGGCCTGGAGCTTGGGCGTTATCTCGGAGCAAAAGGGGCCAGCAGGGTAGCAGGGCTCTGGGTCGGTGAAAAGGATATTGCCGTGGGAAAAGAACGGAAACGGGGAGTTGTGGACGGACTTGGCGAATTTGGAGTCCGGGAGATTGAATTTCTGGAGACCAGTTTTTTCTACCGGGACGCAGTGAAAGCGGCAGAAGAGCTCTTTGCCCGCAAAGAGTGGCCGGATACGGTAGTCTGTGCAACGGATCGGATTGCGGAGGGTGTGTACAAGGTGTTGTATCAGAAGCAGGCGAGGATACCGGAGGATGTTTCCGTAACCGGCTTTGGAGATTATGAGACCAGTGAGATTTTGTGCCCTCCCCTTACCACCATCCGCTTGAATCTGGAGAACTGGGGAGAAATCAGTGCGGAGACAATGCTTCAGATGATCCAGGGGAAACCGGTGAGCAAGCTGCAGGTGAATTCCTATGAACTGATCGAGAGAAGCAGTGTGGCGGACAGAGGACAAAACAGAATATAGGGGATGACAGAATATAACAAAGGGGCTGCTAGGGAATGAGACACAAATGGCTGATGTCTTATTTCCTGGCAGCCCCTGTTTGTTTGAATCTCTTTTTTGTAAATTCTGTATAAAGTTATGAGGTTTTAAAGAACGTAACAGTTCAGCCGGTTTCGCCGCACCCCGGCTGAACTGTTACTTAGGAACCGGTTTCTGAAATATTATTAAAATTATACTATTGACATTTAAAAATATTTTATTTATAATAATTTCTAAATGGAACCGGTTCCAAAAAATGTGTTGCATAGCAACTTAAAACAGCAATACCCTGACAGTGCCAGAACGATTTATGGACACAGCCCCAAGTGGCCATAAATTGTTCTAGATAAGTGGTGCTGGAAAGGGTATTGCGGAACTTAAAATAGGAGGGAATGAAATGGGTAAAAGAGAAGAATACCTGGAGATTTCAAAGGAAATCACAAAACTGGTTGGCGGCATGGACAATATTCAGGGAACGGCACATTGTGCAACCCGTCTGCGGATTGTACTAAAGGACGACAGCCAGGCGGACCTAAAGAAGCTTGAAAATGTCAGCAAGGTAAAGGGAGCCTTTGTTGCGGGAAATCAGCTTCAGTTGATTTTCGGGGCAGGTCTTGTGAATGATGTGTATGAGGTTTTTGCGGAATATACGCATACGCAGAATATGTCCCTTGGAGATCTGAAAGAGCAGAGTGCGAAGAAACAGAATCCGGTGCAGGCCGTGATCAAAGCTCTGTCAGATGTGTTTATCGGAATTATGCCTGCGATTTTGGCGGCCGCACTTCTCATGGGGATTACCGGAGTGCTTGGAAATATGGAGATGGTGAAAAGCAATGAGAGCCTGTATGCGTTAAATAAGCTTACGAGCCTGGCATCCACCGGGATCTTTGCGATTCTGCCCATGGCAGTTTGCTACTCCGCAGTAAAACGGTTTGGCGGCAATCCGGTTCTGGGTATGGTGGTAGGAGCCATTATGCTGGATTCCTCTCTGGCAAATGCATATTCCGTGGGATCCGGAACAGTCGTGCCCGAGGTTCTCCATCTGTTCGGCCTGAATGTTGCACTGGTCGGTTTTCAGGGAGGAATTATTATCGCATTGATGATGGGCTTTGTGGTTGCAAAGCTGGATCAATTTTTCAACAAGAAAGTTCCGGATTCCATCAAACTGTTGGTGGCACCTATGCTGACGGTATTTCTTTCTACAGTCCTTTTATTTACCTGCATCGGGCCTGTGGGCAGAATTCTTTCCAACGGCATCACGGGGGGACTGGTATGGGCCACGGAGCATCTGGGCGTCTTCGGATATGCACTGTTTGCAGGACTTCAGCAGATCATCGTAATTACCGGACTTCACCACATTATCGGAGCCGTGGAGGCCCAATTGATTGCCACAACCGGCCTGAACTTTATCAATCCCCTTATGTCGGTGGCTTTGATGGGACAGGGCGGAGCCGTTCTCGGCTATTTGGTGCTGAACTGGAAAAATGTGAAAGCAAGGGAGCTTTGCATCCCCAGCTTTTGTTCCACCCTGTTTGGCATCAGTGAGCCTGCCATTTTTGGTGTGAATCTGAGATACCGCTATCCCCTGGCGGGCGGATGTCTCGGCGGAGCCATCGCAGGTGCCTATGTGTATTTTGCCAATCTGACCTCACTGGGCTTTGGAACTACGGCCCTGCCGGGCATTGCCATTGTAAATCCAGCCTCCAACGGCTATGTTCATTATATTGTGGCTCATGTAATTGCATTGACCTGCGGCTTTGTATTTGCAGCCCTTTTCGGCAGATTTGCAGGCCGGAAACAGGAAGAGCAGGAAGAAGAAACCAGAGAAAATCCGGCTGAGAAAGTGGAAGAAGAGAAAGAGAAGTTCACAGGAAGAATTGAGCTGACAGCACCGGCAAAAGGCAGGGTGTGTCCGGTTGCGGAATCTACGGATCCCACGTTCTCCCAAAAGGTTATGGGAGACGGCGTTGTGGTTTTCCCGGAAAAGGGAGAGGTTCAGGCCCCCTGTGACGCAGTGATTGCCTTTACATATCCGGGCGGCCATGCCCTGGGACTGGAGCTGGCGGACGGCTCATCTATTTTGCTTCACTGTGGAGTTGATACGGTAAATCTACAGGGAGAGGGCTTTGATGTATTGGTAAAAGAGGGCCAAAGGGTTGCAAAGGGAGAGCTGCTGCTGCGTTTTGACAAAGCTTTAATTGAAAAGGCGGGCTATTCCAGCGAGGTCCTGATGATTGTTTCGGAGGTGGCCGACGGACGGAAGCTGGAAGTGGCGGACGCAGATTCCATGACAGACAATGGAACTGTAGCGGTATTGTTATAACAGAACGGAAAGAGGAAGCAGGATGGACAGAGAATTCTATGCAAGGGAATATCCGAATTACAAAGCCATGCGGAAGCGGGCGGGGATGGATAAAAACAGGCTGAAGCTTCATCTGATGCCGCCCTCGGGATGGATGAACGATCCCAACGGACTGTGCCAGTTTCAGGGAGTATATCATATTTATTTCCAGTATACACCTTTTTTGGCCGGCTGGGGCTTGAAGCTATGGGGACATTACACCACCCGGGATTGGATTCATTTTCAGGAGGAGGAGCCTTTTCTCTTTCCGGACTGCCCCTGGGATCGGGACGGTGTTTACAGTGGTTCCGCTTTTGTTAAGGATGGCGAGCTGCACTATTTTTATACGGGAAATGTGAAGCTGACAGACAGGGCGTATGACTATGTAATGGAGGGGCGGGAGCAGAACACCATTCATGTGAAAAGCCGTGACGGGATGGAGACGGGAGAAAAGCAGCTGGTGTTAACCCATAAGGATTACCCGGAGGATATGTCCAAGCATGTTCGGGATCCGAAGATTTTCTGCCAGAATGGAGTCTATTATATGCTTCTGGGAGCAAGGAATGGGAAAGACGAGGGCTGTGTCCTGCTGTTTTGGTCCCGGGACCTGGAGCACTGGAGTTATTTTGATCGGATTGTATCCAAAGAACCCTTTGGATATATGTGGGAATGTCCGGATCTGTTTGAGCTGGGAGGGAGGGCCTTTTTGCTGGCCTGCCCTCAGGGTCTTCCCAAGGGGGAGCATTGCCGTCAGAATGTATATCAGTGCGGTTATTTTCCCATAGAGTTGGATTTGGAGCATAGGGAGTATCATTTGGGGGAATTTGCCGAGCTTGACAAGGGCTTTGATTTTTATGCGGCCCAGAGCTTTGAGGATGACAGAGGACGGAGAATCCTCCTTGGATGGATGGGAATGCCGGATGCGGATTATGACAGGGATCCTACGGTGGAATGGGACTGGATTCACGCAATGGCCCTGCCCAGGGTATTGAGCTGCTTTGACGGAAAGCTGATTCAGCAGCCCTTAGAAGAGATGAGAGAACTGCGTAAGAATAAGAGGGAAGCTTTGATTCGGGACTTTGGGATTCAAAAGACAGAGGATTGCTGTTTTGAAATGAGAATTGTTTTCGAAGAGCAGACGCAGGCCATGGCTCTTTGGCTTCGGGAAGATGTATCGCTCAGCTATCAGGGAGAGATTCTTACGCTCTCCCTGGGAGAAAGCGGGTATGGAAGAAAGAGCCGCACGGTCAGGCTTAAGGGTCTTAGAAATCTTACAATATTTTCGGATACCTCATCCATTGAAATCTTTCTCAATGACGGGGAGGAAGTGATGACCACACGGGTGTTCAGCCAGAGCTTAAGACAGAATGTGTGGTTTGCGGATCCGGTTTTGGATGGAAAGGCAGTGTTTTATGAGCTACAGGGGCTGAACGTGCAGTGGAGGGATGATCTATAGATCCATTTCCTCCCGCAGAATCGAATAAATGCAGTAGGAGTGCACCTGTCCGTTCTTATAGATACCGTTTCGCATGGTGCCCTCATAGGTAAAGCCTGCTTTTTCCAGAACACCCCTGGATCCGGCATTATAGGCAAAGGGTTCCGCAGAAATGCGGATAATGTCAAAGGTCTGAAACGCTTCCCGGCAGATGATTTGCACGGCCTGGGACATGATGCCCTGCCGCCAGGATTCTTCCGATAGCCAGTAGCCCAGTTCGGCGGATTTCTCATATACATCATTCAGAAGCGTGACTGAAATGCAGCCGGCGGCTTTCCCCTCCACTTCGATTGCCCGTATAAGTCCTTGGCTGTCTCCCTTGGAAATGCAGTCGTTGATGAACCAGTTGGCATCCTCTAGGGTGTAGGGATGGGGAAAGACATTACGCAGGTTGGCGGCGATCCTGGGATTGTCCGCAGCCCGGGCAAGTATTTCGGCGTCTTCTGTTCTCCATTGTCTCAATTGAAATTCCATGTTTATAAACTCCTTTTAAAAGCGATCAAATTGTTTTTCCTATCATACAACAGATAGTCTGCTTTTTCAACAGGGTATAATCTTGTTTTTATTGATATTCGGTGCTTGGGTGCTTATAATAAAAACGAGGTATTTTATTTGTTTTCCTATAAAGATGAAAGAATGTTTCAAAGCAGTATATGATATATGCTGAGAACCTAGCACGGTATTTGCGAAGTATTGCAGAGTATTTACAGGAGGGACTATGGCTGGGGCACAACACTTAAAGAAAGTACTGGCATTTATACAGGAACGGGGATGGGAGTATACCTACAGTGAGGAAGACGGCTGTGGGAGTATTGACTTTGATTACCGGGGCGTTCCCTATCACATCTGGGAGTTTGAGGATGGTGAACAGGGCGTGGAGACGAATCTTAAAAGCGGCGGACGGCAGGAAGAGCTGCTGGGTGATTATGAGACAGAGCTTCTGGAGCTGATGAAAGACTGGCATTAGAGCAGAAGCTTTATGAGAGCTGCATTGCTGACTGAGTATTTACAGAACAGGGACAGGCTATGGAGGATAATATGAACGGCAGCCTTTTTGTAAACGGATTAACCATTGATTGGAATCAGATTGATCCCGATTCCTATCTGCACGAGATAACAGCTTTACATGGAATCCATTCCTTAAGCTTCGAAAAACCGGTTACGTTTTTTGTGGGAGAGAATGGGACGGGGAAATCCACGCTGCTGGAGGCCATTGCGTCGGCCTACGGCATGAATCCGGAGGGAGGGAGCAGGGACTTTCGGTTCTCCACCAGAGATACCCATTCGGCTCTGTACGAGGGGATGGTTCTGAAAAAGGGTTATCGGCGGCCAAAGGATAATTTCTTTCTTCGTGCCGAGAGCTTTTACAATGTGGCTACCCAGGTGGAGGAATACCGGGATGGGGATGAACCGGAGATTTATTACCGGCGGTACGGCGGCCGGTCCCTCCATGAGCAGTCCCATGGGGAGAGCTTTCTGGCCTTGATGCAGAACCGCTTTCAGGGACAGGGCTTCTATCTCCTGGACGAGCCGGAAGCGGCTCTTTCCCCGCAGCGGCAGCTGACGCTGCTTATCTGTATGCATCGTCTGGCGGAAGCGGGCAGCCAGTTTCTCATTGCCACCCACTCGCCCATTCTTCTGGGACTTCCGGAAGCGGCGATTCTCTCCTTTGATGAGGGAACGCTGCATCCCATAGAATATGAAGAGACAGAGAGCTACCAGGTGACGGAGATGTTTCTCAACCACAGGGAGTACCTTTTGAAACGGCTGTTGGATGAGACGGAGTGCTGACCACTTATAAATGTAGAGTGATGGATTCTTAAAAGTACTTTAGATAATTTGGACAGAGTGATGCCTTTCTGCCTGCATTACTGCTTCGGCTACACAGTAATGATTGAAAAATGTAAAAACGAGATATACGTGAATAAATGTTGAATATCTTCAAAATATTGGATATAATATAAAACAAAAACGTATTTTTGGAGGAAACATGAAAATTTTAGGAGTGAGGTTTGAGGGACTGCCACATTTTAAAGAGCCGCTGGATATTAATTTTGTTGCACAGCAGCGAGTGGATGAAGAGGATAAAGGCCAGCTTTGTCACGTCTTTTCCAATATTTATGTAAATAAAGTACTTTCCTTTATTGGAATTAATGCGTCCGGAAAAACCACTATATTGAAAGCACTTTCTTTTGAAATAAATCTGCTGAATAATACACCGATTAATTCGATTGATTCAAGAGAGATATTGACAGATTTAAAAGAAAATCAAACCGTAACGATTACTGTATTTTTTTATAAAGATTTTTTAATAAATAAGCTGATAACAACGATTGTGAAAAAGGTGAATGAGGTAGACGGGAGTGAAAAGTTCATAATCACAGATGAAAAGCTATGGTCAAAAGAGATAAAAAAGGTTAGAACAAAAAAGAGCCTGTTTGAGTTTGAAGAAAAGGATCTAAAGGTCAAAAGAGATCAAAAAGAACAGTATTTATCAGATGATATCAGTATTATCATTGCAGAGAATAAAAATAATCATTCAGATTCTTTTCTGTTTGATATGTCATCATTGACAAACCATAATATGCTGAATGTCCTGGGTAGATTCCCAGAGGAGTTATTAACATTTCTGGATCCAAGTATCGAATACCTCAAATGCAAGCTAAGCGGGAAAAAAGCAGATATTCAGTTGAAGTTTCATAATAAAAAGGAGATTAGTTTAAATAATCCCAGAGCTTTGGAAAATTATCTTTCCTCCGGAACGATAAAAGGCTTAAGTGTCTTTATGAGTGCTGTATTTACGTTTTGCGAGGGGGGATATTTAATTCTCGATGAGATAGAAAATCATTTTAATGAGGAGATTGTTTTTACTCTGGTACGTTTTTTCATGGATAAGAAAGTGAACAAAAAGGGTGGGGTGCTTGTGTTTTCCACACATTATTCAGAGCTTTTAGATGAGTTTGACAGAAATGACGGTATTTACATTGTTCGGAACAGGGGTGGAATTACGGCAGAGAATTTGGCCAATATTTTGAAACGAAATGACATTAAAAAGAGTGAAGCTTATGACAGCGGCTTTTTAGAGGGAACGGTTCCTGTGTATGAAGCATATATTGCTCTGAAAAAGGTGCTGACCAGTATAGAAATATAGTAGCAGGAGGACATAAGAAGTGGAACAAAAAACAGCAATCAAACCGCCCGTTGAGGTGCGTTACCGGGAAGAACTTGAAGCCCTGGCGGCTCTGGATACAGGCAGACGGCCTGTGAACTGGAAGCTGTCCCCAAAGGCTGTGCGGACTTTCATTCTTGGAAGCAGGGAACCGCTGCATTATCAGGGTCATGAGATTACCATCCGAAAAAAATATCTGGGAAATGATGCCTTGGTGGAACGCTGCATCATCACTCTGGCGGGAAACCGGGGCCTGATGCTGGTGGGAGAGCCGGGAACGGCCAAGACCATGCTTTCGGAGCTTCTGTCTGCGGCGATCAGCGGAAACAGCACCAACACCATTCAGGGAACGGCGGGAACTACGGAAGACATGATCAAATATAGCTGGAACTATGCCCTGCTGCTTGCCAAAGGCCCTGTCCGGGAGGCCCTTGTTCCCTCACCCCTCTATGTGGGCATGGAGCAGGGAATCCTCACCCGTTTTGAGGAAATCACCCGCACACCGGCGGAGATTCAGGACAGCCTGATCAGTGTCTTAAGCGACAAGGTGCTGAATGTGCCGGAGCTGGGAGAAGAGGGGCTTTTATTTGCCCGGTCAGGCTTCAATGTGATCGGAACGGCCAATACCAGGGACAAGGGTGTCAATGAGATGAGCAGTGCCCTGAAGCGGCGGTTTAACTTTGAAACGGTCCTCCCCATTCGGGATGCGGCCCTGGAAAAGCAGATTATCTTAAACGAGGTTTCGGATCTGGCAAGGGAGAATCAGATTGAGATGGAGCCGGACGAGGATGTGGCGGAGCTTCTGGCTTCCACCTACCACGAGCTTCGGGAGGGCGTTTCTTCTCTGGGACACCGGATCGACCGTCCCTCGGCGGTCATGAGTACGGCGGAAGCGGTATCCGTCTACTATCAGACCATGATGACGGCTTACTATTACGGAGATTCCCGCATGGATATGGGCTGCCTGGTTCAGAATCTGGTGGGAGCCGTGCAGAAAGAAAATAAAGAGGATCTGGAAAAGCTGAAAAGTTATTTTCAGACTGTGATTCGTGATAAAGGAGGAAAAGAGGGCGGCTTATGGAGCAGCTATTACGAAGCGAGGAAGTACCTGCGGTAACAGGGGATCAGGGGGTGGAGATTCCCCCGGAGCTTTTGTACAATGTGGAGCATTCCGTCCTCTATTTTCCGGTTCGCCATCACAGTCCGGCCTGCTCCTTTCATTTGGAGAAAGCGGCGGAGGATTATAAGCCGGATCTCATTTTGATTGAGGGACCGGAAAATGCCGGGAATTTGATATCCGTACTGCTTCATGAGGATACGAAACCGCCCCTGGCACTGTATTATGCTTACCGGGATCGGGCAGGGCTGGTGACGGAAAAGAAAGGGGATTACAAATGCTATTACCCATTTCTTGATTGTTCTCCTGAACTGACGGCACTTCGGCAGGCGAAAGACAACAGGATTCCGGCCCGGTTTATCGATCTGTCCTACGGAGAGATTCTTATTGGAACTGCGTCTGGAAAGGGTATCCGCAGGGAGGGGAACAAGCAGACATATAATGATGACTATCTTCTGAGCCGGAGCCGTTATCTGGCCCTGCTCTGTGAAAAGACAGGTCTTCGGGATTTTGAGGAGTTGTGGGAAAAGTATTTTGAGATCCAGGGGCTTACGGAAGCAACGGCGGACTTTGTGCGGCAGATGCTTACGTATTGCATTTTATCCCGAAAGAATACGCCGGAGGAAGAATTGGATGAGGACGGAACGATTCTTCGGGAACGGTATATGGCAAAGCAGATTGCAGAAGCATCAAAAACCTATAAAAAGATTCTGGTGGTCACCGGGGGATTTCACAGCTATGGCTTGTGGGAGCTGCTGTCTAAGGAGCAGGACGGAACTTATGCCTTTACAGGAAAGCCGGTGAAGCTTCACAAGGAGGCGGACGGGCAGCAGGAGGTATATCCCATGGCCTATTCCATGGAAGCGGCGGATGCCCTGAACGGCTATGCCAGCGGAATGCAGTCTCCGGGCTTTTATCAGCAGGTTTGGAAGAATCTAAAGGAACGGGAATCGGCGGCAGGGGCTTATGAGGATGCGGTGCTGCATTTTCTGGCATCGTCAGGGAGACAGGCCCGGAGAAAGGAAGAGAGTGTTTCTTCCTATGATGAGATCTGTGCTTTTTCCATGGCCAGGGGTCTGGCGGCTCTTCGGGGGAAGCGGGAGCCGGGACTCTATGAGCTTAAGGACAGTGCCCGTTCTTCTTTTGTAAAAGGAGAATTGAATCTGTCTACGGACGGTGCCCTGCGGGTGCTTAAGGAGCTTGTGACAGGGACCCAGGTTGGACGGCTTTGCAAGGATGCCGCAAGGCCGCCCTTGCTGTCGGATTTTGAGGAACAGTGCAGGAGTTTTGGGCTGAAGCTTCACTCTACCCTGGAGCAGACGGTCACCCTGGAAATCTTTAAAAAGGAAAAGCATCTTCGGATGAGCCGCTTTTTTTACCAGGCGGAATTTTTGGACTGCAGCTTTGCAAAGCGGAAAAAGGGGGCGGATCTGGTGAAAAGGCAGGATCAGAGCCGCATTCGGGAGATCTGGACCTATAAATGGTCGGAGCAGGTGACGGCTGCCCTGATCGATGCGTCCATATCCGGGGGAACTTGTGAAGAAGTGGCCCGTTCTCTTCTTAAGAGCCGGTTTGGAGAGAGTACCGGCTGCAGGGAGGCAGCGGAGCTTCTGGTAAAAGGATTTCTCATGGGGTTGTCAGAGGAACAGGCCGAAATGAGTGTTCATCTGGCGGAGGTATTGGCGGCGGACGGGGATTTCTTTTCTCTTACGAAAGGATTTTCTCATATGCTGATGCTGTTGGAGCTTCAGGATCTGTATCAGGTTCGGGATGCACTTCATTTGGACCAGGTGACAGAGCAGTGTTTTCAGAAAATCATTCAGCTTCTGCCCTCCATGGGGCAGGTGGGGGAGGAACGGCAGCAGGAATGCATGGAGAGCCTGCGGCTTCTTTACCAGGCGGCAGGGAGAAACAATGCCAATGAGCGAAAGCCTGTTTTGATGGAGGCCCTTAAGGGGCTTCTTGGACGTGGTTCGGTTAATCCCGGAGTGGAGGGAACGGTCCTGGGGCTTCTCTATGGGTATGAGGGAGGCTTTGGCAGGCAGATTACCGAGACGGCCAGGGGCTACATACAGGGAAGCGGGGAAATGCTGTCTAAGAGTGCGGCTTTTCTTCGGGGGCTGTTTTTTACGGCAAGGGATTTTGTCTTTGTAAGCGGGGAGTTTTTGAACCTGATTGATGAGCTTTTAGGGCGGCTCTCCGGTGAGGAATTTCTGCGGCTTTTGCCAGAGCTTCGCATGGCTTTCGGATATTTTACGCCTTTGGAGACGGATCGCATTGCCGGGCGGGCGGCGGCACTTCATGGGAGGAAGAAACGGGATCTGCTGACGGGGAGACGGGTGAGCCCGGAGGAATTTGCTTATGGGGAGGCGTTAGATGCTTATGCGGGGGAGAGGATACTTTCGGTGGGAAAATTGAAATGAAAAATGTGAAGATAAAATAACTTTGGGGGATAAGATGGGAAAAAAGAAAGATGAAGTAACCATTCATAGTTCAGCAGCTGAGTACTTGACGTATGTTGCGGCTGTTGGAGGTACGGATGAAAGTATGGAAATGCGTTATGAAGATGAAAATATATGGCTGACACAGAAAATGATGGCACAGCTTTATGATGTGAGCTTGCCAACAATAAATGAACATATTAAAAAAATATATGGGGATAGTGAGCTTGCTGAATCGGCAACTATTCGGAAATTCCGAATAGTTCAAACTGAGGGGGCAAGGCAGGTGAGCCGTGAGCTTGTCCATTATAATTTACAAATGATTATTGCAGTCGGGTTTAAGGTAAATAATGAACGTGCAGTCCGTTTTCGCAAATGGTCAGGACAGATTGTTAAGGATTATACAATTCAGGGTTGGACAATGGATAAGGAACGTTTAAAAAGAGGACATATGTTTACGGATGAATATTTTGAACGGCAGTTACAGAATATTCGAGAAATACGTCTTTCTGAGCGTAAATTTTATCAAAAAGTCACGGATCTTTATGCCACAGCTTTTGACTATGATAAAGACGCTGAAACTACGAAGCGTTTTTTCCAGACAGTACAGAACAAAATGCATTGGGCCGTTCATAGGCATACAGCGGCAGAACTTATTGTTGAGAGAGCGAATGCGGAAAAAGAACATATGGGATTGACTACCTGGGAAGCGGCACCAAATGGAAAAATTATAAAAGCAGATGTTTCAATTGCTAAAAATTATTTGAGTGATGAAGAGATGTCCTATATGGAAAGAATTGTTTCTTTGTATCTTGATTATGCAGAATTGCAGGCCGAACGACAAATTCCTATGAGTATGGAAGATTGGGCGAAGCGATTGGATGGTTTCCTTGAATTTAATGGAAGTATCGTACTGTACAAGACAGAATATTTATGTCTGATTATGATAAGTTTTTGGTTGAATTGGAAGAAAAATCAAAGTAGATTTATAGAGTTAAAATAGAGGGAGATACCATTAATTATGCAATTTTGTGGGGATATGTTCTGTTTGGTACTCATGTGGAAGTTGTGAGTTTACTTTCAAAACTTAGGTCTGATCAACATATCGAGGTAGAACGTCACATGGATGAGATGGAGTATTTTCGTATGATTTGTTAATTTCATGTCCAAGTGACGTTGCACAATTTAGAAGCGGGGTGTATGCGTGAATAATCGAAAATATGCAGGGCAGAAATCGAATATTATTATATATAACAGAAGATGGTCTGGCAAAAATCGAAGCCACTTTTGATGAAGATACTGTATGGTTATCTACTGATCAGATGGCTGAATTATTCCAAAGAGATAAATCAATGATTTCAAGACATATAAAAAATGTTTTTTCTGAAGTGTTATTATTTCTACGGGTTATCGTGTAAAATCCAAGCGTGGTACACAGTTCAGAATCTGGGCAACAAATATTTTAAAAGAATATATGAGGAAAGGATTTGCATTGGATGATGAACGTTTGAAGAATTTATGGGTCTTACTATGTTTGTGGGGAACTTGTATAGAAAAATGGGTATGTCATGATTTCTTTGCACAATATTGCAATGGCTGATTCCATTTGCTGGATTTTGCATGTGATGAAAAAATATTGGGGTTGTATAAAAAGGTGTGTAGAAGATATTTATATGTTTATCCAAGTTGTGTTGCATTTTATTATAGAAGCATATCGGGAAATGTGGGAGAGTGAAACTGAGGATTCTGAACTATCATTAAATGAGACAGAAATTATATAAATTTGACATGCTTTTGAATGTGTTATATCTCTAAGGAGGGGATGGTATGACCAAAATTATAAAAGAAACGATTCACGCCAAAGGGATTGATATTGGCATTTACACAACAAACTTTGAAAATGAATTTATCTCATTAACAGATATTGCAAAGTATCGAAATGAAGATGACCCGAGATTCGTAATTCAAAACTGGATGCGGAATCGGAATACAATAGAATTTTTGTCTGTTTGGGAGGAATTGCATAATCCTGATTTTAACCGTGTGCAATTCGAGGCGGTTAAAAATGAGGCAGGGTTAAATCGTTTTGTGATGACACCTGACATATGCCCATAGTGATATTGCCATGTCTTTTGCAACATGGATTTCTCCGGAATTAACGGCTGCACAGATAGCCTGCACTTATGCCAACGAAGCAGATATGTTGAATGTGGTTTTGTTTGGAAAAACGGCAAAACAATGGAAAGATGAAAACCCAAAAGCTAAAGGAAATATGCGGGATGTGGCAACGTTGAATCAATTACTTGTACTTGCAAATCTGGAAAGCTACAATGTGGTTTTGATTAATCAGGGAAAGAAGCAGAAAGAGAGAATGGAGTTGCTTCGGTAATTGGCAGTGCAGCAGTTACGAACTTTGGAAACGATAAGCTTAAACAATTTGCCGAAATTAGGTATAAACATAAGGGGATAGCGGCAGCCTTTAGCAAGCTGTGTGCATGTCTGAAAAACATAGAACTGAAAACAGGTACAAAAATATGAACGACAATAAACAATTAAACCGCTGGCGTCTCATTCTGGGAAGCCAGGCAAAGGATCAGATTTCTTTTGGAACCGGCGGCACAGGCAGCATGGAAAATGGCGTTTCCTATGAGGATCTGGAAGAAGCCTTGGATTTCCTCTATTCCCGGGAGTATGGGGAGGATGTACGCAAAGAGGGCGGCACAGGAGCGAGCAGGCTGACGACAGCCGGCTGGATTACAAAGATCCGCCGTCTGTTTCCCAAGGAAACGGTGGAGATCCTGGAGCGTCACGCACTGGAGCGATATGAGATGCAGGAGCTCCTGACAGATAAGGAAGTGCTGGAAAAGCTGGAACCAAATCAGGACTTATTAAAGACGATTCTGCAGTTAAAGCATTTGATGAAAGGGGAGGTACTTGATACCGCCCGCCGGATTGTAAAAAAGGTGGCCGAGGAGATTACGGAAAAGCTAAACCGAGAGATTCGCAGATCCTTGCTTGGAAGCCTGGATCGGAATACCCCCAGCCACGTAAAATCCATGCGGAATCTGGACATCCGCAAGACCATTCGCAAAAATCTGTCTCACTATGATCCAGAGGAAAAGCGGCTGGTATTGGAGCAGGTGTATTTCAGCAGCCGTACCCGAAAATATAACCAATGGCGTGTGGTGATTGCAGTGGATGAGAGTGGTTCCATGCTGGACTCCGTGATTCACAGTGCCGTGATGGCAGGAATCTTTGCAAAACTTCCCATGCTGGATACCCGGCTTGTGATTTTTGATACCCAGGTAGTGGACTTAAGTGCCCATTTGGATGATCCGGTGGAAACCCTTATGAGCATTCAGCTGGGCGGCGGGACATATATTGCAGGGGCCTTGCAGTACTGCGAGACACTCATAGAGAATCCGGGCAGAACCATGGTAGTTCTGGTATCCGATCTCTGTGAGGGCGGCGGCATCGGAGGACTTCTGGGAGTAAGCCGGGACATTCTGGAAAGCGGTGCGAAGCTTATCTGCCTGACGGCACTGGATCGGGATTCCAACCCCGTCTATGACCGACATACGGCACAGAAGCTGGCCGATCTGGGAGCCCATGTGGGAGCCATGACACCGGAGATGCTGGGAGACTTTATGGGGAAAATCATGCAGTAGTCCAACGACTTAGAATAGAGGTTAAAGAGATGGAAGCATTAAAGAACATGCTTTTACAGGTAGATGATGAATATCTTACCGGATTATGCAACAAAGGAACGGTAAAACGTGCATACAAGGATCTGGATCAGGAGAAACCGTCTGCAGTCTGGCAGGAAACGGAGACAGAGGTAACCTTAAAAGAAGCAGTATGCAGAATACGCATGCCTCTGGGCGAAAGTACCTGCACTTGTCCCTCCCGAAGCATCTGCCGCCACATCATCACAGCGATTCTGTATCTGAAAAAAAATCAGCCTGAGGACGAAAAAGAAGAGAAAGCTCCACCAAAGACAGCGGAAGAAAGCCAGGAGATTCTTTTCGGAAAAGAAGCCTTAAAGCAGGCATTAGAGCAGGAGATTATCGAGTACCCAATCGAGAAGCTAAAGCGGGCCTGCGGTAACAAAAGATACAGGGAGCTTCTGGACTACCTCCATGCAGGAGAGCAGCCCCAGATTCAGGAGGGAACGATAATCACGGTAAAGGTACTCTGGGAGGATACGGCAGTCAAGCTCTTAAGCCCTCTGGAATTTTCCACCTGCACCTGCAAAAGCCGGGAGCTGTGCTCCCATAAGGCACAGGCAATCCTGCTTTTTCAGCTTCACCGAAAGGCAGTTACCTTAGAACAGCTTAAAAGGCTGACCGAAAGCAATGAGGAATGGAATCATCAGGAGCTTGCCCGGGCAGCGGCCTCGATCAAGGAGGGAATCCGTCTCCATTTGATGACGGGCCTGTCCCGCCTGTCACCGGAAGCGGCGGAGAGTATGGAGCGTCTGGCGGTCATCAGCCATGGGGCGGGCCTTGCAGCCTTTGAGACAAGTCTTCGGAAGATAGCTTCTGAGTACCGGTTGTATTTTGAGCGATCCCAGGCATTTCGAACGGAGGGACTTTTGGAGCAGCTTTTAACCTTGTATCAGATGGCGGAGAGTCTGGAGCACACAAAGGATTCGGAGAAGCTGCGTGCTTTGGCCGGAAGCTTTCGGGATACTTACCGTCCCGTATCCTGTCTTCATTTAACTGCCATGGGAAGTCGCAGCTTTCACAGCAAGACGGGATATGAGGGGGAAATCTACTATTTTCTGGAACCGGAAAAGGGAAGCTTTTATACCTGGACGGATGCCCGTCCCGTATTTTATGAGGGTGTCCGCAGACGTCCCCTGGGAGGGGGAGAGCAGGCTTGGGCTCCCTGGGGCTTAAATTGCAGCAGAGAGCAGATGATGGATCTGGAATTTTACCTTACCCATGCCAAAGCAGCCGCAGGAGGAAAGCTTTCCGTCAGTCAGGAGACAAAAAGCGAGATTGTGGGAATCCGGGATTTTGGGAGCGATGAGATCCGAAGAGCCGTCTTCTGGGATTATGAGAAGCTTTTGGAAAATTGCTTTGGAGCCTGCGGACAGGAAGAAGAGGGGGAACGCCTGGTGTTGGCAGGAGCCTTTCACTGTCAGGAGGGAAATTTTGATACGGTGCATCAGCGGTTTTCCATGGACATTTCCGATGGAAAGGGGCGAAAGATTACAGTAGCCGTTGCCTATTCCAAGGAGGAAAAGCTGACGATTCGAGTCCTGGAGAGATTGAGTGAGAGATTGAAAAAGGAAACGGATCAGACACTGGTCTTTTTCGGGATCCCCTATTTGGAGCAGGGGAAGCTTTGTCTGTATCCCATTGAGGTTTTTGGGAGAGAACGGTTTTTTGATGGACGGGAGGAACTGGAGAAGTATCTGCGGGAGCAGGAAGAACCAGGGGAACACGCTGCAAAGATAGCCGGTCCCCCGGCGAAGCTGCAGGGAAAATCCATTTCCAATGGCCCGGACAAGGACGTTTTACAGGGAATGGAGAGCTTTCTTGGTGAAATTCGGGAAGCACTTGGAGATTTGTTTCAAAGCGGTCTTAATTCCCTGCAGGAGGAAACCTTAAAGAACCTTGGCCGCCTGGCAGGAGAGGGCGGAACCCTTGGCCTGCACCGGGCAGAGGAAGACCTGGGATTTTTGGAAAAGACATTGGGAAATAAACGGCATCAGATGGAATTTGACCCGGAACCGGTATTGGAGACGTGGGTAAGGGTGATGGACTATGTGAAGCTTTGTCTGGAGAAAGTGTCCCAGGATCGGGCGGTGTGGGAGATGAACCATTATGAAAACGGTAAAACCTGAATTTATAATTGGAGAGACTTTACACCTATTACCGAATCTGCTAAAATATAAGGCATAACAATTCATGCAGGCAAAAAGTGTAAAGTCTTATTCATTTATGGGCTTTACACTTTAATAATATAGGAGAATGTTACTATGAACCTAAGCGACGAACGAAACTATCAAAAACTTATGGACACCTTAGACGCTTTAAAGCTGTCTGAAAAGAACCGAAGGCTGGCGGAGGAATATCTGGACACCGGCAGTCCGGAACATACAGAACTCTTGAAGCAGACCGAACGCCAGGATTTTTCCGCCCTTGGCGAGGCGGAGCGTCAGAAAAGCATCGACTATGTAGAGCATCTCAGAAAGCGGAACAAAAAGGAAGAGCTTGGCCGTTATGTGCGTTTTCAGGCATCGGCAGGGGGCTCTACGGCCTTTTACGTCTTTAACCGCTTTGGGTGGAACCTGAATTCCATCAGTGAATATTTAAGCCCGGAGCAATCGGTGGCAATTCAGGTGGAGGGGATAGTCTGGAACAGCTATTCTGTCAATTACAGAAACACAAAGTTCATCCATGAGCAAGGAAGAAAGGATCCGGAGGTCTTAAGAAAGGCCATGGATCTGTGTTATCACCGGTATGATAATGCAAAGGTTTTGCTGGCGGGCATCTATTTGAACATCAAACGAAGCGAAGAAAAAAGGCCCGGTATTTTGAAAGGACTCTTCGGCAAAGGTACTTCCCCTGGCAGGGAGGGAGTATCGGAGACTCTGAAGTTTCTGGAGGACAATCTCATAGCCAGTATGCCTGAAATGTTTATCAAGCACGATCTGGGAAAGAGCCAGATGGAGGAGCTTCAGGCTTATGTGCGGAACCACCGTATCGAACAGCCATTTCCGGCAGAGCTTGGGAAGCTTTTGAACAAACGAACCTTTACGGAATATATGCTGACCCTTTTGTCCGGAGCAGCTTTTCTGGCAGTGGAGCATTCCCCTGTCTTTTCCGCCTTTTTGCAGATAGCGGGGAGCCTGTCCCTGGATATCACCCTAAAGGCCTGTAGAGATCTCACAAGTCTTCCAAATGACAAGGATTCCTGGTTCCACAGGCATCTGGAAGAGTTAGAAGCTCTGATTCCTGTGAAGCCGGAAGCCTTTGTCCGCTGGTATACGGCCAACAGCGAGGAAGAGGGCTTATGCCGCATGGCAGTCCGCCATCCGGAAGCTGTCCGCTATGTGGCCGGGCAAATTACCACAGACGAGTATCAATTCCTGCTCTCCCAGACAAGAAAGAGCAATCCTGGTCTTTGCCGGGAGCTGGAAGCAGATAATTCTGACAAATATCAGGCGAAGCTGGCAGAAGAACTGGTGGCAAATGTAAATATCGGAAAGGCGGAAGCCAAGGCATATCTGCTGGGAGAGACATCCCTTGACACCCTCTACCCCTTTGTCAATAGCTGGAGAGGGAGCCGCAGCTACAGCTATCAGCGTTTTCAGAAGCTTAAGAATCTGCAGCGGAATAAAGGCCGTCTGTATCGGAGAGGTGTGGTGCTGGAAGCTCTTCGGATGGAGGGAAGCTTTTTCCCGGGTTATTTGCTTCCAGGGCTTCGGGGCAGGAATGCCAATAAAAAGCAGCTTCAAGAGGAGATAGAACGCCTGGTACAGCTCTTTGAAAAGGAAGAACTGCCCATCCGTTATCAGGCGGATGCCATGGAGGGCATCTACAGTGCCTGCTATCAGGAAAAGGATAAAAATGCGGTGATGGATGCGGCTTCTCAGGCATTTTCCGCCAGATGGGGGGAGCGTGCCGACGAGATTCGGGAAGCGGCAAAGGACAGCACAGCCATCGGACGGTGTATCTGTGTCCGTGCCCTGGATGATCACTGGCAGGAAGAAAAGGAAGTAATCCTTGCTTCTGCACTGGACAGCTCCAAGCAGGTTCGGGAGCAGCTTGTAACCATCTGCACGGCCCACAGGGAGTGGGAGCCGGAGATGCTCTCCATGCTTACCTCTAAGAAATCCCAGGAGCGTGAACTTGCCATCCGGGTTTTGAAGTTTTGGGGAGTGAAGAACTATGAGGATGCATTTGCAAAGGCATTGGAGACGGAAAAGAGTAAGAAGCTTCGAGAGCTTCTTTTGGACAGCCTTGGCATGAAGCAGGAGACAGCGGCAGAGGGAGAGGGTCCTCATACCGGGGCGGACCTGGTGCGTGAGATCTTAAAGGGCGGCAAAAAGCGGAAAGTGGCCTGGGCCTATGAGATGCCGTTTCCGACAGTACATAAAAAGGACGGCAGCGAAGCGGAGGAAGAGTATCTGCAGGCAATCCTGACAGCCTATGCGGATCGGTCCGTGCCGGGAGTGAGCCCCGAAGCGGCAGCCCTGGCGGCGGATTTGGAGCCGTTGGAGCTTGGTGCCTATATGGCGGAGCTTTTTGACAAATGGCTGGAATCCGGGGCCGAAGCCAAGAAAAAATGGGTGCTCTATGCGGCTTCGATTCATGGAGGAATGCCGATTGTGGACGTATTCCGCCGTCAGATTCAGGAGTGGCCCCAGCATGCCAGGGGGGCCATGGCTGCGGAAGCGGTAAAGGCACTGGCTTTAAACGGAACCTCTTCGGCTCTCCTGTATGTGGATCAGATTTCTCGGAAGTTTAAATTCCGCCAGGTAAAGACGGCGGCGGGCGAAGCCTTGGAATATGCGGCATCCACCCTTGGAATCAGCAAGGCGGAGCTTGAGGACCGCATTGTGCCGAATCTTGGTTTTGACGAGAGCCTGAAGCGAACCTTTGATTATGGAACACGTTCCTTTAGCGTGTATCTGACAACAGCATTGGAGTTGGAGATTTTTGGCGAATCGGAGAAAAAATTGAAGAATCTCCCGGCACCGGGAAAACGGGATGAGGAAGAAAAGGCGGCGGCAGCCTACGCAGAATTCAAGCAGATGAAAAAGCAGCTGAAAACCGTGGTTTCCAATCAGAAGATGCGTCTGGAGCAGGCACTGACCGCAGAAAGGCTCTGGACTTCCAGGGCATGGGAAGAGCTCTTTGTGAAAAATCCCGTGATGCATCAGTTTGCCATCGGCCTTATCTGGGGAACCTATGAAAACGGTGCCTTAAAGGACACGTTCCGCTATATGGAGGACGGCAGCTTCAATACCAGGGACGAGGATGAGTTTACGCTTCCCGAGGATGCACAGATTGGCCTGGTTCATCCCATTGAGCTTTCCCAGGAGGATCTGACCGTCTGGAAAGAGCAGCTTTCGGATTACGAGATTGTCCAGCCCATTGAACAGCTGGAACGTCCGGTATACCGGGTCACAGAGGAAGAGACGGGGAAAGCAGAACTGACACGCTTCGGCGGAAAGCTGTTAAATGGTCTGTCACTGTCCGGCAAGCTCCAGGGGATGGGCTGGTACCGTGGCTCCGTACAGGATGCCGGAGTTTACTATACGTTCTATCGTGAGGATGGGGAGATGGGCGTAGAGCTTGAATTCTCCGGATGCTATGTAGGAGATGAAAACGACGAGGTTACGGTGTACGGTGCGGCTTTCTATCGGGCAGGCACGGTAAAGCGGGGAAGCTATGTCTACGATACCATTAAGAAAGAGAATCAGCACAAGCTTAATGAGGTAAGCCCTCGGTATTTCAGTGAGATTGTACTGCAGCTTGCCAAGGCCACGGCATCCAGCCAGGAGCAGCTTGCCTATCCGGCCTGCAAGCAGTAGGCAAGTATTATTGAAATATATTCTGTTGCGGGACTTATAATAGGAGGTATTTATTTCATGTTAAAAATAGGAATTATAGGCTGCGGCACCATTGCCCAGGTACGGCATATTCCGGAATTTGCGGCAAATGAACATTGCGAACTGGCGGCATTTTATTCCGTGACACCGGGGAAAGCGGAAAAAATGGCGGAAGCTTACGGAGGAAAGGGATTTACGGATTTGGAAGCATTTTTGAACAGCGGACTGGATGCGGTCAGCGTCTGCGTGACCAATGCCCTGCATGCGTCCATGTCCGTTCAGGCTCTCGATCACGGACTCCATGTACTCTGTGAGAAGCCCATGGCTGTTACCCTGGAAGAATGTGAGGCCATGGTGGAAGCGGCAAAACGCAACGGCAAAAAGCTGATGATCGGACAGAATCAGCGGTTTGCAGCAGCTCATGTGGAAGCAAGAAAGCGGATTGAAAGAGGTGACATCGGTAAAATCCTGTCCTTTGATACGGTGTATGGACATGCTGGTCCGGAAGCCTGGTGCGGTCAGGCGAATCCCTGGTTTTTTGACAAACAGAAGTCCGTGTTTGGGGTGATGGCGGATCTGGGAGTACATAAAACTGATCTGATGCATTATCTGCTGGGAGAGCCAATTGTAAAGGTAAATGCAATTTTAGCGACAAGAGATAAAAAGTATCCGGACGGCAGCCTGATTTCCATAGATGACAATGCGTTCTGTCTCTATGAGACAGCCGGCGGAATACCGGGAACCATGCATGTAAGCTGGACCCAGTACGGGGAGGAGATCAATTCCGTGGTGATTCAGGGAAGCAAGGGCGTCATCCGCTGCTATACAGATCCGAAATATACGCTGATTGTAGAAAAAAAGAACGGTCTTATAGAACGGCTTGAGCTGGGAACCGTGGGGAATAATGAAGATCAGACCTCCGGAAAGCTGTTTAACTCCGGAGTGATCGACTCCTTTGTGGATAGCATTCGAAACAACACCACACCTCCTGTAGACGGGGAAGAAGCAATCAAGGCTATGCGGGTCATCTTTGCAGCCCAGGAATCCAGCCGGACAGGGAAGTGTGTTAACATTATTTCTTGACACAACCGCAAAGCTGTGGTAAAGTCTAAAAGGTATAAAATTTGCCGGTATTCGGTAATCGGACACTCCGACCGTTGCTTGATACACGGCTTATGAAAAAAAGGAGGCAGTCATTATGATCGCAAAAGACAAGAAGCAGGCAATTATTGCTGAGTATGGCTTAAAGGAGGGTGACACCGGTTCACCGGAGGTACAGGTAGCTATTCTGACCGCACGGATTCAGGAGTTAACTGAGCATCTGAAAGAGAACCCAAAGGATCATCATTCCAGAAGAGGACTTCTCAAGATGGTTGGTCAGAGACGTAATATGCTGGCTTATCTTAAGAGAAAAGATATTGCACGTTATCGTAGTCTGATTGAGAGACTTGGACTCAGAAAATAAGCGAAAGAAAGGGGTGTCGCAAAATAAGACAGAAGACTTTTCCGGATATGGAAACGGCTGATGTCTTATTTTGTGACACCCCCTGATTTATGTTTATGTAAACCTATTAACCCCACAGGAGAATGGAACCGAGACCACTGATGCGTATATGAATAGTTCGGTTTGCTTTCATGAGCAAAAGGGCAATGTAGAATCGCAGGTATTTTGCGAGTGGGAGTACTGAATGTCCGGCGTGTGCCGTGAGCGTATACAGATCAGTAGTTTCGGATTCTCCTGAACCAGAGAGTATTTGTAAAAAGTAAAGGAGATTAACCATGTACAAGAGTTATTCCATGGAGCTTGCCGGCCGTACCCTGACCGTAGACATCGGCAGAGTGGCAAAGCAGGCCAGCGGAGCCGCTTTCATGCATTACGGTGACACTACCGTGTTGTCCACGGCAACGGCTTCCGACAAACCCAGGGAGGGTATTGATTTCTTCCCCTTAAGTGTAGAGTATGAGGAGAAACTGTATTCGGTAGGCAAGATCCCGGGCGGATTTAATAAGAGAGAGGGCAAGGCTTCCGAGAATGCCGTATTGACATCCCGTGTCATTGACCGCCCGATGCGTCCCCTGTTTCCCAAGGATTACCGTAATGATGTAACCTTAAATAATCTGGTGCTTTCCGTAGATCCGGAGTGTAGTCCTGAGTTAACGGCTATGCTGGGTTCTGCCATTGCAACGGCAGTTTCGGATATTCCTTTTGCCGGACCCTGTGCCATGACCCAGATTGGCATGATTGACGGAGAATTTATCGTCAATCCGGGACAGAGCCAGTATAAGGTGTCTGACTTAAAGCTTACGGTAGCTTCCACAAGAGAAAAGGTGATTATGATTGAAGCCGGAGCCAATGAGATTCCGGAGGCCAGGATGATTGAAGCCATTTATCTGGCCCATGAAGTCAACCAGAAAGTGATTGCCTTTATTGATAAGATTGTAGCGGAGTGCGGCAAGGAAAAGCATACCTACACAAGCTGTGCGGTTCCTGAGGAGCTGTTTGCTGCCATTAAGGAGCAGGTTCCCCCGGAGGAGATGGAAAAGGCCGTATTTACCGACGAGAAGCAGGTAAGAGAGGAAAACATCCGTCAGATTACCGCAAAGCTGGAGGAAGCATTTGCCGACAAGGAAGAGTGGCTTGAGGTTCTTGGGGAAGCTATTTACCAGTATCAGAAGAAGACTGTCCGCAAGATGATCTTAAAGGATCACAAGCGTCCCGACGGACGTGAGATTACCCAGATCCGTCCCCTGGCAGCAGAGGTGGATCTGATTCCGAGAGTTCACGGTTCCGCAATGTTTACCAGAGGACAGACCCAGATCTGCAACATCTGTACCCTGGCACCCTTGTCAGAAGCACAGAGACTGGACGGTCTGGATGAAAATGAGACAAGCAAGCGTTATATGCATCATTACAATTTCCCGAGTTACTCCGTAGGTGAGACAAAGCCAAGCCGTGGACCGGGACGGCGGGAGATTGGACACGGAGCTTTGGCAGAGCGTGCACTTTTGCCGGTGCTTCCCTCTGAGGAAGAGTTCCCCTATGCCATCCGTACCGTATCCGAGACCTTTGAGTCCAACGGATCTACCTCCATGGCTTCTACCTGTGCATCCTGTATGTCTCTGATGGCGGCAGGCGTGCCCATTAAGAAGATGGTAGCAGGTATTTCCTGCGGTCTGGTAACCGGTGAGACGGATGATGACTACGTGCTCTTGACGGATATCCAGGGACTTGAGGACTTCTTCGGAGATATGGACTTCAAGGTAACCGGAACCACCGAGGGTATCACTGCCATCCAGATGGATATTAAGATTCATGGCCTGACCCGTCCCATTGTGGAGGGTGCCATTGCAAGATGCCGGGAAGCAAGAATGTTCATTATGGACACTTGTATGAAGCCCTGTATTGCAGAGCCGAGAGCTGAGGTTGGACCTTATGCACCGAAGATTATCCAGATTCAGATTGATCCCCAGAAGATTGGTGATGTGGTTGGTCAGAGAGGTAAGACTATCAATACCATCATTGAGCAGACAGGCGTGAAGATCGATATTGATGATGACGGTGCCGTATCCGTATGCGGTACGGACAAGGCCAACATGGACAAGGCCGTTGAGCTGATCAAGATCATCGTAACTGACTTTGAGGAGGGCATGGTGCTCACCGGCAAGGTTGTCAGCATCAAGGAGTTCGGTGCGTTCCTGGAGTTTGCACCGGGCAAAGAGGGCATGGTTCACATCTCCAAGATTGCAAAGCAGAGAATCAACCATGTGGAGGACGTGCTGACCCTGGGCGATGTGGTGAAAGTCGTGTGCCTGGGTAAGGATAAGATGGGTCGCTTGAGCTTCAGCATGAAAGACGTAAAAGAGAATTAATCAAATAAAGGGAATCGAAAAAGAACCGTCGGGAACTAAGACATCAGCCATTTCTGTCTTAGTTCCCGACGGTTCTTTTCTGCGTACATGTCCGGTATGGATGCAAGCTGATCAATGAAAGCCAACAACATGCCTTTGCAGTGGGAAGCATAAAGACGATGATTGTTTTGAAATCTTCGCACAATTAAGATTACATTATGAATACTATATATTGTATGATAAAAGTCAAGGTGTATTTAGAGCACGTTTGTGAAAGGGGTGTGAAAAATAAGCTTGATGCAGCAAAGGAGGATATAGTATGGACATCCGGTTTGAATGGCAGGAAGAGTTCAACATTGGAATAGATGTGATTGATAGGGAGCATCGAAGACTTTTTAAGATAATCAATAAGCTTTTTGCGTTCAAAGAGGAAGAGAAGAACAATGAATGGGCATGTCATGAGGGAATTAAGTTTTTCAAAGGGCATGTAGCGAAGCATTTTGCAGATGAAGAAGCATATATGGAATCCATTGGCTATGAGGGAACAGAAGAACACAAACGTCTGCACAAAAGCTTTCGGGAGAATACACTTCCGGCTCTGGAACAGGAGCTGGAGCAGTCAGGTTATGCGTCAGACACCGTGCAGCATTTTTTAGCTGTCTGTGCAGGATGGCTGATTGGCCACACGTTGACGGAGGATCTTGCAATTACGGGAAAGAGAATCAGAAAGTGGGAGAATCTTTTGCCGGGTGAAGAGCTTGTGGAGATGAAGAATGTGATTGTCCAGCTTGTATTTGATATGTTTCATCTGGAATCTCAGATGCTCAGTGACTCCTACAATGGAGAGAAATTCGGAAAAGGCGTATATTACCGCCTGGTCTATGAGACGGGGCAGGAGGAAGAGAAGCAGGAAATTCTGATGGTTTTTGAGGAAAGGCTGCTGATCGAAACCGTAGGAAAGGTGCTGGGGCTTAGGACGGGCAAACTGGATGCCAGGCTGGTTCATGCTGCCAGATATACGGCCCGGCAGTTCGTAGGGCGTCTTTTGGCGTGTTTTCCCGCAAAAGAAGCCTATAAGCTGAAAGAGGAAAATCTACTCTCTTATGAAGAGTTTCAGAATATAGTTGAAAAGGAAAAACTGCAGATTAGTTTTCTGTTTAATACAGGTGCCGGCTATTTTGCTTACTGCACCATTGCACCCTATCTGCTGGAGAGGGGTGTCGGGACACCTATTGAGGTGGAAAATGAACTGATTGAAGTGGAAAAGTATCTGATGAAGCGGGAAGAGCAGGAGGTGACAAATAGGAAAAAGAAAGTGTTGGCGGTGGACGATTCGCTTATCATACGGGAGGGAATAAAGCGGCTGTTAAGCGAGGACTATGAAGTGGCGTCAGCGGAATCCGGGGCAGCGGCAATTCGGACCATAACCCTGAATCGGCCGGACCTGATTCTTCTGGACTATGAAATGCCGGTCTGTGACGGAAAGCAGACACTGGAGATGCTTCGAGCCGAGAAAGCTTTTGAAGATATTCCGGTTATTTTCCTGACGGGCCGCAGAGATCCCCAGAGTATCATTCAGGTTATGCCTTTAAAACCGGCAGGGTATTTGCTGAAGAACGCAAAACCGGAGGAAATTAAGAAAGAGATAGATGCATTTTTTGCAAAGAAAAAGGCGTAAGAAAAATGAATAAGCCAAAAGTGGGTGTCGGGAACTAAGACAGAAAAGGCTGATGTCTTAGTTCCCGACACCCACTTTTTCTTTTTAGTCTTTTTTCCGGCCTGTCCTCATATACTTTCCTAAGAGGTGAGATGATGAAAGACAAGGACGAAATATTGTGTTTCTTTTCCGGGCATATTCGGGAGATTTTGGAGCAGGCCAGGCTGAATCTTGGGAGGCTGCAGGAGATTCGTCTTCGTGCGGAGAAGCCATTTCTGATTCGGATGGATGGGGAGGAGTTTTTTCTGTCCGGACAGGGAAAGTCTTTGAAAGAGCCGGCAGGTGCCTGGGTGGTGACCAAAAGGGAAATCCGGGAAACCATGGAGCTTGTGGGAAAATATTCTCTCTATGCCTATGAGGATGAATTGAAACAGGGCTATCTGACTCTTCAGGGGGGACACCGGATGGGAATATCCGGAAAAGTCGTTCTGGAGGGGGACAAGGTGAAAAGTATTCGTTATATTTCCTGTCTCAATCTCCGTTTGTCCCACCAGATTACCGGCTGTGGGGACAAGGTGTTGCCTTATCTCTATGATGAGACGGGACTTAAGCATACACTTATTATTTCACCTCCACGATGTGGAAAAACCACGCTGCTTCGGGATCTGATTCGGCAAATCTCCAATGGAAGCCGGGAACATCCGGGACGGACAGTGGGAGTCGTGGATGAGCGTTCTGAGATCTGCGGCTGCTATCAGGGGATTCCGGCAAATGATGTGGGTATTCGGACAGATGTAATGGATGCCTGTCCCAAGGCGGAGGGTATGATGATGATGATCCGTTCCATGGCTCCGGAGGTGCTGGCAGTGGATGAGATTGGCGGTCAGGAGGATATAAGTGCCCTGGAGACAGCTTTGTTTTGCGGCTGCCGTCTTCTTGCCACAGTTCACGGCAGTTCTCTGGAAGATATTCGCTCCAAGCCGCTTCTTCGACGGTTGGCGGAGGAACAGATATTTGAACGTTATGTAATTTTGGATAATCTTGTACGAACAGGTGTGATTCGTCATATTCTGGATGAAAGGGGGAGGAGTTTATGTTAAAAGGGGTTGGTGCACTGCTGATTCTGGCTTCCGCTGCGGGAATCGGTGCAAGTTTCAGCAGCGATTTAAAGGGACGATGTATGGAGCTTCGGCTGCTGAAACAGATGATTTATATGTTAAGGGGAGAGATTAAATATACGAAGACACCTCTGCCGGAAGCATTTGCCAGCATTGCAGTCCGCATAAAGGAACCTTTTGGAAGCTTCCTGGAACAGACGGCAGAGCAGATGGGAAGTATGGAGGGGCAAAGCTTTGGAGAACTATGGCAGAAGCAGATTAAACAGTGGCTTTCTGATACGCATTTGAAAAAAGGGGACAAGGAGCAGCTTGGCGGTCTGGGAGAGGTTTTGGGTTATCTGGACCTGGAGATGCAGCTTTCTTCCATCGATCTCTACCTTGAGCAACTGGAGCTTTCCATTCGGGAGGCCCAGGATGCGGCACAGACAAAACAGAAATTATACCAGAGCTTGGGAGTTGCCGGAGGAATTTTTCTGGTGATCCTGTTGGTGTAAATGGAGGAACCTATGAGCGTGAATCTCATATTCAAAATTGCGGCAGTTGGAATCCTGGTCTCTGTGTTAAGTCAGATTCTAAAGCACAGCGGACGGGAAGAACAGGCATTCCTTACCAGCCTTGCAGGCCTGGTGTTGGTGCTGTTCTGGATTCTTCCTTATATTTTTGATTTGTTTGACACCATGCAGCGTCTCTTTGCGTTGTAGACGTTGCGGAACTGGAATCGAGGTGAACTACAATATGCTTCAGGCAGCCATGATTGGAATTGCCGGTGTTCTGCTGGCACTTCAAATAAAAGCGGTGAAACCGGAATTTTCCGTCTATCTGAGCATTGCCACCAGTGTCTTTCTGCTGCTTCTGGCGGCCGAAAAGCTGGAGGTTGTGGTGGAGAGTGTAAAGCTGATTCAAAGCTCTATTTCCATCCAAAGCTCTTACATACAGGCACTGCTGAAAATTATAGGCATTACCTACATTTCGGAATTTGCCGCAGACATCTGTCGGGATGCAGGGTATGGAGCCATTGCCGGACAGATAGGCGTATTCAGCAAGCTTTCGATTTTGGCTGTCAGTATGCCTATCATCACGGCACTTTTAGATACCATTCATGGTTTTTTAGGAACATGAAAATGGAAAAGAAACGGAAAACCAGATTATACGTTAGATTTTTCTCCACTTTATTCGGTGCATTGCTTTTGGGCTTTTTGATACCTCTCAATGCCCGGGCCGAGGACTTTACTATGATAGAGGAGCTGGACTTCGACGAGATAGAGGAATCGGTGAATGAGATTCTGGGGGGAGAATTCGAGTTTAAAAATACAGTGCTGGAACTTTTGCAGGGGGGACAGCCCCTGACCCTGGAGAGCTTTGTGACAGCCGTGGTGGAACAGATGGGAGATAACTGGCAGACGGAAAAGCATTTGCTGCTTTCTATTTTACTCCTTGGAATTGCGGCGGCCCTCATGTCCAATTTTTCGAATATTTTTCAGAATCAACAGATTGCGGAGGTAAGCTTTGAGATTACCTATCTGCTGCTGTTTCTGATACTGCTGCAGGTTTTTTCCGGGGCAATGGAGATTGCAGGGGAAGTACTCCTTGGAATTCAGGATTTTATGAATGTGCTGGTTCCGGCTTTCTGCCTGGCGGTAACCATGGCATCCGGAAGTACTACGGCACTTGTATTTTATGAATTTTTCCTGGGGCTTATTTATTTTATTCAGCGGCTGATCCAAAACGGATTGATGGCCTTGATTCAGATTTATGTGATCCTTGTATTTGTAAATCATTTGACCAAGGAGGAATATCTGTCACAGATGAAAGAGATGACATCAAAGATCACGGTATGGCTGCTGAAATCCATGCTGGCCGTGGTGATTGGCTTTAACACCATTCAGGGAATTTTAAATCCGGCAGTGGATTCTTTGAAAACCACCCTGTTCAGCCGGGCGGTGGAGGTGATTCCGGGAATTGGCAATATTGCGGGATCCGTAACGGACGTAGTCCTTGGCTCTTCCGTCCTGATTAAAAACGGCATCGGGGTGGCGGCTCTGGTAGTACTTGTGCTTATTTGCCTGGTACCCCTGGCAAAGCTTGGGATGCTGGTGCTGATTCTGGAGCTGGCGGCCGCCCTTATTCAGCCAGTATCAGATAAACGGATGACAGGCTGCGTAACCGGAGTGGGAGAGGGAATCCGCCTGCTGTTTCGGGTTGTATTTACCACGGTGGTTTTGTTTATGCTGACCATTGCGGTTGTGACTGTGTCGGTAAGAGGATGAGGGGAATCAGTAATGTCTCGTGCAGCATCAGAACAATTTGCAGGCACATGTTTAAGTGACTGCAAATTGTTCTAAGTAGGGGATGCTGTTAGAGACATTACGGAACTATTAATTATGAAAGAATTATTATTTGGCTGGGTACAGGATATTGCATTTTACACTCTTTTGATGGTTGTGGTGCTTCATGTGCTGCCGGAAAAAAGCCAGCGGAAATATCTGCAATTTTTTATGGGAATTGTTTTAATGATCCTTGTAATCTCTCCTTTTCTGTCAGCCCTGGGGCTTGATCGGCAGTTGGATGAGACTTATGCCAGACAGACCTACGATCAGGAACTTCAGGAATTCCTGGAAAGGCAAAAGGTTATCGAGGAGGAGTATCAAAGACATGTGGAGGAAAAGCTTGATGAGGCCAGGGAAGAGGCGGAAGGCTTAAAGGAGGAACAAAGAGAGCAGGAGGAGCAGGAGGAAGAGACGGCTCCTCGGGAGGGAGAGGGCAGTGGAATTCCTGAAATCCATATTGAAATCGGAAAACCGAAAGAAAATTAAAATGCCAAAAAAGGATCAGCTTATAATCTTTCTGCTTTTTGGAGTTCTTTTGCTGGTGATAGCCATCCCTGCAAAACCCGGAAAAGAGAAGCAGGGAGAAAAAGAGGTGACGCAGGTGGCGGAGGGCATGGCAGAGGGAACGAAAGAGACGCTTCCCGCCGATTCCTATGAACGGCAGCAGGAGGAACGCTTAAAAGGGGTTTTAGAAAAGGTGGAGGGCGTAGGCAGGGTGGATGTGATGATTACCCTCCATGCTTCCGCCCAGAAAGTGGTGGAAAAAGATGTTCCCTCCAGAAGCCAGAGGGTGGAGGAGGAAGACTCCCAGGGAGGAAACCGGACCACTCAGGAAAATGAGAGGGAGGAGGCGACGGTTTATGAGGAAAGGGAGGATGGAATAAGAACGCCTTATGTGATTCAGGAATTGGAGCCTGCGGTGGAGGGTGTCATCGTGATTGCCGAGGGCGGCGGAAATCCCGCAGTGAAACAGAATATTCTGGAAGCAGTTCAGGCATTATTTCCTGTGGAAGCACATAAAATAAAAATAATGAAGATGGAGGGTTCAAAGTGAAGAACATATTCAAGAAAAACCAGATGATCATTACCGCACTGGCTATTATGATTGCGGTAGCAGGGTACTTAAACTATTCCGGAAGCAAGCTTGATTCTGCCAGCATTACGGCGGGATCAGACGCAGCTACAAAAGAGGATGATGATAATATTGCGGCAGATATTTCCGCAGAGGATCTGTATGCCGAAACCGGACTTGAGGAGCTGCAGTTTGCGGACGGCGATATCGCAAGCCTGGATCAGGATGCATCGGATCTGGATACGGCGGAGCTTGGAGAGGACGAGAATCCGGGAGAGGCCGTGCTTGCAAACTCCACATCGGGGGTAGGTTTTTCCGCCGAAGCGAAAGTGACAAGAGAGCAGCTTCGCTCCAAGAATAAGGAGATTCTTCTGGAGGTTATCAACAACACGAATATTTCCGATGCCCAGAAGCAGGAAGCCATTGACAGCATGATCGCCCTGACGGATGTGGCAGAGCGAGAATCTGCTGCGGAGATTCTTCTTCAGGCCAAAGGCTTTGAGGATGCAGTGGTAAGCATCACCGACGGGCAGGTGGACGTGGTTGTGAATATGGCGGAGGTAGATGACACGGGCCGGGCACAGATCGAGGACATCGTGAAGCGTAAGACCGGAATCTCCGGAGAAAATATTGTGATTACACCTATGGCACAAGCGGAATAACGAAGACATAAAGAGGATCACGATTGTGTCTGCATAGTAAGCAGCAGTGAATAGCTAAAATGAGAGAGTGTCGGGAAATAAGACAGAAGACTTTTCTGATATCTTATTTCCCGCTAGTCTCTTATTGTGTTTTGGTGAAACATTGTTTGAGGTAGTCTGCAGTAGAGCTTTTCGTAAGTATTTGACGAATAAGTAAAAGTCGGCTATGATAGTAGATAGTTTTATGGAAGTAATGGGAAGAGGAGTCTGTGTATGACAGAAAATACAGGAATCCGGAAAGAGGTTCTTTCGGAATCTATTCAAAGCTATTACCCTATGTTTGCCCTGTTAAAAAAGGACATAGAAGAAAAATGGTTAGTGGAAGAATAGTTTTGCGTACACAGCAATGACAAGTCAGACAAAGAAACAGGAGCACAAGCAATGGCAGGTTCAATATTTGGAAGACATTTTTGCATTTCAACCTGGGGTGAATCCCACGGAAAGGCGATTGGTGTGGTGGTGGACGGATGCCCTGCAGGTCTAGCTATCACAGAAGAGGATATTCAGCAATATTTAAACCGCAGAAAGCCGGGGCAGTCCAGGTATACTACCAGCCGTACTGAGGCGGATCAGGTGGAGATTCTTTCGGGAGTTTTTGAGGGAAAGACCACGGGAACCCCCATTTCTCTGATAGTAAGAAATACCTCCCAGCGTTCCGGGGACTATCGTGAGATAGCGTCCTACTACCGCCCGGGGCATGCGGACTATACCTTTGATGAGAAATACGGCTTTCGAGACTATAGAGGCGGCGGTCGTTCTTCCGGCAGGGAAACCATTGGACGGGTAGCGGCAGGAGCCATTGCGGCAAAGCTTCTTAAGGAATTGGGAATTCACATTTGTACCTACGCCAGTGCCATTGGCCCTGTGGAGATTGACAGAGGACGCTTTTCGGAGGAAGCTATCTGGGAAAATGCTTTTTTTATGCCGGATACCCGGGCGGCGGAAGATGCAGCGGCTTATCTTCAGGAGTGTATGAAAGAGCAGGATTCCTCCGGCGGCATCATTGAGTGTGTAGTTCGGGGACTTCCGGCAGGATTGGGGGAGCCTTGCTTTGACAAGCTGGATGCCAATCTTGCAAAGGCTATACTTTCTATTGGTGCAGTAAAAGGGTTTGAGATAGGAGACGGTTTTGGAGCAGCCAGGGCAAAGGGAAGCGAAAATAATGATGTCTTTGTATGTCAGGGACAGGCAGTTTCCAAGAAAACCAATCATGCGGGCGGCACCCTGGGGGGAATCAGCGACGGAAGCGATCTGGTGTTCCGGGCGGCCGTTAAGCCCACGCCATCCATATCCGCACTTCAACATACAGTAAATAAAAAAGGCGAAAACATTGAGGTTAGCATCCGTGGACGGCACGATCCGGTGATTGTACCGAGAGCAGTGGTTGTGGTAGAGTCCATGGCGGCTCTGGTTCTGGCAGATGCCCTGCTGGAGGGGATGGGAGCCAAAATGGAATATTTGAAGAAGATTTGGGGGCAATAAAGATGAAGTATGCAATTGCAGGCTCCGGGGCCGTAGGTGGAAGCATAGGGGCATTTTTGGGAAAAACAGGTAAAGACGTGACATTTCTGGCCGGGGGAGCTCATCTAAAAGCCTTGCAGGAAAAGGGAATTACCATGAAGCAGACGGCAAAAGGTGATTTTACTTTGTGCCCGGTGAAGGCTATGACTATGGAAGAATATGCGGACACGCCGGATGTTATTTTTGTATGCGTAAAGGGTTATTCTCTGGGAGAAGCCGCAGAGCTGATTCGCCTCAGGGCCGCAACAGAGACAGTAGTGATTCCGGTTTTGAACATTTACGGAACGGGGGAGCAGCTGCAAAGGGAGCTTCCGCATCTTACCGTGACGGATGGCTGTATCTATGTGGCAGCCCATATTTCCGCACCGGGAGAGATCACGCATAATGGCGATATTTTTCGGGTAGTCTATGGTCTGCGTCCGGGTCAGGAGACAGGAGAGGTACAGCTTGAAAAGCTGGCACAGGTTAAGCATGATCTGGATGAAGCAGGTATTTACGGAGATTATACGGAACAGGTGAAACGGGACACCTTTAAAAAGTTTACCTATGTAAGTCCTATGGCTGCTGCAGGAGAATATTTTCATGCACAGGCAGGTGACTTCCAGAGGGAGGGAGAGCCAAGGGAGACTTTCATTGCCATGGTTCGGGAGCTTAAGGCTCTGGCAGAGGCTATGAACCTTGGACTACAGGAAGATATTGTAGAGGCCAATCTAAAGATTCTGGCAGATCTAAGTCCCCGGGCAGGAACCTCCATGCAGCGTGATATTGCCAAAGGCGGGGCTTCGGAGATTGAGGGGCTGGTCTACGGTGTGGAGAAGATGGCTTCCGATTATGGGGTGGACATGCCTGTATATAAAAAGGTAATTGATGAACTGAAAGCAAGAGGATTGAGATAGATGTATCGAATATTGAAAAAGGATGGAAATGCAAAACGTGGGGAGCTGACTACTGTTCATGGAGTGGTGCAGACACCGGTATTTATGAATGTGGGAACAGTGGCGGCCATCAAAGGGGCGGTTGCCACCTCGGATCTGGAGGGGATTGGCACACAGATTGAACTGTCCAACACATACCATCTTCATGTGCGTCCGGGAGATCAGATTGTAAAAAAACTTGGAGGTTTACATAAGTTTATGTCCTGGGACAAGCCGATTCTCACAGATTCCGGCGGATTTCAGGTATTTTCCCTTGCGTCTCTGCGGAAGATCAAAGAGGAGGGAGTGTATTTTCACTCTCATATAGATGGACGAAAGATCTTCATGGGACCGGAGGAGAGTATGCAGATTCAGTCCAATCTGGCTTCCACCATTGCCATGGCCTTTGACGAGTGTGCACCGGCATTGGCGGAACGTGATTATGTGGAGCGTTCCGTGGCCCGGACGACTAGGTGGCTTGGAAGATGTAAGGCAGAAATGAGACGATTGAACAACCTGCCGGATACCATCAATCGGGAGCAGCTTCTTTTCGGCATCAATCAGGGTGCTATTTTTGCGGATATTCGAATCGAACATGCAAAGGAGATAGCTGAGATGGATCTGGATGGCTATGCCATCGGCGGTCTGGCCGTAGGTGAGACCCATGAGGAGATGTATCACATAATTGAGGAGACGGTGCCGTATCTTCCGGAGGACAAGCCCACTTATCTGATGGGAGTGGGAACGCCGGCTAATATTCTGGAAGCGGTGGAACGGGGAGTGGATTTCTTCGACTGCGTGTACCCAAGCCGGAACGGCCGTCATGGCCATTTGTATACTAATTATGGAAAAATCAATCTTTTTAATGCAAAATATGAACTGGATGAACGACCCATTGAGGAGGGCTGTCAGTGTCCGGCATGCCGCCGCTACAGCCGGGCTTATATCCGCCATCTTCTGAAGGCAAAGGAAATGCTTGGGATGCGGCTTTGTGTGCTGCACAACCTGTATTTCTATAATACTATGATGACGGAGATACGTGCAGCCATTGAGGAGGGGCACTACGGGGCTTATAAGAAAGAGAAGCTTGAACGGATGAGCAGGGGAGGATGAGCAGAGGCTCATCCTCCCCTGAAGTTTTATTCTCTATGATACGGATTCCCGTATCATGTTCTCAATAGCATTTTACAAATATATAGCAGAGTTTTAGAAGAATATTTTCGGCAGAAATCCGAATGCTTTTTTTGCACAAAAAATATTCCTGACATTTTTCACAAAAAACTATTGAAGTTTTAATTCAAATATGATATATATAAATGTAGTAAAACTTGAAAGGAGCGTTACAGATGACAAAACTGAATATTGCAGTTGTGGGGGCGGGCCTCTATGGGAAAAACCATTTGGATGCCTACTCTGTGAATTCCAATGTGAATCTTGTAGCTGTCTGTGATTTAAACAGGGAGATTACGGACAGAGTGGCAAAAGAGTATGGTGTCAAAACTTATAATGACATAGAAGAGATGTTGAATAATGAGGAAATTGATGCCGTATCAGTTGCTACACCAGATCCGTATCATAAGGATCCCGTTATGGCAGCTATTCGCCACGGAAAACATGTATTGGTGGAAAAGCCTCTGGCTACTACGTCTACAGATGCGTATGAGATCATTGAGGCAGCAAAAAAAGCAGATGTCCGTGTAATGGTAGACTATCATAAGAGATGGGATCCGGCATCTATTGCAGTGAAAAATAAGCTGGAGGAAGCTTCTACGGGAAAGCTGATACGAGGCTATATGCGTATGGACAATATTTACGATGTAGCACTTAACTGGCTGAAGTGGTCTGAGAATTCCAGCCCGGTTCATTTCGTCGGAACCCATTGCTATGATCTGATCCGTTGGTACATGGGCTGTGAGGTAGTTCAGGTATATGCTGTAGGGCACAAGGGAATACTGAAATCAAAAGGCGTGGATACATATGACAGTATTACTGCCATTCTGGAATTTGAAAATGGCGGCACCTGGACGGTTGAAAATGCATGGATTCTTCCCAATGGCTTTGCAAAGGCTGATGATGGGTGTTCGGAGATTCTGTGTGAAAATGCAATGATCCGAATAGATTCCCAACGGCGGGGGGTGGAGTTTTTTGACGAGAATAAGCAGTATACACCCAATATTTGCTTTATCCAGAACTTTAACGGACGCGTAATCGGATTTGGAATCGATCCCTTAAATGAATTTGTAGACTGTCTTTTAAATGACAAGCCTTTCCGTGCAAACTTGAAAGATGGCCTGGAAGCCGAACTGATTGCGGAGGCAGTGCATAAGAGTGCAGATACACATGAGATTGTAAAGATTGAAAGAAAGTAGATATTTCTTAAATCAGAACAGGAAGGAGGATATACGATGGGAAAAATAAAAATGGTACGTATCGATTACCGAATGGTGCATGGGCAGATTGTGGCAAAATGGATTAAATTCCGTCCGGTAGATCGTTTGATTCTTGCAGATGATGCATTGGTTGATGATCCGTTTATGGGAGATATTTACCGGATGGCAGTTCCGGATAAAGAAGTGGACATTGTTAAGCTTCAAGATACCGGATCGGCAATTGAGCAGACAGATGATACGATTATGCTGATTTTCAAAGATGTTGATTCTGCCTACCTTGCATTTGAGAAAGGACTGGAATTGCCGGAACTAAATGTGGGAGCATTGCAGGCCGGACCAAACCGCAAATCGGTTGTTCAGGGAGTTGCCCTGTCGGTAGAAGAATTTGAGAAGCTGTCTAAGATGAAAGCCGCAGGCATTCAGGTGTATGTTCAGCCAATACCGGAGAATGCTCCTGTCAGTCTTGAAACCATTGAAAAGAAACTAAAATAAGAAAGAGAGAAGGATGTATTATGAGTGGTACACAGTTAGTATTAATGGCCATTGTGATGGGATTGATGTATTGGATAGCCCGTGGTATGATAGGCGGATATTTTGCTTTCTTTTTCATTGCCAGCCCAATCGTAGTTGGCGTTGTTGCCGGTCTGATTTACGGGGATCTGACAAATGGACTGATCATTGGTGGAGGAATTGCCGCAGCGTTTGCAGGAATAATTGCACCGGGAGGAAATCTCCCCACAGATTCGGCTCTTGCGGCCACAACGGTAATTCCCATTGCACTGGCTACCGGCCTTACGGCGGAACAGGCAATTGCGTTTGCCGTTCCCATGGGACTTTTGGGATCCTTTGTAACAAACCTTCGGAAGATGGTCAATGTTATCTTTGTTCATAAGGCAGATGAGTGTGCGGAAAAAGGAAACCTTGCCGGAATTACAAGATGTGCGGTCATTTATCCTCCACTGATTGAGATTCCCCTGCTGTTTCTTCCGGTATTTCTCATTGTTATGTTCGGACAGGACGCAATGCTTGCATTTATGAATACGGTTCCCTCCTGGGTTATGCACGGTCTGGAGGTTGCAGGCGGTGTTATGCCAGCCATTGGTTTTGCGTTGATTATGAATATGATTGGAAAGCCCAAGCTCATTCCTTATACCTTTATTGGCTTTATCTTTGTAAGGGCGGTAGGCTTGAATACTTTGACAACGGGTGTGCTTGCGGCATGTATTGCGGTATTGATTGTTATGGAAAAACGTGAAAAGGAGGTGGCATAGAATATGGCTGAAGAAGGTAGAAAAGTATTGAACAGTAAAGATATCAATCGGGTAATTGCCAGATGGTACATTACTACTGAGATGTCTCTGAACTATGAACGTATGCAGTCTATAGCTTATACATATGCATTGATACCGGCTTTTAAAAAGTTGTATCCTAATAAAGAAGACATGATTCCTGCTTTGAAAAGGCATTTGGAATTATTTAACACAAATGCCACAGCCGGCGGTCTGATTCTTGGTACAACTCTGGCAATGGAGGAAGAAAAGGCAAATAATCCGGAATCAATTCCCTCAGAATCCATTGTAGCGGTAAAAACCGGATTGATGGGACCAGTGGCAGCATTGGGTGATTCTTTCAGTGCCGGTACCATTACAACCCTGTTTATTCTGGCTTCCTGTTCTCTGGCTCAAAGCGGTTCCATTGCGGGGTTCTGGCTTCTGCTTCTTGGAACCATGTACACTCTTGGAGAACTGATTGTATTTACAAAACTGACCTATACCAAGGGAAGAACTGCAATTAAAGATGTATTGTCATCAAAATTAATGACAAATATTATTGAGGGTGCGAATATTCTGGGTATGGCTATGATGGGTGCATTGACGGCCACCATGGTAAATCTGTCTGTAGCGATTACAGCCAATTTTAACGAAGCGGCCTTAAGTGTACAGGAAAAGATTGACAGTATTATGCCTGGCATTCTTCCGATTGGAGTTTTGTTTATCTATTATTATTTGATTAGCAGAAAGCGGGTAAGTGTTGCGAAGCTTGTATTCTCAACGATTATTCTTGCTCTTATTTGTGCGGCGGTTGGTTTATTTTAGAAATTTATATAAAAAGAAACGGAGAAGTTTGGGGCTGTTGCAAAGCAGCCTCAATCTATTTAAGGAGAGGAAAATGAAAGGAATTATTTTAGCAAGCCATGGAAAACTGGCAGATGGTATGATGGATACGCTTAAGATGTTCTCGGGAGATATACAGCAGGCAGATGCAATTTGCTTTTTGCCCGGTGAGGATATGAAAGAGTTTTTGGATAAGCTGGAAAAAGCAATTGATGCAGTTGATACGGGAGATGGCGTGGTGGTTTTTTGTGATCTTTTATTTGGTTCCCCCTGTAATTGCAGTGGAAAGCTTCTGGGGGATTCCAGATATGCAGGCCGGGTAAATGTCATTACAGGAATGAATCTTCCTATGATAATGGAATACGAAACTGCAAGAACAGGCGGAATGAAGGTTGAGGAAGTCATTGAAACAGGGCAGAAGGGGATTGTTGACTTTAATGCAATGCTGGCATCCCGATAGTGAGGGTAGGGAAGCAATATGAAAGAAAGTAAAGTAAAAGAAATACTGGTGCGAAACGGGATTTCCTTTATCCAACACGCAACGATTTATGGGACACTAAAGGCGGATATGGGTGCGTATAAAAATGGACTGGGAAATATGATGCATACAATGAAAGATCACATACTCCATTTTAATGGAAAAGAGGTGGTAATTTTGGCAATTGATGATATGAACGGCATGCCAAAGGAAAAGACTCTTGTCCGGATTTCGAAAGAACAGATAAAATCTATCAATATCAAGATTCGCCTTTTGATATTTTGGATGATTATACACACGGAAAAGGGGGATATCCAATATAAAATAAGGAAAAGCATTCTTGGTTCTCCCTGGCATAAAGAGAATCTTTCTTATTTACTCCTTGGTGCATCTCAAATGGAAGGAGAGTAATATGAAATCCGGAGCGATTTTTGACATGGATGGGTTGTTGTTTGATACAGAGAGGGTATATGATGAAGAATGGCGTAAGGTAGGCAGAAGTCATGGGTATCACATATCTGAAAAAATGCTGGATGAGACCCGGGGAGCGAATGGGGAATTCATGAATCGAATTATCAATAAATATCTGCCTGATGCGGATGCCGCCAGGCTTACGGAGGAAGTGTTTGAAAGTTCTAAAAAGGCACTGGCAAAATCCGTGCCAATGAAGCCGGGCGTGAAAGAGATTCTGGAGTATTTCAAAGAAAAGAAAGTAAAAATGGCCGTGGCCAGCAGTTCTCCAATGGAGTTGATTTGCCATAATCTGAATACGGCAGATATTGCCTCCTATTTTGATGTGATTGTGAGTGGTGAACAGGTAATCCACGGAAAACCGGAACCGGATATTTTTTTGCTGGCCTCCAGGAAAATGGAAATTGAACCGCAGAATTGTTACGTCTTTGAGGATGGGATTCATGGAGTGTATGGGGGAGTTGCCGCCGGATGTTCCACAATCATGATTTTAGATCTTGTAAAACCAAATGCTGATTTGTATAATATCTGTACAGGGATTTATTCAAGTCTGTTGGATGCGTTAGAAATGATAAAAAAAGGTGAGTGTTAAGGAGGGTCTTACATGTTTATTCAAAGTAAAAAGATCTGGATTGCAGATCAGTTTACCGCTGCCATTGTTGAGGTGACGGGAGATAAGATCACGGACATTCTTCCTTATGGAAGTGTATCTACAGATATTGATTATGGAGAACTGCGGATTGTACCCGGTTTCCTGGATGTTCATTGCCATGGGGCTTATGGGTTTGATACCAATGATGCCAATGAAGAAGGCTTAAGAAATTGGAGTAAGGGCATTGTGTCTGAAGGTGTCACGGGTTTTCTTCCAACAACAATTACCCAAAGTGAAGAGGTGCTGACAAAGGCTGTTGCCAATGTAGCCAGGGTTATGGAAGATGGATATGAAGGGGCCGAGATTCTCGGCATTCATTTTGAAGGGCCTTATCTGGATATGGATTACAAGGGGGCACAACCAGAGCAATACATTGTAAAGCCCAATCTTCAGCAATTTATGCGATATCAGGAAGCGGCCGGAGGAAAGATTCGCTATGTCACCATGGCTACAGAACGGGATGAGAACTTTGCTTTGACACATTATCTGGCAGAGCATGGAATCGTTGTAAGCATTGGACATTCTGCCGCCACCTATGATCAGGCTGTTATGGCGTATGCCCATGGTGCCCGTTCCATGACGCATGTATACAATGGTATGGCTCCTTTCAACCATCGTGCCAATGGGCTGGTAGGTGCAGCCTGCCGCATCCGAACCATGTATGGCGAGGTTATCTGTGATGGCAATCATTCTACCCTTGCCGCCCTGAATAATTATTTTATGACCAAAGGTCCTGATTACTGCATCATGATATCGGATGCTCTGATGGCAAAGGGCTCTCCCGTAGGAAGCCGCTACCTCTTTGGTGGAAATGAAATCGAGGTTTATCCGGACGGGAGTGCACATCTCGTTTCTTCCGGCACTCTTTCCGGTTCCACTCTGAAGTTGAACGACGGATTGCGGATTCTGGTAGAGGAAGCATTGGTGCCTTTTCACTATGCTATTAATTCCTGCACTTGCAATCCTGCCCGTTGTATTGGCGTGGATGATCGCAAGGGATGTATCGGTGTAGGCAAGGATGCGGATCTGGTTGTTTTGGAATCGGATTACCAGGTGCACCAGACGTATTGCATGGGTAAAGCACAGTTGAACCAGTAAAATCAATGGACTTTGGTATTTGGCGAATGCCTAAAATTTACTTATAATAAGGGAGAGATTATGCAGGCACAACCAGTAAACGTAATGTCCAAGCTTGAATCCATGCTGCCGTTTTTGACGGGGAAAGAAAAACGGGTAGGGGAATTTGTTCTGAAGCATTGTCAGGAGGTCCTTTCCCTGGCTCTTAAGGAAATGGCATCACGGACAAAAGTGAGCGAAGCAACGATCATACGCTTCTGCCGCAAGCTTGGATGCAAAGGCTATGCGGATTTTAAACTAGCTTTATCAGCAGATTTATCATTAACACATTATAATGAAAATTCGGATTTGATTCTGGAAAAGATTCTGGACACAGATGCTCCGGGAACTGTATTAAAAAAAATAAGTTCTTTTGTAATTACCTCCATTCAGACTACAGTTGATATTATTGATCCGGTGGAATTGGATAAAGCGGTAAGACTGATCCGAGAGACCAGCCGGAAGAATCATAGAATTTATATCAGTGCTATGGGGGCAAGTGGTGTTCTGGCCAAGCAGATGCAGACGATGTTAATGAGATTGAAGATTCCTACGATTTATTATGAGGATGTGCATCTGCAGTTGGAGTCCACATTGAATATTTCAGAGGATGATTTATTAATCTGTTTTACGGCTCTGGGGAGATCTGCTCAGTCTCATCAGTACATTGATATTGCCAATGAACAGAAAGCGAAAGTGGTTCTGATTACGCAGTTTGGAAACCAGCAGTTGGCAAATAAGGCTGACGCTACCTTATTTGTTTCGGCAGTTGAAAATAATGTGCGGCTTATCAGCCATATAGCTATAATGGTAGAATCCCTAGTTGCCTATACGCTGTTCCTTTCCATGGCTCTGGAGGATTTGCCTAAGATTCAAAATGAGGTGAAAGAAAAGAACCGGGTATTTATGGAACTTGGATATACGGTAAATGAGCATCCGTAGAAGTAACGCCATGATACACTCTTGACCAAAGATTCTCTCTTGTGATATTATAACAATAACGCTTTGAAGCAGAGAACCAGAAAATGGCTTTGGGGTAGAAGAAAGAGTGGCTGCGGTAGGAAAGCGGCAGTCAGATTTTCATTTTAGGAGGAAATTATATGAATTTACTGGCAACAGCAGGTGGCGGAACCATGGGAATGGAAATGATCCTTATTTATGTGGTGTTAATTGGAGCCATGATGTATTTTATGGCAATCCGTCCCCAGAAAAAGGAGCAGAAGAGAGTGAATGCCATGCTTGCCACTATGGAGGTGGGCGATGTGGTAGTAACAACCAGCGGATTTTACGGAGTGTTGATTGACATTACCGAGGATGATGTAATTGTAGAGTTTGGAAGCAATCGGAATTGTAGAATTCCCATGAAAAAAGCAGCAATCGCAGAGGTGGAGAAAGCAAATGAGTAAGAAACCGACAGTATTGATGATTTTGGACGGCTACGGCCTGAATGAAAGAACGGACGGCAATGCGGTAGCCGAGGCAAAGACCCCGGTGATGGATAAGCTGATGACAGAGTACCCCTTTGTAAAGGGCAATGCAAGCGGACTGGCCGTAGGACTTCCCGACGGACAGATGGGTAATTCCGAGGTTGGACATCTGAATATGGGTGCCGGTCGTATTGTATATCAGGAACTGACCCGTATTACCAAAGAGATTGAAGATGGCGTATTTTTTGAAAATGAAGCATTGGTGAAGGCTGTGGAGAATGCCAAGGCAAATGATTCTGCCCTTCATATGTACGGCCTTGTGTCTGATGGTGGCGTGCACAGTCACAACACGCATATCTATGGACTTTTGGAGTTGGCAAAGCGTCATGGTCTTAAGAAAGTTTATGTACACTGCTTCCTGGACGGCAGGGATACACCTCCTACCTCCGGTAAGGATTATGTTCAGGAGTTGGTTGACAAGATGGCGGAGATCGGCGTGGGAGAGGTAGCTTCCGTTATGGGACGTTACTATGCCATGGACCGTGACAATCGCTGGGATCGTGTGGAACTGGCATACAAGGCTCTCACAAAGGGTGAGGGCGTAGAAGCTTCGGACGGTGTAAGTGCCATTGCTGCTTCCTATGAAAAGGGTGTCAATGATGAGTTCGTGGTGCCGGTCGTCGTGATGCGGGATGGAAAGCCACTGGCAACCGTTCAGGACGGAGATTCTATCATTTTCTACAACTTCCGCCCCGACCGTGCAAGAGAGATTACGAGAGCGTTCTGTGATGATGAATTCAGCGGCTTTGAGAGAGAGAAGAAGCTTAATCTCACCTATGTATGCTTTACGGAATATGACGTAACCATCCCCAATAAGCTGGTAGCTTTCCACAAGGTAGAGCTTCACAATACCTTTGGAGAGTATCTGGCAGCCCATGGAAAGACGCAGGCCCGCATCGCAGAGACAGAGAAGTATGCACATGTAACTTTCTTTTTCAATGGCGGCGTAGAAGAGCCTAATGAGGGTGAGGATCGGATTCTGGTGAAGTCCCCCAAGGTTGCCACCTATGATCTGCAGCCGGAGATGAGTGCTTTCGGTGTCTGTGACAAGCTGGTAGAGGCTATCAAGTCCGATAAGTATGATGTGATTATTATCAACTTTGCCAATCCGGATATGGTAGGCCATACAGGAATCGAGGCTGCGGCGATTAAGGCTGTGGAGGCTGTGGACGAATGCGTAGGCAAGGCTGTGGAAGCTATCAAAGAGGTAGACGGTCAGATGTTTATCTGTGCAGATCACGGTAATGCGGAGCAGTTGGTAGACTACGGTACGGGAGCTCCCTTTACGGCTCACACAACCAATCCCGTTCCCTTTATTCTGGTAAATGCAGACCCGTCTTATAAGCTTCGTGAGGGCGGATGTCTGGCAGATATTATTCCGACCCTTATTGAATTGATGGGAATGGAACAGCCAGAAGAGATGACCGGAAAGTCTCTGTTGGTGAAATAAAAAGGTATAGAACCTCCTTTTTGTGCAAAACATAAATGATGATTAAGAAAGCATTATTTATAAGTTTTGCAGGAAAAGGAGGTTTTTTATGCATTTATTTTTACCGATTACGGATATCTGTGCAAGAGAAATTCTGGATTCCAGAGGAAATCCCACGGTGGAGACGGAGGTTACGGTAGAGGGCGGCATCACAGGCCGTGCGTCGGTGCCCTCGGGAGCGTCCACAGGAAAGTTTGAAGCCGTAGAACTGAGAGACGGCCAGCACCGTTACCTGGGTCTGGGAGTAGAAAAGGCAGTCCACAATGTGAATGTGAAGCTGACGGATCTGCTTATTGGGGAAAATGCCCTGAGACAATCTCATATTGACCATTTGCTGGTAGATGCGGACGGTACGGACAATAAGTCAAATCTGGGAGCCAATGCAACATTAAGTGTGTCCATGGCGGTAGCCAAGGCGGCGGCAAAATTTTTAGAGATTCCCCTTTATCAATATCTGGGCGGTGTTCATGCCAAGAGGATGCCGGTTCCCATGATGAATATTTTAAATGGAGGAAAGCATGCGGATAACACGGTGGATCTCCAGGAATTTATGATTATGCCGGTAGGTGCCTGTTCCTTTAAGGAGGGACTTCGGATGGGAGTGGAGATCTACTATAAGCTGAAGCTGCTTCTGAAAAAGCGTGGATTGTCTACGGCAGTAGGGGACGAAGGGGGATTTGCACCGGATCTGGCAGATTCCAAAGAGGTATTGGATTGCATCGTGGAAGCAATCCATATGGCCGAGTATGAACCGGGAGAACAGGTCTGCATTGCCATTGATGCGGCTTCCAGTGAGCTTTATGATGAAAAGACCGGGAAATATGTATTTCCTGGGGAAAGTCAGATGCGGGGAGAAAAAATCATGCGTTCCCCGGAAGAAATGGTGGATTATTATGAGGAACTTCTGGAACGCTATCCCATTGCATCCATTGAGGATGGTTTGATGGAGGAGGATTGGGACGGCTGGCAGCATATGACGGACCGTCTGGGGCAGCGGACACAGCTTGTGGGAGACGATCTTTTCGTAACCAACGTAAAGCGGCTTGGTATGGGAATTGAGAAACGGGCAGGAAATTCCATACTGGTAAAGGTAAATCAGATTGGTACTGTTTCCGAGGCTATGGATGCTATTGAACTGGCAAAGGTAAGCGGTTATACTACGGTAATCTCTCACCGTTCCGGTGAGACAGAGGAGGACTTTATTGCGGATCTGGCCGTGGCCGTGAATGCCGGACAGATTAAGACGGGTGCTCCCTGCCGGATGGATCGGGTAGCCAAGTATAATCAGCTTTTGCGGATTGATGAGGAATTGGAACCGGTGGGGATGTATTATAATCCCTTTTATAAAAGATCTTAGGGCTTGATCATTCTGACAATCTATGGTAAACTATATTTTGTTTGACCATAGGAGGTGTGATGATGGGTATTTTAAGAATTATTCTTACGATTATATTTGTTGCAGTAAGTATCGCTTTGACTACAATTGTTTTGATGCAAGAGGGAAAATCAGCAGGATTGGGAGCCATTGCAGGCGGCAATTCCTTTTGGGAGCAGAATAAAAACCGTTCTACGGAAGGAAAGCTTGTGTTGTTTACAAAGATTTTGGCAGTTGCCTTTATTGTACTGGCACTTTTGCTGAATATGAGCTTCTTTTAAAGAAAGCAAAGGATGAAGCACTCCCGGATGATGGCCGAGAGTGCTTTTTATTCCCGCGAGCAACGAGCCAAGCGGACATGGCCCAGGCCACTTTCTCGCCCAAAGGGCTCACCTTGTGCTGGCATGTCCATTTGGCGAGGGCCTGCCCCGCTTTATCGGGCACTGCCGCGAGGGTCAAAGACCCCGTAGCTTGCTGCGGGGTCTTTGACTTCATGTTTGATGGAGTGTGTATGGACAATCGGACTTTAGAAGAGAAGAAAAAAATCATTTATGAATTTATCTGCGATGCCCGCTATGTGCCTATGAAGCAGAAAGAGCTGGCTATAGTGCTGCAGGTGTCCCGTGAACGGCGTCAGGAGCTTACTCAGGCTTTGGACGAGCTTTTGGCAGAGGGAAAGCTTCAGCTTTCTAAGCGTGGACGTTACAGCAAAGCGGAGGAAAAGACAGTTACTGGCATCTTCACCAGTCATGCAAAGGGCTTTGGCTTTGTGTCGGTAGAGGACCAGGAGGAAGATATCTATATTGGAGAAGAGGACACCAAGGGTGCATTTTTGGGGGATACGGTGCAGGTAGCCTTAAAAGGACATGCCGTAGGAGGAAAAAGCCGTGAGGGTGTGATCGTGGAGGTTCTTGCCCATGGAATCAGGTCGGTGGTGGGAACCTTTGAAAAAAGTAAAAATTTTGGTTTTGTGATTCCGGATAATCAGAGAATTACCAGGGATATTTTTATTCCCCTGGAGCACACAAAAGGAGCAGTTACGGGACATAAGGTTGTGGCGGAACTGATGGATTATGGCACCGGAAGGAAGAACCCTGAGGGCAGAGTAACGGAGATTCTGGGTCATAGCAGCGATCCTGGAACGGATATCCTGTCGATTGTTCGTGCCTACCAGATTCCTACGGAATTTTCTGAAAAGGTCCTGAATCAGGCAGAGCGAAATGCAAAGCCGGTATCTGAGGCGGATATGTGGGGACGTATGGACTTGAGGGAAGAGATTTGCGTGACCATTGACGGAGAGGATGCCAAGGATCTGGATGATGCGGTTTCTGTGCGAAAAGATGGCGAGAATTATATTTTAAGTGTACACATTGCGGATGTGACAAATTATGTTCAGGAGAACAGTGCTCTTGACAGGGAGGCCCTTGAGAGAGGAACAAGTGTGTATCTGGTAGATCGGGTGATCCCCATGCTGCCCCGGAGTCTTTCTAATGGGATCTGTTCGTTGAATGCCGGAGAGGATCGTCTGGCGTTAAGCTGTATTATGACGGTGGACCCGAGAGGGAAGATTGTGGATCATACCATTGCGGAGACGGTGATTCGGGTTACCAGGCGTATGAGTTATACCAGTGTGAAGAAGATTTTGGAGGATCAGGATCCGGAGGAATGCCGGGAATATGAGGAACTGGTTCCTATGTTTCAAGAGATGGAGACTCTTGCCAGGCTTCTTCGCAGGCGGAGGAGAAAACGGGGATCCATTGATTTTGATTTTCCGGAGACGAAGATCTTTCTGGATGAAGCGGGAGTTCCTGTGGAGATCCGTCCTCATGAGAGGAATACGGCTACTCGGATCATTGAGGATTTTATGCTGGCGGCAAATGAGACGGTGGCAGAGGATTATTATTGGCAGGCACAGCCCTTTGTTTACCGGGTCCATGAGAAGCCGGATGCGAAGCGTCTTTACAAGCTGGTGCTCTTTTTGCGGAATTTTGGATATTCTCTTCATATGGGAGGGGATGAGGTACATCCGGGGGAGATTCAGAAGCTTCTTGATCGCCTGGAAGGAACGCCGGAGGAGGCGATGCTTAGCAGGCTGACGCTTCGGGCTATGCAAAAGGCTAAGTATTCTACGGATTGTACTGGGCATTTTGGATTGGCGGCGGATCAGTATTGTCATTTTACCTCTCCCATTCGCCGGTATCCGGATCTACAGATTCATCGGATTATCAAGGAGAATCTTAAGGGTCGGCTGACAGCGGAGAGAGTGGAGCATTATGAATCGATTCTTTCGGAAGTGGCTAAGCATGCCAGTGAGACGGAACGACGGGCGGATGAGGCGGAACGGGAGACGGAGAAGCTCAAAAAGGTGGAATATATGGAGCAGCATATTGGGGAGACCTTTGAGGGCGTGATTTCCGGGATCACTCATTACGGGCTGTATGTGGAGCTGCCCAATACGGTAGAAGGGCTGGTTCATGTGAATTCGTTGGAGGATGATTATTATGAGTATCGTGAAGATACTTATGAGCTGGCAGGGGAGCATAACGGAGTTGTCTATCAGTTGGGACAGAGAGTGAAGATTCGGGTGAAAGATACGGATCGGTTGTGCAGGACGATAGACTTCACTTTGCTGGACGGAACTGTGGAGTTGTGGGAAAGATAGTAAGGAGAGTGGGAGTTTATGAGTAAGGATGCAGTAAAGTTGATTGCGAATAATAAGAAAGCTTATCACGATTATTTTATTGATGAGACTTATGAGGCTGGGATTTCTCTGGCGGGTACGGAGGTAAAGTCAATCCGTATGGGGAAGTGCAGTGTGAAGGAATCCTTTATTAAGATGGAAAAGGGGGAGCTCTTTATCTATGGGATGCATATCAGCCCTTATGAGAAGGGGAATATTTTTAATAAGGATCCCCTGCGGGTACGGAAGCTTTTGATGCATCGGTATGAGATTAATAAGATCGGTGGGAAAGTGACGGAGAAGGGGTATACGCTGGTGCCTCTTAAAGTGTACCTCAAGGGGAGTCTGGTGAAGGTGGAGATTGGACTGGCCAGAGGGAAGAAGCTTTATGATAAGCGGCAGGATATTGCGAAGAAAGACCAGAGACGGGAGGCGGAGAAGGAGTTTAAGGTGAAGAATCTTTATTGAATGGGGGGACGGGAGAGCCGTAAAATAAATCCGGGGGCTTTATTTTACGGCTATCCCTGGTTGTGGATAGAGGTTTTAGTCCTGTTGTGTTAATATTTGAGTCAGAATACAGATTGTATTCTTTTTGGATTAAGATAGCATTCCTTTCATAACCCGTTATACTAGGATCATCAACAATTTGCCCTTTCATAATATGAACGTTTTTGTACATCATTATAAAAATAAATAAAAGGGCAAAAATTAAAATTAAAAATCGTATGTGCAACAATGGTTTAGGTTTATATCGTTTTTTCTTTTTCATGTGTGACACGTTGTTCCTCATATATTCATACCTTATCGGACGAAGTCCGCCTGCCCCCGTAAGGGGCATGTATTACGGTGTGCCCGTAGGGTATAATTTTGTATGTTTAAATTGTTTAAGAAAAAAATTCAGAAAAGAAATACAAACGCTTTCTAATTTGGTGCTATGCTTATTTGGGTCAGCTTTCCGCCTTTCAACTCATATACGATGTCAGCTTCTTTGGCCACTTTCATGGAATGAGATACGATGATGACACAGCGGTTGTATTTATGGGCGGTATCTTTGAAAATGCTTGTGATCTCTTTTGCAGTGGTTTCATCCAGATTTCCCGTAGGCTCGTCCGCCAATATTATTTGATTTTGGGATGCAAGAGCTCTTGCGATGGCAACCCGCTGCTGTTGGCCGCCGGAGAGCTTTAATATATTTCTCTTGGATTCTTCCTTTGTGAGTCCCAGCTTTTTCAAAACGGGCAAAGGCTGTTCCTTGGCAGTCAGCAGGACATTTTCTTCCGGTGTCATATAATCGATTAAATTGTAATTTTGAAAAATAAATGAGATGTTATTCTGTCGGTGTTTATCGAGACCGCAGGCGGCTATATCCTGGTCTTTAAAGTGGATTTTTCCCTCTGTAGGGGAATCCAGTCCACCGATAAGAGAGAGCAGTGTGGTTTTGCCACATCCGGAGGGCCCAAGAATCACATACATTTTGGAGCATTCAAAGTCAGCGTCCAGGTGGTCCAGTACGCTAGTTCTTTCTGTGTAACGATAAGATACGTCCGATAATTTTAAGATGCTCAATTTAGTATTCCCCCCTTAAAGAGTTTTACCGATAGCAGTATTGACCGCTTTACAGATGATAATCAGGATAATTTCATGTTAATAAATAATTTAACAGAAGTAAATGAAAATTCATAAAAAGCAAAAAAATGTACATGAAGCAGAACGTGTATGGTTTATTGCTTTTTATGTCCGGTATGTTTAAAAAGAACAGCAAATTTATTATTATTAACATAATAGGTAAAAAATCGTTTGTATCATAAGCCGGGCGAAAGGACTATTCAAATATGAATTGCAGAAAACGGTCTGTTCTGTATCTTTTGAGAAAGCGAAACCGATCCGTCATTTTATGGCTGATTTTATTTATCATTACGACCCTTATGCTGACCTGCATTACGATAGGACAGGGAGCCGATGGGGCAATGCAGAGATTGTTTCAGGCAATGGGCGGATATTTTAAAATTGAGACGGATGACAAGCCGGGTCTCAATAAGTATGTAGATGACGAGTTCATCAATCATATCATGGATTCTTATGAAATACGGGAATTCAACGGCATGGACACGGTTTATTTCATGACAAGGGACATGGACCTGTTGCCTGGACGCTTTACCCAGGAACAGGATGAAAAAGCGAAGCTGGCCAGAATCATGGGGAATACGGATACCGGCCTGAATGAGTACTTCATACTGCAGTCTTTGTTGTTGTCGGAGGGCAGGCACATTACGGCGGAGGATTCCTATAAGGCCCTGATTTCCCAGGAGCTTGCAGAAGAGAACGGGCTGTCCGTGGGAGACACGGTTTCCCTGTCTTATTACGACGAGGATGCGGGGCGGGATTGGCAGGCATTTGAAATCGTGGGGATTTTTCAGATAAAGTCACGTCAGAATTCTTATACCTCCAATACTGCGGAATGTGACATGGTTGAAAATTTTATATTTGTGGACACCCAGAGCGTAAGAGACATGATTGGGTGGACTTTGGAAAGGGAAATTGACAGCTACAGAAGCGGGGCACTCTTTTTTGTGGATCAGCCGCAAGCTCTGGAACGGATTGTCAGTGACCTTGCCGAACAATCGGAACGGGGGATGGAGGGCTATCAGGTGGTAAAGAATAACAAGCAGTACCAGGAATCCAGGCTCCCCCTGGAACGGTTGAAAAGCCTTACGATGCTTATCATTGCCATCATCATTCTATTGGGCTTCATCATTGTGTCCCTCATTCTGCTGCTTTGGATGAGGGAGAGGGTACACGAGACGGGGATTTATCTTTCCGTGGGAATCCGTAAGGCTTCGATTCTGATGCAGCATATGATGGAGAATCTGATCCTTGCCTTTTTGGCATTTGTACTTTCCTGCATCCTGGTAGCGGGAACCATGCCCCGGTTGGAGAAAGCTGTTCTTGCCGTGATGGATGAGGGGGCCTGGTCCCAGGCGGACGAATCCGGACCATTGACGGAACGGGACATGGCACAGGCGGAAATGGAATCAGACATAGAGATAACGATGGAGCTGAACCCCGTGACTATTTTGCAAATCGGCATATTGGAATTAGGTGTTGTGATTTTGGCTACGGGAATCTCATCGGTTACAATCTTGAAGATGAAACCGAAGAATATTCTTTCCACCATGAGTTAAGGAGGGACTGGCCATGGGAATTGGCAGACGTGCATTCTTGTATCTTGGACGAAAAAAGAGACGGAGCTTTCTGATGTTTCTGATTTTTTTGTTTTTGGCATGTTTGATTTTAGTTGGAACAGCCCTGGTTCGGAACTCGCAAAGTCAGATTGATTTATTAACACAAAATTTGGGTACCAGCTTTGTGCTTAAGGTTGATGAGAACAATCCCGCCTACCAGGAAACACGGACCGGCAATGGCTATAGTTATACAACTTATGCAGGTCCTGAAATAACAGAAGGAATGGTTTCTGATATTTTAAAGATAGAAAGGGTGTCAGATTACTCCATTGACTTGGAGATTTTTGCATGGGCGGATTTAAAATTGAGACCTGGATTATGGACGGATTCAACGGAAGACCAGTATTTTACTCAAGAAGAAGTGGAACTATCCCGTCAGGTAATACGGGCATATATCTGTTCCAATGGAGAATTAAATCAGAATTTCCGAACGGGAGCGTTTTCCATTACGTCCGGACGTAACATTCAAAAAGAGGAGCGTTCGGCTGCCCTTATCTCGGAGTACGTTGCAAAAGAGAACGCTCTTTCTGTCGGGGACTTTCTTACGCTGGAAACGAAAAGGGGAATTTATGAACCCTGTGAGGACCCGTATGAAAGGGTAGGCGACCCTGTGGAAGTGGAAATTATTGGAGTTTTTGAAACGAATTTTAAGCAGGAAGAGTCAGTCTATACGGCCGAACATGATTATGCGGATAACTTTATTTACGTTGATTATGATACGGGAAAACAGCTTTACAATAACATAAGCTACATAGGCTTCGATAATCTGAATGATTCCTACAGGGAAGTTACATTTTTCACGGATGGCCCGGAATACCTGCCGGAAATCATGCGGCAGGTGGAAGAACGGCTTGACATCACCGGCTTGCTCATGTACCGGGATGACACGGCATACCATGCATCCGTCAAACCGCTGAAACAGATCCGCACCCTGTCTTTGCTGCTGTCAGGGGTTGGAATCGTTGGAACCGTGCTGATATTGTATTTGGTCTTTGTCATGTGGATGAAAGGACGGAGACGGGAAATGGGGATTCTGCTTTCCATTGGCGTAAGCAGGAGAAAGATACTTGCACAGGTGCTGCTGGAAAGCATCGTGATAACGACGGTGGCCCTGGGAGTGGCCATAGGGTTGGCAAAGCCGCTTGTTGACGGGTGCAGCAAGATAATGGAACAGGCAATGAGTCCGGACTCGCAAACGGAAGCTTATGTAATGGATGTAAGTGCGACAAATCCGAATCCCGTGATTCACAAGGTTGCTTCGGATCCGGTTAAACTAAACAGTAGTATCTCCATAGGGGACATTCTGTTTTTAGGAATTATGGTATACCTTATTTCCTGCGTCAGCGTGTGTATTGCGTCTGTCAGGACAACACGGGTTAATCCCAGATCGCTTCTGCAGGGGATGTAATCATAATTGCATTCAAAATTTGTCTGACAATGGGAAATATGATAGTATAAATGAAATACTGCCCATATCCTCAGTGTTCTTTTTTACACTGAGGGTATTAATAACACAGATCAAGAAAGGCATTCATGAATGATGACAGTTTTGGAATCCTGGACAATATGGACTTTTTTTGAATGTATTTTTAATGGTATTGAAGTAACCTGGCTCTATCTATTTTATAAAAATTTTTTTCAGAATAATAAAAAATTACGCCCGATGCTGGGGGCGTTTGTTTTCTTTTTTTATATATGTCTGCTGAATAATATTCAGGCGATTAATGGAACGGCAATGACATTTTTATCATTGTGCGGAACGCTGCTGTACAGTCTGTACTGTTTTAGCGATTATTTTTCACGAAAGCTGTTTGCAGGTATTTTGCCCTTGGTGGTTACGATTATTTCCGATTTTGCAACGTTTTCCATATCTGTGGTATTGCATGTTTTTCGACCGGAGAGTGCCTGGGTGCAGTCTTTTGAACGCTTTCTTATGACGTTTATATTTTGCATTATCAGTTCGTTTTTGTATATGGTTATTATTTTTGCATGCAGAAAAAACCGGCAGTTCCAAAACTATCCCAATACGGCGTTGATCTTTATGCTGTTTCTTTTAGGTGCCGGCATCCTGGCTGTTAATTATTTAATAAATATTGTGTCTGTTTTGATGATGTCAAATTCCGGGAGCATGGATATTTATTCTTATATTATTTTTATTGGTTACGTATTTCTTGCCTTATTTGTGAGTGTTATTCTTTTTCTTATGAAATGGACAAAGTCGTCCTATCAAAAGCAGGAATTGCAATTACAGATGCAATATATGGAATTGAAAGATGAGTATTATGAAAGCTTACGGCTTGCTATAGAGCAGTTCCAGTTTTTTCGGCATGATTTTTCCAAGCATATGAATTTATTGGATATTCTATTGGAAAAGGGGAAGTACCAAAAGGCGTCCGCTTATTTGAAAGAACTGAATGACAGTTATCATAGGGAATTAAAAATCATTCATTATACGGATGACGAGATTCTAAACTATATTATTTCAAATAAAAGACAGACTGCAAAAGAGAAGCATATAGACGTGCGGGTGTCTGTCACAAAGGCAGATATTTCCGTACTTTCATCCCAGGAATTGTGCTGTATGCTTGATAATCTGTTTGATAATGCAATCCATGCCAATATGAAGGTTGAGGTTGAAGAGGAGAGGTTTATAGAGTTATTTCTTTTTGAAAAGGAAAGCAGCATATCCATTATAATGAAAAACAGATATGATGCTTCCCTTGCACCTTTCGAATCTGAAAGTAGCAAGAAAAAGGGGGTTCAGGAAATGCACGGTTATGGCCTGCGTATTATAGAGCAAATTGTAACGCAGGCACATGGAGATATTTCGACCAAGTTTGATATAAATAATCACATTTTTATAATGGAGCTTACCATACCTTATAATTGGGGAGGTGGCATATTTGATTAAGGCTGCGATTATTGAAGATGATAAAGTTTATACTGATTATTTAAAAAATTTGTTATTGCAATGGTCTGAGACAAGAACAGAATTGGAGATATCCGATTTTACGGATGGTCATAGGCTTCTTCATACGGCCTTAGACATCATTTTGGCCTATGATATTGTTTTCATTGATATTGAACTTCCAGATTTCAATGGCATAGAACTGGCTGCCGAGCTTCGCAATATGGGGTTTTGCAATACCATAGTCTTTGCGACAAATTATGAGAAGTACGCAATAGAGGGGTATACCGTAAATGCTTTTCGATATTACTTAAAACCTCTTAAACCACGGGACATCGATGAGTGCATGAATTTTGTATTGGATTCCATAAGCAAGGAGTATTTTCAATATTTCTATCATGGGATGACAAACAGGATACCCTTTCAAAGAATCATTTGCTTTGAGAGTATGCAGCATTATATGAATATCTACACAAAGGATGGTGTGATACAGATCAAGCATTCATTAAAAAAAGTGCTGGAGCAAAGTCCGTCATATTTTATAAAATGCCATAGATCCTTTATCGTTAATAAAAATTACATCCAAAGTCGAACAGGAAATCAACTCGTTTTGACAAATTATAAAAAGGTTGAAATATCAAGAATCTATTCCAGGGCAGTCGCATATGCCATGAACAGTGGATTTGAAGTAGGCAATTAATTTGGAGCATTTGTCGAAAAAGTAGCTATATGGATTAATGAAATTGTCAGACCAGGGACAGCCGGAAAATAGCTGGATATAGCAACATATTTATGCTATAATCTAATGAAACGATACCAAGAACTGAAAGGATCCATTATGTCAAAGATAGCCATTTACTTTCCGGGTATAGGATACCACTGCGACAAACCTCTTCTATACTACAGCAGAAGCATAGCCCGTGAACTGGGATACAAAAATGATAGAACTATAAGCTACACTTATCATGCCGGAGATATCCGTGGCAATGAAGAGAAGATGAAAGAAGCATATGAGACGCTGTTTTTACAGGTGGAAGCGGAGCTTTCGGACATTGACTGGACGGAATATGATGATATACTTTTTATTTCAAAAAGCGTCGGTACGATCATTGCGGCATCCTATGGGGCAAAATATGGCTTACATGATGCGAGACATATTCTGTATACACCATTGGTGCAGACATATCTTTTTCCGCCAAAGCATGCCATCGGTTTTATCGGGACAGCAGACCCGTGGAGCGACACAGACGAGATCATCCGGCTTTCCGATGCAAATCATATTCCACTGACCGTATATAAAGACTGTAGCCATTCCCTGGAATGCAATCAAACATTAGAAAATATTACAAATCTAAAGGATATCATGCAAAAGACGTTTACTTACTGTAAGGGTAATCCTGCCAAATCCCCCTAAAAACCAGGGAGAACCGGAAAGCAAGGCCGCCGGCCTTGCTTTCCGGTTCTCCCGTCCGTCCCCACACTAAAACGCCACAGGCTCAGACAGCTCAATTTGATCAACGCTTACGCAGGCAGCTTCCCCAGCTGCCATATCTCCTCCAACCGCCATTTCTACAGGAGCAGAAGCACCAGAGAGAAGCTGATTGCTATTAGCATAAGCCAGGTGCTGCTTAAGCCTTTGGATCTCCCGATCAGCGGCATCCCCCTCTTCCAAAAGCTTTTTATTCAGACGGGCTTTCTTTGTCTGCAGCTTCTTTAATTCCTGCTGTATTTCCCGAAGCTTGGCTTCCTCCTGCCGCTTGATAGCCCGTTTCCTTTTTAGCTTCAAAAGTTCTTCCTTGTCCAGCTGACGCATTTTCTGGCGGCTTCGTGTGACAAGCTTTTCCAAGGAACGAATAGCCTTTTGAGCTTTTGCCCGTTCTTTATCCTCGCCCATACAGGCGATCAGGCGGAGAGCACCCATGTTTTGGTAGGTCTCGCTCACCACACTCTGCACCAGAGCCTTGTCGCCGGCCCTTGCCAGCTTGCGGTAGAGCTCTCCGGTCTCGTAGGAGACGTTGGAGGAAACCTTGATTTTGGAATTGTTTTTAGCTTCTTTCAGGCTTTCCAGCATTTTGGCGAGAGTTTCCGCTTCCGGATCTTTGGCCTTTTCCTTTTCTTTGACAGTCCAGGAAGTGGCCTGCTTTTCTTCTAAGAACACCCCGGCAGCTTTATTTTCCGCCAGCAGAAGCGTGGAAGCCAGCAGCATGTTTTTGCAAGTCTCAAAGTCTTTTTCGCTGCTGCCCATACGTTTCAGAAAAGACTCGGAAATCAGGAGATGCTTTCCCTGTCCCAGGGAAGCGGCTTTTTCTTTCAGGTTATGATAGTTGCTGTCAGGGACAATCTCAAAGGAAATTCCGGGAAAATTCTTTTTTAACTGCTCCAGAAGCTTTTCCATACGGACTTCCAGACTGGTTGATGCAGGGCCTGTGAGATCCAGTTGATCTTTTAAGGGATCTTTTTGCGTGGTGGCTTGGCTGGTGTTATTTGGAATTTTGGATACGGATTCCTGGATATTCCGCAAGGTGGTCTGGTGATTTTGCCAGACGTTGGCTTCTTGGTAACGGTTGGTTACAGGCTTCATAGAATTCCCCCCTTTTTCTAATGTACTCTCCTAATCAGCACATGTAAGATAAAGTTTCTTATATAGTACTTTCGACCGTTTGGGGCTGAACATAAGAAAGATGGGTTTTGTCTTGAAAATATATGGAAAATGTGTATACTAGTAGTTGTTGCCTTGGAGTAAGGTATTTAATAGATAAGGAATGAAATAAGTATGGCTGACTATGTAAAAGAGATTGAAAAGAGAAGAACTTTTGCGATAATATCCCACCCGGATGCAGGAAAAACTACATTGACAGAGAAGTTTTTGCTCTATGGCGGGGCCATCAATCTGGCCGGTTCCGTAAAGGGAAAGGCCACGGCCCGCCACGCAGTGTCGGACTGGATGGAGATTGAGAAAGAGAGAGGTATCTCGGTTACCTCCTCGGTGCTTCAGTTTGAATATGATAATTATTGCATCAATATTTTGGATACTCCCGGACACCAGGATTTCTCAGAGGATACTTACCGGACGCTGATGGCGGCGGATTCCGCCGTGATGGTGATTGACGGCTCTAAGGGTGTGGAGGCTCAGACCAGGAAGCTGTTCAAGGTCTGTGCCATGCGGCATATCCCGATTTTTACCTTTATCAATAAGATGGATCGGGATGCCATGGATATCTTTGAGCTTCTGGATGATATTGAGAATGAACTGGGGATCGCAACCTGTCCCGTGAACTGGCCTATCGGATCCGGAAAGGCGTTTAAGGGTGTGTTTGATCGGAATACCAGAAAGGTTCTTTTGTTCTCAGACACGGAGAAAGGAACAAAGGAGGGGCAGGAGCTGGAGCTTGCACTGGAGGATCCACAGCTTGATAAGATTCTGGATTCGGGACAGAAAGAAAAGCTTTTGGAGGATATCGAGCTTCTGGACGGGGCAAGTGCGGAGTTTGACCAGGATCTGGTCAGTGCAGGAGAACTGTCCCCTGTGTTTTTCGGATCTGCTTTGACCAATTTCGGAGTGGAGACTTTTTTGAAGCATTTTCTTCAGATGACTACTTCTCCTCTGCCAAGACGGGCGGATATTGGAGTGGTGGATCCCATGAAAGAGGAATTTTCCGCTTTTGTGTTTAAGATTCAGGCCAATATGAACAAGGCTCATCGGGATCGAATTGCGTTTATGCGGATCTGTTCCGGAAAGTTTACCGCAGGTATGGAGGTGAGCCATGTACAGGGAGGGAAAAAGCTTCGCCTGTCACAGCCGCAGCAGATTATGGCTCAGGATCGGAAGATTGTGGAGGAGGCCTATGCCGGGGATATTATTGGAGTCTTTGATCCCGGAATCTTTTCTATTGGGGATACCATCTGTATGCCGGGCAGGAAGCTTCAGTATGAGGGGATTCCCACTTTCGCACCGGAGCATTTTGCCAGGGTTCGCCAGATGGATACCATGAAGCGGAAGCAGTTTGTAAAGGGGATTGAGCAGATCGCCCAGGAGGGAGCTATTCAGATTTTTCAGGAATATAATACGGGAATGGAGGAGATCATTGTAGGTGTAGTTGGTGTTCTTCAGTTTGATGTATTGAAGTACCGACTGGAAAATGAGTACAATGTTGAGATTCGGATGGAGCCCCTGCCCTACGAGCATATCCGCTGGATTGAGAATGAGGAGATAGATATGAGTAAGCTGGTGGGAACTTCGGATATGAAGAAGATCAAAGATCTGAAGGGACGGCCCCTGCTTATCTGGGCCAATGCCTGGAGCGTGGGTATGACCCTGGATCGGAATCCGGGGCTTAAGCTTTCTGAATTTGGAAAGTAGATGCTGCTTTTCACGGCAAAAAAGAGTTCCCATTTTTCAAAAAGTATGCTAGAATCAGAAGAAACGGAGGCTACAGCACAATGGAGGTTTTAAATATGGCGAGGGAAGAAAACAGAAGTGTTCATATGATACATGCAGACGGAAAGCTTGGAGAAGTCCGGATTGCAGATGAAGTGGTAGCAATTATCGCAGGCCTGGCCGCCACGGAGGTGGAGGGAGTTGCGGCTATGGCTGGCAATATTACCAACGAGCTTATCAGTAAGCTGGGTATGAAGAATCTGTCCAAGGGCGTGAAGGTTCTGGTGACGGACCGAAATGTGGATGTGGATCTGGCTTTGAATATTGAGTACGGCTATAGCATTATGAAAGTATCTGAAAAGGTACAGGAAAAGGTAAAGGCGGCCATTGAGAATATGACCGGGCTGGAAGTATCTATGGTGAATATTCGCATTGCAAGCGTGAATATGGAAAAGGTGAAATAAGAGCCACAAAGGATAAAATCTGGTAGACAGGCATAGGAAGCTGCGAAATCAGGTAGCTTAAGGGCCGGAAAAATGGGGGATGTTTTATGACATCCCCTTAGTCGCAGTTGGCAGGAGACAGGAATAAGGTATGAAAAGAAGAGAATTGAGAGAACACATTTTTGAACTGTTGTTCCGAATCGAGTTTAACAGTTGGGAGGAGATGCCGGAGCAGATTCGGTTGTTCTTTGCAGACTTAGAAGAACTTAAGGAAGAGGACCAGTCCTATATAGAAGCAAAATATGCACATATCGTAGAAAAGCTTCCTGAGATTGATAAAGAGATAGAGGAAACGGCAAAGGGCTGGAAGCTTTCCCGTATGGGCAAGGTAGACTTAGCGATCCTGCGTCTTGCCGTGTATGAGACAGAGTTTGATGATGATGTTCCCGTGGGTGTGGCCATTAATGAGGCAGTGGAGTTGTCCAAGAAATTCGGTGGCGATGATTCCCCGGCTTTTATCAATGGGATCCTTGGAAAAATAGGGAAGAAAGAATGAAGCAGGCTTATACGGTTGCCCAGGTAAATAATTATATCAAAAATATGTTTTCCCAGGATTTTCTCCTAAGCCGAATTTATGTCAGGGGCGAAGTATCCAACTGTAAATATCATACTTCAGGACATATTTATTTTTCGCTAAAGGATGAGAGTGGTACTCTGTCCTGCGTGATGTTTGCCGGACAGCGAAAGGGGCTTGCGTTTACTATTAAAGAAGGGCAGCATGTAACGATCTTTGGCAGCATAAATGTGTATGAACGGACAGGAAGCTATCAGTTCTACGCCAGGGAAATTGTTTTGGAAGGGACCGGCCGCCTATATGAGGAGTTTGAAAAGCTGAAAAGGGAACTTGAGGAGATGGGTATGTTTGCGGCGGAGTATAAGCAGCCCATCCCCAAGTACATTCGGCGTCTTGGAATTGTGACGGCACCTACAGGGGCGGCGGTTCAGGATATCCGCAATATTGCTTTCCGGAGAAATCCCTATGTGCAGTTGATTCTCTACCCGGCTCTGGTACAGGGGGAGGGTGCGGCGGACAGTATTGTCCGTGGAATCGAGACCCTGGATCGGCTGGGGGTGGATGTGATGATTGTGGGAAGGGGCGGAGGCTCCATTGAGGATCTTTGGGCTTTTAATGAGGAAAAGGTGGCCAGGGCTATCTTTGACTGCCAGACACCCGTCATTTCCGCTGTAGGGCATGAGACGGATACTACGATTGCGGATTTTGTGGCGGATCTTCGGGCACCCACACCTTCTGCGGCGGCGGAGCTGGCAGTGGCAGATGTGAGAGAGACTATAAATCAGCTAGGGTCGTACCGTCAGCAGTTTGATCAGATGCTTTTTTACCGGTTGGAGCAGTATCGAAATCGTCTGGAGCAGCTAAGGAACCGGCTTTTACATGCCGAACCCAGACAGCAGATCTTTGAAAAGCGTATGCGTCTTTCGGATCTGGAGAACCAATTGCGGCAGGCCATGGAAGATAAGCTTCATTGGTGCCAGAATCAGTTGGCCCTGTATATCGAGCGTTTTCATGGACTCTCACCGATTCTTAAGCTTCAGCAGGGGTATTCCTATACGGAGGGGCCTGACGGTCGGGTGGTAACGGGAATCCGGCAGGTCGTGGAGGGTGACAGGTTGCGGATCCATGTGACAGATGGTATTTATACGGCTGAAGTAAAGGAGCGCCAGGAAATTACAAGAATTTCAGAAGCGGACGAATAAAGGAACAGAATGGCTGGATTGGAGGAAGAAAGAATGGCAGAGGAGCATGTAGAAAATCAGGAAAAGACTTTGGAGGAGGCATTTGCGGAGTTGGATCAGATGCTTACGAAGCTTTCGGATCGGGATACGGCTTTGGAGGAATCTTTTCAAGTCTATGCAGAGGGAACAAAGCTTCTGAAATACTGCAATGAGAAGCTGGATAAGGTTGAGAAGAAGATGCTGGTGTTAAGTGAGGAGGGTGAACTTCATGAGTTTTAAGGAAGAACTTCAGAAAAAGACACAGAAGATTGAAGAACTTTTGGGCCAATATCTTCCTAAGGAAGAGGGGTTTCAGAGAACCGTTCTGGAGGCTATGAATTATAGTGTCACTGCAGGAGGCAAGCGTCTTCGGCCCATGCTGATGCAGGAGACTTACCGGATGTTTGGAGGAGGCGGCAAGGTGATTGAGCCTTTTATGGTGGCGATTGAGATGATTCATACCTACTCACTGGTTCATGATGATCTGCCGGCTATGGATAATGATGAATACCGCAGAGGCAGGAAGACAACCCATGCAGTTTATGGAGAGGCCTTTGGCATTTTGGCCGGAGATGCACTTCTAAATTTTGCCTTTGAGACAGCGGCAGGAGCCTTTGACATGGAACTTAGTGAACGGACAGCAAGGGCTATGCAGATTTTGGCGGGAAAGGCCGGAATCTATGGCATGATTGGCGGTCAGGTGGTGGATGTGGAGTCAGAGGGACAAGCAGTATCCAAGGACAAGCTTGATTTTATCTATCGTTTGAAGACAAGTGCACTGATTGAAAGCTCGATGATGATTGGGGCTGTTTTGGCAGGAGCTTCCAGGGAAGAGATCGATAAAATTCGTAAAGTGGCTGAGGATGTGGGAGTGGCATTCCAGATTCAGGACGATATTTTAGATGTAACCAGTACCTTGGAGGTGTTGGGAAAGCCTATCAACAGTGACGATAAGAATCATAAGACCACTTATGTAACTTTGGAGGGCCTTGAAAAGGCAAGAGAGGATGTGGAGCAGATTTCAAGAAGAGCTCTTGAGACTCTGGATTCCCTGGAGTACCAGAATCCATTTTTAAATGATCTGATTACCATGTTGATGACCAGAGAGAAGTAAGGGGACAAAATAGGTTGGCAGGTCAACCAGTTTTGTGGCACCCTCATCAGAAACTGAAAACAGGAGAAAAACAGCAGCGTAGATGCTGCAGAACCAGGATAAGAAAACATATGGCACTGGAGAAAATCAATCAGGTAAATGATATTAAAAAGTTGGAAAAGTATGAGTGGAACCTTCTGGCAGAGGAGATTCGGGAATTTCTTATTGAAAAGATTAGTGTAAGCGGCGGACACCTGGCCTCCAATCTTGGGGTGGTAGAGCTTACCATGGCCATGCACCTGGCCTTTGATTTCCCAAAGGATAAGGTGGTGTGGGATGTGGGCCATCAGGCTTATACCCATAAGCTTCTTACAGGCAGAAAAGCGGGTTTTGATGAGCTTCGCAAATACGGAGGCATGAGTGGTTTCCCAAAACGGAAAGAGAGTGACTGTGACTGTTTTGACACAGGACACAGTTCCACTTCGATTTCTGCAGGAATCGGCCTTGTGAAAGCCAGGGAGCTTCAGGGGGGAAATGAATCCATAATTTCTGTCATCGGTGACGGAGCACTTACAGGGGGCATGGCTTATGAGGCACTTAACAATGCTTCCCAGTTAAAGAGTAATTTTATCATTGTACTGAATGATAATCAGATGTCCATTGCGGAGAATGTAGGAGGGATGTCCCAGTATCTCAATGGTCTGCGTACAGCGGAGGCTTACACAGGTTTTAAAGAAGGACTGCAAAATACGTTGGAAAAGATCCCGGTTTATGGAGAGGGCCTTGTCAGACAGCTAAAGAAGACCAAGAATGGTTTAAAGCAGCTGGTTATTCCGGGGATGCTTTTTGAAAATATGGGGATCACTTATTTGGGCCCGGTAGACGGTCATAATGTTGAGCAGGTGATTCGTACTTTTAATGATGCCAGAAGAATGCGGCATGCGGTGCTGATTCATGTGAAGACTCAGAAAGGAAGAGGCTATGCCCCGGCAGAACGCCATCCGGCCCGGTTTCATGGGGCGGAGCCTTTTGAGATTGCCACAGGACTTCCGAGTCATAAGCGCACCAAAGCCAATTATACGGATATCTTTTCTACCGTTATGCGGAAAATGGGAGATCGGGATGAAAAAGTGGTGGCGATTACGGCAGCCATGCCTGACGGAACCGGCTTAAAGCGTTTTAAAAATATGTTTCCGGACAGATTTTTTGATGTTGGAATTGCGGAGCAGCATGCGGTTACATTTGCTGCAGGGTTGGCGGCGGGAGGTTTAAAGCCTGTTGTGGCAGTGTATTCCTCCTTTTTGCAGAGGGCTTATGATCAGATTCTTCATGATGTGTGCATTCAGAATTTGCATGTAGTCTTTGCCGTAGACCGGGCAGGACTTGTGGGAAGTGACGGGGAGACCCATCAGGGAATTTTTGATCTGTCTTATCTCTCCAGCATACCCAATATGACGATTATGGCTCCGAAGAATAAATGGGAGCTTTCCGATATGCTGAAATATGCTATCAATTATGACGGACCCATCGCTTTGCGATATCCAAGGGGAGAAGCCTATGACGGGCTTAAAGAATTCCGCCCATCTATTATTTACGGGAAAAGCGAAGTGATTTATGAGGAAGCGGATATTGCACTTCTGGCTGTGGGCAGCATGGTAAAGCTGGCAGAGCAAGTACGTGATATTTTAAAAGATACCGGTTATAATTGTACCCTGGTGAATGGCCGGTTTGTAAAACCTGTTGATGAAGAATGTCTGGAGATGCTTTCCGAAACCCATGGGCTGTTTGTGACCATGGAGGAAAATGTAAGAAGTGGCGGCTTTGGGGAAAAGATAATGGATTATGTGACGGACCGGGGACTTCCGGTGCAAGTATTGAACATTTCGATTCCTGATGAATATGTGGAACATGGAAATGTATCGATTCTTTACGAAGAAGTGGGATTGGATGCGGAAACTGTTGCAAAAAAAGTGATTACGGCTTATGTGAGGCAGATGTAAGGAGCAGCGGCTATGAAAACGAGATTGGATGTACTGTTGGTCTCCCGGGGGCTTATGGAATCCCGGGAAAAGGCAAAGGCTGTAATTATGGCAGGAAATGTGTTTGTAAACGGAGAGAGGGAAGACAAGGCAGGAGCCATGTTTGATGAGAAAGCCCAGATTGAGGTTCGGGGACATAAGCTGCCCTATGTAAGCAGAGGTGGCCTGAAGCTTGAGAAAGCGGTGCAAAGCTTTTTCCTTTCCCTGGATGGAAAGCTTTGCATGGATGTGGGTTCCTCTACTGGTGGATTTACGGACTGTATGCTGCAAAATGGAGCCAGAAAGGTCTATGCGGTGGACGTGGGAACCAATCAGCTTGCCTGGAAGCTTCGGACAGATGAGCGTGTGGTCTGTATGGAGAAAACCAACATCCGCTATTTGCTTCCGGAACAGATTCCGGAGCCGCCGGAGTTTGCGTCGATTGATGTGGCCTTTATCTCTCTTACCAAGGTACTGCTTCCGGTGAGGGAGCTTTTGACAGAGGATGGACAGGTGGTGGCTCTTATTAAGCCCCAGTTTGAGGCGGGCAGGGAAAAGGTAGGAAAAAAGGGTGTGGTTCGGGAGAAAGAAACACATCTGGAGGTTATAGAACATGTGATTACTTATGCCTGTTCGATTGGCTATAGGGTCCTTGGGCTTGATTTTTCGCCTGTTCGAGGGCCGGAAGGGAATATTGAATATCTGATTTATCTTCAAAAGACGGGATTGGAAGAAGAACTTTCGGGCTGTCCGGACGGGGTAACGCCGGAGGTTGTGGTAAATAAGGCACATGAGGCTTTGGCATCATGTCGTTAGCTTGTGTAAAAAGGAAAGTTTATGAATCGGTTTTATATTATTGCCAACAGTGAAAAGGATAAAGATCTTAAGACTACCAGGCAGATTTATGATTATTTGTCTGCACATGGAAAAAGCTGTACAGTTCGGGAATACCAGAAGCTAGAAGGACGTCTGAAAAGTGGAGACGGTAAATCCGTAGGTTACACGAATGCGGACTGGATTCCGGAGGGAACAGAATGCATTCTGGTCCTTGGAGGAGACGGAACTCTGATTCAGGCGGCCAGAGATACGGTGGAGTGTGGAATTCCTCTTCTGGGAATTAATCTGGGGAATCTGGGATATCTGGCGGAGATTGAGAAATCTGGTGTTTTGGAAGCGATGGATAGTCTGATGGCAGATGTCTATACTCTGGAGCCAAGAATGATGCTGGAGGGTTCCGTCTATCGGAAAGAAGAAGGGAATGTTCATGATCTGGCATTGAATGATATTGTAGTAAACCGGGCAGGGGCTCTTCGAGTTATTGATTATGAGATTTATGTAAATGGAGAATTTCTGAATCGATATTCCGCAGACGGAATCATTGTGTCCACTCCAACGGGTTCCACGGGCTACAGTCTTTCCGCAGGAGGCCCTATTGTATCTCCTATGGCATCTATGATTGTTGTAACACCTATTTGTCCCCATACTTTGACAGCCAGGAGCATTGTATTATCCGGGAGGGATCAGGTGACTATCCGTCTGGGATCCGGAAGAAGAGCAGAGTGGGAGGAGGCATTTGCCACTTTTGATGGAGAGGTATCAGTGCCCATTGCCACCGGCGATTATGTAGAGATTCGAAAGTCGGAAAAGACAGCAGATATATTAAAAATCAGTAAGATTAGCTTTTTAGAGGTTTTGCGCAACAAAATGCGTGGGAATTAGGAGGATATGATATGAAGCGAGATCGTCATGGGAAGATTATTGAGTTGATTGGCCAGTATGCCATAGAAACCCAGGAAGAGTTGGCTGATAAATTAAACGAAGCCGGTTTTCGGGTAACTCAGGCCACGGTTTCTCGTGACATTCGGGAACTGAAGCTTACGAAAATGACTGTAGGAGGCAAACAGCGTTATGTGGTTGTTCGGGAGAACAGCCATCAAATGGGAGAGAGATACATAGGAATACTTAAGGAAGGATTTGTATCTATGGATATGGCTCAGAATATCCTTGTGATCAAGACTGTGGCAGGCATGGCAATGGCTGTGGGAGCTGCGTTGGATGCCCTCCACTGGCAGGAAATTGTGGGATGTATTGCGGGAGATGACACTGTATTTTGTGCAGTCCGCACTGTGGATGATACCTCGCTTGTGATGGATAAGCTGAGAAGAATGATGCGGAACTAAAATTTAGGAGACGAGTATGTTAATTCATTTGCATGTAAAAAATCTTGCACTGATCGAAGAAGCAGAGATTGATTTCTCTGAGGGTCTTAATATTCTTACCGGAGAGACAGGAGCCGGAAAGTCTATCGTTATAGGTTCCGTGGGATTGGCTCTGGGAGACAAGTTTTCCAGAGATATGCTGCGGGAGGGAGCAGACTATGGCCTGGTGGAATTGATTTTTCAGGTATCCAGAGAAAGTCAGCGGAGACGACTCTTGGAATTGGGCGTGATTCCGGAGGAGGATCAGGTAATAATTTCCAGAAAAATTTCAGATAAACGGAGCATGAATAGAATTAACGGCGAGACAGTTTCCTTAAGTCAATTAAAAGAAGCGGCCTCTGTTTTAATTGATATTCATGGACAGCATGAGCATCAATCCCTGCTTCAGAAAAAGAAACATTTAGAGATTCTGGACGAGTTTTCCAAGGAAGAATTGGGAACGGTAAAGAAAGAATTGGCCGGAACCTATAAGCATTGGCGGGAACTTATGGAAAAGCAAAAAGAGGCGGAACTTGATGAAGAGAGCCGTCTCAGGGAGATTTCTCTTTTGGAGTTTCAACTGGATGAGATAGAAAAGGCGGGTTTGGAGCCTGGTGAGGATGAAGAACTGGAACAGCAATATCGGCGGATGACCCATGGAAAGAGAATTCTGGAGGCGGCGGGAGCGGCTTATGCTATGACTGGCTATGAGGAGCCTCAGGCAGCCGGAGGTTCCATTGGTCATGCCCTGAAAGAACTACAAAGTGTGGCTTCTTATGATGAAGAACTTTCACCTCTTCTGGAGCAGCTTTCGGATATTGACGGCCTTTTAAATGATTTTAATCGGGACATGGCTGAGTACCTTACCTCTCTGGAGTTCTCTGAGGAGGATTTTTATCAGACAGAGGAACGGTTGAATCTTCTCAATCAGTTAAAAGCTAAATACGGAAAAACGTTGGAGCAGGTGCAAAGCTGGCAGGAAAAAAGCCAGGAGCGTCTGGAATGGCTTTTGGATTATGATGCATACCTGTTAAAACTGAAAGAAGAGGTATTGGCTACGGAAGAACGCCTGTCGGAACTTTGTGATGCGGCAACCGGGATTCGCAAAAAGGGTGCAAAAAAATTGTGCCAAGAGATTCGAGATCATCTGATAGATTTGAACTTTCTGGATGTAAGCTTTGACATGCAGTTCGAGGTTATGCCAGGATATACGGCTCTTGGAAAGGATGATGTGGAGTTTTTGATTTCCGTCAATCCGGGAGAGCCTATGCGTCCTCTGATGAAGATTGCTTCTGGCGGTGAGCTGTCCAGAATTATGCTGGCCATTAAGACCGTGCTGGCGGATAAGGATGATATTGATGCGGTGATTTTCGATGAGATTGATGTGGGAATCAGTGGGCGTACGGCTCAGCGGGTCTCAGAAAAGATGATGCTCATTGGGAAAACAAGGCAGGTGATTTGCATTACTCATCTTGCACAGATTGCAGCCATGGCGGACAGTCATTACCGCATTGAAAAAATGGTAGAAAATGGAGAGACACAGACCCGGATAAGAAAGCTGAAAAAAGCAGAAGAGATTGAAGAACTTGCCCGGATCCTTGGCGGTGCTAAAATTACGGAAGCTGTCATGAAAAATGCGGAGGAAATGAAAGATTTGGCAGATACAAAAAAGTCGGAATAAATGATTTTGGAAATATTATACTAGTCTAGGTTGATCCATATTTCACATACTAAAGGAGGATGCAGAAAAATGCTGCCTCCTTTTTATTTACGCAGAGGATGTGAAGCTATGGATTATAGAAAATATCGGCACTGTCTGATCGGTATGCTGCTGGCCGCTCTTACAGGGCTTGGATTTTTGGGTTATCGGGAACTTCGGGAACAGATTCCTGATTCGTATACTCAGACAGTGGGAGAGCCGGCACCAACCTTCTCCCAATTTTTTGTGACTGAGGAGATCAAGCCGGGGCTTACAGAAGCTTCGGCAAATGCATATGCCTCAGAGAACTATACCATTGAATATAAGCTTATGGGCCTCATTCCTTTGAAAGAGGCCAAGGTGGAGGTACTGAGGCCTGCCTATGTGATTCCGGGAGGAATTCCCATTGGAATTTATATGGAAACAGAAGGGATTTTGATTATCGGTACCGGAGAAGTGACGGGAATGGATGGATTAACCTATGAACCGGCTTACCGAATTGTTCAAAGGGGGGATTATATCCAGGCTATCAACGGGAAAGCTGTTTCTGATAAGGAAGACCTTATTGAGACGATTAATGCAGAGGGAGACGGAGAAGTGATTCTGGATCTGGAACGAAACGGGGAGTCCATCCAAGTGAAAGTTGAAGCTGTGAAAACGGGTCAGGAAGAATACAAGCTTGGAATCTGGGTTCGGGACAACACCCAGGGAATCGGAACCCTTACTTTCCTCACGGAGAATGGTACATTTGGTGCATTGGGGCATGGGGTAAATGATGTGGATACAGGCAGTCTTCTGGAGATTTCCCAGGGAGCACTCTATGATACGAATATTATTGATATTAAAAAGGGAGAAAAGGGTACTCCGGGAGAACTTTCAGGGCTTATACGTTATCGTAAAGAACTTATCTGTGGGCAGCTTAAGATGAATACTCCGGTAGGAATTTTTGGAGATGGGGAAGACAGACTTTATGAAAAACTGAATGGGGAGTCTCTGCAAATAGGTTACAAGCAGGAGATTGAGCTGGGAGAGGCGTGGATCCGCAGTTCCGTCAGTGGTGATATAAAAGATTACCAGGTGGAGATTATAGAAATACATCGTAAGGATGAAGACATGAACAAGGGCATTGTTTTAAAGGTTACGGATCCGGAACTTCTTGATCTTACGGGAGGAATTGTTCAGGGTATGAGTGGAAGCCCAATTATTCAAAACGGAAAGCTGGTAGGAGCCGTAACCCACGTTTTTGTACAGGATTCCACAAAAGGTTTTGGAGTTTTTATTGAGAATATGCTGGAACATGTAAATCTTTAGGGAATAAGGTCGAAAGCTGTAACGAGTTGTCTGAAAAAGGAGAGAAAAAGGAATTGCACCAGAAATGTACCTCCGTCTATAATGGGAGCATGAAAAAGGAAACATTTGGAAGATGGGATGGAGGACAGAGATGGAAAAGCTACAAGTAGCAATTGCAGATGACAATGAACGGATTGTAGAATTGTTGGGGACAATGATACGCAGTGAGAATGGCATGGAGATTGTAGGAACAGCCGGAAATGGCGAGGATGCGGTAGACATGATTCGTAAAAGCCAGCCGGATGTTGTGCTTCTGGACCTTATTATGCCAAAGATGGACGGGCTGGGGGTTATGGAAAAGCTGAAAGAGGACAAGACCATGAAGAAACAACCTGCTTTTATCGTACTTTCCGCCATCGGACAGGAGGATGTGACTGAGGATGCTTTTGCCTTAGGAGCCAACTATTATATGATGAAGCCCTTTAATAATGAACTGCTTCTTGGTCGGCTTCGCAGCATTCGAAGTCGTGGGGAACGGATCCTGAATCCCATAAAAGCAGCCGGAACAGTGGAACGGAAGCGGGTTTCCTATGAGGAACGGGATCTGGAAACGGATGTAACTAATATGATTCATGAAATCGGAGTTCCGGCCCACATCAAAGGCTATCAGTATCTGCGAGATGCCATTATGATGGCGGTAGAGGACATGGACATGCTCAGCTCTATTACGAAAGTTCTGTATCCTACCATTGCAAAGAATCATCAGACTACGCCAAGTCGTGTGGAACGGGCTATCCGACATGCTATTGAGGTAGCCTGGAGCCGGGGAAAAATGGATACCATAGATGAACTTTTTGGATATACAGTCAGCACTGGAAAGGGGAAGCCGACCAATTCCGAGTTCATTGCGTTAATCTCAGATCGAATACGCCTGGAATATAAGGCGAAAGTGTCTTAAGGTAACCATTCAGACAGCAGCGACACAGGTCAGAAAAAAAACTTGCATTTTCCAGAAAATGTGTTATAATGTAATAGATTAAATAAGGCGGCTGAAAAGAGTGAACGAAAGTTCACTCTTTGTTTTTGGTACATGGTGAAATTTGAAAGAGTGCAGGAAAAACCTGAAACAGCAAAATAAGGCCCCGGACGGGAAAGGAAGTCTATGACAAAAAGAGAAAATTATGAACAAAAGACAGAAGAACTGGTAATGCCCATCATTACGGCCAACCATTTTGAACTGGTGGATGTGGAGTATGTAAAAGAGGGTGGAACCTGGTATCTGAGGGCTTATATTGATAAGCCCGGAGGAATTACCGTGGACGACTGCGAGATCGTGAACCGGGCTTTAAGTGACCTTTTAGACGAAAAGGACTTTATTGACGAGTCCTATATTTTGGAGGTGAGTTCTCCGGGACTTGGCCGTCCGCTTAAGAAAGAACGTGATTTTGAACGAAGCCTGGGGGAAGAAGTAGAGATACGTACCTACCGCATGATAGAGAAGCAAAAAGAGTTCCGTGGAATTCTAAAAGCATATGATAAGGACACGGTGACGATTGCAGCTGAAGATGAAAAGGAGCAGGTGTTTCAGAGAGAAGACATCGCCCTGATTCGGTTGGCTTTTGATTTTTAAGGAGGAAGAAGAACAATGAACACAGAATTGCTGGAAGCTTTGGAGATTTTGGAGAAAGAAAAGGACATCAGCAAGGAGACACTGCTGGAGGCCATTGAGAATTCCCTGCTTACGGCCTGTAAAAACCATTTTGGAAAGGCAGACAATGTGAAAGTGAACATTGATCCCAAGACCTGCCAATTTTCCGTGTTTGCAGAGAAAACTGTAGTGGAAGATGTGGAAGATCCGGTTATGGAGATTAGCCTTTCCAATGCCAAAATGATGGATTCCAAGTATGAACTGGGCGATATTGTGAATGTGGAGATTAAGTCCAAGGAATTTGGCCGCATAGCTACCCAGAATGCCAAGAACGTGATTCTTCAGAAGATCCGTGAGGAAGAAAGAAAAGTTCTGTTTAACCAGTATTACGGAAAAGAAAAGGATGTGGTAACTGGTGTGGTACAGCGTTACCTGGGACGTAATGTAAGTATCAATCTTGGAAAAGTGGACGCTATTCTCAATGAGAATGAGATGGTAAAGGGAGAGGTCTTCAAGCCCACAGAGAGAATCAAGGTATACATTCTGGAGGTAAAGGACACCACCAAAGGGCCTAGAATTGCAGTATCCAGAACTCATCCGGAGTTGGTAAAGCGTCTGTTTGAGTCGGAGGTGACTGAGGTAAGAGATGGTACCGTAGAGATCAAGTGCATTGCTAGAGAGGCAGGATCCAGAACAAAGATTGCCGTATGGTCCAATGACCCGGATGTAGATCCGGTGGGAGCCTGTGTAGGAATGAACGGTGCACGGGTGAATGCCATTGTGAGCGAACTTCGCGGCGAGAAGATTGATATTATCAATTGGAGTGAGAATCCGGCTATTTTGATTGAGAATGCCTTAAGCCCGGCTAAGGTGGTAGCCGTTTTGGCAGATCCGGAGGATAAGAAAGCCAAGGTTGTGGTTCCGGATTATCAGTTGTCCCTTGCCATTGGCAAAGAGGGACAGAATGCCCGTCTGGCAGCAAGGCTTACCGGATTTCGCATTGACATCAAGAGTGAAACCCAAGCCAAGGAGATTGAGGGCTGGCTGGATGTAGATGAAGAATATGAGGAGTACGAGGACTTTGAAGCCTACCAGGAGGAGCAGGCTGCTATGGCTGCGTATGATGGAGAGTATTCGGAAGAGATGGAATACCTGGAAGATGAGGCATATGCGGATGAATATGAAGAGGCTTATGTAGAGGGGCCGGAGTATTCAGAGGAATAAAAGAACCTGTTTTCGAACAGAGATCGGGAAGTGATAGATTGAGTACAAATCGAAAGGTGCCTATGCGCCAGTGTGTGGGCTGTCAGGAGATGAAGAGCAAAAAGGAAATGCTTCGTGTTTTAAAGACAGCAGAGGGCAAAATCATACTGGATGCTACAGGCCGGAAGAATGGAAGAGGAGCGTACCTGTGTTTTTCCAAAGAATGCTTAAAAAAGGCAAGAAAGAACCGAGGGCTGGAACGTTCTTTGAAGATAAGTATTCCTTCGGAGGTATATGATGGTTTAGAAAAGGAGCTGAGTGAGATTGGCACAGAATAGAGTCTACGGAATGATCGGAATGGCTATGAAGGCCGGGAAAGTGGCAAGCGGAGAGTTTGCCACAGAGAAAGCGGTAAAGTCAGGAAAAGCAGCTCTTGTGATTGTATCAGAGACCGCATCGGAGAATACGAAAAAAAAGTTTCAAAATATGTGTGATTACTACAAAGTACCCATTTATTTCTTTGGGAAAAAGGAAGAGTTGGGCCATGCCATAGGAAAAGAGTTTCGGGCTTCTCTGGCAGTGCTGGATACGGGACTTGCAAAAGCAATAGAAAAGAAAGTTATTCATAATCATGAATAAGATTGCCTGTGGAATACAAACTGAATAACGGAGGTAAGTATGTCGAAAAGAGTACATGAACTTGCGAAAGAATTGGATAAAACAAATAAAGAGATTCTCGCTTTTTTAAGTGAGAAAAGCATAGAGGTGAAAAGCCATATGAGTGTGCTGACTGACGAGCAGGAGGGAATGGTAAAGAAAGCCTTTACCCTCAAGTCCACAGCACCGGAAAAAGAAGCTCCGGCAGAAAAGCCGGTGGAAAAACCGGCAGCACCGCCTCAGAAAAAGAAAAAGATTATTGCGGTATATAATACCCATAACAGTCAGACCGGAATTAAGGACCCGAGAGGAGAACGACGTCAAAAGCAGGAGCGACCGGCTCAGGGAAGACCAGTGGCCCCGGCGGGAGGTCGTCCTGCGGCATCAGGACAGAGACCAGCGGCCCCGGCGGGAAGCCGCCCTGTAGCTCCGGGACAGAGACCGGCAGCAGCGGCAGGAAGCCGTCCAGTGACCCGGGAACAGGGAAAACCGGCAGCAGCGGGCAGTAGACCTGTAGCTACGGTTGAGCCGCCAGTAAAACCGGCACATACGGAAGCTGAGAAGTCCGTCGTACCGGCATCAGCCGAAGAACGGCCAGCACCAGTTCTACAGACACAAAAGGCAGCACCTCAGACAGAGAGAGAACGCCGTCCAGTGACATCTACAGTTCAGACCACATCAAGACCGGCACAGAACCGTGACGGACAAAGACCTGTGGGTGGCCAGGGCCGGGACAATCGAGACCGAGATAATCGAGGCGGTCAGGGAAGAGACGGTCAGAGGAACTTTGGAGGCCAGGGCCGGGACAATCGAGACCGGGATAACCGAGGCGGCCAGGGAAGAGACGGTCAGAGGAACTTTGGAGGTCAGGGCCGGGATAATCGGGAGAACCGGGGAGGCCAGGGCCGAGACGGCCAGAGAAACTTTGGAGGCCAAGGAAGAGATAATCGAGATAACCGGGGAGGCCAGGGCCGAGACAATCGCCGTTCCATGGATATTCCTGCGGCTCCCGTTGTAGAACTTCGCAAGACAGAGAACCGCAGAGTGGAGAATAAGAATCGAAATGATGACAGCAAAAAAGAGAAAAACAGTAAGTTCAATGACAACTGGGGCGGGAAGCCCGGCCAGGGTGGTCGTCGCCCGAATCAGGGCAGCAATCGTCCGAACCAGAAAAATGGCAAGGGTGGCAAAGGATCTGGACCGGTGCGTCCGACGCCTCCGGCACCAAAGAAAGAAGATCTTACACCAAAGGTAATTGAGATTCCAGAACTTATCAGCATTCATGATCTGGCGGAAAAGATGAAGATTCAGCCTTCTGTGATTATCAAAAAACTGTTTTTGGCAGGAAAGATGGTTACAGTAAACTCCGAGTTGGATTTTGAGGCAGCCGGAGAACTTGCCATGGAGATGAATTTTGATCCGGTTCCTGAGGTAAAAGAGGATGTAATCGGAAAAATGCTGGAAGACGTGGAAGACGCAGAAGAGACATTGGTAGCACGTCCGCCGGTTGTATGTGTTATGGGTCATGTTGACCATGGTAAAACCTCCCTTTTGGATGCCATCCGTGATACCCATGTGATTGATCGGGAGGCCGGAGGAATCACACAACACATCGGTGCTTATGTGGTAACCATTAACGGACAGAAGATCACATTCCTGGATACACCGGGACATGAGGCATTTACAGCCATGCGTATGCGTGGAGCCAATTCCACGGATATAGCCATCTTGGTTGTTGCGGCGGATGACGGTGTAATGCCCCAGACGGTAGAGGCTATTAACCATGCCAAGGCAGCCGGAATTGAGATTATTGTAGCGATTAATAAGATCGATAAGCCAAGTGCCAATATTGAGCGGGTAAAGCAGGAACTGGTAGAGCATGAGTTGATTCCTGAGGATTGGGGTGGAAGTACCATTTTCGTTCCCGTATCAGCCCATACCCATGAGGGCCTGGATAACCTTTTGGAAATGATTCTTCTGACCGCAGAGGTGCTGGAACTTAAGTCAAATCCCAACCGCAGGGCAAGAGGTTTGGTCATTGAGGCGGAACTTGACAAAGGAAAGGGACCGGTTGCAACTGTTTTGGTACAAAAAGGTACACTTCACGTGGGAGATCCCATTGCTGTGGGAGCCTGCCATGGCAAGGTTCGTGCCATGATGGATGACAATGGCCGGAGAGTCAAGGAGGCAGGTCCCTCCAAGCCGGTAGAGATTCTGGGACTTAACGATGTTCCCGGAGCCGGAGAGATCTTTGTATCTCCGGAGAATGATAAAGAAGCAAGGGCCTTTGCCGAGACCTATGTAAAGGAGAGCAGGGAAAAGCTTATTGAGGATACCAAGCTTAAGATGTCTCTGGACGATCTGTATTCCCAGATTCAGTCCGGCAATCTGAAAGAACTGAACATCATTGTAAAGGCAGATGTGCAGGGTTCGGTGGAAGCAGTAAAGCAAAGCCTTTTGAAGCTTTCCAACGAAGAGGTAGTAGTAAAGATTATCCATGGCGGCGTAGGAGCCATCAACGAATCCGATGTAAGTTTGGCTTCCGCATCCAATGCCATTATTATTGGTTTCAATGTGAGACCGGATGCTACGGCAAAAGAGACTGCCGAGAGGGAGAAAGTGGATCTGCGTCTGTACCGTGTCATCTATGACGCTATCAATGATGTAGAGGCAGCCATGAAAGGAATGCTGGATCCTATCTTTGAGGAGAAAGTTTTGGGCCATGCGGAAGTGCGTCAGATATTTAAAGCCTCCGGCGTAGGTAATATCGCCGGATCCTATGTGCTGGATGGTGTGTTCCAGAGAGGTTGCAAGTGTCGGATTACAAGAGAAGGTGAGCAGATCTTCGACGGAGCTCTGGCTTCACTGAAGCGGTTTAAGGATGATGTAAAGGAAGTAAAGGCCGGCTATGAATGTGGTCTGGTATTTGAAAAGTTTAATGATATTCAGGAGCTGGATATTGTGGAAGCATATACGATGGTAGAGGTTCCAAGATAATGAGAAAAAACAGTATTAAAAACACAAGAATTAACGGAGAGGTCAGATGGGAACTGAGTAATATTATCCGGGGAGAGATTAAGGATCCCCGGATTCATCCCATGACTACAGTGGTAGAGGTGGAGGTGGCTCCCGATTTGAAAAGTGCCAAAGCTTATATCAGTGTTCTTGGGGATGAGCAGGCCCAGCAGGATACTTTGGCAGGTTTAAAGAGTGCAGAGGGATATATCCGCCGTGCACTGGCCAAATCCATCAATCTGCGCAACACACCGGAGATTCGTTTTATTCTGGATCAATCCATTGAATACGGTGTGAATATGTCCAAATTTATTGACGATGTAAACCGGAAAGAAGATGAGGATGACAAAGATGATCAAACTGGCGAATGAGCTGAAAAAAGTAAAGAGTGTTGCAATTGCAGGGCATGTAAGGCCTGACGGGGACTGTATCGGTTCCTGTCTGGCTGTTTATGGTTATACGAAAGAGAATTTCCCGGAAATTAAGGCAGATGTTTATCTGGAGTCTGTCAATCCCGTTTTTGATTTTCTACAGGGAATGGAGGAGATTCGGACAGATTACTCTGAGGATAGGCAGTATGAACTTTTTATTTCCCTGGATGTAAGTGACATGGAGCGTCTGGGTGAAGCCAGGAAATATTTTGAGAGTGCAGGCCGCACGATCTGCATCGATCATCATATTACCAACCGGGGATTTGCGGATGAAAACTGTGTGGAACCGGAAGCGAGTTCCACCTCTGAACTGGTATTTGAGACTATGGATGAGGATAAGATTTCCAGGGAGACGGCAAAAGCTATCTATACGGGAATCATCCATGATACAGGGATCTTTCAGCATTCCAATACCTCACCAAGGACTATGGAAATTGCAGGAAAGTTGATAGGCAAAGGGATTGATTTTTCTAAGATTATTGATGAGACATTTTATCAGAAGACCTATGTACAGAACCAGGTATTGGGCCGTGCCCTGATGGAGAGCATCTTACTTCTGAACGGAAAGATCATTATGGGGAGAATACGCCAGAAAGATATGGAATTCTACGGAGTCACTCATGCGGATCTGGAGGGAATTGTGAATCAGCTTCGGGTTACAAAGGGGGTTGAGGTGGCAATTTTCCTTCATGAGATAGGCAATCAGGAGTATAAGGCAAGCTTGCGTTCGAATGGAACTGTAGATGTAAGTCAGGTATGTGCTTACTTTGGCGGCGGAGGCCATGTGAAAGCCGCAGGCTGCACTATGCATGGAACACTCCATGATGTGGTCAATAATCTAACCCTACATATTGAGCAGCAACTCTTGGATGCGGAGAATTCAAAATGAACGGAATTCTGAATATTTATAAAGAGGCTGGCTTTACCTCCCATGATGTGGTGGCAAAGCTTCGGGGAATTCTAAAACAGAAAAAAATCGGACATACAGGAACTCTCGATCCCGATGCGGAGGGAGTTCTTCCTGTCTGTGTGGGAAATGCCACGAAGCTCTGCGGGTTATTGACGGATAAGGAAAAAACCTATGAAGCAGTGCTGCTGTTGGGGCAGGAGACAGACACGCAGGATCTCTCCGGAAAGGTTTTGCGTAAGGCAGAGGTTACCGTAAGTGAAGAAGCAGTACGGGAGGCCATTCTCTCCTTTCAGGGAAACTATGACCAGATACCGCCCATGTACTCAGCTCTGAAAATAAACGGAAGAAAGCTGTATGAGCTGGCAAGAGAGGGGAAAGAGGTAGAACGAAAGCCCAGAAAAGTAACCTTGCGTGAAATCTCCATTTCCTGGATAGAGCTTCCGGAAGTATCCTTTACAGTGACCTGCTCCAGCGGAACCTATATACGTACTCTTTGTCATGATATTGGAGAAAAGCTTGGCTGTGGTGGCTGTATGAAAAGCTTGCTTCGCACCTGTGTGGATCGATTTCATATAGAAGACAGTCTGCGTCTTTCTCAAATAGAGGAAAAAATGGCGGAGGGCAGGATTTCTGAATGCCTGATTCCGGTAGACAAAATGTTTGAACAATATCCCCGGGTACAGATGAAAGAAGCGGGAGATCGCCTGGTTTATAATGGAAATTCCTTTGAACTGAGCATTACCAGTGAAACTATAGTGGCAGCCACAGAAGGAATAAAGGTCCGGGTTTATGATTCCAAAGGAGCTTTTGTGGGAATCTACCAATATGAGCGAAGAATGTTTCGGCCAGTCAAAATGTTTTTATAAGTGATATGAAGTAAGGGTAACAGCCATGAAAATAATTGAAAATACAACAAAATTTCAGGTAACAGAGTCTACGGCCATTTCCCTTGGAAAATTTGACGGACTTCATCAGGGGCATCAGCTTCTGGTAGACCGGATTTTAAAAAAGAAAAAGGATGGTCTTGCCTCACTGATTTTTACTTTCGACTTTGGAAAACGACCGGCATTGACTCTTCCGGAGGAACGCAGGGAACTGCTGGAACGTGAACATCTGGACTATTTGGTAGAATGCCCTTTTGTTCCGGAACTTTCCCATATGGAACCAGAAGAGTTCGTACAGGACGTATTAAAAGAACGTCTTCATGCAAAATATCTGGCAGTGGGTACAGACTTTCGCTTTGGCTATCAGCGCAGGGGCGATTATCATCTGTTGCAGGAAATGAGTAAATCCTGTGGATTTCAAGTAGATGTCGTAGAAAAAGCTTGCTGGCAAGGTCGGGAGATCAGCAGCACTTTCATTCGAGAGGAACTGGAGCAGGGACATATGGAACTGGTAAACCAGCTTCTGGGCTATTCCTACTCTGTTACAGGTGAGGTACTTCACGGCAGGCAGATAGGAAGAACCCTGGGGATGCCTACTACAAACCTGATACCAAAAGAGCAGAAACTCCTACCACCCAATGGTGTCTACGCTACCAGGACAATAATAGCCGGAGAAGCTTTTGAGGGAATCACCAATATTGGCTATAAGCCTACTGTGGGAGGAGAGACAAAAAAAGGCGTAGAGACCTATCTTTTCGATCTGGATCGCAACCTGTACGGTGAAATCATCCAGGTACAGTTTTACGGCTACGAACGCCCGGAGTGCAAATTTCCCACATTGGAGGCTCTGAAAGCACAGATAGAATCCGATGTGGCCTGGGGCAGGGAATTCTTTAGCTGATATACAGGCAATCCCTTTTCACAATTTTACTTGCAGGATTTATGAATTTATATTAAAGTATATATGAAGAATTTATAAAATGCAAAGGAGAAAGCCATGGATTATTCAATCATTCTAGGACTGATCGGGGGCTTGGGACTGTTTCTTTATGGAATGAAGCTTATGAGCGACGGTCTGGAAAAAGCGGCGGGAGCAAAGCTGAGAGGAATTCTGGAATTTTTCACCAAGAACCGCTTTATAGGAATGCTGGTAGGTATTGTATTCTGTGCAGTAATTCAATCCTCCAGTGCCACCACAGTAATGGTAGTCAGCTTCGTAAATTCCGGCCTGATGACATTGTATCAGGCGGCTGGCGTGATCATGGGTGCCAACATTGGTACAACCATTACCTCCCAGTTGGTAGCTTTCAATCTTTCCGAGATTGCCCCGGTGTTTCTTATGGCCGGCGTAATCATGGTTATGTTCTGCAAGAAGCCTATGGTAAAGAAGATAGGCGAAGTAGTCTTAGGCTTTGGTGTGCTGTTTATGGGACTTAGCGGAATGTCCGGTAGCATGTCATCCCTTCACGATTCCCCTTTGATTGTAAATGCACTGGGTTCCTTGTCCAATCCGGTTCTGGCTGTTTTTATGGGATTTCTGGTAACAGCTATTGTGCAGAGTTCATCCGTAACCGTCAGTATCGTGCTTTTGATGGCTCAGCAGGGACTTTTGGGACTCGGAATCTGTTTCTACATTATCCTTGGCTGTAACATTGGTGCCTGTACGTCAGCACTTCTTGCAGGCTTAAGCGGCAAGAAGGACGCAAAAAGGGCATCACTGATTCATTTCCTGTTCAATGTATTTGGAACAATCCTGATGGTAGTCGTACTGGCTTTTGCCTCCAGATGGATGGAAAGCTTCTTTATGCAGATTTCCGGAGGGAACATTGGCCGGGCGGTAGCCAATGCCCATACCATTTTTAAGATTTTCCAGGTTATTGTTCTCTTCCCGGTTGCAGGAGTGATTGTAAAGCTCACTTACTTTCTGGTTCCAGGAGACGAAAAGGACGACGAAAAGGACTTCGAACTGGTATATATTGGGGCGAAGAATGTATTTTCTCCGGCTACGGCAGTTGTAGAAGTGACCAAGGAACTGGAACGTATGGGACAGCTTGCCTATAACAATCTGAACCGGGCTATGAATGCCCTTATTACTCTGGATCAAGAAGATATAGAAGAAGTGTATCATGTAGAGGAGAATATCAATTTTCTGAATCATGCTATTACAGATTATCTGGTGAAGATTAACCAGTCTACCCTGCCGGTGGACGATGCCAAGAGCATTGGAGGTCTGTTCCATGTGGTAAACGACATTGAACGTATCGGAGACCATGCGGAAAATGTGGCGGATTCTGCAAAGCAGAGGATTGAGAAGAATATAAACTTCAGTAAAGAAGCACAGCATGAGTTGGGTGAGATGATGGAACTGGTGAATAAGATTCTTCAGTACTCCCTGGATACTTTTTCCCATAACAATCGGGAACACGTGGAGGAGATCTCCCAGATTGAGAACCAGGTAGATGTTCTGGAGAAGCAGCTTCAGCAATCCCATGTAGATCGTCTGACCAGAAATGAGTGTACACCGGCATCAGGTATGATCTTCTCGGATATCTGTTCAGGCCTGGAGCGTGTGGCAGATCATGCAACCAATATTGCATTTGCAATTTTGGATGAATAACTACATAATATAGGAGCAATTTATGTTGTTAAAAATTTTTTATTATTTGGTTGCAGCTCCTGTATTGTTTTTGCTTCGAGTTTTATTTTGGCCTTTTAAGATGCTGTTTCGGGTTGTGAAATGGCTGCTTGTAAAATCCGGAGAGTACCGCCAGTTTCGCAAAGCAGATTTTGATAAAATGGATGGCTGGGAATTCGAAGAATATGTTGCGGAACTTTTTGTACGAAATGGATTTTCTCATGTGGAAGTAACCAAGGGAAGCGGCGATCAGGGTACAGACATTCTGGCTGACAAAGATGGTGTGTCTTATGCGGTTCAATGTAAACATTATACATCCAAAATTTCCAACAAAGCTGTTCAGGAAGCTTATGCAGGGGCGAGGTTCTATGGTTGTGATGTGCCTGTGGTTTTGACGAACAGCTATTTTTTTCCTTCCGCACTAGAATTGGGAGATGAGATAGGAGTGGAACTCTGGGATCGGGAGGAATTGAAACGTCTGATACGTATGGCAGAGCGAAAGAAAAAATAGGCTTGACAAATTTCGATTATTTCGATATCATGTAATAGAAATTTAACAAATCTGTAATATATCAGGAAATAATCGGAGGCATTTATGTATAGAAAAGGAAAAGCGGCAGGGATTGTATTGGGAGCAGTATTTATGGCAGTGACCGGAATTCATGCAGATGCCGCAGGACTTGGAGAGGGACTGAATGAAGGAATTGCCAATAATTTTGATCAAACCACATATACAGAAGAGGAGGCAAAAGCAACGGCAGAGGTGGTGTGGACAGGCACTCCTCTGGAGGGATATGTAAATATCGGAATTGCAAATGTGGAGGATAATCTGAATATCCGTTCTGAGGCAAATACAGACAGCAAGCTGGTTGGCAAACTCAGAAAGGATTCTGCCTGTGAGATTGTTGAGACAGAAGGAGAATGGGCTCACATTATCTCAGGAGAGGTAGAAGGCTATGTAAAAGCAGAGTACCTGTATACTGGGGAAGAGGCCATTAATCTGGCATTTCAGTTGGGACAGACGGTAGCGAAAGTAGAGGCAGATGCCCTCTATGTCCGAATGGAGCCAAGTACAGAGTCGGATTTCTGGACCATGGTTCCAAAGGGTGAAGAACTGGCTGTGATTGAGGAACAGGGAGAATGGATTAAGGTGGACATTGACGGTGAGGAGGGCTATGTGGCTTCCGAATTTGTTAATGTGACCAGTGAACTTAAGACTGCTCTTACCATTACAGAAGCTCTTTATGGTGAAGGGGTTACAGATGTTCGTATTTCCATTTGCGAATTTGCGAAACAATATGTAGGAAATCGCTATGTATGGGGTGGTACCAGTCTGACTAAGGGTGCTGATTGTTCCGGATTTACCATGTCAGTATACAAGAATTTTGGAATCTCTTTGCCTCATTCTTCCAGGGCACAGGCTGGATGCGGTACAAAGATTAGTGTCGGTGAGGCGAAACCCGGGGATTTGATCTTCTATGGAAATGGACGAAGGATCAATCATGTGGCCATGTGCATTGGAAATGGTCAGGTAGTTCATGCCAGCAATTCACGGACAGGTATTATTATTTCTAATATGTATTATAGAAGTCCGGTGAGTGCGGCCAGGATTATTAATGATTAAGAATTGAAAAATATATGTGATGGTAAAAAGAGCTGTATGCGGGAACGTGTATGGCTCTGTTTTTTATAAAAGTTCTTGACTGATACCCTGGGGTGTGGCTTATGATGCTGTTGAGGTGATGAAGATGTTGATTCATGAAGTATGCAAAGGTATAAATTTAACAAAAAAGGCTATTGAGTATTATACTCAGAAAGGATTCGTAGCACCAGAAGTGCTATCCAACGGATATCGGGATTATAAGGAGGAGGATGTGGAAATTTTAAGAAAAATTGGTATGTTACGAAAGCTGGATCTTAGTATGGAGGATATCAAAGAAGTTCTAAAAGATTCCACTGATATGGCTTTGGAGAGGGTTATTGCACGAAAGGAACTAAAGGCAAAGCAGGATGCGAAAAAAGATGCAATACTCCGTGATTTGGTCGGAGGAAAGTCGTATTCGGAGTTAGAAGAAGAACTTCAGGCATTAGAAATGGAGGAGGCCATAGGGAAACGCCTGCTGGATGCTTTTCCAGGATATTATGGTCGCTTTGTGTGTATGCATTTTTCCAGATTCCTGAAAGAGCCAGTCAAGACAGAGGAACAGCAATCGGCTTATGAGACAATTCTTTCTTTTTTGGATCAGATGCCGTTACTTCAGGTCCCGGGAGATATAGAGAAGGAGATGTCAGAGTCTCTCAAGGATATTGGTTTAGAACAGATTGAAGATATGCTTGAGAATGTGAAACAGTCTATAGAAAGGCCGGAGGACTTTTTGGAAAAGAATCAGGAGACGATAGAGTGGTATCTGTCCTATCGGGCATCCGGGGAGTATCAGGCTTCTGCCGCCGGAAAATGGATGGAGTATATGAGAGTATTTCAGAATACCAGTGGTTATACCGAGATTTTTCTGCCCGCAATGAAGCGGTTGAGTCCATCTTATGGGGAATACTGCTTGCAGATGGAACAGGCAAATAAAAGGCTGTTAGAACGTTATCCGGAGATTGAAAGGCTCTCTTTTTCTCATCCAGAACATATATCCAAATCCTGCTAAATCAGCTAAGATCCATCCGATGGGAACAGACCACCAGATGCCGATGACACCAATGGCGGGAATGGAAGATAGGAGGTAAGCCAGAAGTACCCGCGTTCCCAGAGAGATAACTGTTAGCACCACAGACATACCAGGGCGTTCCACAGCCCGATAAAAGCCATAGAGAAGAAACAGACAGCCAATGCCAAAATAGAAAGAGCCCTCAATACGCAGATACTGAATGCCAACAGACAGGATGGCTGTTTGGGAAGGCTTGACAAAAACGAGCATCAAAGGGCGGGCGAAGAGAAATACACACAGACTGATAAGGAAGCAAAAGGCTATGGAACAATAGACTGCACTTTTGATTCCGGAACGAATGCGTTCTGTTTTCTTGGCACCAAAATTTTGAGCAGTGAAAGTAGAAAAAGCATTACCAAAATCCTGTACTGGCATATAGGCAAAGGAATCGATCTTTACCGCAGCGGCAAAAGCAGCCATGACAGACGGCCCAAAGCTGTTGACAAGTCCCTGAACCATAAGAATCCCCAGGTTCATCACAGACTGTTGCAGGCAAGTGAGAGAAGAGAAACGGGCAATTTCTGAGAAAACCTGTTTCTTTAAAGGTACTTTTCTGATGGAGAAACGAAATTCGGGAAAGAAAAGAATGGTATAGGCGAAAAGTCCCAAACCGGATACATATTGAGCAATTACTGTGGCGGCAGCAGCACCGGCCACACCCCATTTGAATTGGATTACAAAAAGCAGATCCAGAATAATGTTAAGGACTGCACAGACCCCTAGGAAAATCAGTGGTGTAACGGAATTTCCGATCGCCCGTAGAAGCGAAGCGAAAAAGTTGTAGAAAAAGGTGGCGGTAATTCCATAAAAAATAATCCACAGATAGGACCGCATCATAGCATAGATGCTTTCGGGAACCTTAAGAAAGTGCAAAATAGGATCTACAAAAAGAAAGACTGTAATATTCAGTACCACAGACAGAATGGCAATCATGATAAAGGAATGGAGAATACTTTCTTTCAATCCCGCTTCATCCTTTTCCCCTTGCTTAATGGAAAAGACAGCACCACTGCCCATACACAGTCCCAGAAGAATAGAAGTCAAAAAGGTCATAAGAGTATAGGAGGAGCCTACGGCGGCAAGAGCGTCCGGACCAAGAAACTGTCCGACAATCAGGGTGTCAGCAACATTGTAAAGCTGTTGCAAAAGATTACCAAGAATCATGGGAATCGCAAAAAGCAATAAGGTTTTTGTAATAGGACCATGAGTTAAATCCTTTGTCATGGGTGAGATACTCCTTTATGAATCAGTAAAAACATTTAGCCATAAGGCAGAATAGGTTCATTAAAAAGTATGGTAATATGAAATGTGTTTCCTGTCAAGCGAATGCATTCCGCATCCCCCATCTGTACAAACCATAGAAAGTTTGTTATAATTTTTACGAACTGGTTAAGAATATCATGACATTAAGTTATGATACACTGGAAAAAGAAAGGAAAGAGAATGTTCAGATTTGGAAAGAATTTTCGGGAAGTAGATCCTGAAAGCGGAAAGGCCAGGGATCGGTCAGGCAGGGATCTGAAGAAAGTTAAGCGTATTTCTACGGTTGTTCTGCTTATAGCGTTGGCCCTGGTTATAGCTAATTCCTGTTGGTTTACGATTCAGGAGGAGCAACAGGCAGTAGTCTGTACTTTGGGACAGCCTAAGGCAGTAACAGAGCCGGGGCTCCATTTTAAGATTCCCTTTATTCAGACAGTAACCAAAGTAAATACGACCATTCAGGGCTTGTCTGTAGGTTATGACGATGAAGAGAATTACACGGATGATGCCATGATGATTACCTCGGATTACAACTTTATTCGTGTGGATTTTTATGCAGAGTATCGTATATCCGATCCGGTGAAAGCCCTTTATGCCTCCGAGGACCCGGTGACGATTTTGGATAATATTGCTCAGAATTGTATCCGAACCACCATTGGCTCTTATGGTGTAGATTCCATTCTGACTACAGGAAAAAATGAGATTCAGGCCAATATCAAACAAATGATTATGGATAAACTGGAGATCTATGATATCGGTATTCAGCTTGTGAATATCAGCATCCAGGATGCCCAGCCGCCAACAACAGAGGTAATTACAGCTTTCAAAGAGGTTGAAACGGCAAAGCAGGGAAAAGAAACAGCTTTAAATAATGCCAACAAATATCGGAATGAGCAGATTCCCGAAGCCAGGGCTGAGGCGGACAAGATTCTCCAGGATGCCCAGGCACAGAAAGAAAGCCGTATCAATGAGGCGGAAGGCCAGGTGGCACGTTTTAATTCTATGTATGAAGAATATATCAAGTATCCTACCATCACCAAACAGCGAATGTTCTATGAGACTATGGAGGATGTAATGCCGGATATGAAGATTATTATTCAGGGTGGAGAAAGCGGTCAGGTACAGCAGCTTTTGCCATTGGAACCCTTTAACAGGGCCGATACTCAGGGAGAGGAGGGCGAAAGCAATGAATAAGCTGAAAAAAGCGGGAGGCATATGGAAATACATATTGATTTTTGCATTGCTGGTACTTTTGGGAAACAGCCTTGTAATTTGCCGGGAAAATGAATATAAACTAATTCGGCAGTTTGGAAAGGTACAAAGGGTGATATCTACTTCGGGGTTAAACTTTAAGGTGCCGTTTATACAGTCTGTAGATACGGTTCCCAAAGAAATCCTGATTTATGATCTGCCTGCCTCTGATGTTATCACTTCCGATAAGAAATCGATGATTGTGGACAGCTATGTATTGTGGAAAGTAGAGGACCCACTGAAATTCACACAAACCCTGGCTAATTCCATCTATAATGCGGAGAACCGTATTAACGCTATTGTTTACAATGCCACAAAGAACACGGTGTCCAGCATGACTCAGGATGAGGTAATCAAAAGCCGTGATGGTAAAATGACTATTACAGCGGCGGATGCCGGGGAGGATATCGAATCAAATGATCTGGTTCTGGAGGAGAGGACAGAGGTGGTAGAGATTAAATCTCTGACAGAAGAGATCATGGACAGCATAGGGGACAATTACCAGCAGTATGGTATCAACATTCTGGCAGTAGAGGTGAAAAAGCTGGATCTGCCGGATGACAATAAGCAGGCGGTTTATACCAGAATGATTTCTGAGAGAGAAAACATTGCGGCTCAGTATACGGCGGAGGGTGCTTCTCAGGCACAGATGATTCAGAATACTACCGATAAAGAGGTGTCGATTATGCTTTCTGAAGCAAATGCTCAGGCGGAGCAGCTGATAGCAGAGGGCGAGGCAGAGTATATGCGGATTCTTTCGGATGCTTATGCAGATGAAACAAGGAGCGACTTTTATGCTTTTGTGAGGAGCCTGGATGCGGCCAAGGAAAGCCTGAAAGGAAACAATGAGAAGACTCTGATTCTTCCGGCTGATTCGCCCATAGCAAGGATTTTTGCGGGACAGTGATATGGGGTTAAACCGGATGGGAACAGATATAGATATAGATAGTGCAGGCAGGAGTATAGATTTTCTCCTGCCCGCATTTAGGCTGTTAGAAGATTACGATTTCCTGTTGGCAATATAAATATAAGCATCCTCAAGCGTTACCTCGCAGGGCCGACATTCCATCTGTGGCGGCTTTTCGCTGATGAATTTTATCTGCAATGCATCCCCTACATACTGCTTTGAGGAGACATGATATTTCTTTTCCAACTCCCTGGCCGCTGTTTCATCTCTTGCTTTGCAGATCCAGATATGGCTCTGGGCCTGCTCCAAGAGTCCTTTCATGCTTCCGGAATAGAGAAACCGTCCCTTTTTCATAACGGCAAGCTGATTGCAGGTAGCTGCCAGATCTTCCACCACATGGGTGGAGAACAGAACGGTACGCTTTTCTGAAAAATCAACCAGAAGATTCCGGATACGGATGCGTTCCTCCGGGTCCAGGCCAGTTGTGGGTTCATCCACAATTAGAAATTCCGGCTCATTTAAGAGTGCCTGAACAAGCCCCACCCTCCGCTTCATGCCGCCTGATAACTGTCGCATCTTCTTTGTGCGGTGCTCTGACAGACTTGTCTTTTCCAGATAGTACCGAATGCGTTTTTTGCAGGCACGCTTTGGAACACCGGATAAGTCCCCCATGTATTCCAGGCATTCCTGTACAGTGAGACCCGGATACAGGTCAATCTCCTGGGGCAGATATCCGATTTTACTGCGGATTTTTTCAAAATTTTTTTCGCTGTAGCGTATCCCGTCTAAGGATACGGTTCCGCCGGTGGGTGGCAGCACCGTTGTGAGCACCCGCATCAGCGTGGTTTTTCCGGCTCCGTTTTCTCCCAACAGCCCGAAGATTCCCTTTGGGATTTTCAGATTTGCGTGATGGATTGCCGTTACCTGATTCTTAAATGTGACTGTCAAATCCTCTATCTTAATACTCATGATCCTAACCTCTTTTTTCAATAATTTTAGGCAATGCCGCCGCTGCCATGATTCCTATACCGACACAAACCATTTTCCCGCATATCCAGTTAGAATCGCCGTTCTTTTCCAGGTTTCGGAATGTGTAGGAAAACAGATTCCACGCTCCGAGATACCGGTCGCCCATACTGGAATAGGTGATCATCCACAGCAGCAGGCAGCCACCCATTCCCACCCACATGTTCCGGGACAGGCAGGAGATGAGATTGGATAAGAGTCCCCAGAAGCCAAGGGTAATGGCGATGGCGGCCAGATATATAAGAAAGCGGCACAACTCGCTTGCGGCTCGGCTTTGCCCTGCACTGGCGATTCCCGGATGCTGAAACAGAAAGAAGAATCCATATCCGGCGGCTGCCACAGATAGCAAAAATACTTCCTCTATCACAAGCCTTTTGTAGATAGAATGCATTCTCTTTTTCATGGGACAGAGCCGCTGGATCTCCGACCGCCTGCTGGTGATTTCCTGGGTATAGGTGTCGGCACAGAATGAGGCGGCAAGGAGGGCCATAGGTCCCTCTAAGGCAATCCCGATTTCGACCGAGTAAGTCACCCCTCTTATCAGGCTTAACAGGACGACAAAAAATACCGCATAGGAAATTTTGGAAAAGGGCAGGGAGATTTTCATTTCGTATATCAATATACCCGCCTCCTTTTCCAGATCTGCGTCGAGAGAAACAGGATGCCTGCGGCGGCCAGGATCAGGAAGCTCTGATTTGGCAATACCATTGGCGGAGGGGTGGTATCAAAAAAGCATCCCGGAAACCGCACCATGATTGCCAGTGGTCTGCCGTAATATCCGTAGATGCCATCTGCGTTTCGGTAGCTTCCCATGTTGGAATACACCATATAGAGAAGCAGAAGCGGCACCGCAGGCAGCGGATTTTTAAATACCAGTGAAATCAGACTGTAGACGCTCACGATCATCAGCATATTTGGCAGGATATAAAGGCAGGTTGCCAATAAAAAGTCTGTCAAATGCACCTCAAATCCACGGCTTCCCGCAGATACGAGGCACAGGCCGAAGAAAATCAGATTCAGGACTGCCAGGATGATCAGGCAGACCGCAAAGCCGCCGGCCACCTTGCCGGACAGGTATTTTCCAGGGCTTAAGGGCTTTGTGTGAAGAAGCTCATAGGTATTTCGCCTGGTATCCTGCATAAACAGGACGGATAAGATAATCGTAGCGAAGAATCCCATAAACAGTCCGGCAAAATCGGCAAATTTCCTTGAAAAGTAGTAGGAAAAGGCTCTGTTTTCCAGTTTTCCCGATATATAAGAATTCAGCTCTTCACGGGTGCCTTTGTGATAGGCTGTCATTTTGTACTCGTAATAGGCGTTGTAGAAGCCGTATTCCTCCAGGCGGGTGCATGCTTCCATGATGTTCAGTTCTTTTAGTTTATCCATAAGATTTTGTACTTTTTCAGGGTTCATCTGAAATTCGGAAATCAGAACCGACTGTATTCTTGCTTCCCACATTTCACGCCTTGTCTCCTCGTCTGTCGGCACGTATCCCTCGTAGACATCTCCGTCGTGAACGGTTTCCGGGTAGTCGTTTACAATGGCTTCTCCCTCTGAGAGATAACGGATGTTCAGGTAGGGGCTTACATTTTGAAATATCATCAGAGCACCGACTGCGATGCCAAGCCAGAGGAGGGGATTGCGGATATAATTCTTTACCTCGCGTTTTAAAATCGGCCACATAATTTTCGCCTCCTATTTAGAGTCCCGCAAACTCTTTCCAGTACCTCTCATATAGAACAATTTCCGGCCGCAAAAGCATCCGTCCATAAATTGTTCTGGCACTGTTCAAGAGTTTGCTGATTTAAGTCCCGCAATACTTTTCATGCGTTGACGTCATTGTAAAAGAGAAATCACAACAAAATGACAATGAAAAGCAAGGCTGGCAAAAAAATGCCGGATCGCTTATGCAATCCGGCGGAATATGGCTGTCACTACAGCACCTCCCTGTTCCTCATTTCCCAAAACTAATTTCCCCCTATGCTTTTCGCAATACAGCCTGCTGATGTACATTCCAATTCCTGCATGCTTTAAGCTGTCTTTTACATTTCTCCCATAGAACGCTTCTGTGACTTTTTCCACATCTTCTCCAAAGCCGTCGCCGTCATCCCTGACGCAGATGCTTAATTCCGAATAGCCTGTCTTTACCAGAATTGCGATCTGCTGCTTCCCATGACGGAGGGCGTTGGACAGCAGATTCTCCGTGACCTCCAGGATTATTTCCTTATCTCCGCAGAATCGTTCCTCTGATTCCGGCACCTCCAGGGTGCATTGCTTTTGGAACTCTTTTTCCACAATAGAAAGCTCCGCCCGGATAGCTTCCTTAAGCTGTCCGGCAGAAATATCCTCCGGGGCCAGTTCCCGGCTTTCTAAGCTGCTCATTTTCCGCATAGCTTCCACAAAAGCATCCATGCGTTCAATCTGGCGACCGCTTTCCCTCAGCATTTCCATTGCCTGATCCATATCCATATCCGCATCCGGCAGGTATTCCGTCAGCATTTCCTGATACCCTTTCAAGACGGACAGGGGTGCCCGGATATCGTGGGCAATGGCCGCCCGCAGCATTTTTTCCTCTTCGATTGTCCGCCATAGGATCTGATTGTTCCTGGCAAGCTGTTCCCGCATCCGTTCAAACTCCCGGCAAAGCGTGCCCATCTCGTCCCTGCTTTCATAGTGAATGGTAAAATTCAGATGATTTTCCGCAATTTTTTTCGATGCCTGTTCCAACTCTTCAATGGGTTTTTTGAGTTTGATGTGGTAAAAAAGAAGAACGGCCCCCAGGCTTCCCCCGATGGACAAAATCAATATGGCATAGGTCTGTAAAAAGTCGCAGAGCTCTGACACAAAAAGATCGGAGGGCGTCATTTTTGAATTCTCCGGTCTTCGAATATCGGTTATGGAATAAGGCCCCTCCCGTTCGACTGCTTCAAAATAGGCTTCCTGATCCACATAATTCCACCAGATATGCATCTGTGCCCGTCTGGCGATTCGGACAAGGACTGCCGAGAGAAGAAAGCTGCAGAACAGGGCGGCCGCCATATAGAGAAAAATTGTTTTTCTTACGGAGAGATTTTTTATTTTATCCATCGGTATCCCATCCCCCATACGGTTTCAATATATTCCGTTTCTGTGTATTGCCGGAGCTTATTTCGGATTCTGCGGATAAGCTCGGTGATCACCCGGCTGTCCCCCTCGGCATCAAAGCCGCAGACTTTTTCGTAAATCCGGTCTTTATCAAAGACCATTTTCGGATTCATGGTCAGAAATTCGATGATTTTGTATTCCAGTCTTGTCAGATCCAGATAATCGGTGCCAATCTGCACGGTCTTTGCACTGTAATCAATGGACAGCTCGCCCTGAAAGCGGCATTCGGTCTTTTCGCTGCGCCGCATTTCCCGTTTCAGGTGTGCCTGTATCCTCGCTTCAAGCTCCTTTAGTCCGAAGGGCTTTAAAATATAGTCATCGCCGCCTGAGGAAAGTCCGTTTACAATGTCCTGTTCTTCCACCCGGGCGGTCAAAAATAGAATCGGGCAGGCTGTCTTGTCCCGTATTCGTCTACAGACCTCGATTCCGTCAATGCCCGGCATGTTTACGTCCAGCAGTATGAGATCCGGCTTAAGCTTCAGCCGGCTTAATCCCTCGGGTCCGTTCCTGGCGGTAATAACTTCGTATTTTTTTCGCTCAAAATAGGTTTTCAGCATTTTGAGGAGCTCGGCGTCGTCATCGATCAGCAATATTTTGTAGGCCATGTTGGATTCCTTTCCCTAACAGAGATGCCACTGGTATCATATAAATACAACCTGCACGAAAACCATATAGCAGGCAGTCCCTAAAATAATACTTATTAATGTATTCCTTTTGATAATGTAACTTATGGCGACGAGGATTCCGGCAATAAGTTCCGGTAAGAAATTCTTGGCGGACGAAAAATTGACATGCTTTAAACAGTAAACAACCAGCATTCCCATAACCGCATAGGGCAGACGGGCACCTAAATACGTAATCCAGGCAGGTGTTTTTTTCCCTCTGAGAGCAACGAAAGGAAGAAAGCGTATAAAAATTGTAACGGCTGACATAATTATGATTGCTCCAATAACTTGATTATTTGTCAAGGGTTTGCTCCTTTCTCATGTTCAGTAACAATATTGTGGCAATGATGAACATGGAGGGAATGAGGAAATTGCTTTGTCCGAAGATTATCAGGCAGATGATGGAAATAAAAACACCTGTAACAGCCGGAAAATGGTTCTTATTTTTTATCCACTGTTCTATAAATACGGTTAAAAACAGTGCGGTAAGTGCAAAATCAATTCCTTTTGTATTAAAGCTAATTTTGCTTCCCATGACAGAGCCAATCACTGTTCCCAAGATCCAGTAGAATTGATTTAGCAAAGAGACAAAGAAGCAATAGTTTGTGTCCTGGTTTGTATCACACACCAGCGAATAGGTTTCGTCTGTCAGTGCAAAGATCATATAGGTTTTTCGGATGCCGGCATCCTTATATTTATCTACCATGGAGATTCCGTAGAATAGATGCCTTGCGTTTACTACAAGCGTCGTGAGGGCTACAGTAAGCAGGGAGGTCCCGCTGGTAAAAAGGCTGATAGCCGCATACTGCATGGAGCCGGCATAGATGAACAGGCTCATAGCTAATGCAAACCAGATGTTGTATCCATTTGCTTTCATAATAATTCCAAAACCCATACCCAGAACAATATAACCTGCTATCACTGGTATAGTGTCCCGGACCATTTTTTTAAAATTGACATTCTTCATTGTAACCTCCCATGCATATCATTTTGGGGTGGGCAGTTCTTCTGTCAGGAGATGCTCACACATTCTATCACATTTTTTTTGTTTTCTCAACACAAAAAGATTCCCCTAATCACTCGTATGTGAGGGATTGGGGGAATCTTAATCTGAGATTATTATACAAGGGTATTCAGCATTGAGCCTACCGCATAATAATTGGTAAGGTTGTACGCACCGCCTAGTGCAAACTTGGAAAAGATCTCAAAGTCATCCAGATCACTGATGGAATTGGCCTTACTTGCCTTTTCGGTAACTCCGGCGATCTTTTCTACTGATGCATGATCAAGGATATAAGTAGCCTTGGAAGCAGCACGCTCGGCGAGACCAAACTGGCCGCCCATAATATCCTTTACGGAATTATAGTTCTCGTTCAGAGTCTTTTTAAGCTTATCCTCATCCACTTCAAGATTTCCGGACTTGTCAAAACTCAAACCGATCCTGGCCATTGCATCCTCTGTGGTCAGAGCATTTTTCAGGGAATTTAACTGTCTGGCTACAGTAGAACTGCGGTCAGAGTTACTCTCCAGGAAAGAAACAGCACTGTTGTAAGCCTTGGCAAAATCCTTTACTGCGGCAATAATATCTTCCTGTGCCTTGTCTACAGCTGCCTGAGCAGAAGCCTTATCCTCGTCCGTATTAGCTCTCTGAAGATCTCTCATGGCCGTTTCGTATTTGGAAAATACGTTATTCCGGCTGCTGAGACGCAGGCTCTCAGAAGCAGACTCCAGAGAGGTCAGGTTGTGCTTATAACTCAGCAGGAATGTAGAAGTACTGGAGGAACGTGAAGTGCTCGTGCCTGAAGTACTGGTACTGCTGGAACTTGAACTGCTGGAGGTGTTGTTGGTGCTGCTTGTACTTGAAGTACCGGAAGTACTTGAAGTCTTGGTATCAGAACTGTCGGATGTATCGATGCCCAGTTCCTTTTCCAATTTCTCCTTATCAGCATTGGCGTTGTCCACCCAACTTTGATACGCATTGTTTGTACCATAACTAGATACTGCACCTACTGCCATGTTTTCAACTCCTTTCTGGTATAAAATACCGTATTTTGTTTTGTAAAAGGAAAATTTAGCTTCCCTTTATTAAGTATATCGGCAGAAAAGTTTGAAAAAAAAGGAAAAGGAATAAAAGGTTATTGATTTTGCCTTAAAAGATGAATAAAAGTAAAAAATCTCCACATGCTAGAGAAAAATCAGTGTGCGAAAGGAGTTTTTTATGCTTACAGGTGAAGATATGGCAGTGCTGAATGAGGCATACCGGAACAGTAAAATGGGAGTAGAGGCAATTAATGCAATAATCAGTAAGGTATATGATGAAGATCTGGCCTTGGACCTGAATCGTCAGGCGGTTCGATTTCTCTCTTTTGAGGATAAAGTGACAGAGAAGATTCGGGAGGCGAATCAGCAGCCGGAGACCTCCTCGCCGGTGGGAAAAGCCATGCTATGGACCTCCATTCAGGCCAATACGCTTTTAAATACCAGTACAGAGCATGTGGCAGATCTGATGATTCAGGGAAATACCAAGGGAATCACGGATCTGATGAAAGCGGTGAAAGCAAACAAAGGGGCGAAGAAAGAATACTATGAACTGGCAGAGGAATTGATGGACTTTGAAGAGAAAAATATTGCACAGCTAAAGAGTTATCTGAAATAAATAAGAGAGGGCTGTGGGGTAATACGACAGAAATGGCCGATGTCGTATTACCCCACAGCCCTCTCTGTATTTTGTGATGAATTCTTTACATAGTTAGTGGAAAGAATTTGCTGTTTATGGTATATTAAATACAATCAAAAAAATATTTTTAAGGAAATGAAGGGGAAATATGTTTTTTTTGATGTTTTTAGTGATGACAGTAGTGGCTGCTTTTTTGGGTCTCTTTCCGGCATTTATTGCAAAGAGTAAGGGACATGGCTTTGGGAAATGGTGGTTTTATGGATGGATGCTGTTTGGTGTTGCCATCATTCATGTTATGTTTATTTCAGATGATGGGCCTGCAGTACAGAATAAGGCAAGACATACAAGGCTCTATTCTATTCTTGCTGGTTTCGATTTTCTGTTGATTGGAATCTATACCGTGATTCAGGGAATTCGAAACGGTTGGATTGCAGAGCCGATAGAAGCACTCTTTTGTGCGGCAATGTTTGCTTTTGCTATTGTTCTTCTTATAGGAAAAAGGAATAAGGGGATCTTGGCAGCTTCCATTTTTTATGCTCTTTTGAATCTGCCAAATGTTTTCTATGGTGTCTTTGGAGCACTGAGCAGCTATGGAGCTATACTTTTAGCGGTGTTGTCTGCCGGCAGTATGCTGCCTTCTCTAAGAAAAAATGCAGTCAAAATGGTAAAGAGAACCTGGTTTTTGCCCACAATCTACTTTCTGTTAAGTTATATAATACAGCAATTGACTTTTTTTGGGGGTTTTTCAATACAGCAATTGATGTATTTTGATACGGGTGTTTCGTTTTTTGTCTCTTTATTAGTTGCGAGCATTCCAACATTTTTGAGGTTTGTTGGTATTTTTTTAATAGGTCTGTGGCTTCAGGCATTTCCGGAAGAGGAGTTACCTCAGGAAAAATAGGTTGAATGTAAATAAGGGAATGAAAAAAATTTTTTGAAAAATACTTGCAAATATGAAATAAGCATGTATATAATAGTGCATGACAAAGGCGTCAAAAAAGAGCGTGTGGCCTATGTCATGCGCTTCGTTATTTTTGTACGCTTTTTTTGTATGTATGCAAGATATAAAAGGAGGAGAGAAAACATGTCATACGTTGATGAGATTATTGAAGCAGTGGTTGCAAAGAACCCCAGCGAGCCGGAGTTCCATCAGGCAGTAAAAGAGGTATTGAATTCCTTAAGACCTGTGGTGGATGCCAATGAAGAGAAGTTCCGCCGGGAAGCACTTCTGGAGCGTCTGGTTGAGCCGGAGCGTCAGATTAAGTTCCGTGTACCTTGGGTAGACGATAAGGGACAGGTACAGGTGAATACGGGATACCGTGTACAGTTCAACAGTGCAATCGGACCTTACAAAGGGGGCTTGCGTTTGCATCCGTCCGTAAACTTAGGCATTATTAAGTTCTTAGGCTTTGAGCAGATTTTCAAGAATTCCCTGACCGGACTTCCCATCGGCGGCGGCAAGGGTGGTTCCGACTTTGATCCCAAGGGCAAATCCGATCGTGAGGTTATGGCTTTCTGCCAGAGCTTTATGACGGAACTTTGCAAATACATTGGCGAGAACACAGACGTACCGGCCGGCGATATCGGAACAGGTGCAAGAGAAATAGGCTATCTGTACGGACAGTACAAGAGACTGACCGGACTTTACGAGGGCGTCCTGACGGGAAAGGGTCTGTCCTACGGAGGTTCTCTGGCTAGAACAGAAGCAACAGGCTACGGTCTTTTGTACCTGACACAGGAGATGCTGAAGATGAACGGTATCGACATCGCAGGCAAGACGGCTGCCGTATCCGGTTCCGGAAACGTAGCAATCTATGCCATCCAGAAAGCACAGCAGCTTGGCGTTAAGGTGCTGACCTGCAGCGATTCCAACGGCTGGGTATACGATCCGGAAGGAATTGATGTAGCAGCATTGAAAGAGATTAAAGAGGTTAAGAGAGCAAGACTGACCGAGTACAAGAATTATCGTCCTAACTCTGAGTACCATGAGGGCCGGGGCGTATGGACCGTAAAGGTAGATCTGGCACTTCCCTGTGCAACCCAGAATGAGCTTCATCTGGAGGATGCCAAGGCACTGGTAGCCAACGGTGTTACCGCAGTGGCAGAGGGTGCGAACATGCCGACCACCCTGGAAGCTACCGAGTACCTGCAGGAGCAGGGCGTTCTGTTTGCACCGGGCAAGGCAGCCAATGCAGGCGGTGTTGCAACCTCCGCACTGGAGATGTCCCAGAACAGCGAGCGTTTGAGCTGGACCTTTGATGAGGTAGATGCAAAGCTTCAGGGCATCATGGTAAATATCTGCCATAACATGGCGGATGCCGCAGAGCGTTACGGCTATGCGAAGAACTATGTAGTAGGAGCCAACATTGCCGGATTCGAGAAGGTGGTGGATGCTATGCTGGCTCAGGGCGTGGTATAGAAAATACGGTAGAATGTGATTTTATAAGGAATGCCGCAGATGAGAGAAGTGTTACTTGCTGCGGCATTCCTTTTGCGGGAAAAACTTGGAAAATCCTTGACAACCACATCTCTTGTGTTGTACAATTAGACAGATATATTGTTTTTTGCACAAAAGAATATGTGCATTTTCACAAACGAAGGGAGTGGAGTTATGATTCAAAACGGTTTTACCTACATAGCGTTTCTGATGTTTCTGGCAGGTATTCTGCTTGCTGCGGAAAAGTATACAAAGTGGAAAGTCTTTAATTATGTTCCGCCGCTTGTATGGATCTATGTGTTGAACATGTTGTTCTGTACCATCGGAATGTTTGATTCGGAGGGCTGTTCCGCAGCCTTTGGTGTATTGAAGAACAATCTTTTGTATGCCATGATTTTCGTTATGCTGTTACGTTGTGACATTCGTAAATTAGCAAAGCTGGGCGGCCGGATGGTAGCTATCTTTATGGGCGGTGCTGTTTCTATTATGCTTGGTTTCTTTATCGCTTTCCTGGTATTCAAGGGTGCATTGGGCGGCGGAGAGACCATCTGGGGTGCCATGGCGGCTCTGTGTGCTTCCTGGATCGGCGGTTCTGCCAACATGGCGGCTATGGAAGCGGCATTTACCATTGATCCCGGTGCTTATGGCTGTGCACTGGCCGTGGATACGGTTTACTATTCCGTATGGATTGCCCTGCTGCTGATTATGGTTCGCTACGCAAGCAAATGGGATAAGTCCGTAAAGGCAGACACCTCCAAGCTTCAGGAGGTTGCAGATGCTGCCAACGCAGAGGTTGAGAAAGAGAAAAAGCGGGCTACGGCAAGCGACTGGATCTTCCTCATTGGCCTGTCCCTTATGGTTTCCGCCATTTCACAGATGGTTGGTGCGGCCGGAAATACAGCTTTGAAGGAAGTCGGACTGGCGATGTTTGATAAGGGAACCCTTACCACGGTATTTGTAACGGTTCTGGGTCTTATCTGTGCTTTGAGTCCTCTTGGAAAGCTTCCAGCAGTGGAAGAGCTCTCCAATATCTATCTGTATGCCGTTGTTTCCCTGCTGGCATCTACCGCTACACTGGTGGATCTGGTAAGTGCACCTCTGTGGATCGTGGCAGGCCTTGTGGTTATGATTATCCATATTGCGGTGATGTATCTCCTTTCCAAGTTGTTCCACTGGGACTGCTGTATGGTTTCCACTGCGTCACTGGCAAATATCGGCGGAAGTGCATCCGCACCCATTGTGGCATCCGCCTACAATCCCTCTTATGCCGGTATCGGTGTATTGATGGGAGTTTTGGGAGCAGCAGTCGGAAACTTCTGCGGCCTGGCCATGGGGTATTTGATGCAGCTGTTTATCTAAGGTGGAAAGAAATGCAAAGCATGGAAGTGTATTGTGATATGCTTTGCCAATGACAATTCGTTGTCACAATTTTAGACAGGATAGGTTTCAAATGGTTCTTCGCCTGGGAAAGACAGGCGGAGAACCTCTGTTTATATGGAAAGCATTCGAAGATACCCTTTGCTCACAAAGAGCAGCCTTGGGATCGAGCTTTCCGGAAAGGAGGAAGCTTTGGGAATGAATGATGCTTTCCGTTATCTGTATGTGGGGCTGCCGGAGGATATTTTGCGGTGCAAGCTTTCTGGTGATTGGGAACGGGCCGTGAGACTCATTGATAAGCGGCTAATGGATACCACATCAGATGCCATGGGCTATTGTCTAAAGGCTCAAAGGGAAATGATAAGGCGTATGTCCGAGGATTATCCCTACACAAAGGAAGAAGCACTGGCTGTAGTCCGGCAGCATATTCCAGATTTTGGGGAAGAGGAATTTGAGGAACGTGCAGATGACGGGAAGATAGGGTGGATTTACGATAAGGGGGAGCGACGCTTCTTTAATCGCTTTTTTCAGAGTATGTGTAAGGCGGAACCGGCCTTTGCCATTCGGGCAGGGGTGCGGCTTCCGGGGGTGGAGAGTGCGGGAAAAGACTCGGCCGGAGAGGGGCGGCTCAACCGCTGTGCCCGTCTGATACGGGAGAGAGGGGAGCTTGGCAATCGCATCCGGATTCGTGCCGGCCTGCGTATGAAAGACGAGGTCTTTGAGCCAGGGATGTTTGTCCGTGCCCATCTGCCCATTCCGGCAGCCTGCGAACAGCAAAGTGAGATTGTGATAGAGAAGATCTATCCCCCGGAGGGAAAGATTGCACCGGAGGATGCACTTCAGAGAACCGTTTGCTGGGAGGGCATTATGGAGGAAAACCACGAATTTTATGTGGAGTATTCCTATGTACATACCGCACGGTATCATGATGTGGAGCGTATGCGGGAGGACGGATGTCAGAATGGATGCACGCAGCCGGACTTCTTTACCAACGAGGAGATGCCCCACATTCGTTTTACTCCCTATATTCGGGAGTTGACGGCGAAATTGACAAAAGGGGTTACGGATTCGCTGGAAAAGGCCGGGAGGTTTTATGACTTTATCACCCTTAATATGAGATATACCTTTATGCCTGCCTATTTTATCCTGGAGGATATTGCGGAAAACTGTGCCAAAACCTTTATGGGGGACTGCGGGGTGTTCGCCTTGCTGTTTTTGACTCTTTGCCGGTGTGCGGGAATTCCGGCCTGCTGGCAGAGCGGCCTTACGGCGGAACCGGATTTTTGCGGTGCACACGATTGGGTGCGGTTTTACATTGAACCTTATGGATGGCTGTATGCCGATCCCTCCTATGGAACGGCGGCGGTACGGGCGGAAAATGAAGAACGGCGGCGGTTCTATTTCGGCAATCTGGATCCGTACCGGATGGTGGCTAACCGTGGGTTTCAGGCACCTTTTACCATTGACAAGGAGCATTGGCGGGCGGATCCTTATGATAACCAGGTGGGAGAGATGGAGACGGCAGATCGGGGCCTGCGTTACGGGGAATTTGAACGCACCAAAGAAGTGCTGACGTGTGAGGAACTGGAATAACTAACAGCATCCTTTGAACAATGCCCAGATGGATTTACGGACACATTTTTTTAGTGGCCGGAAATACATCTAGGTAAGGGGGGATTGAGCAAAGGATGCGGAACTGGAATTTACTAACAGCATTCTTTGAACAATGCCCAGATGGATTTACGGACACATTTTTTTAGTGGCCGGAAATA
>CAOJBY010000001.1 GCA_948330435.1 uncultured Lachnoclostridium sp. | reverse complement strand
TGTGTTAAGCACGCCGCCAGCGTTCATCCTGAGCCAGGATCAAACTCTCATGTTCGAGTCTTTGACTTGGCGAGGTGGTTTCGAGTCTAGTCAAAACCGACATCTTGACACTTGGTGAGGTCCTTTCGAACCTAGTGACAAGATGTTTCCGCCTTGTCTGATCTTTGGTCAGAACAACTACTAGCTATTCTTCCCGTTCTTACTGTTTTTAGGTTGCTCTATCCCATCTCTGGAACAGGGCTGTTTTTGAATTCTTCTCTTAGAATTTTCAAGGTTTTTACACTGTTTAGTTATCAAGGTTCGCTTGCATTGCGTCAAACACGCAACTCTGACATAATACCACATATGTTCTCGCTTTGTCAACACTTATTTTTGTATTTTTACAAGAACACTTTCGCTCTTTCAAGCGGTGGAATTATATTATATCATCCACCCTTTCTTTTGTCAATGACTGAAAGGGCAAAAAAATACCTTTTGAAAAGAAACGGAGAAAGAGGGATTTGAACCCTCGCGCCGCTTTCACGACCTACACCCTTAGCAGGGGCGCCTCTTCAGCCTCTTGAGTATTTCTCCTGAAATTCTATCTTTCAAACGATATTCTTTTCTACGTCACCTGTGACGCAGAAGTAATTATACTAGACCTTTATTTGTTTGTCAACAGGTTTTTTCTTTTTCTTGTTTTCTCTAAGCTGTTGAAAAAATTCTGTTAACATTTCACTGCATTCCGCCTCTAAAATACCTCGTTCAACCTCTGCCTGATGATTAAACTCAGGACACTCTAAAAGATTCAGAACAGATCCCGCACAGCCCGCCTTGGGATTCATGGCTCCAATTACCACTCGTCCCACACGGGCTTGCACAATCGCCCCCGCACACATTTGACAGGGTTCCAGAGTGATATACATGGTACAGTCTTCCAACCTCCAGTCCCCTGTCTTTTTACTAGCCTTTCGAATGGCATTGAGTTCTGCATGAGAAAGTGTATTCTTATCTGTATTCCGGCGATTGTAGCCTCGGGCAATAATTTGACCATTTTGTACAATCACACAGCCAATTGGAACCTCTTCCAGGACCTCTGCCTTTTTCGCCTGCTTCAATGCTTCTTTCATATATTTTTCATCTTCTGTCATGTTCTTTCTCCTCTATCTCTCCGATGCCCCTTTTATGCCAAAGTCCTGCACCAATAGCCAAAGCTCCCTTCCTTGACCCCCGGTTCTTTCAGCATTCGAAACTCCTGAAACCCAAACATAGATGCCATCATCTGTTCCTGATCATTATAAACACCCGGAACTCCTATATAATAATTTATCTTATTCTCCGCCTTTCTTCGCAGAAGCAGCAAATGGCGGTATTGATATATTCCATGAAGGAGAAAGCTGTTATTACCTAATTCCCATTTATCTCGCGGAACTCTTGTAAGGCTTTGAGGATCCAGCCGAATACTGGACATTACTGCTCCGCTCCCATCCACATACTGCATAACCGGAAAGCGATTTTCCAGATATTTCCATTGTTCTTCCCGGGTATCTCGCCTTTCCTCTACTTTTTTCTCTGGTTCTAACTCCGCCGCTTTTAATATTTCTGTCTCTTTTTCCTCCGCTTCCGAAACCATTCCTCCATCTGGTTTAACCAAAGCCTGCCTGGCAGACCTCCCCAGAGGTACGAACCGTTCCACATCTACCGGATAGTCATCCCACTGAGCCGCATAAATGTGTTCTTCCCCTTCTATATATATTCCCTTGCTTTCTTCCAGACTAAAGCCACCATTCATCAAGTGTTCGGTCACCGTAGTCCCACTCCACTCCAGCACTCCGTTTCTGCTTTCCAATTCTCCTAAAAGCTGCCCGGTCAGTTGTTCTCTCCTCTGTGTAAAAACATAAGCCCGGTAAGGCTGCTGTCCTCTGACATAAAATCCTTTCATATGAATTTGAATCTTGCAGGTACCGTCTCGAGCATTCACTTTTACAAAGCCTACGCTCTCCCTTTTTTCTCCCTGAACATACTCGTAAATATAGGAAACAAGTCGTTTATAATCGGACAAAGAAATCCCTCCTCATATTCAGCTCTCACATTCACCTATTTTACATGGCAAATAATGTTGCTATTTTCTTTGGAATATTCTATGCCCAACTTGTCTTTCTCATGTCTGTTCTTATAAAACTTTCTGTTTTTCCCCCAGCCGGTTTGCCAGTTCTGCGAATTGCTCCAGTGTTAATACTTCTCCTCGAACACTTGGTGGAAGTCCCATCCCCGCAATGGCTTTCGCTACCGTTTCCTTTGGCACTATAATGTCAAATGCATTATTCAAACTGTTTACTAACGTTTTTCTGCGCTGATTAAAAGAGGCACGTATCAATCGAAAAAGCAGGTCCTCATCTTCGACATTGACAGGCGGCTTCTCATGGCGGGTCAGCTTTATCACCGCGGACCCCACCTTAGGTCTTGGCATAAAGCAATTAGGCGGTACATTTGCAATCAGCTCCGGACAAGCATAATACTGCACTGCCAGGGAAAGAGCACCATAATCTTTTGAGCCAGGACCAGTTTTCATCCGTTCTGCCACTTCTTTCTGGACCATAACCGTAATGCTTTCCAAAGGCACTTTATTCTCAAAAAGGCTCATAATAATAGGTGTGGTTATATAATATGGAAGATTCGCCACTATTTTTATAGGTCGTCCGCCGTTTCGCGTCTCTACTAATTGACGTATATCCACTTTCAATACATCCTCGTTCAGGATCAACACATTATCATAGCCGTTTAAGGTCTCTTCTAATATAGGAATAAGCATTTTATCAATCTCAATCGCCACTACCTGACGGGCAGATGCCGCCAAGTATTGCGTCAATGTTCCAATCCCAGGACCTACCTCAACGATAAAATCCCCCGACTCAATCCGGGCAGCCCGAATGATCTTCTCCAAAACATGGGGATCAATCAAAAAATTCTGTCCATATTTTTTCTGAAATACAAATTGATATTTGTTTAAAACCGCAATGGTATTCTGGGGGATCCCCAGGGTCGGCACCGGTCTGTCCATAAAAGGAAGTCTCCTTATTCTTTAAAATATAATGCTCTGGCATTTTTATTTGTTACCCGTACAACCTCTTCTGCCTCTATGCCTTTAACCCGTGCGATGGCTTCTGCCACATAGGGAAGATATAAAGAAGAATTCCGTTTTCCACGATTAGGTTCAGGAGCCAAATAGGGGCAATCTGTTTCCAAAAGGATTCGATTCAAGGGCAGCATTTTCACTACTTCTTTTAACTTTTTGGCATTCTTAAAAGTGACCACTCCCCCTATTCCAATGTAGTATCCCATATTCAGATACTCTTTTGCAATCTCCGGTGAATAAGAGAAACAATGTATCACTCCTCTAAGCCCTGGTGAGTGAGCCTTACTCACTTCTTCCAGGGTGTCTGCCGCTGCTTCTCTACTGTGTATAATCATTGGAAGTTCTTGCTCTTTCGCCAGTTCCATTTGACGCCGGAACCAATACTTCTGAACTTCATGCTTTTCCTTATTCCAGTAGTAATCCAATCCAATTTCTCCCACTGCCACCACTTTCGGATAACTACACTGCTTTCGCAGCCACGCAAAAGCTTCCTCATTTAATTCTCCAACTTCATCTGGATGAATTCCTACAGCTCCATAAATAAATGTATGCCGCTCTGTCAATGCTAGTGTGCTTCTTATTGAATCCAAACTGGCACTTACATTCACAATTGTATCAACGCCCTGTTTCCGGCATTCCTTTAAAATCTCTTCTCGATCTGCATCAAAGGCCTCATCATCGTAGTGAGCATGACTTTCAAAAATCATTTATATTCTCCATTTGCTTAGATAGTGTATTGCTTTTATTATAATGGAGTTCTTCTGAAAGATCTACCACATATTTTACATCCGCAAACCCCACAATGTCACCATGGCGAATCCGTGCCTTTTCATTTACTTCCAGGCGCCCGCCATTCAGGAAAGTACCATTGGTAGAATTGAGATCTGTGAGATAGTAGATGCCTTCCTCCTTCGATATCTTCCCATGGAGACGGGAGATTCCTCTGGCTTTGATCAGGCCATCCACTGCATCTTTTTTCTTTCCAATCAAAAATTGTTCCTCTAAAATCTCCATGCTTGGATAGGACGGATTCTCACTGTGCAAAATTAATCCGGATGCTTTCTTTAAAAATGTGGTTTCTCCTCTGGCTTCTGTCTGCGGTATTTCTATTTCTTCCTCTTGTTTTGTAATCTCCGTTTTTCCCTCTTGCCGCTCTTTTCTCCAGGCAGAAAGTATTTGTTCTATGGATGCATTTTCTTCTCCTGCCATTCGATAAAACTCATACCCAAGTGCCACTGCATCTCCATCCTGTTTGTCTAAGCGATCCAAAAGGTATTCAGCCAACTCCAAAAGTTCATTTACTCCTTCCATATTGTAGAATGGAAAGAAGCAAAAAGAAAATTCCCAATTATCCGGATCCAGATAAATATAATCCGGATTCAGCAAAAGCTTCTCTGTATCCAGAAGGTACTCCTCACAGTTTCTGGCCGCTAACAACAGCTGCTCTAACAGTGCCTCAAGCTCTATGGCTTTTAGATGCCGCCGTTCCAAGACTAATCGCAAATTTTGTTTTGATGTAATTTCATAATAAAAAGCCGCGGTTTTATCCATTCTGCTCAAGCTACATTTTAAAAGTCCGGAAATACAATTTCTCACCAGCATTCCTACCTGATAGTAATCTTGAAATTCATCCTGTTCTAATATCAAATAATTGCGATCAATTTCTCTCTTGTACACCGTTTTCATATCACACCTCCTTTACCCCTATCCTTTTTATTTCCCGGTGACTTCGAAGCCTTACTGTGGGGTTTAAGCGAACCGCCTGTTCTTCTTCTTTCACTTTCAAGCCTCCCAAAAGACTGGTACTGCCTGTATAATTCACCATGACTATTTTCCGAGTAACTTTCACAGAAGCTTTCAAATCTCGCAGGCAAAGAAGTTTTCCCTTTGCCAATCCCACCGCCTGCCCCTGAAGCCATGACTCCAATTCCTTTTCACTTCGATATTTTTCCGCCGCACCCTTTCCCGCCAGTTCTGCCGCACAGGAAGACAATACACTTCTGTCATGAAGATACAGACACAAACAGAAAAATGCAAAAATAATAAAAATCAAAAATGGTAATAGCATCGACGCCTCTACAGTAAAACTTCCTTTTTGTAATCTTTTCTTCAAAAAATCATCCTCCCTATAAATGCAAACAATAAAAACGGAACAAACGGAACCCTGTCTGCCATTTTTAATCTGCCCGCCAGTATGCCAATGCCCAAGATCATTCCACAGCAAACTGCCCCCAAAATCAGTAATCCCAAATTTCTCCAAAGCCCAAGATAAATTCCGCTAACACAGATTAACAAACCATCACCAAAGCCAATAGCTTCCCGTGTAAAAAATGCTGTTGCCAGCAATATAATTCCAATTCCCATACCGCCAATCACCTCCACCAGACTCTGATATTTCAGCCAGAGGTTCAGGCCTATTCCCAGGACTCCAAATCCCACCAGGCTAAAAAGACTTATCTCTCCTTTTTTCCAATCCAACAGGCCATTTATTAACAACATCAAAAGAACCAGGCTTTTTACTATCTTTTCTTCCATCTCTCCTCCATCTGACGCATTTGTTTCACCATCCTCAAGTTTCCTATTTTCCACATACGGAACAGGGCGGTAATCCCCCAATATCTGAGAGCCGTACCGTATGAATTCCCCGTACCAGCCCCGGACAGTTTAGGGATTCATGATATCGGTTCCCATCACCAGTAATATAAACCAACTGGCTTTCGCTTTTCCGGCATCGTTCGCAGGGTGTATATTTTCCACCGCTTTCATTGCGTAAGCCTCCTACCTGTGTAATGCTTGTCTGCCGGATAGAAAGCTTCAGGTGCCTGCAATTCAATCTGCGGTGATACACAGTTCCATAATCTGTCACATAAACCACTTCTTCTCCCTGATCGCTTAAAAAGGGCTGCCTTTTTCCAAATCCCGTCCATCCCCGCACTATTTTTGTCTGCGTAACGCAGATAGGATGAAACCAGGGGATTCCCGGTGGCAGAATCACCTGATAGGATGCCCTAAGGGCTAACATGGAATCCTCTCTATTCCATGTGCTTCCTGTTAAAGAAATTCCGTTCACTCCCTGCTTTATGATTTCCACGCCGGAACGGTCACTCATGTATTCCCTTACTTTTTGACTGCCTCTGACTCCTGAAATCAAAGAACTTTCCATTCCCTCCATTGTTCCCGCATCCTGTGCCAGCTCTCTGCCCGCATTCGTAAGTGCTCGCCCAATCTCCGTCTGTACTCTCAGAAGTACAAACAGGTATAAAAGGGCCGTTAGTCCAAAAAGAAACACAGGAAATACCAGGGCTGCCTCCACAGTCATGCTCCCGGCTATTTGAGAGGTGTACCATGATATTCTTTTGCGGGAAGAAATATGAACTTGACCTTTAGAATCCGTTGAACTACCGGAACAATCATTTGCAACTGCCTGGAGAGCTTTCCTTTTTTTTAAAGACTCTTTCCAGCAAAAGAACATCATGGTACACCTCTTTCCTTATTACACATATTTATCCTCAATTTACATAACTACCACTCATAGCAAAACGTCCGATCCGCTGCCCATTCCCGTCCATTAGAAATGACAATGCGAACTCGAAACCAATCTGTGCACTGATCTACATAGAATCCTCCACAACCAGGAATCCGTCTTATCACACCCTCTATCACGTCAAGGCTTCTCATAGTCTTTGTCCCCCGTCCCATAGTAACCAACAGCATTCCCAGGTAGTCCTCGTAGGAAAGCCCTCCGGAATCCTCTTCCTTATCAAATTCGGAAACAGAATTTTGGAGATTCAGGGCACCTTCAAGAGAAGTTCTCCATGTACCGTCCCCTTTCCAAAAAGCACATCTTTTTCCGCTTAAAAGGGTGCGAACATCTGCCACGCTTTCCCCAAAGGCCCACCCCAAAAGAAGCATCTGCTTTACCGCTTCTACCAGACCAGGAATCATAGTGGCCCCCACCAATGCAATAGCCAGGGCTTCGCATTCTGCTTTTTTTACTGAATCTGTTTGAAGATAAGCATAGTTCATTCCCTCTCGTATGGTCAGAATCCTCCCACACACAGCTTCCAAATTGGCAATATCTGTATCCTTTCCTCCTATCAGGTACTCCACCTGATAATCCAGCCATTGCCCTTCTTCCTTATCCGTTGTCAGGAAGTCCACTGCATTTGTTAAATTTTCAAGCAAATATCCATGGAAAAACAGATCATTTCCCGCATTTCCTTTATGAATCCCTCTTGCCCCACTTCCGATCAGACAATTTCGCCGGGAGGGCACACCTTTTAAATCCACTTTTTTCCCGGATACACTGCCCGTTTCCGGAAGAAACAGGTGCAAACGGCTCCCATCCTTTAATGTATTTACAGATGGCACCGGATCCGGTGTATGAACCTGCTCCTCTTCTTCTCTGCGTCTTCGCAACTCTTCCAGATTGTTCTGCTCTCGCTCCTTTGTCTTCTCATATTCCTCACTATATTCCTGTGCCTGCTGGCCCAACTCTTCATTGGAATTCAGTCGCTGCAAAAGTGATGTACCTGTCTTTTGTTTCATACTGGATACGGCCTGCTCATAGTAGGCCATTCCACTCTCATCGGAAGCCCGGGCAAAATCCCAGGCCTCCAGGGCTTTCACACTGCCTTCCGGAAGATTTTCATGAACAAAACCTCTAAGCCTTTGTTCCAGATACTCTGTGTCTTCCTGACCGCTTCCATATCCCAGATCCACATAGATAAGGCCATAGCATTCAAATAATTCCCGATGATATTCAGAAAGGATAGAGTACTCTGCAAGTTCCAATGCTTCCTGTGTTTGACTTCGCAAAAAAGCCAGGCGGGCTGCCTGAAAGCAGACCTGAAAGAAGAACAGCAGAACCGCCAGCATCAAGCTTAAAAAAACTGTAATATTTCCCCTTTTCATTTCCTTTAGATCGTTCCACTCTGGCTTGTAATCTTGTCAAAGATATCATTAACCAAAGATGTGAGCTGGCTCTTAAATATAATTACAAGACCAATTAGCACCACCAGGATCAATATCATCTCCACTACACCTATTCCGTCTTCCTCTTTCCAAAATTGATACCATAAATTTTTCATTTTCTTTTCCTTTCTATGTTATAGTTGCACACAACAATATCCTTTTCGGCGGTCTGATGCTACATCTGCATAGACATGCCTGCCGGAACCAGTATTAGAATCATTACTACCACCAGCATCAAAATCATAGGAAACAGCATACGTGTAGACGCTTCTTCGCCCACCCGTACCGCCAGCTCTTTACGCTGTTCAAATGCCTCCTGTACTTCTCCTTTCAGAAGCTTTGTCAACCCATGATTTCCTTTCCTTAAATTTTGTTCCAGCAATACCGACAGCTTCAGGTAGCAAGGAATTCGACAGCGAAGTCCAAAGTTCTCATATGCCTTTATTTCTGCAATTCCATTTTGCATTTCCCTATAAGTCAATGCCATCTCTTCATATGCATAGCGTAAAGTCTGCTCCTCGCCCTCTCGTCTTTTCTGATAATCCCACACTATTATTTCCCATGCCGTGCGTACTGCTGCACCTGCCCCCATGAGCAACACCAGCTTACTCACAATCTGTGCATAGTCTTTGCACATCTGTTGTTCCCGTTCTTTTGTCTTCTGCACCAGTTCCCGATCTTTTGCCCCGTAGAGGGCCAGCATGCACATCAGAGTAAGAAATGCGAACGCCATTGGAACTGTAGACCTTTTCTCTTTCCAGATAAGATTTTTTCCGCTTACCTGTGCCGGAAGTTCTTTCTGCTCTTCTTCCCTGTGCTTTTCCTGTAGTTCCTCAAGCTTTCCCGAAAGTTCCTCCATAAATTTTTCATTTGAACTTAATACGGGGGGCAATACTTTCGCAAAAGCATGGTAAACCGCCGTCTCCCCATTACATTCCAGCAGGCCTGTCAGTTCTACGATACTTCCCTCTTCCTTAAGGTTCTCCGGACGTATGGTGCCATCTAAATTCAGAACCTCATAAGAATCAAGTTTCCACTCTACCCTTATAGGTAATCCTTCAACCTGACGAATGAGTTTCAGATCATGACGCACCTCCTCCAAGGAGACATTCTCTCCTAAAATATATGTCTCCATCTGCTCTACTGCTTGTTCCAGAGCTTTCCGGCTCTCCACCCCTGACAGCCTCTGAGGCTCCACTTGGATGATCATGTCCTCCGGGTCTCCATCTTCCCATATCACACGCAGTTCCTGTCGATAAACACGTTCTTTCCGAGGTAAAAAATATCCATCTATCAAGTTGCGGTTTACAAGAGCCATCATTTCCGCCAGAAACACCATACATAGCCCCGCCGCCAGCACCTTCAGAAGCAAGTTGACTTTTTCAATATAATAGAGTTCCTCCTCTTTGGAACCGTCCGTTCCGGCATATAACAGTTTCAGGTTCTCCCTCACAGCCTCCCGTCCCGGAAAACGGCCTTTTAATTTCTTTACAATAAGTCTATTTAGCTTCACTTTTCCTACACCTCTATATTCAGCAGACGTTTCCCCATATACCAGGCCAAAAGATAAAGTCCCAGGCTGGCTGTCATCACACAAACTCCCACCGGATTTCCATATAGAGGATCCAAAAATCCCGGACAGCCAATTCTCAGGTACAGAATCATGGCAAAGGGAATTAGATTCATTACTTTCTGTTCATATTTTCTGGATGCAAGTGCCATGGATGCCCGACGCTCCGTCTCTACAAGTTGCACAATTGTCTCAGCCGTATCTTGCATAATACCGATCAAGTCTCCACCGCTTCGCTTTCCTATGGCAAAGACTTCCGAAAATGTTTCCGCTTCCATAAGCCCACTCCGTTTTGCAAAGTCCTCCACAGCCGCTTCTATTGTCTGGTTTGCATCCAACTTTCGTTCCATAGCGGAAAGTTCCTGCACAATGTCTGTATTCCCTGCATAGATAAGCTGTAAATCTTTCTTTGCTTCCCGAAACGCATTTTCTGTGGAATATCCTGCCGCCAAAGCCCCGGCAATTGCCTGAATGGCATCCTTAAACTGTAGCTTTAATTCTTTTCTTCGTTTTTCCCCCAATACCTGCCCCTTTTCCCTGTGTAGCCACAGAAGAACTACGGGAAATGCCAAAGATGCCCAGAGCGAATTATAAAAACACACAGAAATCATGCCCGTCAATGTTGCCGCTTCTATGGCAAACATAATTCTTTCTGTCCTATTTGGATAATACTTCCTATAGTCCACCCGCTTCCCTCCCAATTCCCGCAGCTCTCATTTTATCTCTATGCCGCAGTTCATCCTGTCTCTTTAAGCTTCCACAAACCTGTTGTCCGGAATTATCCTCCTCCTTAAAAGCAAACAGGGAATGTAGAAGAATCTCCCCTTCTGACATATTGTCAAGTTCCACGATCTCCAGAACCCGTCTGCTTCCATCCCTCTGCCGTCCCAAATGTACGATGAGATCCACTCCGGAAGCTATCTGCCTGCGTATGGCGGTCAAAGGCAGTTCCATCCCCATCAATACCATAGTCTCCAGCCGACTTAACATATCTTTTGGACTATTGGCATGTCCAGTGCTTAATGAACCGTCATGCCCGGTGTTCATGGCCTGGAGCATGTCAATAGCTTCGGCACCACGGACTTCTCCTACGATAATACGATTGGGCCGCATTCGGAGAGCTGTACGAATCAAGTCTCGTATAGTTATCTCATGTTCCCCTTCCAGATTCGCATTCCTGGCTTCTAATCTCACCAGATTCTCAGCTGTCACAAGCTGAAGTTCCGCATTATCTTCTATGGTAATAATTCGCTCACTTTGCGGAATAAATTCTGAAAGAGCATTTAGGAAAGTTGTTTTTCCCGAGCCGGTTCCACCGCTTACAAAGATGTTGTATCCCGCCACTACCGCCTCTCTTAAAAATTCAGCCGCCTCATAGGTTACGGATCCCCACTCAATTAACCGGGCAATCCGAATCGGTTCTTTCGGAAATCTTCGAATGGTAATCACCGGCCCATCCAGTGCTATCGGATCTAATACAATATTTACCCTGGATCCATCCGTCAATCTGGCATCCGCAATGGGATTTGTCTTGGAAATATTGCGGTTACAAAAACTTACTATCTGCTGAATTACATCCTCCAGTTTTTGTTTTGAGGGAAATTGCTTGTCCCACCGAAAGAGCTGTCCATCCTTTTCCACGAAAATATCTTCCGGACCATTTACCATAACTTCCGTAACACACGGATCCTCAATCAGTTCCTGGAGTAAGTCCAATCTTCGTATCCCATTAAAAAGTTCTTTTTGCATCCGCAGCTTTTCCTCTAGCAGCAGATAATTCCGGCTGCTAAAATTCAGGATCTCCCGCATAATTACTTCCCAGACCTCCTCGTCTGTAAGTTCTCGGGAGAGATCCATTTGTCTTTGTATCTGTTCCTGAAGCTCTGTCCGCATTTTCTCCCAGTTTCTTTTCATACTCTCCCCCACCTTCTTCCTTCCGCTTGGGCATATTCCTCTATCTTGCCCGTCTGAGAAAAGGTTACTTTTTCCGTTTTCTCCAAAATTTCCTCCATTTCCAAAAGCTTCAGAGTTTCCCTATACTGCCAAAACTTCGCCTGAGCCGTCTCGTCCATACCAAAGGGCATGTAAATTTTGTCACACTGTTCCAACAAATCAAATATTCCCTCCACTCCACAGCCCAAATCCAGAATCACAAACTCATACCGGCTCTCCTTTTCCAATATCCGAAGAAGTTCCTCCCAGTCCTCTTTTCCGATCATTTTTAGTTCTATGGGTGATTTGACTGGTGGAATATAGTCCAGGCCCCCAATCTGGCCTATCATGCTTTCCAACTTACAGGCGAAAGCATTTTTTCCCTGTTTCATAAAATATATAAGTTCTGATAAGGTCCAGTTATCTTCTCGTGGATAAAGCAACTCAAAGCCTGAAAACTCTTCCATATTGAGATAAAGGGTCTTACATTGTTTTGCAAGTTCTTTTCCAAAAGCCAGGGCGAAACTAGTCTTCCCTGTTCGTCCCACCGGTGAAAAAACACCTATGCGTTTCATCTCTCTAAACCGCAGAGCCGTTCCAAGGCTTACAGATGCCTGCGTTGCATAGGCGGAATAAGCCTGCCGCAAAATCCGGGGGCACGACTGATACTTATAGATCACAGGATAGCCTGATTCCTCCTGGTATTCCTCCTCAGTAAGGTAAATAATCTGCCCCGTCTGCTCCTTTCCTTTAATTTCTCTTGAAAGCTTCTTGGAAAGAAGAATAATATCTGCCGGATGATCCTTTATGTCTTTTACAAGTTCCTGTACATCTGTATAGCCATGAACTATAAACAATGGGTCCCGATATCGGTTGGCATACTCCGCAAACCGTCGTGTGTATTCCGGCTCTTCATCGCAAATCGCTATCTGTTTTCTTCTCACCGAATCCCTCCTTGTAAGAGTATTACTCCGGTAAATAAGCAGACAACCATCTGAATCTCCAGAAAAAACATGGTCAGCAAAAGAACTCCCGGGTTTTTCCGCAGAAATTGTAGTACAAACGTCAAACTGACACCTCCTTCTATCTTAATGATTCAATTCGGAAATATGGTTTGATTCAAACCAAAGATATGGGCTATGCTACTGTTGGCCCAGCCAGAAAGATTATAATCGATCGTGTTTAGATTATAGACGTCTTTTTCTTTTTTGTAAATTGTAAAAATTTCACAAAATTCCAAAGGCCGCAATGCCATAAAGCAGCCCAAGCCCGCTGATTCCAAGGGTTCCTACTGTCAAAAGGGTTAATGCATTTAATCCGACAAATATGGCAATATTTTGAGAAATAAAAACCATATTGATAATCTGTATTCCAATAGCACCAAATACCATACGAAGAAGAAAATTTAATACTTTCATGTTGTTGTCCTAAACATTTTTTACTATTATATGGGCAATCGATCCAATATATTCTATTTTTTAGTATAAATACCATATGTTTTGCCTATACTTTTAGTACAACACAAATACCTATTACGGAAAGTGGGGATTGCAGTATGGGGCTTTTACGAAAAGAACCGGCTCCGCCGGAGGATTCCTTTACCAGACGACAGCTCTTGGAGGATCTTCATTCAACCAAAAATGCACTGGATACCGCTTATGCCAATTTTGAAACAGTGGTGGATCCCGATCTCATCGACTGTTATACTTATGAAATCTATTCTGTTCAGAAGCGTTACAAGTTTCTATTAGAGCAGGCAAAGCAAATGGATTTGCAGACGTTTTTCTAAAAAATACCCTGACCGCCTGTTTCGTTTTTGCGGCCAGGGTATTCATTTGTTAAATTAGCAGATCTCCGCACCTGATGGCATCTTCTTTTCCGGCACTACCAGAGCCAGATTCCCGTCTGCATCCTCGGCACAGAGCAGCATTCCCTCAGATTTGACTCCTGCCAGGGTTGCCGGCTTTAAGTTCACCAGAACCATAACCTTCTTGCCCACCATTTCTTCCGGTGTATAGTGAGCTTTGATGCCGGATACTATCTGCTTTACCTGGCTGCCAATCCGCACTTGGGAACAAAGTAGCTTTTTGGACTTTTTAACCGCTTCACAGGCAATGATTTCCCCTACTTGAAACTGAAGCTTGGAAAAGTCATCAAAAGTAATCTCCTCTTTTGGCTCCAGATCAATCACTGGCTCTATAGGTTTTTTCGGCTGTTCTTCCTCAGCTTTTTTTTCCTCTACCTTTGCCAAAACCTCATTTACATCCAGTCTCGCAAAGAGAATCTCCGGTTTCTCCGTCACCTTCTGACCGGATTGGTAGAGCCCAAACATATTCATCACTTCAATAGAACGCTTTTTTGCTCCCAACTGAGCCAAAATCTTTGCTGAAGTTTCTGGCATAAAGGGTTCCAATAGCGATGCACCAATGCTGATTCCCTCTACCAGATTGTAGAGAACAGTTGCCAGACGGTCTTTCTTGCTTTCATCTTTAGCCAATGCCCAGGGCATAGTCTCGTCAATGTATTTATTGCAGCGTTTAAAGAGAACAAAAATCTCAGTCATGGCATCCGCCACCCGAAGTTCATCCATTTTGTCCGCCACTTTTTGGGCTGTGCTTACAGCAGTCTCCCGCAGATCCCGATCCAGTGGTTCCATAAAGCCCGGATTGCTCACTACGCCGCCAAAATATTTGTTGGACATGGAGACAGTACGGTTTACCAGATTGCCAAGGGTGTTAGCCAGCTCGGAATTCATACGCTCCACCATCAGTTCCCAGGTGATCACACCATCATTGTCAAATGGCATCTCATGAAGCACAAAGTACCGCACGGCATCTACACCAAACATTTCTACCAGTTCATCTGCATAGAGAACATTTCCCTTGGACTTACTCATCTTTCCGTCTCCCTGAAGAAGCCAGGGATGGCCGAATACCTGCTTGGGCAACGGCAGATCCAGTGCCATCAGGAAGATAGGCCAGTAGATGGTATGGAAGCGGATAATGTCCTTTCCAATCAGATGCAGCTCCGCCGGCCAGTCCTTTTTGAACTGTTCTGTGGATGCTCCATCACAGTCATAGCCGATTCCCGTAATATAGTTGGTCAATGCATCCAGCCATACATAGGTTACATGCTTCGGATCAAAGCTTACCGGAATTCCCCAGCTAAAGGAAGTTCTGGACACGCAGAGATCCTGAAGTCCCGGAAGCAGGAAGTTGTTCATCATCTCATTTTTCCGGGAAACGGGCTGAATAAATTCCGGGTGTGCATTGATATGCTCAATGAGCCGGTCTGCATATTTGCTCATTTTGAAGAAATACGCCTCTTCCTTGGCTGGCTTTACTTCTCTTCCGCAGTCGGGACATTTACCGTCCACAAGCTGGGATTCGGTGAAAAAGGATTCGCAGGGGGTGCAGTACATGCCCTCATAGTATCCCTTATAGATATCGCCCTGATCGTAGAGCTTTTTGAAGATCTTCTGGACCTGGGCTTCGTGATCCGCATCGGTGGTACGAATAAACTTATCATAGGAGGTGTTCATCAGATCCCAGATTCGGCGGATCTCTCCTGCCACATTATCCACAAATTCCTTGGGCGTTACGCCTGCTTCCTTTGCTTTCTCCTCGATCTTCTGTCCATGCTCATCCGTGCCGGTCTGGAAGAATACGTCATAGCCCTGCATCCTCTTAAAGCGGGCGATAGCGTCCGCCAACACAATCTCGTAGGTATTGCCGATATGGGGCTTTCCAGAGGTGTAGGCAATGGCAGTTGTAATATAGTATTTTTGCTTTTCCATCTTTAATCCCTCTCTTTCTGCTGAAATTATGCACTTCTGTGCATTAAAAAACCCGCCTTCCTTATTGCCAAAGAAGACGGGTCTATTCCCGTGTTACCACTTCCGTTCGTCTGTCTCTCACGAAAACAGACCTCTGCGAGTACCTTCATACTCCTCCGCTATAACAGGCGGAATCCTGTCACGGCTTATCGCATATGGGCGTTCATCCGTGCCGCTCCGAAACCATCTTCAGCCAGCTTCCTTTCTTCCCTCTCAGCCACCGGGAATTCTCTGTAGAAAATCCATCAAGCCTACTCTTTTCTTCACTGCGTTTTCCTATTGATAGAAAAATCCTAACATATGGAAAATTGTTTGTCAAGGCGTTATCTTCAAAAGCAGAATAGTCAAATAGATAGCATTTCTCCTGCTTTTTCCTCATAGAATACACCAACAATACTTCTGGTGAGACTATGAAACGAAAAAAACTTTTGACCGCAGGCTTGCTCCTGCTTCTTTTTCTGTGCTGCGGCATTTTTCTGCTTTCCCGAATCCAGGGAGATACCATCGAGACTGCGGACGAAGCTTTTGAGCACTTTACTCATACATTGTTTATTAATGAGATTTCCACAGATTCCCTGACTCTCCACTACACTTTCTCGAATCCAGAACAGTTGGGGATTGCAGATGTTCCTTCTGCTTTCCGTCTCTACTCCAGGGATTCCTCTGATACTACCGCAGTCGGTCTGGAGAATACAAGGCAGGCTCTTTCTGCCTTTTCCCGGGAGGATCTTTCCGATTCCAACCGGCTCACCTATGATATTTTGTCCTATCAGCTTGAAAAGCAGGCGGCTCTTCTTGATTTTCCATACTATGAAGAAATATTTAGCCCGACCTTAGGCACCCAGGCACAGCTTCCGATTCTCCTGGCCGAATATGCCTTTCGCTCGGAACAGGATATTGAAAATTATCTTTCTCTTCTTTCTACTATAGATGCCTATTATGAAAGCTTAATGGACTATGAGCGGGAAAAAGCGGATGCCGGGCTGTTTATGTCGGACGAGACGGCTGATGCTGTGATTGCTCAGTGCCAGGCTTTTCTCTCCAATCCCGGGGAGCATTTTCTTCTTTCTACCTTTGAAGAACGGATTGCTTCTACAGACTTTCTTTCCGAAGAAATGGCCAAAAAATATCTGGATTCCAACCGAACCGTGTTTTTCGGACATGTGGTTCCGGCTTATGAGCTTTTGATTCAAGGCTTGACCGAGCTTAAAGGCTCTGGGAAAAATCCTTATGGGCTGTGCTATTACGAAAAAGGCACGGACTATTATGAAGCATTGGTGGCTGCCGTTACAGGGACCGGACGAAATATGGAGGAAATTTTGCTGCTGATTGAGGAGCAGCTGGATACGGATCTGGAAGCGGTCACTTACCTTGTCAGCCAGAACCCGGAGATTCTTACATCCGTATCCCGACAGACAGGGCTGACGGAGCCAAAGATTATTTTAAAAAATCTGGAACAGGAAATCATGAAAGATTTCCCGTCTGTTCCTGTTGTTTCCTGTCAGGTAAAATATGTGGATTCCTCCCTGGAGAAGCACTTAAGCCCGGCTTTTTATCTGACACCGCCTTTGGATCGGATGAATGAGCATGTGATCTATATTAATCCCGCCAATAACTATGACAGCCTTTCTCTTTATACAACCCTTGCTCATGAGGGCTGGCCCGGACATCTCTATCAAACCCTTTATGAAAATTCCTGTGGGCTTAATCCGGTTCGGAACCTGTTTAATTTTGGGGGATATACGGAAGGGTGGGCTACCTATGTGGAATGGCTTTCCTATTCGTATGCGATGGCAGATCCAAAGATGGCAGAACTTTTGTCAGCCAACGGTGCTATCTCTCTGGGGCTTCATGCCCGGGCGGATGTCGGGATTCACTATGAGGGGTGGTCTCTTGAAGATACGAAAGACTTTTTTGCCGGATACGGTGTTACCAATCCGGATACGGTGTATCAGATTTATCAGGCTATTATTCAGGATCCGGGAAATTATCTAAAGTATTACCTTGGAGCTGCAGAGATTCTTAAATTAAAAGAAGAAGCGGAGACGGTTCTTTACAATGACTTTGTGTTAAAGGATTTTCATACCTTTTTCCTGTCCATGGGTCCGGCACCTTTTCCGGTGATTGAGGATTATATGGATGAGTGGTTGTCAGGACCATAGCCGGTCTCTTATACCCTTTCCATATAAAAATCTTCATTCTAAACCATATCCTAGATTTTCCATTTCAATTTAATAAAAGTCTACACTTCAAAGTGCAGACTTTTATTAAAATGCATTATCAAACCCACCCCGACACCATTTGAAGCAGCATCCAATTCGCTCGGAAAGGCCGCATCAGATTCCAGTAACCGATTCCCAGAAATCCATACTCTATAGCTGCCCGAAGCTTCACCTCCATACTTCTCACATCCTCAAACCATACCTCGTGCATCACTCCGTCCTGCTCATAGGTATACCAGGGACTCTGAGCCGTCTCATCGTATTGAATCGGCACTCCCTGTATGGCCGCCCGCCGAACAGCCTCTACATTTCCCATAATCTCCGCAACGGACTCTCCCCGCACAAAGGGCAGCGTCCAGTCGTAGGCATAATTGGGAATGCCCATCAGGATTTTATTCCTCGGGATCTCCGTAACCGCGTAGTCCAGCACCTGACGAACCTTGTTGATAGGGGCGATAGCCATGGCCGGTCCATGTTGATGGCCCCACTCATAGGTCATTAAAAATACATGATCCGCATTGGCTCCAAGAAGTGCATAATCCATCCCCTCATAGAGAAGCCCCCGCTGTTCGCCAGAAGTTTTGGGTGCAAGGGCTACGGAAACCTGCCATCCCTCCCGGTTCATGGCTTCACGAAGATTTCCCACAAAAGCAGCGTAACCCTCCCGATCCTCCGGAAGAATGTACTCAAAGTCCACATCAACTCCGGCATAACCATAGTCCCTTACGGTTTCCAGCAAATTATTAATCAAAATCTGCTGCATTTCCAGATTCTCGGAGACCTCTTTTACCAGCTGATTATTAAAATTGCCCTGCTCGGAAAACGGGGTTAATACGAGAATCGGCCGCACACCCATTTGCCAGGCAAGGGTGATCATCCAATTCTCCGGTATCTGTGGTGGAATCAAGGATCCGGCTGTCGTAAAGCCATAAGAAAAAATCAGAAGTTCATCCAGATACAGCAAGGTTTCTCTTAAGACTGCTTCTTCGATAAATGGGTAAGCATATCCGGTCACATAAAGATCGTTATCCTCCTGCCCCCGATAACGAATCACCAGGCTTTGTCCCGCACGCAGGTAAGGCTGCTCCAACAGATAAGGATTGTTCCGATAGAGCTGTCTTTCTGTGATACCATAGGCTGATGCGATTTCCTCCGTTGTCTCTCCCTCCGATACCGTATGGATGAGGGCGGGAAGCATAACAAGCACCGCCATTCCTGCCGGAAGGTAGGGCAGCGCTGACAATTGATTGTCATAAATCAGCCTTTGCGGAGACACGCCGTATAAGGCCGCAATGCTTTGCGGCGTGTCGCCTGGCTGAACTATATAAATTTCCATCGTTACTCCTTTTTATTGTTATTTACTGCATCATCCCCGCCAACACCACGCTTGCCACGATCCCTGCTGCCGTGGCAAGCAAGGCTCCGGTCAGCGTGTGGCGGGTCTTTCGCACCTTAGCGGTCATAAAATAGACGCTCATAGTATAAAAAATCGTCTCTGTACATCCCATCATAATTGATGCAATCAGCCCCAGGCGGGAATCCGTTCCGTATTTTTGAAAAATATCCAACGCCAGTCCCGTAGCCGCTGATGAGGAAAACATGCGGACAATCGCAAGCGGCACAAGCTCCGACGGAAAATGAATCAAATCCGTCGCATGGCTCAATACTCCGGACAAAAAATCCAGAAAGCCGGAAGCCCGGAGCACCCCCACCGCCACCATCAGCCCAATCAGTGTCGGCATAATCTGGATCACCGTCTGAAAGCCGTCCTTCGCGCCCCGGACAAAATCGTCATAAACCGGCCGCTTCATCAAAATCCCATATGCAACCACATAAAAGATCAAAAAGGGAACCAGTAAATCGGAAGTATAAAGAATGATACGAATTGCCGCCTGCATTGCTTTGACCGCCTGCCGAGAGCTTTTTTCTATTCTATGACGTTGAAAGTAAAAATATCTCTTTCTCTTACTCTTTTCCCGCCAAAAGCTTCTCCCTTTGACGCATCCGATACTCCCGCGGCGTCACCCGGTATGCCTCGCGGAATACCCGGTTAAAGGTCCTCTGACTTTCAAAGCCCGCATCCATATAAATCTCCGTAATACTGCGTTCCGTACATTCCAACAGATCGCAGGCATAGGAAAGCCGGATTTCATTTACATACCGGTTAAAATTCGTGTGAAAAACGCCGGAAAACACCCGCGACAAAACATACCGGCTGACCCCCAGTTCCAAAGCCATACCCTCTAGGGTCACAGGCTCGCGAAAATGAGCGGAAACGTAGGCCACCGACTGTTCCACAAGATCCCCGCTCCCCTGCCTGTTTCTTTCCGTAAGCCCAAGAAGAGGAATACACTTTGCCAGAAGGATCTGCACATACGCCTGCCCCGCCACCGGGTCCGGCTCCCCGGTCCATTTTAAGCACATCATGGCGTTTACGGCCTCGCCGGGCACTTTTTCCTTTGGCAACACCGGATTCTCGGGCGCATACTTTAAAAGCTCCTCCCCAAAAACACCGCATACACCCGGATTTGCAATCACATAGAAGGCTCTTCCCCGCTCCTTTGAAAATGCCTGGTAATGGTGAATCATATCCGGAAACACAATTCCAAGATCTCCTTCCTCCATGTGGTACAGCTCCCTCCCCATCCCCAGCTCCAGGCTTCCCCTGGTCACATAAACAAATTCCATCGCCCGGTGAAGGTGGGGCGCCGTATGCTCCGACTCCTTGTCTATCAGCCGGATATCCGGCCCTGCCGCTTCATAAAAAGGATACATTCCTTCCTCCCTTCCTGCAAAAAATGTCTGTTTTCTGTTCTCATCTGGCACGTAATTCTCCTTTTTCTCTGCTAAGATAAGCGTGTAAAGAAAAGAACCGGACAGCAAAAGCTTTTGCAAAGCTGTCTCTGACAGAAAGGAGGACCGGCATGAACCGAATCAGACATTTTATCAATGAGCTTCTGGACTTCTACGCAGTTTATTTCAGCCATGTATACCGCGCATAAAAACCCCTTATTTAAAAAGCATTGCCCCATAGAGTGCTTCTACAGGACAATGCCCCAATTTTACTGACACGGACAGCAAGCGTTACATCTACTGCTGTTTGTGTTATAGTGTACTTTTTCTAATTTATCCAGTAAGCATCCTCTTCCTGTCCCCTGAGCTGTTCTTTCAGCTTTGCATTCGCACCCTCCACATTCATTCTGGAAAGCACCAGGGTAATCACCAGATTGATAATCAGAGGAATCCAAAGGTACATAAAATAGAGCATCTGCATACAGGATTCCGGCTGAACAGTCAGGTTTTTATCGAATCCGCTTGCGGCAAGCAGCCAGCCTGCAATGGCGGTTCCAAGGCCACCTCCCAGCTTCACGCCCAGGGAGGTGCAGGAGTACATGGTTCCGTCCACCCGCTTTCCTGTTCTCAGATAGGTGTACTCGGAGCAGGAGGCTATCACCGCATTCATATCGCCCTGCCAGGGTCCCTGCCCAAAGGCTGCGATCCCCGTAAACAGCAGCATCAGGGGAACGCTGCCAAGATAGCCTGCCACGACTACCAGTGCCCGGCCCAGGGTACCAAGCATATAGCCCCTTAAGTTCAGCTTATACATGCCTTTCCATCTTGCTACCAGGGTGGGGGTAAATACAAGGGCCGCAATCAGCGGAATGTTCATGGCCCAGGAAAATACACCGTACAGATTTTCATTTTTCAAAACATAGGTCATGTAGTAAATGCCCATGTTTATCATTGCTGTATAGATCTGTTGGAGGATATACACCGCACAGATCATCAGATAAAACTTGTTGGAAGCCAGAAGCTTTGCGGCTGTGGCAAGCCCGTATTTTTCCTCCGGCTTATTCTTCCCTGCATCTTCACGCAGCTCCTCCTCGGAAAGCTCCTTTACGGACAGGGCGGAAATAGTGTTTACAGCCAGGCCGATAAGAGCATAAATAATGGCCACCGTTCTCCAGCCCCCGGCCCCTCCGCCGCAGGCAGCCACCGCCTGGATGGTGACGGACTGAATCAGCAGGCTTGTGCCGAATGCGAAGATAAACCGATAGGAACCCATCTGCACACGCTCCTTGCTGTTTTTCGTCACAAGGGCGGTGAGGGCGGAGTAGGCAATGTTGTTTGCTGTATAGAACACCGCATTTAACAGGGTGTAGGCAATAAAGAACCATGCGTACTGAGCCGTTTTTCCCAAATCTACGGGGATGGCAAAGATGGCGGCCAGTGTAAGGGCACAGCCGACATACCCGTAGAGCATCCAGGGTCTTGCCTTTCCGAGCCTGCTTTTTGTCTTGTCAATCATGGCCCCGAAAAAGATGTCCGTCACTCCGTCAAAGAGCTTGGAGGCCGCAATCAGCGAGCCTACCACACCGGGATGAAGTCCTACGGTGTTGGTAAGGTAAATCATTACAAAGGAGGATAGGAATGCATATACCACATTTCCTGCAATATCTCCGGAACCGTATCCCACTTTGTTGTACCATTTTAAATACGTTTTTTCCTGCATAAGTGCTCCCTTCTATTTTTAGTTCCGCACCGATTGTACAGTACCCGGCAGTATAGATGAATTTCCGGCCACTAAAAGATGTGTCCGTAAATCCATCTGGGTACTGCACAATCGGTGCTGTTAAATCATTTTAGTTCCATTTTTCCCCAAGTATCTGGTTCCGGATTCTGCATGCTAAGATACCTGGGTAAAAATATGGTTCCTCTTATTTCGCTGCAGTTCGCAAAGCAAACTGTAACTTACTTCTTCAGAAATGGTACAAGCTTTATTTGAAATGTAAATGTCTCTTCATCAAACCGATAGACTTCCTTAAGCCTTGGCCCGCAGCTGTTGGAGCCGATTCCGTTCTGGTCATAGTCCAGACACAAAATAGTACTGTCAGAGGACTCCAATTCATAGTAATGTGTTTTTCTCTCCAATTCCTCCTGTGTATAAATTGATGCGTTAAATGAGAAAGGCCGCCCGGATACTGCCGTCAGACCGTAAGTACCTCCCGATAAAGTCACATAATCACAATCCATATGGCTTCCATTCTCCTGGGGACGAAGATAGTCCTCATGGAGCTTTTGCACCAGGGCCTGGTACAATCCGTGAACGGCTGCCCTATGCTTATCCCGATAGCTCTCATACGGTCCCATGCCGTAATAAGATACCTGGTTAAGCTCATGATTCAGGAACAGACGGATTCCGAATCTGGGAAGCTCCGGGAATTCCATGTTACGCTTTACAAAAAGGGAAACAAAAAGCCCCCCGTCTGTCTCTACCTGCCAAACGGCTTCTATCCCCATCATGGGCTGCACCGCAGCCGCCCCCACGGACATATGGCTTTGTATCTCTACTCCGGTTTCTGTCCGGCTAATCAGGGCATCATAGGCACGCACATAAGCCCTGTCATACTGGGCACGCTGCCACTCCTGCCTGATATACATATCATTATCCGTAGGAGCACGCCAGATATTCACCTCCATAGGATGGTTCAGATATTCACGCCCCCCGAACTGGAGTCCGGAGAACAACCCGGTCCGCCGGTCAAAGCAATAAGTAAAGTTCTCTCCCTCCAGTACAAAGGTCTCCTCTGTTTCCGTGATCCTTATTGCTGCCCCTGCTGCGGATATTTCAGACTTCATAAGCCTGCTTGCAGTCTGGTTTCTGTTATCTGCGGTCTTAAGGGGAAGCTCTTCATAGCCAAGCAGACAGCCCGCCGGAACCAGCAGAGTCTCTCTTTTCTGATAATAGGTGAGCTTCAGATAGGACCGGCCCGATTCCGGTACACTTATCTGCAAGGGAATATTTCCCGTCTGTCCCGGTTTTATGGAGCAATCAGGAAGCACCCCGGTCTGCCGGTATGTGCCGTCACAGCTTACCTCATAATGAATTTCTATTTCCTCCTTTAGATCCGTAAAATCCAGATAACTTTGAAGCATGAGCATTCCGGCATCCGGATCATAAGATACAATCCTCACCGGACGGTATACATTGCGATATTCCAGCAGTCCCGTATGGGGACGGCGATCCGGATAAACCAGGCCGTCCATGCAGAAATTTCCATCGTGGATAACCTCCCCGTGATCCCCCCCATAGTAATAAACAGTCTTTCCCTCTTTCGTTTTACCGTGGTCAATGGCATGGTCACACCATTCCCAGACAAATCCTCCGCACATAGTTTCATTTTCATGGAACAGCTCAAAGTAATCCTCCAGATCCCCCGGGCCGTTTCCCATGGCGTGGCTGTACTCGCAGAGAATCATGGGCTTTGCGGGGTCATGGGCCAGATAATCCTCAATCTCCTCAAAGGAGGGGTACATCCGACTGTATAAATCCAGGTTGGAGTAGTCGTATGTCTTTCCACTCTTCCGGTATCTGGCACTCTCATAGTGGGTCAGCCTGGAGGTGTCGTATTCCTTTGTCCACTTCAGGGCCTTTTCAAAGTTACATCCGTAGGCACTTTCGTTTCCCATAGACCAGATAACAACGCAGGGGCGGTTTTTGTCTCGCTCCACCAGACGGCGTACCCGATCCAGAATGGATTCCTCCCACATGGGTGCGTCTGCAATGGGTTCATTCCATCGCTCGAATTTGTTGGCATCGGTATTATCCTGGTAATAGATTTCTGACGGTCCGTGGCTCTCTATATCTGCTTCTCCTATCACCAGAAAGCCGTATTTGTCGCAGAGCTGGCAGAATACCGGAGAGTTGGGATAGTGACTTGTTCGGATTGCGTTGAAATTGTGCTGCTTCATTAAGGTCAAATCCATGATCATCTGCTCCCTGCTTATGGCAAAGCCGGTCACAGGATCGGAATCGTGACGGTTCACACCCCGGAATATCAGGCGTTTTCCATTAAAATACACGGTTTTTCCAATAATTTTTATCTCACGCAGTCCTATATGATCCGTGATCACCTCATGTTCCGTCTCCAACACCAGGGTGTAGAGGTAAGGCTCTTCCGTATTCCACAAAATCGGGTCCGGAATACGCAGTACGATGCCGTCCTCCCCCCGGAGCTTTCCGGAATCCGGAGAAAGATTTTCCGTTACCGGTATCTTTCCGGAAGCTACAAGGCGATTTTCCTGATCATAGAGAGAGACCGTTACCGGTATCTGCTCCTGAACAAAAGTGAAGTCTACCATTACTTTTGCGGTTCCATTTTCCAAAGCTGTCTTTACAAAATAGTCGCAGATCGTTTTCTTAGGACGCTTCAGCAAATATACATCCCGGAAAATGCCACTCATACGGAATTTGTCCTGATCCTCCAGATAGCTTCCGTCACACCACTTGAGAACCAGTACGGCCAGACGGTTTTTTCCCTCCGCAACAGCATGGCTTACGTCAAACTCGCTTGTGCTGTGAGACACCTGGCTGTAGCCGATGTAGGTTCCATTAAGCCATACGTAAAAGCAGGAATCCACGCCCTCAAAGTTCAGATATACCGCAGGAGCTTCCTCCTCCCTCTGATAGTCGAACTCCCGTATGTAGGCCCCGCAGGGATTGTCCTGGGGAATGTACGGCGGATCAAAGGGAAATGGGTAGCGGATGTTGGTGTACTGGTGGGTATCATATCCCGCCGTCTGCCAGTTGCCCGGCACCTGAATACGGTCAAAGGATGAAGCATCAAAATCCGGCTCATAAAAGGCATCCCTTAGCTCATAGATGCTTGGGTAGTATGAAAAACGCCAGTCACCGTTTAAGAGCCTAAACCGATCCGAATCCTCCCGGCTCTCTACAAGGGTATCCATCCGCATAGATGCCGGAATGTAGTAGGCCCGGGGCGGCATGGTGTTTTCATGCAGGACTTTTAGATTTTCGTAGTTTCTTGGTACAATCATGAATCGCTAAACCTCCTGTTCCAGTTTTGTAAATATTTTATTTTCTGTTACTTTATTGGACTCTTCTTTTCCAATTGTTTTCCGTTCTTCTTATCTTAATCCATATTATAGTGATCTTTGGGCGAAACGTCCATGGACTGCATTGGACAAAACATGCACAAAATGATACAATTCTTTTATAAGGAGTTTTTTCGGACGAACCATGTGATATAAAGCAGATACAGGCAGATAAAAATTTCAAAAAAGGGGGCAGGCAAGGTGTATATCAATTCCGCATATTTAAATAATTCTCTGGTGGATTTTAAGGATAAGAGCAAGCCGCTGATTGTGGGAAGCTGCGGAACGTATCATCTGTATACCCGCCCCAAGCTTCCCACCTACCGCCCCAGGGGACGGGTGGATTTCCAATTGCTGTATATCGCTTCTGGCATTGCTCATTTTTATTTTGATCATAATGAGACGGATACGATTGTACCCGCCGGACATATGGTGCTCTACCGTCCCAGGGAGCCGCAGCGGTATGTGTATTACGGGAACGAGCAGACAGAGGTGTACTGGGTGCACTTTACCGGAAGCAGCGTGAAAAAAATTCTCCAGGGCTATGGCATTACGAACGAAATGCGGGTGCTTCCCACTGGAACCTCTCTGGACTATGCCCGGATTTTCAAGCAGATGATCCACGAGCTGCAGCGGTGTCAGACTCATTATCCGGAGGTATTAACCCTGCTGCTGCGTCAGCTTTTTATTCTGATTCACCGACAGCTTACCAGAGAGCACACCCGGAAAAATGATTATCTGGATGCGGAAATGTCTCTTGCCATGCAGTTTTTCAATGATAATTACAATACGGAGGTGAATATCGAGGAGTACGCTTCCGCAAGGGGCATGAGTGTGAGCTGGTTTATCCGCAGCTTTAAGCAGTATACTCACACCACGCCCATGCAGTATATTGTATCAAGACGCATTACCAATGCTCAGATGCTTCTGGAGACCACCAATTACAATATTACAGAGATCGGACAGATTGTGGGATATGACAATCCCCTGTATTTCAGCCGGATCTTTCGGAAGCAGAAAGGGATGTCCCCCTCAGATTACAGAAAATTAAGGCAGTCGGGAAAGAACTAGTGTCTATTATGCCCTGGCCGTAAACTCCTGTCTTCGCCCAAACAAATAGTCTCCCGGCGTCTTTGTCATATTGGTTATCTGTTTCAAAAAGAGATCTATCTGCAGGCTTTTATTGGCCTGGAGCTTTTCCCGGATGGATGCCAGGAAGCTCTCCTTGCTTGTGGTATCCGTTCCGGCAAAGGTTTGATCCAGTTTTACTTTCTGAAGCTTTTCATACTGCTCTTCCTGCTTCTCTTTATAATTCTTTCGATTGCCGTTTATAAGATTCAGATTCTTCATGGCCCACCGAACCATGAAGAAAGCGGCTTCTGTATCTCCTGACGTTTCCTTAAGCTTCTTATAGGTCTCATATTCCTTTGGGGCTTTCGTTTCCATAGCATAAAGATACTCTTCCGAATGATCTTCGTGCACATAGCCCGCCCCGTCTATCTGTATAACACGCTTTACATTATAATCCATCTCACAGTCGCTGATGCGTGTTCCCTTTGTGCCTATCCTGGCAATGGAACGCATGGCTTCCATGAAAGAAGACTTGGTTTTGTCATCCATAAACTGATCTGCAAGATATTGTGCCTTTTCCACACCAAGTCCAATCTGTGCCAGCCGGTCCGCTTCTTCCAGTCCATGGACGTTGTGGGGGAGAAAATCATCCCGGATAATCTTATAAACATTATCCTTTAACTCCTGGCTTTTTCCTTTTAATGCATCGGTGATCGCATTGTCAATCCGGGCGTAGCCGGTGTGGACAGGCCTGACCGGACCTGTTTCTATCACGATCGGTTTCCGCTTTACGGGTGCCGCAGGGGATGTTCCTGAATTTTCCGGCAATGCCAGGGGCTTTTCGTTCAAAGGCTTTTTGGAGGAAAATTCTTCTCTTATCTTCGCATCCTGTTCCGGGGTTATCTGATCTCTCCAGGAGGTGATTGCCTGGGATGGTGCGGAATGATAGCAGGTGCATTTTATCATAGATCTTGAACCTCCTTTTGTTGCAGATATATTTTTTATCTGCCTTTCGCTGGAATATCTTTCATATACTTAATATATCGGAAGTTACAAAGAGGATCATAATCTGTTCAAAAATTATTAATAAATCTTTTTCGACTAACACCTATTTATTTTACGGTTTTCACGCTTCCTTTTTGGCAGGATATTCCCGGATTGCCGGCTGATGCTTCACAATATTCCTCATCATGCCGCTGTCAGCCACGATGCATTCTCCATTCATGCCGTCTGACATTCTGGTGCACATACCGTAGGCCACAATCGCCACACTGTCAGCCGACGGAATCTCATCCATCTGATTGACAGTCATTTCCTCCCCTATCTCCTTTAATTTTTCCGGTGGAAGCTTCTGACAAGGCCCATTGTAAAAGTTTCCCGGAGTCATCATCCCGCCTGGTGCCACAGTATTGACGCAGATGCCAAAACGCTTTAATTCTTTTGCCAGTTCCTGCGTCATAGCGACCACTCCCCCCTTTGACGCTACATAATGAGCATAACCGCCAAATACCGGCTGCGACAAAAACGCAGAGTTTGAGGAGATCAGAACAATTTTCCCCTTTATATCATGCTCTATCATGTATTTGCTGGCATGCTTTGCACAGAGGAAAGAACCAACCAGGTTCACATCAACAACACGCCTGAATTCTTCCTCCGGCATATCGTAAACATGTGCAAATCCCCATACCCCGCTGGATGTCACCAGGATATCCAGTGAACCATAGGTCTTAACCGCAAATTCTACCATCCCTTTGACTTCGTCCTCTCTTCTCACATCTGTTTGAATATAGGACACCTTTTCATAACCGGCTCTCTTCAAAAGTTCCAGGGCTGTTTTTCCTTTCTCTGTGCTTGAACTGGCTAGCACAACACTTGCCCCTCCCTGAAGAAGTCTTTGTGCTATACAAAAGCCCAATCCGGAAGCTCCTCCTGTCACTATTGCCACTTTCCCTTTTACATACAGCATCTCCTCCAGAGAAGCCGTTTCCGTAATATAGCCATTCATAATTGATGTAATCAATGCTGTTGGATCAAACCCCATAATACCCTCCTTTTTCAATCTCTCTTTCCGGGGACGGCAAAAGCCATCCCCGGAAAGGCAAACGTTCAGATAAACTTCGGGGCACAAATTGTAGCTTCGTGACCATGGAGCAATACTTTATCACCCGGCTTTAACGCACCCTTTTTACAAATAATCGTTCCATTATTAATCTCGTGCACATAGCTGTAGGTAATCTTCATAACACGGCCGATCTCTTCGCCGTCCACGTAAACCTTTTCACCCTCGTTTCCCATATTTCGGCCTTTGATGTGAATATCTGCATCTTCTACAGTAAAACCGACCACCTCTCGCCCGGGACCCTCCTCACGAACTTTTAAGAGAGCTTCCTTTCCGATAAATTCTTTTTCCCAGTTGATGCCACTTTCCAAGCCCACCTCAAAGGGATTTGTATGACGCAAATCCCGCATGTAGAAAAATCCGGCTTCACAGGGAAGTGTCCAGGCCATAACCTGAAATTCTGTTACCTCCCTGCCGCCTAACGTTTCAGCCAAGGCACGCAGTTTCTTCTCCTGTTCAGGTGCATCTGCCTTGGAATAATAGATCTCATAGCCTACTTTCTCGCCTGTATAGCCTGCCCGATTGATATACACAGGAAGCCCATCGATCTCGTTGGCTTTTATCTGGAAAAACTTCTGGTCGTCCACAGGCTCCTTAACCAACGCATTCACCATTTCCAATGCTTTCGGTCCCTGTACCGCATACATTTCCCAGTCCTTGGTGATATCTTCCCACGCCACATCTCTCTCATCCTTATGGGCGGTAAACCATGCCTGCAGATCTACCTTAAAAAGAGTAGAGATCCAGAATTTCTGCTCTCCCATGCGGAAAACTACTACATCATCAATAATCCGGCCCGATTCATCCAGCATAGTCGTATAGCGTTCCCTGCCAATTGCCAGATTCCCTATATTCTTCGGAAAAATCATTTCCAGAAATGCTGCTGCTTCCTTACCGGTAACCTCTATCAGCTGGTGCGTCCAAAGATACCAACCCACTGTTTTGCGAACCGCCATATGTTCGGATCGCTTCATATCGTCATATTTGTAAACATTTTTATACATTACAGGATATGGATATTTCATATTTTGCTCCTTTCTCTGATACGCCTAACAGAACTTGTCTACTTTCTTTGCAATCTTAATACGCAGCTTGCTTTCCGGAGAATCCTCCTCCCACAGAGACCACTGTGGATTTACCAGACTCTTTGTCATTCCATACCAGAACCAAAGATAAGCATCCGCCATCTTGGTTGAGCCGAAAGCACAGCTGTTTAACTCTTTGGGATCCAGCACATAGATACATTCCTCTTCATTGAATGCTTCAATCGTATAGTTAAAATGCATACTCTGCAGGAACATCTCCAAATAGCCGCCCATAAGACGCCCATCATCCTTACTGATGGAGTGAGGTACGCCCAGCCAGATTCGTAAGCCCTCTTTCGCAAAATCATCAATGAAAGTAGACTTGCCTGCTGCTTCCAGCACACAATGGATTACATAATCCACATGCTCGTTGGTTACCTTTCCCTCCCGGATAAGATCCTCAATTGTAGGCAGGATGTAGCTTGCCGCATTGGACATTGTAACCATAGGATAAGCACTCTTCCAGTTCTTCTCCATGTTGGTACCGTTGGAGAACAGGTAGTCGCAGTCTTCACGGAACATCATGGACTCTTCCACCGTATCCTCTTCCTTGGTAAATTTTATTTGATCTTCTGTCGCAACCGGCCCAAAGCACTCCCACTGTTCATGTTCCGGCATAGGGAACTTCTTCCGGCATTCTGCCACAATACGGCAATGTCGATCTCCGGCTCCTTTTGCCTCGACCATATGATACTCAATGTGCGGTCCGTCCGGACGCATTTTTGCCGCACAGTCCGCACATGCTTGAAGAGACTGTGTAGTAGAACGGCACAATTCTGTTCCTACCAGATCCCAATAACAGATATCCAACTCCTTTTCCGCACGGTAGGTGCCAAAATCATTTACACGACCGCACATCAAAAGATCCTCATCACCGGCATCGCCAATCAGGCCGCCTACGAAATTTCCCCGCATAAACGGATGCATATGAAGATTTTCCGCATTTTTCTCTCCATATCCGGGAATTGCAGTATTGACATAATAGAGACGATTGTACGCATTTGTGCACATAGCCTGGCTTCGTGCCGCATAATCCGGCTCAATAATCCGGAATGCCTGCATAATCGCCGCAGCTACAACATTTGTATACCTCTGGCAGTAGTGGGCGGCATCGTGATAAGAAATCATCTTATCCCAGGGGGATTTTACAGGATACAGACCTGTGCCAACCTCCTTTGGCAGGCGTTCAGCAATTTTCTTACTCATAACTTAGCTCCTTTCTTTGATTTACTCATTGTTGCACATTGTCTATAACTTATAAAATATTATATATTTTTCCAGTTATTATGAACAGACTGCACAAAGATGAAAGTTGGAGATAACGCTAGAACATTTTTATGCCCATATTCATCAAATTTCACCCCCTGACAGTGCCGGATGCAAAATCAAGGGCACAAAACAGATACCGACAGGGCTTCTTAAGTCATCAAATCGTAGGCTTTTTGAGGAAATATAGATTTTGTGGAAAAAAAGTATTATAATTTAAGAAAATAAGCGTGGACAAACATAAGAAACTATTTTTGATTGTACTGCAAAATGATGTACAGCTTTTTCCCTAATGGAGGGTTCCCATGAAATTAAATTTGGAAATTATCCGAACCTATCTGCCTGAAAATGCAACTCTTAAGTCTTATAGCATCGAAACGCACAAGCTTATTTTCCGCCGCCCTATATTTTACGAGAAAGGCATGACACTCACGGAAGGATGTCTTTATGTCATGCGGGTAAAGGATCTGCCCGCCCCTGCTTCTGTTCCAGGCATAGGTATCATATGTGTGGGTGAACGAATCCCCTCCGCCTGGTTTACCAGCGGCATTCAAATGCTCTGGATTCCAACGGAGATCAGCCCCATTACTATTTTAAATCAGGTCAATCAGCTCTATGATCACTTTGATGACTGGGATGAAAGGCTGCGGGATGAATTGGAAAAGGAAACTGATTTTGATATTCAACGCCTTTTGCTTCTTGGCACTGATATGTTAGAGAATCCTATAAATGTAGTAGGAAATACACTTCAGTCGCTTTTTAATGTGAAATTTCAACCGGACAGCCACGGTAAAATTCATTACCATATTGACGATTATCCCCACGATATGGACTTAAACCATTTAGAGCTTGTCAAACAAGTATGCACTCTGGAAAGAGCTTTGACAACGCCCTATTTGTCATCCATTGATCTGCCGGATAGACAGTATTACTGCAACAATTTGTATCCAATGGGACATTTCGTAGGTTGTATCAGCATCGGAACCATTTTCCGTCCCTTTCGGGAAAGCGATTTTCCCTTGGCCGATCACTTTTTTTCCTATTTTCAGACAGCATTTTTCAAATACCTGCGTAATAACAGCCAGATACAATCTTCTGAGGAAACAGCCCTCCAAAAGCTTCTACGCCAGGAAAGTCTGACAAAGGATGAGAAAGCTCTGTTTCGCCTGAATCCAAATGAATCTTGGATCCTTTTCAAGCTCAAAGAAAAAAAGGGAAAAAACGCTCTCCCCAGAGATTACATGTACAGAACCTTAACCACCTTAATAGCACAGAATCTTTATGCATCCGTATTCCACAAAGAAATTATCGGGTTCATCCGTCTGCAGGAAAATGAGGAGACAATCCTGGATACCTTCGACACATTTATTGGGCGCATGGATTACTATGCCGGCTTAAGCAACCGCTTTCGTAAACTGAAGCATATCAACGACTACTTACTGCAGGCACACTATATGACGGAACACTACTCCCAACCACCTTATACACAAAATCTATTCTTTTTTCGGGAGCACACTCTGGATTATCTGCTTCACACCTGCACCCTGGAAATGTCTGCTACATCTCTAATCCCCGGAAACCTCTTGTATTTGCTGGAGCACGACCAAAAGAAAGGAACCGAGTACATAAAAACCTTAGATGTCTATCTTCAAAACGAGATGAGCATCACCAAAACCGCAGAAGCTCTGTTCATTCACCGTACCAGCCTTATGAAACGTCTGGACAAGCTGATACGCCTGTTGGACGACGATCTGCACAGTCCGGAAACCCGGCTCACTTACCGTCTATGCCTGGCTATGCTGAAGAATGAGGGGATGAAATCTTTCTTTTAGATTTCTTTCCGTCCATAATCTTGCAATAAACAACCGCCACCGCCGTACTCACAAACGTCGCCACGATCGCCGGACCCACGATCGCCGCCGGATTCACACTTCCATATTGGCTCCGGTAGGCAATGATATTCACCGGAATCAATTGCAGCGATGAGATATTTATAATGAGAAACGTACACATCTCATTGCTCGCCGTTCCTTTTGGTACCGGAAGCCGGATGCCTTTGCTGCCTGCACGTACTCCCTCTTTTCGTCGTTCTTCCTCCAGTTCCTCCAATGCTTCCATAGCTTTTAATCCCGCAGGCGTCGCCGCCCAGCCCAGGCCGAAGATATTGGCAATCACATTGGTAGTTATGTACTCTCTCGCCTTATGCCCTTTTGGAATCCCCGGAAACATGAAGCTGATAAAGGGCTGCAGCTTTCCTGCTGCCTGGCGTATCATTCCACTCTTCTGAGCAATCTCCATCAGTCCCACCCACAGAGACATCACACCGGTCATCGTGATGCACAGGCTCACTGCATCCTTTGCAGAATCCAATGCCGCCGTAGTAAGCTCCGGAAGACGTCCCTGAAAGGCTCCATAGGTTACACCAACAAGGAGCATGAGCCCCCATAAACAATTTAACATTTCGTACCATTCTTTTCTCTTTTACAATCAATATATGGTCTTGTGTCCCGTCTCATGTTTGTCGCACATATTTTTCTCAATTTTCCCCATTTTTTGCACATCTTAGCAAATTTCTCCACATGGAAAATTCGCATTTTTCCTCGAAATTTGTTAAAATTTCTATTGGAATCTTGCAAACTTTTTGTTATACTTACAAACAAGAACGTGCTACTATCGCAGAAGGAGGAGACACAATGAAGAACACCGGTGTAGTCAGAAGACTAGACGAACTGGGACGTATCACGCTTCCAATGGAGTTACGAAAGGTATTTAACATTGAAGAACGTGATTCTCTCGAAATTTATGTTGAAGACGACAAAATCATTTTAAAGAAGTATGCACCAACGGATATTTTCACAGGGGAGAGAGAAGATTTAATTGAATACCACGGCAAGATGGTTTCGAAGAAGACCATCGAAGATCTTGCTAAACTCGCTGAATTAATTTAAATATTCGTAATTAACAAATTTAATTTTTATTGGACAAGTAATTTCTACATAGTAAGGGGCTGTCGGAAATAGGACAGCCCCTTTTTCAATTCTTATTTTTCTCCAACAACTCTTGATAGATATCCCGCCGGGACACACCACGATCCTTTGCTACCAGCCGCATGGCCTCCTTGTGAGAAATGCCCTGCTTCTCGTAGAGCTCCATGTGCTCCTCCAAAGAAAATTCCTGCCACGCCCTCTTTTTTTCCTCTAAGACCTCTTCTACCTTCTTCCCTTCAATTACCAGCACACATTCCCCTTTAGGCTCCTCCGTCCCATAATATTGAATCGCCTGTTGAAAATCCGTCCGAAAGGCAGTCTCATATTTTTTTGTCAGTTCCCGGCAGACAGTCAGCCTGCGATTGCCAAGCACTTCATAGAGCTCCTCCAAAGTCCTTTTTAGCCGATGGGGGGCCTCATAGATAATCATGGTCCTGGTTTCCCTGGGAAGCTCCATAAGAACCGCCTGACGTTCTTTCTTATCCGCTGGCAAAAAAGCTTCAAAAGCAAAGCGTCTGGTATTTAACCCTGAGAGCGTAAGTGCTGTAATGCAAGCCGAAGCTCCTGGAAGTGAGGTTACTTCAATCCCCTCTTCTGCACACATTTTTACCAGCTCCTCCCCCGGATCGGAAATGCCCGGAGTCCCCGCATCCGTAATCAGGGCAATATTCTTTCCCTGCCGAAGCTTGTCAACCAGCTCTCTGCCCTTTTCATACTTATTGTACTCATGGTAACTGGTCATGGGTGTATGAATCTCAAAATGATTCAACAGCTTAATGCTATTTCTCGTATCCTCCGCTGCAATTAAATCCACTTCTTTTAAAGTACGAAGCACCCGGAACGTAATATCCTCCAGATTTCCAATGGGCGTGGCACATAAATATAATTTACCCTGCATCCTCTTGTCCCTCACTTAAAAGCCCCTCGGCCGTATAAGAGCATTTGGCATTCCATAACAGCCATTCTTTATAGCCGCTGTCATAAACTGCCTGTATCTGCTGTCTCACCTGTTCCCCACCATAGCTTTGATGATGTGCAATCCAAGTCGCCGTAAAATCCTGAAGCCAGGGCCGTACAACCGCCCGATGCTCCCCCTCCGGAATACCATTCAGGATCTCTTCGGAAGCTTGAAGAGCCGCCATAATCGTCTCATAAGGCTGAAGATCCGGATGCTCGATTCCATACACTCCATCCCGATAATGGGAGGGATAAATCATGGGGCAAATGTAATCCAGATGCATAGCCATAGCTCCATAATCCTGTCCCACAAGGGCCGCATCATTCTCATTGTCAATCACTGTTCCGAACACATCCGCCGATACCTGTACGCCCAGGGGTGAGAGCTGTTCATAGGCATATGCCGTAAATTCCGTAATCACATCTGTCTTTGACTTCTCTACAGCTTCCTCTCCATAATCCACTGCCTCATCAGGAATCTCTGTAGGGAAGCGGATATAATCAAACTGAATCTCATCAAAGCCAACCCCGGCTGCTTCCTTTCCCAGGGTTACAAGATAGTCCCATACCTCTTTCTCATAGGGATTCACCCATGCCAGATTATTTTTATCCAAAAAGATACTGCCATCCTTTTTCCTAATGCAAAGCTCCGGACGTTCTGCTGCAAGAAGCGGATCCTTAAAGGCTACGATCCGGGCAATTAGATAAAGATTCTGCTCCTCTTTTAAGCGTCGAATAAGCTCCGGCAGATCCCGAATATACGCCGTGGCTGCTCCCAGTTTCTCCACCATAGGTTCTTCCATCCGGTAGGTCACAATCCCTTCATCATTCTTGATATCAATCACCATGGCATTCAGTTCTGTATCTGCTGCCAGCTGTTCCCGTTCTGCCATTTTTTCATGTCCGGCCATTGGTCCGGTAATATAGATTCCCTTTACCACCGGCGCTTCTGCCTGCGGTTCCGGCTCAGGCTCTTCTTTTTTAGGCTCCGGTTCTACCATCATTTCAGACTCCTCATCAGGAAGTTCTTCTTCTATTCCCTCCCCTAGTTCTGAAGCGGTTGTCTCCGCCTGTTTTACAACCGGCACCTCTACTTCTGGCTGTCGGCTGCACCCCGCCAGAAAGATGAGTGAAATCATAAGGCATCCTATCCTAGTAGCCATAAATATCATAAACCTCATCCGTGTAAACCCCCTGTTCCTTATACACAATCAGCGGTTTTTCTACAGTAATTCGTGATTTTCCCCCCAAAAGACATTCAAGCAGAACCATATTAGGCTCCTTGTCCACAAAGGGATATACCAGCCGCATCCTTTTGGGCTCCAGCTTATACTTTATAAGAACAGTCATAATCTCTGCCAGCCGGAAAGGCCGATGTATCAGATAAAAACGCCCACCCGGGCGAAGTACCTTTGCCGCTTCTCTTACCACATCCTCCAGGGTACACAGAATCTCATGGCGGGCAATAGCCTTTGGCCAATCCGGATTCACCAATCCGTGCTTTCCTGTCATATAAGGCGGATTACTGGTGACTACATCAAAAGAAGCAGCTCCAAAAAGAGCCGCCGCTTCTTTGATATCTCCTGTCACAATGGAGATGGAACTCTCCAACTGATTGTATGCCACGCTACGCCGTGCCATGTCGGCACTTTCCTCCTGAATCTCTAGTCCGATAAAGTCACGGCCCTCTGTCTTTCCTCTCAGCAAAATGGGAATAATACCAGTACCTGTCCCCAGATCCAACACACATTCTCCTGGCCTTACTCTGGCAAAACCAGACAACAGGACTGCATCCATGCCAAAACAAAACTTCCTGGAATTCTGAATGATCCAATAACCATTTCTTTGAAGTTCATCCAGTCGTTCCCCTTCTTTTAACTTAATTGTCATCTAACTTGGACTTTCCTTCCTGGCGTTCCAGTGCTTCCAGCTTCTTAAGCTCCTTATCAGCAACATCATTCTTTTCTTTTCTGTGCCTGGGGCGAAACTTCAACTCATCTACCTTATACTCACGAATCTCTTTCTCGTCCCCATCCAGAGTTACAATAACCTTTACCTTTTGACGCAGGACATTGACACTCTGCACTTCTCCTTTTAATCCATCATTGGTGGTTACATAGTCCCCCAGGCCCGGCAGACGACTGTTTAATTCCTCATAAGTCTCCTGCTCATGCTTCAGACAGCACATAAGTCTGCCACAGACACCAGAAATCTTCGTAGGGTTCAGGGACAGATTCTGCTCCTTTGCCATTTTAATGGATACTGGTATAAATTCCGATAAATGTGTATGGCAGCAAAGGCTTCTTCCGCAGATACCAATTCCCCCTACAATCTTCGTCTCATCACGGACTCCGATTTGCCGAAGTTCTATCCTGGTCTTAAATACGGCTGCCAGATCCTTTACCAATTCCCGAAAATCAATTCGTCCATCCGCCGTAAAGTAAAACAAAACCTTATTGTTATCAAAGGTGTACTCTGCCTGAATCAGCTTCATCTCCAGCTTATGTTTCCGAATCTTTTCCAGGCAAATCTGGAATGCTTCCTTTTCTTTCTGACGGTTGGAAGCCTCTTTCGCATCATCCTCTGCTGTTGCGATCCGCAGAACCGGCTTTAGAGGCTGAACAACCTTGCTTCCCTCTACCTCCTTAGTTCCCACCACAACGTATCCATATTCTACCCCTCTGGCCGTCTCTACAATGACGTGCTTTCCCTTTGGGATATTCAGCTTTCCGGGCGAAAAGTAATACACCTTTCCCGCATTCCGAAATCTGACTCCAATTACCTTTTCCATCTTAGTTCTCCTTTATGGTCAGCAAAAGAAGTTCCATAACCAACTCAAAATTCACATTGGCTTTCAGGCGCACCTTTGCTTTTTCCAATGCTTCTATAATCTGTCCCAGGCCCTCATAGGATATTCTGGAGGCCTGAAAACTAATATAATTGATTTCTTCTGAAAATACAAGGCCATCCACTTGCCTTGTTGCCTTAAACAGCAGAACATCCCGGTACCAGAACACTAGCAAATCCAGGTAATCATTAATATCTGCCTTATAATCAGCCACCTTGCGGATGGCTTCAGTAATCTCCCAAAGTTCCATATCATTCATATGGCGCACCAGATGAACAGCATGATCCTTAAGTTCTCCAAAATGTTCCGAGGTCGCCAGCTTTCTGGCCTTTCCCACATTTCCCCGGGCAAACGCCGTACAGAGATCCGCCTGATAGTCCGGAATCCGAAGTTCTTCCATCAGATACTTTCGAATAAGATTGTCTTTTACTGGTCGCAGCTTCAAAGTTACGCACCGGGAGAGAATAGTCGGTAAAAATGCCTCTGAATTGGTAGTTAGAAGAAATATCACCCCATAAGAAGGCGGTTCTTCTATGGTCTTTAAAAGAGCATTCTGGGCTTGAATGGTCATCTTCTCTGCTTCATCTATGATATAAATTTTATACGGGCTCCTATAGGGGCGAATCTGAATGTCACCACAAAGCTGCTCTCGAATGTCCTCCACTCCGATTGATCCCGCATTCCGATGCTCTACATAGATAATATCTGGTTGATTGCCGCTTATAGCCTGCTTACAGGAACGGCAGGTGCCACAGGGGGATGTCTCTCCATTTTCGCATTGAAGGGTCTGTGCAAAAGCCGCCGCTAAAAGGTTCTTTCCCGTCCCCTCTTCTCCATCCAGAATATAGGCATGGGAGATCTTTTTCAGATGAATGGCATTTTGTAAATGGCTGATAATCTCTTCATGTCCCAGAATATCCTTAAAATCCGACATAGATGCTCCCCCCTCTTTATCTCACAGTTTTCATGTTTTACTGATATCACTCACATTAAAGCAGCCCATATGAGATAGGCTAAGTGTAGTATAACACATCTCCTCTCTAAAAGACAGACCTTTTATCTATCTAATCATTCCAGTTGTTCCAATATATAGTCCGTTATCTCCCTGATACATGTCTGTAAATCTTTATTTGCAAAACGTCTGTATATTCCTGCCTGAAGCAGCTTTTCCTCGGCAAAATCAGCGGTATCTGTCAGAAAACGCCTGCAAAGTTCCGCATACCGGGGTTCTTCCTGGCTGCGTTCCCGATCAAGGGCCCGTTGTAGGCGTTCCCCATCCTCCACTTCTATATAAACAGGGATCACCTTGTCCTTTCCATAATACTCCCGAATTGTCAGAAAGGACTTCAAAACACCTATCATAGCATAATTATAGTTCTCCAGATCTACATGTTCACCATCTACAGTAAAGTATTTCCAGATACCATGAACCGTCTCATAAACTCGAAGTTCTACCACTTTTCCCGCTTTTTCCATACGGGACAACTCCGCCTCGTCAGTAAAGTGGTATTCTACCCCCGGGGTCTCTCCGGCCCGTATGGGACGAGTAGTATAGGGTACAACAGGTCGAAGCATAAGCTTCTGATTCCCCATAAGATTTTTATAGACGGTATCTTTCCCTGAAGAACTTTTTCCAAACACATAAAAGATTTTTCCCATCTGAGCCTCCATTTAAAAAATCCATTTCATTTATCTAATCACACTTATCCGGCCATCTTTATCCAGTCCATGAATTCGCTGCCCTGCCTCAAAAATGCTTTTAATTTGAGCACAAAGTTCTTCCGAAACTCTCTCCCCCGGAACTGTCAGGGGGATTCCCGGAGGGTAAAGGTAAATGTATTTTCCCGCAATCCGACCACTGGCTTTATTTGCTTCTACCCATTCTGTTTCCCGTTCCATAGCTGTCCCAATTGCCATAGCAGTCTCAGCTTTCCCAAGCCACTGAGCCTCCCTGGATTCCCTGAACTCCTTTTGCTGTCTCTTTTGACTTCGTATTTCATCCAGTTTATGAAGTGCCATACTAAGCCGCATAAAGTCCTCTTTCTGATCCGCCACGCTGGAAATACCGATCACATAGTTCTCTGATGCCATCTCCATTTCCAAATGATATTGGGAACGAAGGCTCTTCATAAGCATCTCGCCGGTCAGAGATGTGTTTCCTGTACAAATCACCAGTCTGGATTTATCAAAATCACAAATTGCCGCTTCTCCAGGGAACTCTCCATCCAGCAATTGTAGACTTTTCAGGTCATCACAGCTATTTCGAAATCGTTCAAGCCGTCTTATATATGCTTCAAATAAAATCCCACCCTGCCGTTCAAGTTCTTCCATGCAATTGTCAATGGATGCCATAAGTACATAAGAGGGACTGCTGCTCTGATACACAGAAAGGTAATAACGAATCCGTTCCCTGTCTACCAGTTTTCCCTGTATATGTAAAAGGGCTGTCTGGGTTAATGCGGGCAGCGTCTTATGAATGCTCTGAATTACTACATCCGCCCCGGCTTTCAATGCATCCATCGGAAAATACTCAGAAAACGGAAAGTGGGCACCGTGAGCCTGATCCACAATTAGCGGCACTCTATAACTATGACAGATCTCTGCTATTGCTTTCACATCTGTGCATATACCCTCATATGTGGGAGATGTAAGGAATACAGCTTCCGTTCCCTCGTGCTCCCTCAGGGAATTTTCCACATCCGATGACAAAATCCCACCATTTATCCCCAAAGAGTCAACAGTCTGTGGATAAAGATACCAGGGTTTCAGATTACGAAGTTCTGCCCCATGATAAACACTACGGTGGCTGTTTCTCGCCATAAGGAAACCACTTCCCAAATGTGTACATCCGGAAATCGCACTTAAAATCCCCGCCGTGCTTCCATTTACCAGAAAATGTGTCTCCTCTGCACCATAGAGCCTGGCCGCCCTCTCCTGGGCTCTTGTTATAATTCCCTCTTTCTCCGGATGATGCAGGTCATCAAAGCCGTAAATCTCCGTGATATCTATCTTATAAGGATCCCCAAGTTCCCCCATCCGGCGCTTATGTCCCGGCATATGGAATCCATAGTAGTCGGAAGCCCCATATACCGAAAGCCGATTCTTAAGAGAACTTTCTACACGCTCTTTTTCCATTCTTGCCTCTCTCCTGGCTATGCTTTCATCTCCGGAAACGGTTCCAGACTTCTACTCAGAATTCCTTTCATATAAGCAATCAAAATTCCATAATTCGTTATTGGTACTCCGGCTTTAACCGCCTGGGCTACTCGATTCTGTATCTCCCTCTCTTTCAGCATACAACCACCACAGTGAACAATCAATCTGTAATCCGCAAGCTGTTCTTTAGGAAAGTCTCCTCCGGAAGTAAAATAATATTCGGCTTTTTTTCCTGCATATTCCTGAATCCACTTGGGCAGCTTCACAGTCCCTATGTCCTCACATTGACGATGATGGGTACATCCCTCAGAAATAAGAATTCGATCCCCACTCTTAAGTTCTTCAAGCACCTGTGCTCCCTCCACAGCCCGATAAAGGTTTCCTTTATAACGGGCAAACAAAATGGAAAAGGAAGTAAGCCAAATATCCTTTGGTGTCCTGGCATTCACCTGAGGAAACACCTGACTATCTGTAATTACAAGTCTGGGCCTTTTCCCCAAACATTTCAATGTCTCTTCAAGTTCTGTATCTCTTACCACCACCGAAATTGCTCCAGCTTCCAAAACATCCCGAATAACCTGCTGTTGGGGTAAGATCAGACGCCCCTTGGGTGCACTCTTATCAATAGGCACTACCAATACCACCAAATCTAACGGCTTAAGTAAATCCGCCACCAATCGTCTTTCCTGTTTCTTTTCAGGAAGAAGCCTTGCCAGGCGTTCTTTCAGTTCGAAAATTCCTTTTCCTGTATATGCACTGACGAATATAATCGGAAACTCCTGCGTTCCTACTGGTTTTGTCTCTAAATCACATTTATTATATACTATTAGACTGGGAATTTTTCGTCTTTCCAGATCTTTTATAAACTCCGCATCTTCCTTTTCCAGTCCAAGGCTTCCATCCACTACCAAAAGAACCAGGTCTGCCTTCTCAAGAACTACAATGCTTTTTTGTACCCGAAGCTTTCCCAGGCTTCCCTCATCGTCCAATCCTGGTGTGTCAATAAAGACAACAGGCCCTAAAGGCAACAACTCCATCGGCTTATACACCGGATCTGTGGTCGTCCCCTTTATCTCTGATACAAGTGCTGCCTCCTGACCGGTAATAGCGTTAATCAAACTGGATTTTCCTGCATTCCGCTTTCCAAATATTCCAATGTGAATTCGTTCCGAAGATGGTGTCTGGTTCAGACTCATAGAGATCTCCTTAAGAAAACAGGAGCGATGATTCGCTCCTGTTCCGCATAGTCTTTAGAAAATTCTTCTAACTGCAAGAATCGGTTTATAGTTGGCTGGTGATGTATACTTAATTCCGGTAGCCGCCGTACTTGCATGTACAATGGTGTTGTTTCCACAGTAGATGGCCACATGTCCGCTGTAACAGATAATATCACCGGGCTGTGCCTCCGCAAGACTTACGCCATATCCCGCACCGCGCATTGCACTGGAGGAATGGGGCAGACCCACACCAAAGTTGGCATAAACACTCATAACAAATCCGGAACAGTCCGCACCGTTTGTAAGGCTAGTACCACCATACACATAAGGATTACCCACAAACTGACTTGCAAAGGATGCTACCGCATTACCACTGCTGCTTCCGCCTCCGTTGCCGAGAACCGCATTCTGGCTGCCCTTTGTCTTGGCTTCAACCTCTGCTGCTTTACGCCTTCCCTCTTCTCTGGCTGCTTCTTCCTTCTCCAGTCTGGCCTTTTCCTCTTCCTTGGATTCTGCCTGAACAAAATCTGTCCGAAGGTCTACAAACTCTTTGGATACCCAGCCATCGCCTTCCTCAATGGATACCTGCACCCATTCATCTGTCTCATCAGTTACTGTAAGTTCTTCCTCTTCACCGATAAGGCCTAATATACTTGCATCTGTGCTGGCATCACTTCTAACACGAAGCGTTTCCGTTGTAACCGTTGCAACTCGCTTTCCAACCTCTTCCGCCAAGACCTCTGCCTCATCACCCGTTACTACATAATCACTTTTTACATAGCCAGTTACATTTCCTGAGGTAATCTTGAACCAGCCATCCACATCCTCCTCAATAGTTCCAGCAGATTCATTATAAAGCTTTCCGAGAATCTCGCCTTCCTCACTGGGAAGACTTCTCACATTTACATAATCATTTACCTGTGCAATGCAGATGCCATCGTATTCAGACGGTGTAAGTTCTTCAACGATCTTCTCCTCTACTGTAGGATCTGCTGTATGTGCTTCTGTCATTACCGATGCAATTCCTTCTTCTCCAAAAGAGAATGAATTGCTCGCCTCCACTTTTATGCCACCCATGCTAAAGCAAAGAGCCCCGGTTAGACATAAAGTCGTAATCTTATAAATACCCATTGGTTTACTATCCTCCGTAAGATTCTTAACTGAAATATTACAAATTTGTTAAGACTTATGAATGAATTATAACAGCATGATTACCCTTTGTCAACAGTTTCTGCTATTTTCTACGGATTTTCCATCATTTTCTATGCTCCATATCTTGACTTTCCCACTGATTTTGTTAAAATACAAGAAACAATAATCATTATCGTTATTGAAAGGAGGCCTTTTATGACAGCCTTAAAATATAGCCGTCAGCGAGAGTCTATCAAAAGTTTTCTGCTTTCCAGATATGATCATCCAACTGCTGATATTATTTATATAAATGTCCGCAAGGAATTTCCCAATATTAGTTTAGGTACTGTCTACCGAAATCTTGCCCTTTTAACAGAACTGGGTGAAATTATAAAAATCACAACGGACGGAGCTGACCGTTTTGATGCTCATGTGGAGCCTCACTCTCATTTTATATGTAGAAAGTGTCATAATCTTCTTGATATTCATTTAGAAAATGAAGATTTTATTAATGCACAAGCTCAGAAAGCTTTCTCTGGTCAGATAGAAGGACATACCGTACAGTATTACGGAATCTGCGGAAACTGTCTTGATAAATAATACAGATAAGTACCTTTTATAAAAAAGAAATAAATTTTTTAAATATTACTTGACGCTTTTTCAAATCTATGCTATGTTAATAACAGTAATTATTACTGTTTTAAAATCACAAAAATTTTTTTAAGAAAAGGAGAATACAATCATGAAGAAATTTGTATGTCAGGTTTGCGGTTATGTTCACGAAGGAGATTCTGCTCCCGAAAAATGTCCTCAGTGCGGTGTTGGCCCGGACAAGTTTACAGAGCAGGCAGAAGGTCTGTCCTGGGCTGCTGAGCATGTAGTAGGCGTTGCAAAGGGCGTCAGCGAGGACATTCTTGAGGACTTAAGAGCAAACTTCAACGGCGAATGCTCCGAGGTTGGTATGTATCTTGCAATGGCAAGAGTTGCTCACAGAGAGGGATATCCGGAGATCGGTCTCTACTGGGAAAAGGCAGCTTATGAAGAGGCTGAGCATGCTGCTAAGTTTGCAGAGCTTCTGGGCGAGGTTGTTACCGACAGCACAAAGAAGAACCTGGAGATGAGAGTTGCTGCCGAGAACGGTGCTACCGCTGGTAAGTTTGACCTGGCTAAGAGAGCCAAAGCTGCTAATCTGGATGCAATCCATGATACCGTGCATGAAATGGCAAGGGATGAAGCAAGACACGGCAAGGCTTTCGAAGGTCTGTTAAAGAGATACTTTGGCTAATGAATCACTCAACCATATAAGCTTATAAATCGGGGCTATCGGAAAATGATTTATGGATTATTTCCCGGTAGCTCCATTTTATTTGGGCCTTTCAAAAAGGAGGGAATGTAAAATGCAAAACTATACCATCTGCAACTGTAAAAAAGTAACGTATTTTGACGTGGAGGATGTACTACATCAGCATTCAGATTTCGCCAGTGTAGAAAAAGCATTTGAGGATGTCCAGAAGATTACACATTGCTCCACTGGCTGCGGTGGCTGCCATGACAAAATCATGGATGCCATTTCTGAGATTATGAGTAGGTAATCATATTTTTAGGGGCTGTCCACAAAATAGCAGGACGGCCCCTTAGTTCTTTTTTCTCTTCATATGTACTTATCTTCTACCTTCTTTAGGCTTTCTCTGTTGTATATGTTCATCGCTATGCCAGGGCAAGCTGTTGTTTTACCCGACGCATGTCACCTTCCAGTACATTTACACGCGTGAGCAGAAGTTCCCGTTCTTCCTTTACCCGCACTGCTTCTTCAAGCTTTCGTACTAAGTCAAGATGCCCTTCTGCTATAAGCTGAATGTTCCTGTTTGTGACATTCTCAAGATTCATTTCGATTGTCTTAACTCTTTGCTCCAGTCTATGAATGGACCCTTTCATGTCTTGCATGTCGGACTTCATATCCTTCATTTCGGACTTCATACCCTGCATATCAGTCTTCATACCCTGCATATCAGTCTTCATACCCTGCATATCAGTCTTCATACTCTGCATGTCAGTTTTCATCTCTTGTATATCCGTCTTCATGCCCTGGATTACTGCTAAAATCAGATCAAACCTCTCATTATCTGTCATATTACTCCTCCTTTCTTCAAAATATTTGTTTTATGCAGGTAATGAAAGTATAGCACAATCCATTTGTTGCGTCTACGATAAAAATATTTTATATTACTACATTTACGCCATTCTCCTGATAATCCAGATGTTAGTATTAATTTATATTGTCGAAAAATGTCATATCATTTTTACATGTAATATGTAAAAATTCAATCTCATATGTTGACATTTCTACTCGAAAGGTATAATATATTAACATCTATACATAGTATTTAAAACTACATGTTGAAATATAATTATCGCAAAAGGAGATGTTCATATGAAATTAGAACTTCAAATTAAAGATCCCGGCAGTGCTATCACTCATTTCATCGGTATGCTTATGGCCGTATTTGCCGCCACACCCCTGTTAATCCGGGCAGCCAGACAGCCGGATACCATTCATCTAATCTCTCTGGCAATTTTCATCGGAAGTATGATTCTGCTCTACGGAGCCAGTACCACCTACCATACCCTGAACCTTTCCGAACGTTCCAACCGAATCCTACGAAAGATAGATCACATGATGATCTTTGTTCTAATCGCAGGTTCCTATACACCCGTATGTCTCATTGTTCTGGGAGGCAAAACTGGCTACGGTCTATGTGCTCTCGTATGGGGTATTGCACTGGCAGGAATCCTCATCAAAGCATTCTGGATCACCTGCCCCAAATGGTTCTCTTCCATATTATATATTGCTATGGGCTGGGTATGCGTACTGGCCTTTACCCAGATACTAAACTCCCTTTCCCCTGCTGCCTTTGGCTGGCTGTTAGCAGGCGGAATTATCTATACCATTGGTGGAATTATCTATGCAATGAAGCTTCCTCTCTTTAATGCCCGGCATAAATACTTTGGTTCACACGAAATCTTCCACTTATTCGTCATGGGCGGAAGTATCTGTCACTTTATCATGATGTATGTATTTGTGGCTCCCATGCCAATCTGAAAGGAACATGTCATGACGGCTTATACCTACATTCTAAAATGTGCTGATAACACCTTTTATACTGGCTGGACTACAAACCTGGAAAATCGACTAAAAACCCACAATCAGGGCAAAGGTGCCAAATACACCCGCTCCCGCCTCCCGGTTATTCTCCTTTACTATGAAGAATTCCAAACAAAGGAAGAAGCCATGCATCGGGAAGCTGCTATCAAAAAGTTAAGCCGTTCCCAAAAGGAACGGCTTATAGCATCAAAATCCATCTTTATTTAATTGGTTTAATCACTATTGAAGCAGTGTCATGGGGTCCACACTCTCTCCATCTTTGTGAACCGCAAAGTACAAATTAGCTCCTTCTTTGGAGTAATATTTTGTTGGATCACTAATATACCCCACTGTCTCACCGGCTTTCAGATAATCCCCTTCTTTTACGGTCAGTTCTTTCAACTGTCCATAAATCAGTTCATATCCATCTCCAATATCCATAGTTACCGTAGTTCCTGTCTCCTCCAGGGTCTCAATAGAGGTCACTCTTCCCTGGGCTGCACACATAACAGACTGATCCACCGCCCCCTGTATAATTACTGCCGGATTGTACTTATACTGATCGAGAGTTGAAAAATAAACCGATTTATCCATACTATAATCCAAAATAATATTTCCGGCTACAGGCCACATAAGCTTGTCCGCATCCGGAGAAAAGGATAACGTAGGCTGTTCCACCATCACATCCGCTCCAGCCGTTTCCTCCATCTCGTCTATAATAATATTCTCTGCAATCTCTGCCTGTTCCGACTGAAAATCACTCTCAAGTTCTGCCCCATAAGTAACTGTCTTATTTTTATCTGTTTCGTTGCTTTTATTTTGTGTATCTTTATCCTGTGTATCTTTTTCCCGTCTGGCTGTAGCAGAAGCTGTCTCCTTTTTCTGTTCTTCTTCCTGAAGTTTTAATTCCTCCTGCTGTTTTGCTTTCTCCTCTGACCGTTTTTGTTCTGCCTCCGCCACCTGTTGTTCAAGTTCCTTTTGTTTTTGATCACTTTTCCCCACCGTATACATACCAATCATGGCAACCACGGCAAGGAGACAGAGGCTAAAAGCAACCGTAACGGCTCTTCCTCCCATAAATGTACTCTTTTTCTTTCTTTTTACTGTCATAAGCTTCACCTCTATACTAGATTTCACACGTTTCGCTGTGCTGCTAACCATAGCATAGCCACTTTAAGGGAAGCTTATACATTCCACATTTTTATAAAAATAGAGTAATATTTCCAGATATGTTTGCCCTTCTGTTGCAAGGCGATTTGCTTGAAACATACTTAAACCCAAACCATGTCCCAGCCCCTTGGTAGTAACTCGAACCCCCTCTTCTGTCTCATCCAAAGTAAAACAACTGGAATTTAAAGAATAACGGCTTCGAAATTCCTCTCCTGTCAAAAGTTCCTCTCCTATGTAAAGCTTTGTTACATATCCCACTTCATCCTTTTCCATAATTTCAGGAAAATCAGGAAACTCCAAAATCTGAATCTCCATATAATCCGCAGACTCTATATCCTCCGGACACTCTACCGACTCCAGATAAGAATACTCTTCTCCCAGGATCTGGCCACTTCGCGTCTTTCCGGCACTTACTGCATGATAGGGAAGCTCTACAGGGAGCCCTCCCATTGTTAATATTTGCCCCTCTGTCGCTCCCACAGCCTCCCAAAGCTTTGTCTCATACTCTTTCCATTGTTCGTACCCCCACAATTGCTCTAAATCCTCTGGTGAACTATAAGTAAAGCCCATGATCTTCAGATCATCTTCTCGAATTAATGTCGCAGCTTCCTCTAAATTATCTGTGCCATAGTACTCCATACCCTTTTTTAAGAGATTTGTTCGTATAATGATTGCCTGTGCCTTAAGTGCTTCTTCCTGATAGGAAATCTGCATCTGCCCCGGCAGAATCCCCGCTACATATTCCTCCAGATTATTTCCGGATTTTGTCTGTTCCTGTCCCCGCATATTTCCTGTTCGAAATACGACTGATACATAAGGAAACAATATTAAAATAATGACAATGGATAATCCTGTTTTTATTTTTTCTCTCATTTTATATTTTATGAATAAGCTTGTAAAATAGACTTTTATATAGAAAAGAACTGTGCTTTTTCCTTTTGGGAATCAGCACAGTTCTCACTTTTTTGAGCCAAAATCATGTATGATCTTTTGCTTCTGGTATCATATTATAAGGTTACAGCAATCTTATCCAAATGCCAAATCTCATCTACATACTCCTGAATGGTCCGATCAGAAGAGAACTTTCCACAGGAAGCCGTATTCAAAATGGCTTTCTTTGCCCAGCCTTTCTCATCACGGTATGCCTTCTCAATCCGATCATGAGCCTCTGCATAGGATCGGAAATCTTTCAAAATGAAGTAAGTATCCGCACGATCACTGCTCTTGGTATTCAGCAGAGAATCATAGATGTCACGGAAACGTTCCGGATCATTGGGGGCATAATAGCCATTGATAAGCTGCATCAGCACCTGACGGATATCCTGGTCCGTGTTAAAGATATCCATGGGGTTGTAGCCGCCGTTCTGCTCATAATTAATAACCTCATCAGAACTTAAGCCGAAGATTATGGCATTCTCCTCACCCATCTCCTCTACCATCTCTACTGTAGCACCATCCATGGTTCCAATGGTAATCGCACCATTCAGCATAAACTTCATGTTACCTGTTCCGGAAGCCTCCTTGCTGGCTGTGGAAATCTGCTCGGATACATCGGCAGCCGCAAAGATCCACTCTGCATTGGATACCCGGTAGTCCTCAATAAATACCACTTTCAGCTTTCCGTTTATGGTAGCATCATTGTTGATCACATCTGCCACTGCATTAATCAGCTTAATGGTCAGCTTAGCCCGGTGATAGCCTGCCGCAGCCTTGGCACCAAAGATAAAAGTTCTGGGATAGAAAGGCATCTCCGGATGTTCCTTAATCTTGTTGTACAGATACATAACATGAAGAATATTCATCAGCTGACGCTTATACTCATGAAGACGCTTTACCTGTACATCAAAGATGGATCTGGGATCTACCTCCACACCGTTATGTTCCAGAATATATTTTGCAAGCCGCACCTTATTCTGATACTTAATATTCATAAACTCCTGCTGAGCCTTCTCATCATCGGCATAGATCTTAAGCTTGCTGATCTGAGACAGATCCGTGATCCACTCGTCACCAATATGATCCGTTACCCAATCTGCCAGCAGCGGGTTGCCGTGAAGAAGGAACCTACGCTGAGTGATTCCGTTGGTCTTATTATTGAACTTCTCCGGCATCATCTGGTAGAAGTCCTTAAGCTCCTGATTCTTCAAGATCTCTGTGTGAAGCCTTGCCACACCATTTACAGAATAGCCTGCAGCGATTGCAAGGTGAGCCATCTTCACCTGTCCGTCATAGATAATGGCCATCTTGCGGATCTTCTCATGATCGCCCGGATACTTCTTCTGGATCTCCTGGATAAAGCGGCGGTTGATCTCCTCGATAATCTGATACACACGGGGAAGCAGTCTGGAGAACAACTCAATAGGCCATTTCTCCAAAGCCTCGGACATAATGGTATGGTTGGTATAAGCACAAGTCTTTGTGGTTACCTCCCATGCCTCATCCCACTCCAAATGCTCCTCGTCAAGAAGAACACGCATCAGCTCTGCCACAGCGACTGTCGGATGGGTATCGTTAAGCTGGAACGTTGCTTTCTCATAAAATTTGCGGATATCCTTATGGGTCTCCTTATACTTCGCAACAGCTCTCTGAACGCTGGCAGAGATAAAGAAATACTGCTGTTTCAGACGAAGTTCCTTTCCTGCCATATGGTTATCATTTGGGTAGAGAACCTCTACCAAAAGCTTAGCCAGGTTCTCCTCCTCTACAGCTTTCTGGTACTCTCCCTTGTCAAAAGAATCCAGATGGAAAGAATTCATGGGCTCCGCATCCCAGATACGCAGGGTATTCACCACATTATTGCCATAGCCTACAATCGGCAGATCACAGGGAACCGCACGGACGCTCTGATACCCTTTCTGCACAAAGTGATTTCTTCCCTTTTCATCCGTTTCAATATCTACATAACCACCAAACTTTACAATCTCTGTGTACTCCGGACGGCGAAGTTCAAAGGGATTGCCATCCTTAAGCCACTCATCCGGCACCTCAATCTGATAGCCATCCTTGATCCTCTGCTTAAACATTCCATAGTGATAGCGGATACCGCAGCCATAAGCCACGTATCCCAGGGTAGACAAGGAATCCAGGAAACATGCGGCCAGTCTTCCAAGACCGCCGTTGCCAAGTGCTGCGTCAGGTTCCTGATCCTCAATCAGGTTCAAATCACAGCCCAGTTCCTGCATGGCCTCTTTTACTTCATCATAAAAGGTCAGATTGATCAGATTATTTCCCAGGGCACGGCCCATTAAGAACTCCATGGACATATAGTAAACAATCTTGGGATCTGTCTTTTTCATCTCCTCCTGAGTTGCCAGCCAGGCATCAATGACTGCGTCCTTGGTCGCCAGTGCTACGGCATGAAAGATCTGATGCTGTGTAGCTTCCTCCATATTTTTCCGGTACAGTGTCTTTACATTGTAGACAACACTTCTTTTAAAAAGTTCCTTATCAAAAGGCCTCTTACTCATGGTGAATCTCCTCCCATTCTTTTTTATTTTTTGCGGATGTCCCGCTGCTGTCTTTAACAGCAGCGTTCCACGCCAAGGGTTACTTCTTCCCCGTTAATATTCCAGTCCTTTACATACCCCTTTGTCTCACCAATCTTTACGTCAAGAGCCAATACCTCCGACTGAATCGTGTCCTTATGGGATGTAAGAAGCTCCGCAATCCTGTCATTTCCCCGGCAATAGATCACAATCTTATCCATTACCTCAAAGTCCGCTTCCTTACGCATGGTCTGGATCTTACTGATGATCTCCCGGATATAGCCCTCCTCAATGAGTTCCGGCGTCAGCTTCGTGTCGAGAACTACCGTAATCTCGTTATCTCCGTCGGATACATAACCCTCTGTCTGAGCCATATCGATCAACAGATCTTCTTCTGATAATACCACAGAAACCCCATTTACGTCAAATGTAAGACTTCCTTTCTCTTTCAGTTCATCCATAGCTTTGTTGCCGTCTACTTCTGCCAGATAGGTGCGGATGCCATTTAAGGATTTGCCGTACTTGGGTCCTACGGTCTTAAGCTGGGGCTTAAAGCTATAGCTGGTAAAGGCACGTACGTCATCTGTAAAGGAAACTGCTTTCACATTCAGCTCATCCCGGATAATCTCCTGGTAGTAACTGCCAAGCTCATAGGGGGCTTTCACAAACATATTGGCAATGGGCTGACGGTTCTTGATATTTGCCGCATTTCTGCAGGCACGGCCCATAACTACAATGCGGAGAACCTCATCCATATTTTTCTCAAGCTCGGGATCAATCCACTCCCTTTTCACCTCCGGGAAATCACAGAGATGAATGCTTTCCGGTGCATTTTTATCAATGCTGCACACCAGATTCCGGTAAATATCCTCCGTGATAAAGGGTACCATAGGTGCCGCAGCCTTACAGATGGTTACGAGAGCCGTGTAAAGAGTCATATAGGCATTGATCTTATCCTGCTCCATGCCCTTGGCCCAGAAGCGTTCACGGCTCCGACGCACGTACCAGTTACTCATATCATCCACAAATTCCTGAAGTGCCCTTGCGGTCTCCGGAATCCGATAGTTTGCCAGATTATCATCCACCTGACCTACAACCGTGTTCAGCTTGGAAAGGAGCCATTTATCCATGACGCTTAAGGAATCGTAATTCAACTCATACTTGGTGGCACCAAAATCGTCAATGTTGGCATACAGCACAAAGAACGCATAGGTATTCCACAGCGTACCCATAAACTTACGCTGTCCCTCCATAACAGCCTTTCCATGGAAACGGTTTGGCAGCCAGGGAGCACTGTTTACATAGAAATACCAGCGGATGGCGTCTGCACCGTAGGTAGCCAGTGCGTCAAAGGGATCGACGGCATTTCCTTTGGACTTGCTCATTTTCTGGCCATTCTCATCCTGCACATGCCCCAGAACGATAACATTCTCATAAGGTGCTCTGTTGAAAATCAATGTGGACTCTGCAAGCAGAGAATAGAACCATCCTCTTGTCTGATCCACTGCCTCGGAAATAAACTGAGCCGGAAACTGTTGGTCAAATAAATCCTTATTCTCAAAAGGATAGTGATGCTGTGCAAAGGGCATGGCTCCCGAATCAAACCAGCAGTCAATTACCTCCGGTACACGATGCATATCCTTGCCGCACTCCGGACACTTGATGGTAATCTCATCAATATAGGGCCGATGCAGTTCTACCGTAAGGGCTTTCTCATTGCCACTCATCTCAAAAAGCTCCTGACGGCTTCCGATGGAATGCTGATGTCCGCACTCACATTCCCATACATTCAGAGGCGTTCCCCAGTAACGGTTCCGGCTGATACCCCAGTCCTGAATGTTCTCCAGCCAGTCTCCAAAGCGGCCCTTGCCGATGCTTTCCGGAATCCAGTTGATGGTATTGTTGTTGCGGATAAGATCCTCTTTCACTGCTGTCATTTTAATGAACCAGGATTCCCGTGCATAGTAAATCAGCGGGGTATCGCAACGCCAGCAGAAAGGATAGTCATGCTCAAACTTCGGTGCTGAGAACAGCTTTCCCTCTTTATCCAGATCTTTTAAAATCTCCGGATCTGCTTTTTTTACAAATAATCCGGCATAAGGCGTCTCTTCTGTCATATCACCTTTGCCATCCACAAACTGTACAAAGGGCAGATCATACCTGCGGCCTACCTGGGCGTCATCCTCACCGAAAGCCGGTGCAATATGAACAATACCAGTACCATCTGTCATGGTAACATAGGTATCACAGGTTACATAGTGGCCTTTCTTTCTCTGCTTTGCAGCTGCTTCTCCCGCACAGGCAAACAGAGGTTCATATTCCTTATATTCCAGATCTTTTCCTACATAGGTATCAAGAATCTCATAGGCCGGCTTTCCCTCCTCTGCCAGGGATCCCAGCACCTTGTCAAGCAATTCCTCTGCCATATAATAGGTATAGCCGTCTGCCGCCTTTACCTTTACATAGGTATCATTCGGATTTACACAGAGTGCCACATTGGAGGGCAGAGTCCAGGGGGTTGTGGTCCATGCCAGGAAATATGCATCCTCTCCCACTACTTTAAAGCGTACAATGGCTGAACGCTCCTTTACGGCCTTGTAGCCCTGTGCCACCTCATGAGAGGACAAAGGCGTTCCACACCGTGGACAGTAGGGCACAATCTTAAAGCCCTTGTAAAGCAGACCCTTTTTCCAGATTTCCTTTAAAGCCCACCATTCGGACTCAATATAATCGTCATGATAGGTTACATAGGGATCATTCATATCCGCCCAGAATCCTACGGTGCCGGAGAAATCCTCCCACATACCTTTATACTTCCAGACGCTCTCCTTACATTTTGTAATGAAAGGATCCAGGCCATACTCCTCGATCTGTTCCTTTCCATCAAGGCCTAACAGCTTCTCCACTTCCAGTTCTACGGGAAGACCATGGGTATCCCAGCCGGCCTTTCTTGGTACCATATAGCCTTTCATGGTACGGTATCTTGGGATCATATCCTTGATTACACGGGTCAACACATGACCGATATGGGGCTTTCCATTGGCCGTGGGCGGCCCGTCATAAAAGGTATAGGTTTCACCATCCTTGCGGTTTTCCATACTTTTTTCAAAAATATGGTTTTCTTTCCAGAACGCTTCTACATTTTTTTCCCGTTCTACGAAGTTCAAATTTGGTGATACTTTTTCGTACATTCTGTGCCTCCATTCCAGTTCCGTAATATTTTGTTCTTGCTTGAAAAAAACTTCCATCCTGTAAAAGGACGGAAGCCTCGCTTCTGTTATACCACCTGTTACATCATGCTGTCACATGCGTTTCCCTTTAACGGAGGAAAACCGTCAGTGCCTACTCTTTTTTCAGCCTGAAACTCGGAAGTGATCTTCAGAAGAATCCTACTTGCACCGGGCTCCCACCATCCCCGGTTCTCTGGGCCGTTTGGACAAATCCTACTCTCTTCGTCTCTGTCTTTCCTTATCGTCCACTAGTATACCTTGATTTTGCTCATTTTGTCAATGTTTTAGCCCTGTTTCTTACAGCTTTTTCTTAAAGAAATGTAAACTTTTTGTGATAGACCTTGCACCTGCAAAAAAAATAACATATACTTGAAGATGTTATTCTGTCCATTCTAAAGGAGTTTTCAAGATGAAATTTTCATATAGATTTTTGGCTGCGGCCCTGGGACTTTCCCTGCTTGGCTCTGCCTGTTTTCACCCAATAAATGCGGACGCTGCAAAAAAGCGTAAGCCAACCGCCGCAGAGATTGCTGCCGCTGAACAGGCGGAGCAGGAACGCCAGGATGCCTACAACAAGACAATTGATTCCAATCAGATAGAGGGCTGGCCTCAGGGTCCCCAGATTTATGCGGAGTCCGCCATTGTTATGGAAGCGGATACGGGAACCATTCTTTATAATAAGGATATGGATATGGTGAATTATCCAGCCAGCATTACAAAGATTATGACGGCTCTTGTTACTCTGGAGCATTGCTCTCTGGATGAGGTCGTTACTTATTCTTATTATGCCACCCACTCCATTGAGCGAAACAGCAGCAGTATCGGAACAACCGAGGGAGAAGAATTAACCGTGGAAGAATCCCTTTATGCTCTTCTTCTGGAATCTGCCAATGAATGTGGCAATGGACTGGCGGAGCATGTGGCCGGGTCTGTGGAAGCTTTTGCAGATATGATGAACGAAAAGGCTGCGGAACTTGGTTGTACCAATACCCATTTTGTAAATCCCCATGGTCTTCATGATGACAATCACTATACCTCTGCCCATGATATGGCCCTCATTATGAACGCTGCTCTTCAGAATGACAATTTTGTGCGTATTTCCGGTACAGCCTCCTATGAAATGCGTCCTACCAATAAAGATGATGAAATTACTTACATGAAGAATCATCATTATATGATCGGGCCTTATAAGGGGAATTCAAAATATCTGGATGATACGGTCATAGCAGGAAAGACTGGTGGTACTACTGCGGCAAAGAATACTCTTGTTACTGCTGCAGAGCGAGGCGGAATGACGCTAATCGTAGTAACTATGCGAACTGCTTCCGATCCCAATGCAGAGCGAGGCATACCTCTATTTCCGGATACAGCCCTACTTCTAAACTATGCTTCGGAAAATTTCTGTAAAGTGAATGTGGCTTCTAATGAAACTAATTTTTCCGTTGACGGGTCCGGATTCTTCCACACAGGAAGTGCAATCTTTGGTCAAACAGAGCCTTTGATAGAAATTAATAAAAATGATTATATTATTCTGCCAAATGACATACCCTTTACGGACGCCTCTCCGGAATTAGTCTTTCAAAGTGAAGAGAATTCGGATGTTATTGCAACCTTGTCTTATACCTGGCAGGGACAGCCCGTAGGCTCTGCCTCCATTGAGCTTGCCAAGCCTTTGGTGCAGGAATTCTCTTTTGATCGAAATACGGATGATCCGGAAGATACCAGTGAGGAAGAAAATGAAACTGCACCAAAAAAATTTATACGAATTAATATTCGGTTGATTTTATCCTTTGTTGCAATAATTGCTGTTGCGGCCCTTATCTATCTGATTATCCGCCAGCTTATGAAAAGCTTCAATCTGTCCTTGAATATGGAAAATCTTCGCCGACGTTTCCGCCGCCAAAGACGAGTTCGCAGAAAAAAGCGGCCAAAGCCAAAAAAACGTTATAAGAGAACTCCCAAAAAGAGAGAATCTTCTTATAATGAATTAGATCTATAAAAAGTTTACCCTCAATGAATAGAGGTATGTCCCCTTTGTTCACTGAGGGTAAATTTTTCTTACAGCTTTTTTGCCTCTACAAATCTCTCCTGAAATTGCTCATAAAAATCTCTGTCTCTCTCATAAGGCTTTAAATAAAAATTTTTTAATAGATACATGCTAAGGCTTTTTTGAAAGCTTCCCTCCTCGGTATGTTCTAACCGTTTCGATAATTGTTTCAGGAAATAATGCCATTGTATAATAAAGGCTTCATTTTTCTTTGCTTCCGGTGTGTCAATCCATTTTTGTACCTTTACCTTGGTCTTAGGCTCCTTTTTGCATTCATGTATCTGAAGAAAATATTGAAAGGACTCGTTCTCGTAATAGCGGCCTAACGGAAAGATCCGGCACATGCCTGGGCGAAAAGGATGAATCTCGCAACGGCCCGCTTCGTTTAAAAAGCCACACTGCTCCTGTGGAGCGGCCATCTTTAGATTGGGAAGAATGATTCCCTCTACCACATTTAATTCTATTTTTTCCTCCAGGAGCTGTTCAAAAGAAAGGTTTAATCCTGTGGTTAATCGGTATGCATCATAGGGATCCAATACAATACTGCTTCCCATGCCCCTGCAGCAGTCCGAACAGCCTTCACAGCCGCCACAGTCAACTCGTACCATATCCCGCAAGCCGTAAAACCGTCCGTCAGAAACTTCCTCCATATCAATTTCCCGTTCCATTTGGATTCTCCTTTTCTTCATTTTCTACTTGTGTACTTATTTATTTTATGGTACACTCTTAACTGGAAGTCAGTCAAGAGTGATTTCTGTTTTATATTTGTCGCTATAGCTCAGCTGGATAGAGCGACCGCCTCCTAAGCGGTAGGCCGGAGGTTCAAATCCTCTTAGCGACGTTTTAAGAAATGCCGGGAATAGTGATATACAAATATTTTCGGCATTTTTTATTATCCGAGTTTGCTAATCAATATGGCGGGCGTAGAAAATTGCCATTTGTATTCACAGGACAAGGAATTGCAATGCTTTTTGCTGATTTATAATTTTTCAGATGTTCATAAGCTATCAAGCTTTTATTCCCTCTTGAATCTACAGAATAAGTCAATTCATCATATCCTAAAGGATTGTGAGCACCTATTTGTGGTGTTATACCAAATTTAATGGAAATAAGACCAGGTTCATTTTTCTCTATATTTACAATGTTTACTTCATAATTATAAACTTCTATTTTTCCTAAATAATATTCCGAATAGTAACTTGTAATATCATTTGTTATCGTTTCGATAAACAATGCAATTATCAATTCATTGGTAATCTCTGTCTCCGATTTAGAATTTATATTAAAAGTTTCTAAACATTGTTCTTTATTACTTACCCATAAGCTAAACAATAAAAGAGTTGATAATACTATATAACAGAGAAAGACAAACTTATATTTTTTCATAGAAATTCTATATTCTCCCTTATTACAATATCTATACTACTCCTTCCTACAATATTATGGTATAGAGTAAAAAACTATCCCTTTTTATATTTGAAATTTTCCATCGAATGGCTTAATGTTCGGTGACTTATCTATTTCTGATTTTTATTAGATAATGAAAAAATAAAAGAAAGCCGCAACCCATCGTCACGGCTCATCTCTCAAAACAAATTTTACTCACAGATGAAAAATCATCTCCCCCTGCAGCCAGATAACGCCCTTAAATCTCCGACCAACCTGGGGTTCTCCTAATAAATCCTTCTGATTAATACAAACCTCGAATATCAAATCATGGCTTTCCACGGTCAATACATAAATCTGTTCCCTGGTTAAGCTATTTTCCACCAATTCATAGTCCAAAATCTCTCCCAGGATACTGTAATGGTCACACTCTACCCCATAAGGCATAAAGTATGTAGAGACAATGGAAAATACATCTTCATCCGCAATTCTTCTGGAAATCATGGAGTACGTGTCCATATCCTCCAGAGTTAAATTTTCAATTGCCTCCTCATCCCCATCCCGGGCCGCTTGAATCAGCTTTGTCCGTTGGAGGACCGCATCCATGTTCTCCTCTTCGGTCATTCCCTTTACCACAGGAAGTAGAATTTTTCCGCCTGTGGAAAGGCCGGAGAATCTCAATGTCACAGTGCAGGAACTCAGTTGATTCAGACGCTGTTCATTCAAAAGATCCGCCACATTCTGAACATAGAAAATGATAGATACACCCAAAGAAAGATCATCACAGACACCTGCATAGGATTCCTTTTCTGCATGACGCTCCACGGTTACCGTATCATACAACTTTTCCTGCTTTCCTTGAAAATAGGGGAAATAATAGTCTCTCTGATAATTTTCTTCTTCATCGTATTCGCCCCGAAGCATAATTCCCATACCTGGTGCAAATTCCTTTTTTCGTTCCGAAAAATCCTTTCCGTTCCGATTTCCGGAGGTTCTTTCACTCTGATAGCTTTCTTCTGTCATCTGAAGCAAATGCTTCAGCTCTGCCTTTCCCTTAATGTCACTAAAGCCTACAGCTCTCAAATACTCATGCACTGTCTTTCACCTCCTTTTGGCAACATATACACCTTGACTTCAATATTTCATAAAGTTATCCACATATACATCTAATTTTCAACTGTTTACTTAATAACTTTCTGTCCGCCCATGTATGGCTGAAGTACTTCCGGAATGTTGACACTTCCATCTGCATTTAGATTATTCTCCAAAAATGCGATCAACATTCTTGGTGGAGCAACTACCGTATTATTTAGTGTATGCGCAAAGTATTTCCCATTTTCCCCATTTATACGAATTTTCAATCGACGTGCCTGGGCATCTCCTAAGTTCGAGCAGCTTCCTACCTCAAAGTATTTCTTTTGACGGGGTGACCACGCTTCCACATCTACAGACTTCACCTTTAAGTCCGCCAAATCTCCGGAACAGCATTCCAAAGTACGTACCGGAATATCCAGGGAACGGAACAGGTCTACCGTATTCTGCCACAACCTATCAAACCACATGGGGCTGTCCTCTGGCTCACAGACAACAATCATCTCCTGCTTCTCAAACTGATGGATTCGGTATACACCTCGCTCCTCCAGGCCATGAGCACCCTTTTCCTTTCGGAAACAGGGAGAATAGCTGGTCAAAGTCTGAGGAAGTAATTCTGGCTGAAGAATGGTATCAATGAACTTTCCAATCATAGAATGCTCACTGGTTCCAATCAAATACAGATCCTCACCCTCAATCTTGTACATCATAGCGTCCATTTCCGCAAAACTCATAACTCCTGTTACCACATTGCTGCGGATCATAAAAGGTGGAACACAATAGGTAAATCCTCTGCCAATCATAAAGTCTCTGGCATAAGCGATTACTGCGGAATGAAGCCTTGCAATATCACCCATCAGATAGTAGAATCCATTTCCGGCTACCTTTCTGGCACTGTCCAGATCAATTCCGTTGAATTTCTCCATAATCTCCGTATGGTAAGGAATTTCAAAATCAGGCACTACGGGTTCCCCATATCTCTTTACTTCTACGTTCTCACTGTCATCCTTTCCAATGGGAACACTGGGATCAATGATATTCGGTATCGTCATCATGATCTTTACGATCTTTTCGTCCAGTTCCTTTTCTTTCTCGGAAAGCTCTGCAAGCCTGTCAGCCTGAGCAGCAACCTGCTTTTTCACCTCTTCGGCTTCTTCTTTCTTGCCTTGTCCCATAAGAGCACCTATCTGCTTGGAAAGCTTATTTCTTGCTGCACGTAAGGAATCGGCCTCCTGTTTGGCAGCACGCTTTTCTGAATCCATAGCGATTACTTTATCTACTAATTCCAGCTTCTGATTCTGGAACTTATTTTTAATATTCTGCTTTACAATATCGGAATTCTCCCGTACAAATTTCATATCTAACATAATCGTTTTCTCCTTTTTTATCTATACAACATAAACTGTTACCATCATATACCACTCGAATTCATTTTTCAAGCCCGGTTTTTTATTCTGTTCCTCTTGCTTTGCGTAATGCTTTTTCCTCTTCCTCTGAAAGAAGAATCTGGCATTCGCCTTTTTTTATTTCTTTAATATAAGAGTAATTTCCCTCATTGGCATAAACAGAATTGATTACAAATCCATTTTCTTGTTGATCCAGAAGTGCCAATGCATAACTTAATTCCCCACTCATTTCACGAAAGGCATCATATTTTACCATTCCCATTTTTTGGTAAGTCCTGCCCTGTACATTTTGAAGTACCAGCATATCCTGGATTATTTTCTGATTCATCTTATCCACATGATCTGTTCGCTCCATGCAGGAAAGAAGCATATCCTCCAGACTCTTTGCATCCTTTCCTTCCAGAAAAGCTTCCAGGCGTTTTTTTAACTTTCTTGATTTACATAACATCACTATTATCAGAATAATTAACACAATTACAAGAAATGCTAATGCAAAAATATAATATGCCGGATCAATTCCCGTATATTGATAGATGTATTCCAAAATGGGACTATTCACGCCGTTTTCCTCCTTTTGTATTTTAGCTTTTCTTATGTAGTATCTATCAATTAAAAATTCTATCTTTAATTATTCGTATGAGAACTATTGATAATTAAATCTATAATTCGTTCCAAATCATCTCTTGAATAATATTCTATTTCAATTTTTCCTTTTCCCTTTGCTTTTTGATGGATTGATACTTTACTCCCTACGGCCGTTTTCATCTTCTCTTCCAGATCCGTATAAATAAAATCTTCTACTATGGTTTCCTTTTTCTTTTCTTTTTTCTCTTTCTGCAGATCCTTTACAATTTTCTCTACCTCTCGAACACTAAGCTTTTCATCAAATACACGGGCAGCGGTAACTACCTGTAATTCCGGATCCTCTATTCCCAATAACGCTCTGGCATGTCCTGTTGTCAGCATATCATCAATAATCATCTGCTGCACTCGCTCGTCCAACTTTAAAAGCCGCATAGAATTGGTAACTGTAGTACGGCTCTTCGACACTTTCTCTGCTACTTCATCCTGTTTTAAATTAAATTCCTCCAATAACCGTTTATAGGCAATCGCTTCCTCAATGGGATTTAAGCTTTCCCTCTGAATATTTTCAATCAGGGATATTTCTACAACCTCTATATCTGAATAATCCTTAATAACCACAGGTACTTCTTTTAATCCGGCAAGCTTTGCCGCACGCCATCTTCTTTCCCCGGCAATAATTTCATAGAATCCATTCTTTTCCTGTACCACCAAAGGCTGTATAATCCCAAATTGTTTGATAGAATCCGCAAGTTCCATTAAAGCATCTTCATCAAACTGTTTTCTGGGCTGCTCTTTATTAGGCCCTACTTTTGAAATTTTAACCTTTAATTCCACAGGCTTTTCTACTATCTTTTCTACTACTTTTTCTACTATCTTTTCTTTTCCCTGATTTGTTGTCTTAATTGTCTCAGGAATCAGACTATCCAAGCCCTTTCCCAATCCACCCTTTCTTGCTGCCACCTTAACTCTCCTCTCTGTTAATTACTTCCTCCGCTAAAGCTCGATAACTCTCTGCCCCGGCTGATTTTGAATCATAAATAGTAATTGGATATCCATGACTGGGTGCTTCCGCAAGACGAACATTTCTGGGAATGATTGTTGCATACACCCTCTGTTTTACATTGGCCCGTACATTTTCTACTACCTGCAATGAAAGATTTGTTCTGGCATCAAACATTGTAAATACGATACCCTCTATATCTAGGTATGGATTCAAACGCTCTTTAACCAAATTAATCGTATGTATTAACTGGCTCAATCCCTCCAACGCATAATATTCACATTGAATTGGAACAAGTACCGTATCTGCAGTAGTCATTGCATTGATAGTCAAAAGATTTAAGGATGGAGGACAATCAATCAAAATAAAATCGAATCTATCCTTTATCTTTTCTACCTCTTTGCTTATAATATATTCTTTTTCCTGAATTCCAATCAATTCTATCTCAGCAGCAGCTAGATCTACATTGGATGGAATAATATATAGGTTTTCAAATTCCGTATATTCAATACACTCTTGAATAGATATTTCTCCAAGAATTAGATCATATACTGTGTTTTCTAATTGAGTTTTGTCAATTCCTACTCCGCTGGTTGCATTTCCCTGAGGATCTAAATCAATCAACAACACCTGCTTATTCTTTTCTGCCAAAGCAGCAGAAAGATTTATCGCTGTAGTTGTTTTACCTACGCCACCCTTTTGATTGGCAATTGCTATTATTCTACCCATAATACTTATCAGTAATCCTTTCTTTCGTATGTTTCACGTGAAACATTCTATCTTTTACTTCTCTTTCTTGATATCTGATTATTAATAATTTATTTTTCATTATAACATATAACACAGTAATATAAAACAACATTTAAAATTTCTTAATATTAATGTTTCACGTGAAACATTAATGGATGGGTTCCTTTGTAGGCATACCTGCTTTTCTTGGATACTTCTGTGGTGAGTTTTCTATCTTTCTTATATACAAAAGACAGCGAAAAATATCCGTCTGCGGAAGTTCAAACTCTTTCACAATCTCAACTGTCCCACCTAAGATATTTATAGCTTTTTTTCCGCTATCTAATTCCTCTTGGATCTTTCCGGACTTATAAGGAATAAAATAACCGCCTATTTTTACAAAAGGAATGCAATATTCCGCCAAAGAAGAAAGATTAGCAACAGCCCTGGAAACACAATAATCAAATTGCTCTCTATAAATCTTTTGCTTTGCAAGGTCTTCTGCCCGACCATGAATCGCTTTGATGTTCTCTAATCCAAGTTCCCGAATTACCTCATTCAAGAATTGTACCCGCTTATTAAGTGAATCTAGTAAAACCACCTTCAAATCCGGATACATAATTTTCAATGGAATTCCGGGAAATCCCGCCCCTGTTCCTACATCTATCAAGCTTCCCTCCAGTTTTTGTATCTTACATATCATTAAGCTATCCAGAAAATGCTTCAAAACAACATCATCAAATTCCGTAATTGATGTCAAATTCATAACCTTATTTTTTTGTATCAGTAACTCATAATAGCGGAGAAACTGTTCAGCTTGTTTATCATTCAAAATCAGATCAATCTTATTAAAAGCATCCTTTATTTGTATTACCTTTTCCATTTTACACTCCACGTCTTTGCTGTTCCATATAAACCAAAAGCACAGATATATCTGCCGGAGATACACCGGAGATACGAGAAGCCTGACCAATAGAAACAGGGCGGTATAATTCTAACTTTTGCCTTGCCTCTATCCGAAGACTTGGAACATCCTCATAAGAAAAATTCTCCGGAATCTGTTTTTTCTCCAGCTTTTTAAATTGCTCCACTTGCTTTTTCTGTCTCTTAATATATCCCTCGTATTTAATATTAATATTAACCTGTTCCGCTACTCCCCTCAACAAGGAATCCGGACGATCCGGATCAATTGGAGCAAGCAATTCATAATTTAACTCCGGACGACGAATCAACTCGCCCAAAGTGGTACCGGAATTTAAAGGTGTACTTTTTGCTTCCATAAGAAGCTTCTGCACTTTCTCCCCCGTCCCAATATTGACATGCTCTACACGATGAATCTCTGCTGCAATCTGTTTTTCCTTTTCTAAAAGTTCCTGATACCTCTCTTCCGGAATCAGTCCGACTTCATATCCTATCTTTGTAAGACGCAAGTCCGCATTATCCTGACGCAGCAGCAATCGGTACTCCGCTCTGGAAGTCATCATACGATAAGGCTCCCTGTTTTCCTTTGTTACCAAATCATCTACCAATACACCCAGATAAGCTTCCGAGCGATCCAATATAATCTGATCTTTTCCCAATATCTTTCTTGCCGCATTGATTCCTGCTAAAAGTCCCTGAGCCGCAGCCTCCTCATAACCGGAACTTCCATTAAATTGCCCCCCACTAAATAAACCTGAAATTGTACGAAATTCCAGAGTAGGATAAAGCTGACGGGGATCTATACAATCGTATTCAATCGCATAAGCATTGCGGACAATCCGCACATGCTCCAATCCTGCTACGGAAGCATACATTTCATGCTGTACATCCTCCGGAAGAGAACTGGACATACCGCCTACATACATCTCATTAGTATAAAGCCCCTCTGGCTCAATAAACACCTGATGCCGGTTCTTATCCGCAAATTTTACTACCTTATCTTCAATAGACGGACAATACCTGGGTCCCGTTCCCTCAATCATTCCGGAATAAAGAGGAGAGCGATCCAGATTATTTCGAATAATCTCATGGGTTTTTTCATTTGTATAAGTCAGCCAACAAGAAACCTGCTCTTTCTGTACCTCCTCCGGATCTGTTGTAAAAGAAAAAGGAATAATCCGCTCATCCCCTGACTGCTCTTCCATCTTCGTAAAGTCAATGGAACGCTTATCAATACGAGCAGGAGTCCCCGTCTTAAACCGATACATCTCTATTCCCAATGTTTTCAGAGAATCTGTCAAATAATTAGCCGCCTGTAGTCCATTGGGTCCCGTAGCATTACTTACCTCGCCATAAATGCACCTGGCCTTGAGATAAGTACCCGTACAGAGAATTACAGCCTTTCCATAATAGATTGCCCCTGAATAAGTCTTAACACCAATAACCTTACGCTTCTCTGCTAATATCTCCGTAACCTCCGCCTGTACAATTGATAAATTGGAAGTATTTTCCAATACTCTACGCATACTGCGGCTGTACTCTGATTTATCAGCCTGAGCACGAAGAGAATGTACAGCTGGTCCTTTGGACACATTGAGCATTTTTGATTGAATAAAGGTTTTATCAATATTCTTTCCCATCTCTCCGCCCAGGGCATCAATTTCCCGAACCAAATGTCCTTTGGAGGTTCCCCCTATATTGGGATTGCAGGGCATCAACGCAATACTATCAATACTTACCGTAAACATAATCGTCTTTAATCCAAGCCGGGCACAAGCCAGAGCAGCTTCACACCCTGCATGACCGGCTCCCACCACGATTACCTGACATGTCTCACTGTACACAGCTTTCATCTTTATGTCCATTCCTTTCATTTTATTCAGACACAAAAGCTTATGAAAAGTAACTCTTATTTTCCCATGCAAAACTTACTAAAAATCTCCTGAACCAAATCCTCACCCATCTCTTCACCAATTATCTGTCCAAGAGACATATAAGCTCCCATTAAATCAATGGTATAAAAATCCTCAGGCATCTGAAGCTTAATACTATTTTCAACCATCAAAAGACTTTTTCTGGCTTCTTCCAAAGCTACTTTATGACGGACATTTGTAATGACAAGTTCATCATTAAAGGAAATTCTTCCCTGAAAAAATAAGTTCTGGATTGCTTCTTCTAATTCTTTTAGTCCAAACCCATTTTTAGCTGAAATAGAAATAACAGGATGATCCGTTTTCTCAGCAATCATCTTTTCTGTTACCGCAGCTTTCAAATCAGATTTATTTAATAAAACAATTCCTTTTTTTCCTTTTAAAAGTTCTAAAATTTCCTCATCATTTTCATTTAAACTACAGGAACTGTCTACCACATAAAGAATCAAATCTGCGGCCTCTGCCTGCTCCTTTGCCCTGCTGACACCAATCTGCTCCACCATATCTTTTGTTTTACGAATTCCTGCAGTATCTAAAATATTCAAAGTAACTCCATCCAAATAAAGCTGCTCCTCCAAAATATCACGGGTCGTTCCAGCTATATCTGTTACAATCGCCCGATCCTCCCCCAAAAGAGCATTTAAAAGAGAAGATTTTCCCGCATTTGGTTTTCCTAAAATGACTGTCTTAATTCCCTCTTTTACAATTCTTCCATTTTCAAAAGTATGGATCAAGGTCTCAAGTTCTGAACCAATTTTCCTGATAATATTAGAAAGCTTTTCTGCATAGCCATCTAAACTGATATGTTCCGGATCATCCAATGCTGATTCCAAAAAAGCTGTCTCATATAAAATCTGTTCCCGAAAAGAATGTATCTTTTCGCTTACAGATCCTTTTAACTGTGATACGGAACTCTGCAAAGCTAATTCATTCTTAGCCTGTATCACATCCATCACTGCTTCCGCCTGGGAAAGATCAATTCTTCCATTCAAAAAAGCACGCTTTGTAAACTCCCCTGGTTCCGCCGGCCTCGCTCCCTGCTTTAATACAGTCTCCAAAATTCGACGCATAACCAGTATTCCACCATGACAATCAATCTCAACCGTATCTTCTGCTGTATAGCTATGAGGACCTTTCATCAAAAGGACAATTACTTCATCCAACAATTCCTCTTCATCGTAAATCATTCCATAATGAATGGTATAAGAGGGCTGTTCCAAAATATTTTTCTCCGGATTTTTGGAACGAAAGATACGATCTAAAATCAGAAAGGAATCCTCCCCGCTGATGCGTATAATTCCGATTCCCGCACTTGACATGGCTGTAGCTGCCGCTACTATGGTATCCCGATTCATGCAGCATTACCTCTCTCTTAACCTGTTACAAAAAGGAACGCCTTAGCGTTCCTTTTTCTTATAATTCCGATTATAACGATTTCGATTTCTTCCGTTATAATTATTGTCTAAACGTACGCCTTCCCTTAAGGTAACAACAACTCTGCGATAAGGCTCTTCCCCTTCACTGTGGGTGCATACAAACTTATCATTCTGAAGAGCCGAATGAATAACCCTACGCTCATAGGGATTCATAGGCTCCAAAGAAACAGGCTTCCTTGTTCTCTTCACCTTATGAGAAATATTCTTTGCCAGATTCTCTAAGGTCGCACGCCGTCTTTCACGATAATTCTCCGTATCTACCTTAACACGGATATAATCCTCACTGCTCTTATTTGCCACAAGACTTGCCAGATATTGAAGAGAATCCAATGTCTGTCCCCTTTTTCCAATAAGGACACCCATGTCCTCTCCCTCAAGATCAACATTCATCTCATGATCCTTTGGATTGGCAGTTACCGTTACCTGAACTTTCATATCCATAGCCAAAAATACTTTATCTAAGAATTCCTTTACAGGTGCCGTATCAATCTCAATCAATTTTTCAGGCTTATCCTCTTTCTTTGGCTCTTCTGTCTTTTCAGCTTTCATTGGCTTTTCTATTGCAGCCGGTTCTTTTTTTACTTCCTTTTTAATCTCTTTCCTAACTTCCGGCTTAACTTCTTTTTTCGTTTCCGGAACAGCCTGTTTTGGAGCAGACTTTTCGTTCACTTTCTCCAGAATCTTTTCAACTTCCTTTTCAGCCTTTTTAGAAGCCTGAACCTCTTCTTCTGTTCGAACATGAGCCTTAATAACAGCCTTTTTACTTCCTATTCCAAGAAATCCTGCACTTCCCTGAGAAATTACTTCATACGCAACCTTATCTCTGGTAGTTCCAAACTTAATTGCGGCTTCTAAAACAGCATCATCAACGGTTTTTGCGGAAACCTCAATATATTCCATATTGCAAACCCCCACTTCTTATTTATTTTTATTCTTCTTATCGTTCTTCTCGTTATACTGCTCTACCATTCTGGCCTTTGCAGCCAGGCTTCCCGGTTTTGCAGTTCCTTTATTATAGTAAGCTGTGGAATCCTGAATTGCTTTCTGACGCTCCTCAGAAGTAATCTCTCTCTTTGTAGATTCCACATTTCTGGTACTTGTCCTTGCAACGGTATTTAGCTTTTCCGGAGGAAGACCATTCTTCTCCCTCTTTCTATTATAAGCTTCTATATTCTTCTTAATCTCTTCGTCAATATCCATCTTACTCAACTGCTTATTAATTACAAGCTGCTGAACAGTACGGACAACCGCACTCATAATCCAGTAAAGTCCCACACCTACAGGAAGAATAGCACAGAAATATACGGACATGAGAGGCATGAAGTTATTCATCATCTTCATGGACTGCATCATCTCATTATTCTCGCCATCCGCACCTGCCGCTGCCTGAGGCATCAGCTTAAGGCTGAACCATTGGCTAAGTCCTGCCAAAACAGGAATCAAAAGTGCAATAACTACCCAGAGATAATTCCCCTCTGAGAAAAATTCCTTAATACTATACCAGGGAGAATTTACAATATTCAAACCTAAAAAGCTGTTAAACCCACTTAAAGTATTCTGGGTACTTTCTATAACACCGCCTAAACTTGGAAATTGTCCGGCAATACTTTCCCATTCTGACGTACTCGCCTTATTCAATACATCAATAATGGTATTCTCCAATGCAACACCCTGGCTCTGGAACTGCTTCTTGAAAGTAGCGGCACTTTTTAATCCCTTGATAAATTCCGTGCCGCCAGAAGTATTCAATAAGTCCGTAACCAGCGGATAATAAGCCAGCTTAATCTTCTCAATATAAGCGGGAATGGCATACACCACCCGATATACGGCAATCAACACCGGAAACTGAATCAGCATGGGAAGACAGGTTCCCGTAGGTGACGTACCGTACTTGGCATATACGGCCTTTGTCTCATCCTGCATCTTCAGCATAGATGCCTGATCCTGCTTTCCTTTGTACTTCTTCTGAATCGCCTGAATCTCCGGATTCATCTTTACGGACATCCTGGAGAACTTCTGCTGCTTATAAGTCAGGGGAATCATCAGCATGTACACAATAATGGTAAATAAAATAATAGCAACGCCTACATTTGAAATTCCGACAGACTCAAGAAAATTAAAGATTGCATTGATAATCCAACCTAAAATCCTTGCAATATCTCCCAGAAGAAATGTGCTGTTCTGTGTCAAAAATAAACCTGTCAATGAAAAAATCCTCCTTATGGTACCGGATCATATCCTCCCTTAGAAAAGGGATTACACCTTAGAATCCTCCATGCAGCCAAAATACTTCCTTTTATGGCCCCATGTTTTTCTATGGCCTCCAGGCCATACTGTGAACAGCTTGGAATATAAGGGCATTTTGTGCTTTTCATAGGTGATAGATATCTCTGATAAAATTGAATCATTTTGATCAATATCATTTTCATTTTTCTTTTAAAACTCCCTGAAGACTTCCCAAGTGTAACAATGCGTTGTTAATCTCCTTAAAGCTTCTCCCTTTTGCATTCACTCTTGCGATGACTGCCATGTCCAAACCACTATTAAACATCTCTTCATGCAGTCGGTAGCTTTCCCGAACCAGCCGTGTTATTCTGTGTCTCACTACGCTATTTCCTACTTTTTTACTAACAGAAACCCCAAACCGATTCTTTGTGAGACCATTTTCTCTCACATAAAGCACTAAATAACGATTTGCACGGGATCTCCCTTCCTTATAAATAAGCTGAAAATCCCTGTTCTTTTTCAACGATTCCGAATGAGGATACTTCATATCTCCTCCACACCAAAAAATGTGGCATACCCTTATGCACAAAAATATGTGCAAGTTAAGGAAACACCCTGGGGACATACCCTTATGCACAGAAAGCATGTGCAGATTAAGGAAAAAAGGCCACATATATGCGGCCTACGCTGACAATTTTTTTCTTCCTTTTAATCTTCTTGCTGCCAATACTTTTCTTCCGCCAGGTGTACTCATTCTGGCTCTGAATCCATGAACACGTGCTCTGGACTTCTTCTTCGGCTGAAATGTCATTTTCATCGCTAAAGGCACCTCCTCTTCTAAAAAACATTGTTTTAATTATATTCGGAAAAGCCCATAAAGTCAAGCAATTTACGGGCTTTTTTCATATTTCAGATTTTAAACCCTATCTTGTTATAAAAAAATTATTATCCACAATATGTGGACAAGTTGTTGATAATATGTGGAAAAATGGAATTTTTCTTTTTTTCTTGATCAAAAAAAGTATTTGTTATATTATTGAATATAGGGTCACATGCTTTTTTACAGGTTGTTTAAGGAGAAGTACGATAATGAATTTGATTTTAGATAAATGGAACGACATATTGGAGCATATTCGAAAGGAACATGAGCTTTCTGATGTTTCCTTTGAAACATGGCTTCTTCCATTAAAGATACACAGCATTCAGGATCATACCATACGGATCATTGTGCCTGTAGATCAGATGGTTACCTACTTAAATTCCAAATTTAAGATCCCCATTTATGTAGCTGTTGCAGAATTTACCGGGGAAAAGTATGAGATTGAATTTATTACGGAGGAAGAAGCCCATATACTTGACAAGAAAAAAGAAAAACCAATTACTTCTTTCAACCGAAAACCTATACCTGCTAACATTATTCCAGAAAACACCAGTATCAATACAAAATATACCTTTGATACCTTTGTTGTAGGTAATAACAATAAGTTTGCTCATGCAGCATCTCTTGCTGTTGCAGAAACACCAGGAATTGTTTACAATCCTCTCTTTCTTCATGGAGGAGTGGGACTTGGAAAAACACATCTGATGCATGCCATTGCAAACCATATACTGAGTTTAAACCCCAATATGAAAGTTCTCTATGTCACCAGTGAATACTTTACCAACGAATTAATTGAAACTCTTCGTGCCGGTGATCCGACTGGTATGACAAAGTTCAGAGAAAAATATCGGAATATTGATGTACTGCTCATTGACGACGTACAATTTATCATAGGAAAAGAAAGTACACAGGAAGAATTCTTCCATACTTTCAATTCCCTTCACAATGCAAACAAACAGATTATAATTTCCAGTGATCGTCCTCCAAAGGATATTGAGACTCTGGAGGAACGTCTTAGAACCCGGTTTGAATGCGGCCTGATCGCCGACATCTCTTCCCCTGATTTTGAGACACGTATGGCAATTCTTCGAAAAAAAGAAGAACTGGAGGGATACCATATTGACAATGATATCATCACCTACATAGCTACCAATGTAAAGTCCAATATTCGTGAATTGGAGGGTGCTTTTAATAGACTGATTGCTCTTTCCACTCTGGAGAAACGTCCTATTGAAATGGTTTTGGCAGAAGAAGCTATTAAAGATATTATTTCTCCAGGAGAAAGCCGAAAAGTAACTCCGGAACTGATTATTGAAATTGTTGCAGAACATTTTCATATAGAGCCTGAAGACTTTAAAGGCAAAAAAAGAACAGCAGATATTGTATACCCCCGTCAAATTGCCATGTATCTTTGCCAGAATCATGGAACTTCTTATAAAATGATTGGAGAACTTTTAGGAGGAAGAGATCATACAACTGTTATGCATGGAGTTGAAAAAATTTCGAATGAAATGAAAAACAATGATTCTACTCTTCATCTCATTCAAACTCTAAAGAAAAAGATCTATCCAAATTAATATAAGATCTGAATATAATTATGTTCATATATCTGTGGATAATATATGGATAACCATAGTAAAACTTTATAGTACTTTTAAATAGGTGTATAACTTTCCTGGTTATACAGAGGTTTTTAAAGGTTTTTCACATACTTGTCCTTTATAAAAATCCCTTATTTAAAGGGCTGAAATCAGTTTTCAACATATTCACAGTCTCTACTAAGAATACTACTGATTGTTTTATCTATATATACATACGAAAGGAGTTTTCCACGTTATGAAATTCATCTGTAAAAAAACAGATCTTCTGAAAGGTGTTAACATTGTTTTAAAAGCCGTTCCCTCCAAAACGACAATGTCTATTTTGGAATGTATTTTAATTGATGCATCTACAAATAAAATTAAATTAACATCCAATGACATGGAACTTGGAATAGAGACGATCATAGAGGGAGACATCCAGGAAAAAGGAATTGTAGCCATTGATGCAAAAATATTTTCTGAAATTATAAGAAAACTTCCTGACAACGATGTAATCGTTGAGACAGATGAAAATTTTCAGACAAAGATTACCTGCGAAAAAGCTAAATTCAATATTTCAGGAAAATCAGGTGAAGATTTTTCCTATCTTCCTTATATTGAAAAAGAAGGATATATTGAGGTTTCCCAGTTTAGCTTAAAAGAGGTTATCAAGCAAACTATTTTTTCTATTTCAGATAATGAAAATAATAAAATGATGACAGGTGAACTTTTTGAGTTAAAGGATGAGAATCTTAAAGTTGTATCTCTGGATGGTCATAGAGTTTCTATCCGTAATCTGAAATTAAAAGAAAGCTATGATTCGAAAAAAGTAATTGTTCCGGGAAAAACACTTATGGAGATTAGTAAAATTCTTTCCGGAGAGATAGATTCATTTGTACATATCTATTTTACAAAAAATCATATTGTTTTTGAATTTGATGATACAGTAGTTGTATCTCGTCTGATTGAAGGAGAGTATTTCCGAATAGATCAGATGCTTTCAAACGATTATGAGACAAAGGTGAATATTAATAAAAAAGAACTTTTGAATTGTATTGATCGTGCTACACTTCTTGTAAAAGAAGGAGATAAAAAGCCTATTATTATTCATGTAGAAGACGGGGAGATGCATTTAAAGATTACATCGGGACTTGGTTCCATGAATGAGGAAATTGTAATTGAGAAAGAGGGAAAAGATATATTGATAGGCTTTAATCCTAAGTTTTTGATTGATGCTCTTCGTGTAATTGATGATGAAATGGTGACTCTTTATATGGTGAATCCAAAGGCACCTTGTTTTATTCGGGATGAGCAGGAATCTTATATTTATCTGATATTGCCTGTAAATTTCAATAGTGCGGTAAATTAAAGGATGTATTAATAATGAGGGAAGAAATTCAGATTCGTGATGAATTTATAAAGTTGGGTCAGGCTTTGAAATTGGCCGGATTGGTGGATTCCGGTGTAGATGCAAAGTTTGTAATACAAGATGGAAAAGTAAAAGTGAATGGTAAAACAGAATATCAGAGAGGAAAAAAGCTGCATACTGGTGATGTTTTCTCTTATAATGGACAGGAAATAAAGATAGTATGATTATACAATCCATAGAACTTAAAAATTTCCGAAATTACCGAGAGTTAAAGTTGATATTTGATAAAAAAACAAATATTTTTTATGGAAATAATGCTCAGGGAAAAACAAATATTCTGGAAGCTGTTTATTTAAGTGGAACTACAAAATCCCATAAGGGAAGCAGAGACCGGGATATGATCCTTTTTGGAGAGCAGGAAGGACATCTGAGAACTCTTGTAAAAAAAGGTTCCATGGATTACCGTATTGATATTCATTTAAAGAAAAATAAAACCAAAGGAATTGCAGTCAATGGAGTCCCTATAAAAAAGGCAGGGGATTTATTTGGAATTGCTAATTTTGTATTTTTTTCTCCAGAAGATCTAGGTATTATAAAACAAGGTCCGGGAGAAAGAAGAAGATTCCTGGATTTGGAATTATGTCAATTAGACAGAGTTTATCTTCATAATCTTGTTAGTTATAACCATATTGTTGTTCAAAGAAATAAGCTTCTAAAAGATTTACCTTTTCGTACAGATCTGAAAGATACCCTGGATATTTGGGATATGCAGTTAGTGGAATATGGAAAGAAGATTATAGACGGCCGGGAAACATTTATCAGTGGTTTAAGTGATATTCTTTCTGAAATTCATGGTAAGCTTTCAGGAGGAAAGGAAAAACTTGAAATATTTTACGAAAAAAATATTTCAGTGGAAGAATTTTATGATTCTATACAAAAAAATCGGGATCGGGATCTGAAAATGAAGACTTCTACAGTAGGTCCTCACAGGGATGATATTCGATTTATAATTAATCATGTAGATATTCGTAAATTTGGATCTCAGGGGCAGCAGAGAACAGCAGCTCTATCTCTGAAATTATCAGAGATAGAATTGGTAAAGAAAATAATTCAGGATACGCCAGTGTTATTATTGGATGATGTATTGTCTGAACTTGATCACAATCGGCAAAACTATTTATTAAACAGCATTCATGATATCCAGACTATGATTACTTGTACCGGTCTGGATGAGTTTGTTAATCACAGATTTGCCATCAATAGAATATTTCGGGTTGTGGATGGTTCCGTGTACAGTGAAAATTAGAAAGAAACAACAGAAATAAAGGTTATTACTGTGGAATAAAAATAGGAGGTTATATATGAATACAGAGTACGGTGCAGATCAAATTCAGATTTTGGAGGGATTGGAAGCAGTTCGGAAGAGACCTGGAATGTATATTGGAAGCACCTCTGCAAGAGGACTTCATCATCTGGTATATGAGATAGTAGACAATTCCGTAGATGAAGCACTGGCTGGCTTTTGTAAAAATATTGATGTATCCATCAATGAAGATAATTCGATTACAGTTATTGATGATGGTCGGGGAATTCCAGTAGGAATTAATCATAAAGCGGGAATACCTGCAGTAGAAGTGGTATTTACGATTCTTCATGCAGGAGGTAAATTTGGGGGTGGAGGATATAAAGTATCTGGCGGACTTCATGGAGTTGGTGCTTCTGTAGTAAATGCTCTCTCTGAATGGCTGGAGGTTACCATCTATATTGATGGTAAAATATACAGACAACGCTATGAGCGAGGTCATGTAATCTATAAGCTAAAAGAAATCGGAACCTGTGATCCGGAAAAGACAGGTACAACTGTAGTTTTTCTTCCAGATAAAGAGATTTTTGAGGAGACAGTTTTTGATTATGATACTTTAAAAATACGTCTTCGAGAGATGGCTTTCCTTACAAAGGGATTAAATATTATTCTGAGAGATAAAAGAGAAGAAAATGAGGTTGTAAAAGAATTTTGTTATGAAGGCGGAATCCGTCAGTTTGTGGAATATCTCAACCGTTCAAAAACCAGTCTTTATGATTCAATTATTTACTGTGAAGGCATGGTAAATGATGTATATGTAGAGGTTTCCATGCAGCATAATGACTCTTATACAGAGAACTGCTATAGCTTTGTAAATAATATTAACACTCCTGAGGGAGGAACCCATTTAACAGGTTTTAAGAATGCTCTTACAAAGACTTTCAATGATTATGCGAGAAAGAATAAACTTTTAAAAGATAATGAACCTTCCTTAAGCGGTGAAGATATCCGCGAAGGCTTAACGGCAATTATCAGTATCAAGGTTGCCGAGCCTCAATTTGAGGGCCAGACGAAGCAGAAATTAGGTAATAGTGAAGCCAGAGGGGCTGTAGATAATGTGGTTTCCGAGCAGTTGATGATTTTCCTGGAGCAAAATCCGGTTGTTGCCAAGGTAATTCTTGAAAAATCCATTTTGGCTCAACGAGCCAGGGATGCTGCAAGAAAAGCTCGTGATTTAACAAGAAGGAAAACGGCTCTTGATGGTATGGCTCTGCCCGGGAAGCTGGCAGATTGTTCCGATAAGAATCCGGAAAATTGTGAGATCTATATCGTGGAGGGAGACTCCGCAGGAGGATCCGCAAAAACGGCCCGTTCTCGTGCAACACAGGCTATTCTTCCCTTGCGGGGGAAGATCTTGAATGTGGAGAAAGCAAGATTGGACAAAATCTATGCGAATGCAGAGATCAAAGCTATGATTACGGCTTTTGGAACAGGTATTCATGAGGATTTTGATATAACGAAGCTTCGGTATCATAAGATTATTCTTATGACTGATGCGGATGTGGATGGAGCACATATCAGTACTCTGCTTTTAACATTTATCTATCGTTTTATGCCTGATCTTATTAAAGAGGGATATGTATATCTGGCACAGCCTCCACTTTATAAGCTAGAGAAAAATAAGAAAGTATGGTATGCCTACAGTGATGAAGAGTTGAATCAGATTTTAACCGAAGTGGGTCGGGATCAAAGTAATAAGATTCAGCGTTATAAAGGTCTTGGAGAGATGGATGCGGATCAGCTTTGGGAGACTACGATGGATCCGGAGCATCGAATTCTGAAACGTGTAATGATAGATGATACCAATTCTGCAGAGATTGATTTGACATTTACAACTCTTATGGGAGATAAAGTAGAACCAAGACGGGAATTTATAGAAACAAATGCCAAGTATGTAAAGAATCTGGATATTTAAAATAAAATTTTAAGGAACTTAAATTAGGAGAATAGAATGGAAGATAATATCTTTGATAAGGTCCATGAGGTAGATCTGAAAAAAACCATGGAAGATTCCTATATTGATTATGCCATGAGTGTAATCGCAGCCCGGGCATTGCCGGATGTAAGAGATGGATTAAAGCCAGTACAACGCCGGGTACTATATTCCATGATCGAGTTAAACAATGGCCCGGATAAGCCACATCGTAAATGTGCCCGTATCGTTGGTGATACCATGGGTAAATATCATCCCCATGGAGACAGTTCTATCTATGGTGCTTTAGTAAATATGGCTCAGGAATGGTCTACTCGATATCCTCTGGTAGATGGACATGGCAATTTTGGTTCCGTAGACGGTGATGGTGCAGCAGCCATGCGTTATACGGAGGCACGTTTAAGTAAGATTTCCATGGAAATGCTGGCAGATATCAATAAGAATACTGTAGACTTTGTACCAAATTTTGATGAGACAGAGAAAGAACCTTCTGTATTGCCATCCAGATATCCAAATCTTCTGGTAAATGGTACTACCGGTATTGCTGTAGGAATGGCTACAAATATACCGCCTCATAATCTAAAAGAAATTATTGCCGCAGTGGTAAAGTTGATTGATAATCGGGTACTTGAAGATCGGGATACGGAGATTGAAGAAGTATTGAAGATTGTCAAGGGGCCGGATTTTCCTACTGGTGCAGAAATTCTGGGAACCAGAGGAATTGAGGAGGCTTACCGGACAGGCAGGGGTAAAATCCGTGTTCGTGCCATAACGAATATAGAAGCTATGGCTAACGGAAAAAACAGAATTGTAGTTACAGAACTTCCTTATATGGTCAATAAGGCCCGACTCATTGAAAAGATTGCAGATCTGGTAAAGGAAAAACGAATTGACGGAATTACCTATATCGGTGATGAATCCAGCCGTGAGGGAATGAGGATTAATATCGAACTGAGAAAAGACGTTAATGCAAATGTGATTCTGAATCAGCTTTATAAGCATACTCAGCTTCAGGATACCTTTGGTGTGAACATGCTGTCTTTGGTAAATAATCAGCCAAAGACATTAAATCTTCTGGATATGTTGAAGTATTATCTTCTTCATCAGGAAGATGTAGTTACAAGAAGGACAAAGTATGAGTTAAATAAAGCTGAAGAACGGGCTCATATTTTAAAGGGATTGCTAATTGCCCTCGATTATATTGATGAGGTTATTAAGATTATTCGCGGTTCCCGATCTACTCAGATTGCAAAAGAAGGCTTGATAGAACGTTTTGATCTGGATGATGTACAGGCACAGGCTATTGTAGATATGCGCCTAAGGGCTCTTACCGGATTGGAACGGGAAAAACTGGAGGCAGAATATAAAAGTCTGATGGAACAGATTGAGTATTTAAAGGCTATCCTGGCAGATGAGAAAAAGCTTTTGGGAGTCATTAAAGAAGAGATTCTCATTATCTCTGAAAAGTTTGGCGATGAGAGAAGAACCCGTATTGGCTATGATGAATTTGATTTGTCTATGGAAGATTTGATACCAGAGGAAGATGCGGTAATAACTATGACAAATCTGGGATATATCAAGCGAATGACTACGGATAATTTCAAGAGCCAAAATCGCGGAGGTAAGGGAATCAAGGGAATGCAGACCATCAGTGAGGATTACATTGAAGACCTGATGATGACTACTACTCACCATTATCTCATGTTCTTTACCAATACAGGTAAGGTATACCGTCTAAAAGCTTATGAGATTCCGGAGTCAGGAAGAACCTCCAGGGGAACGGCAATCATCAATTTGTTACAACTCCAGCCAGGAGAGAAGATTACGGCCGTGATTCCCATAAAAGATTATAATGAAGGCAAATATTTGTTTATGGCTACTAAAAACGGTCTTGTAAAGAAGACCTCTATTCAGGATTATGCCAATGTACGTAAAACAGGGCTTTTGGCTATTAATCTTCGTGATGGAGATGAATTGATTGAAGTAAAATATACAGATAATGAGCAAGATGTACTTCTTATTACCAAGTTTGGTATGTGCATTCGCTTCCATGAGACAGATGTAAGACCTACAGGACGTACATCTATGGGTGTCATAGGAATGAATTTGACAGATCAGGATGAGGTTGTAGCTATGCAAGTTCATACTCAGGGAGAATATCTTCTGGTAGTCTCAGAAAAGGGTCTCGGAAAACGCACACATATGGAAGAGTTTGGTGCTCAAAACAGGGGAGGTAAAGGAGTCAAGTGTTACAAGATTACAGATAAGACAGGATACGTCATTGGTGCCAAGGCAGTAAATGAGGATAATGAAGTTATGCTTATTACTACAGAAGGAATCATTATCCGTATACCCTGTAATGGAATCTCAATTGTAGGAAGGATTGCTTCCGGCGTAAAACTTATGAATGTAGATTCTGAGAATGTAACAGTGGCCAGCATTGCAAAGGTTCGGGGACAGGATGCATCCGAGGAGGACATCCAGGAGAATTCCGAAGAAGAAAATGAAAATTGATAAATAAATATCGAAAAACAATAAGAAAATATTGATTTTCACAATATAATATGATAAGATGCAGTTATCACAAAAACGAGTGGTAACTGCATCTTTTTTTATTCTGTACATATTCAGGAGGCTTTATATGAAAAAGACTAATGTGACAAAGATTACAAAAGGGATTTTGGATTTTATGTTTTATGCAGGAATTTTAGTATGCCTGACTCTTCCAATTTCCCTTAAATTTATTGGAAAGTATTTTCCACATTACGAAATTTTTTATTATCCCATGCTGTTTCTTTTTTTTATTTCCGGTGTATTTGCAATTTTGATTATTCTGGAACTTCGCAATATGTTTGCTACGGTTCTTCATGAGAATTGTTTTGTAAAAGAGAATGTGAGGAGTTTAAATCGTATGGGAACCTACAGCTTTTGTATTGCGGCTGTTAGTGTTATTCGGCTTATAATAGTAATTACCCCGGCTACTCTGGTAATTATTCTGGTATTTGTCATTGCCGGTCTGTTTAGTAAGGTATTGTCCAAGGTATTTGATCAGGCAGTTACCTACAAGCTGGAAAATGATTTGACTATATAGTGGGAGGAAAAAACGATGTCAATTGTAATTAATCTTGATGTTATGATGGCAAGGCGAAAGATAGGATTGACAGAGCTGGCAAAGGAAGTAGATATTACTATGGCAAATCTGTCTATTTTAAAAAATAATAAGGCGAAAGCTGTACGTTTTACTACTTTGAATGCGATTTGCAAGGCTCTTGATTGTCAGCCGGGGGATATATTGGAATATGTGCCAGAGGAAGAAGGCATTCGAATTAGTGAGGAGGGAATCTGATGGAAGAAAAGAAAAAGGAACTTTGGAAAAATGCGTCTCGCTTTTACAAAATTTGTTTGATATTTTCCGTATTTTATGTATTTTGTCTTTTTGATAATCCTATAGGAATTACGTATCCTGTTTTTACCATAGGATTTCTTTTCCTTTACTTTAAGTTAATGAAATATGAAGAGCAGATATTGAAAAAGGATTCCACTTTTTACACAACCTCTATTATTCTATTGTCCATCTCTATCTGTCTGACAGATAATAGCTGGATTATTTGGTTTAATAAAATTGGAATCTGGCTGCTTTTTGGAATTATGGTTCTTCATAATTCTTATGAGGACAGGGAATGGAAGTTTACAAAATATTTGGGAAGCATGTATTTGTTTTTCTTTCACATAATTGTAAATTCCTTTTCTGCATTTTCTCATAAAAAGATTTGGAAAACAGAGAAAGACAAAAGTCGATCTTCTCAAATTACCTATATATTGATGGGAATTGGGATTTCCATTCCCCTTTTAAGTGTGATTTTATCTTTGTTAGTTTCTGCAGACGCTGTTTTTAGCAATTTGGTAGGACGGATCATTTATATTGTATTTCGAGAGATTATTATTCCTACAAAGTTGATTCGCATGTTCCTTATGTTCTTTTTAGGCTTTTTATTTTTTTACAGTCTATTTTACTGTATCAGTCAGAAAGAATTAGATCCGCAGCAAAAGGACAGACGTACCCAGGAACCTTTGATTGCAATTACTTTCTTATTATTGATTGCAGTAGTATATTTGATATTCTGTGGAATTCAAATTTCATACGTTTTTACCAACGGAATTTGTCTCCCCTCCGGGTATACTTACAGTACTTATGCAAGGCAGGGATTTTTTCAGCTTTTATTTGTCTGTATCATTAATCTGGCACTGGTGCTTACCTGTTTGGGAATATTTCGTGAAAATAAGCTTTTGAAGATGATTTTGACATTTATATCTGGCTGTACCTATATTATGATTATTTCATCCGCGTATCGAATGTTGCTTTATATTGGAGCATACCAGCTTACAAGACTTCGAATTCTGGTACTTGCTGCTCTTTTGGTACTTGCAATTCTTTTGGGAGGAGTGATGCGAAGCATCTACAAAGAAACGTTTCCATTGTTCAGATTTAGTACTTTTGTAGTGACTGCTATTTATATAGTACTTTCTTTAAGCAGAATTGATGCAATTATAGCAAGTTATAATATTTCAGAGGTAGGGCTTAATATTACACCGGAGAATCAATATATTACAACACTTTCCGCAGATGCGGCAGGAGTTTATGCGGATGCACTTGCTTCCTGTGATGAGATTACTCCCTTGGCTAAGGAAAAGCTGGATACTTATTTTTGCAGAATACGCAGCCAGGAAAGAATTGGAATTCGAAACTTTAATTTGTCCCGTTATCTTGGACAGAAAGCAGCAGAAAATGTAAGTAGCTATTTTTGAAAAATGGATGGATGACAAACAGAAAAAAGTATACTATAATTACTTTGGGTTCTTATGGAAATAGAATCCAAAGTAATTTTTTATATATGGAGGAAATGTGTTGTGAATACAAAGGATAAAATTCTTCTTTTTATTCCTGGATATAATTGTGAAAAACAAATTGTAAGGGTTCTTGAACAGTTGGATGAAGGAATTCTTTCTTTTTTAACTGAAATTATTGTAATCAATAATCGTAGCACAGACAGGACAGAAGAAGCTGTTATAGAATATATGGAAGAATATCCTCAGGTTCCTCTTACATTGTTACGGAATCAGGATAATTATGGTCTTGGAGGATCCCATAAGACTGCTTTTCAGTATGCCATAGATCATGAGTATGATTATGTGATTGTTCTTCATGGAGATGATCAGGGAGATATTCATGATATGGATCGAGTATTGAAAAAGAAGCTTTATAAAAAGTATGACTGCTGTCTGGGAGGACGGTTCATGCGTGGGTCCCGACTGAAAGGATATTCTCTTTTCCGTACTTTTGGCAATATTATATATAACTTCTTATTTTCTGTAGTGGTGAGAAATCGCATTTTTGATCTGGGTTCCGGATTGAATATGTATTCTGTTTCCATGCTGAAAGATCATTTCTATGAAAAATTCCCGGATAAACTAACATTTAATTATTGTATGATTCTGGCATCTCATTATTATAAGCATAGAATTATGTTTTTTCCGATTACATGGAGAGAAGAGGATCAGGTATCTAATGTTAAGATGGCAAGCCAGGCCGTATCTGTATTAAAAATGCTTGTGTCCTACAGAAGAAATCATGAATTTATAAAAACAGAATTAAGAGAGATTCCCCGGAGTGCTTATCTGGCACATGTGATACAGAAAAACAAGTGAGGACTTGTCTATGAAAATGTTGTATCTTGTACCGTTATTTCTGGCAGGGCTGTTTGTAGTGCATGCATTGAAAATGATGCGTTTTTATCTGGTTCTTTTGGAACAGAAGATTTCTGTAAAAGAATTTGTTTTTTTATACATAAAGACTACCTTTTTCAATCTGCTGATTCCTTTTAAGCTGGGAGAGATTTATCGAATATTTTGCGTTGTACGGTTTACTAAGTGTATGCAAATAGGAATTTTAAGCGTTGTACTGGATCGATTTTTTGATACATTTATTTTACTTTTGTTTTTAATTCCCTATGATCTGTTTATTCTTCGCAAACTGACCTGGATAACAGGGATATTACTGATATTTCTTTTGATCGTAATGTTAGTGTACCGTATGTTTGAGCCTACTTATCTGTATTTGAATGAATATATGATACGTAATTCTAAGAGCAAGAGGGGAATTCATATACTTTCTGCTATGGAAATGTTTCGGGAATGGTATGATTATACAAAGGATCTCATTAAAGGCAGGCAATATTTGATTATCTTTTGTTCTGCTCTTGGATGGATAGCAGAATTTGGTTTGCTTTGGTTGATTTCCCATTATAAGCAGATGACATTTGGCCTTGCAGAATTTGCGGATTATATTCAGTCAATATTTTCTACAGAAAAGAATGAAGTGTTTGTAATCTATAACCGCCTAAGTATGTATATTTTGTTTGTATTAATTCTGATATTTATATGCTTTCGATTTTTTGGGAGAAGAAAGAAATGAGAAAACAGGTATTTGTTCTGTATGATGACAGAACTCGGCCAAATGAAAAAATTGCACAGGTTGTTGGAAATAAAAGCTATGGAAGCATTATATTTAAACAGAAAACCATTCAAAAACGAGTAGAGGAAATCCTGGAGAAAAAAGATTATATCCTAAAGTTCTGTCCTTTTTCAGAGGAAAGTAAAAGGGAAGAAAGTATTGGACTGGTATTGTCTGCTGTGCAGTCCACAGCAGTTATATATTTATATTCATCCTGTGGTATCCTGGATCCTCAGATGTTTGGCTTACTCCTGGATAAAGCACAATTTTTAAATCAGTCAAAAAAAGTATTGGTAGATAAGCATATAGCAGCTTTACTTTTTTCGGATACTGAGCAATTTGGGGAATGGGTGAAAAAGGGAAGTAATCCGGAGGGTAATGAGGAGATGGAAGTTCTTCCGGGAGATATGCTGGTAGATTTAAGTTCTTTTGACGAATTTATCCGTTATATTACCAGTGGATTTGATGCAAGATTTTTTAATACACTGGAGGGGGATCGGTATACAGTAACAAAGAGATCCACCAACAAAGAAAAAATAAAGAGTGAGTATCAATTCTATTACTTTCTACCCAGGGAAATGCAGCATTGGTTTGTGCAGCCTTATTCTTATGAGGAATCGGAAAAGACGGCCTGTTATAGCATGGAACGTATGCATATGACAGATCTTGCCATTCAATATGTACATGGGGCTGTTTCTCCGGAGGATTTGGATCAAATTCTGTGTCAGTTATTTTATTTTTTAAGAACAAGATGTACAAAGAAAATATCAAAAGAGGAATATGAAAAACAATCTAAATTCTTGTATCTGGACAAGGTTATGGAACGGCTTACCGGATTTAAAAAAAGTTCTTATTTTGAGAGAATGAATGGACTGATTGGGGTTGGAACTCCTTATAAAGATATTGACGCTATTTTTTCCCATTATGAGGATTTATACAGACGGATACATGAAAAATACACCTTTGAACCTCTTGCTGCGGTCAGCCATGGAGATCTCTGTTTTTCCAATATTCTTTATCAGAGGCATGCAAATATCTTGCGGATGATTGATCCGAAAGGAGCAAAAGAAGAAGCCGACATCTGGATGAATCCCTGGTATGATTTGGCAAAACTTTCTCATTCTATCTGTGGAAGATACGATTTTTTCAATAGTGGCCTGTATCAGGTGGAAATAGGAAAAGATATGAAGTTAAAGCTTCATATAGATTTTGAGAATCAGGCATATGTGGATGTTTTTCAGAAATATTTGGAAGAAAATCAATTTTCATATCCAATTGTGCGGTTATATGAGGCATCTTTGTTTTTATCAATGCTTCCTTTGCACATGGATAATCCCCAAAAGGTATTCGGATTTTTATTAAATGGAATTGAGATTTTGCAGGAGGTGGAGAGATGTTTGAGGGATTAACTCTGGTAATGGATATTGACGGAACTATATGTCCCATTAAAAGAAAAGATCAGGAGTACATAGATGTGGTTCCCTATAAAGAGATTGTGGAAAAGATGCGGGAATATAAGACCGGCGGTGCAAAAATTGTATTGTATACCTCCCGAAATATGAATACTTACAAGGGAAATCTGGGTATGATTAATGCCAATACGGCAAAGGTTCTGATGAAGTGGCTGGAAAAGTGGGACATTCCCTATGACGAGATTCTTTATGGAAAACCCTGGCCGGGACACAGAGGCTTTTATGTGGATGACCGTTGTGTGAGGCCGGATGAATTTTTAAAATATTCGGAAGAGGAATTGGATGCTATCTGTAAAGGCAGCCGTCCAGAGGAGGACAGATTATGACAATTGTGATTACAATGGCAGGCTCTGGAACACGATTTAAAAATGCTGGCTATTCTATGCCAAAATATCAGATTACTGTTCATGGAAAAACTTTATTTGAATGGTCTATGGAGAGTCTTGCAGCTTTCCGCCGCCCGGAGGATACTTATTTATTTATTTTACGCAGAGAAGATCATGCATCCGATTTTATCAGGGAAAAATGTCTTGAAATGGGAATTTCCCGAATTCAGATTATACAACTGGAGGAGATGACAGACGGGCAGGCAACTACGGCTATGCTGGGGGCAAAATATTGGGAAAAAGAAAGCCCTCTTTTAATCTATAATATTGATACATATGTGGAGGCAGGCCAGATGCATCCGAGAGATTTTTGTGGGGACGGATTTATTCCCTGTTTTTGCGGAGAGGGAGATCATTGGAGTTTTGTACGATTGGGGGAAGATGAAAGGGCAGCAGAGGTTCGGGAAAAGGTACGTATTTCTGATTTCTGTACTCTTGGGGCTTATTATTTTAAAACCTGTAGTCTCTATGAAAAACTTTATGAGGAATATTACAGTAAAAGAACCAATATAGAAAAGGGAGAAAAATATATTGCTCCTCTTTACAATTATTTGATTCAAAAGGGGAAAGAGGTTCGAATCTCTGTAATTGATGTGGAAAAAATTCATGTACTTGGAACTCCGGAGGAGTTAGATTATTTTAAGGAGCATTACAAAAGATGAAAGAGATGCGGATCCGAAAGCTTTGGATAACAGTGGCAGTTGTTCATTGGCTTATCAGCCTTTTGACAGACAGGCTTTTTTTTACATGTGAGAGTTCCGTAGTTTACGGAATCTGGAAAGTTCTGTTTTTATTGTTTGTCCTTTGCTTTTATCAGGTAATGGGGTATTTGGTAAATGAGTTTCAATCCGGAAATAAAGCAGTTCGTAAAGTTATACGGCTTTCCGGAATATACTTTTTAATTATGCTTGTTTTTCTGCTGTTAACCTGGCCTGGAATATGGAGAGTAGATGAATTTAGTATTCTAAGGACAGCCCAGGCACTGCATATTCATTTCTGGCAGGGATATCTGACTTCTGTCTATTATATAATCTGCCTGATGATGCTGCCATTTCCGGTGTCTGTCATTCTGTTTATGTGTGCAATTAATTCTGCTATAGTGGGGTATTTGGTTTATAAGCTGTGGCTGTTTACAGGAGAAAGAAAATGTGCATACCTGTTATATGTACCCTTTTTATTTCTGCCTGTTATTGATTCAAATCTGTATCCTATGCGGATGAGTATCTATGCATTCCTGGAATTACTTTTGCTTGCAAAAATATGTTTTTGGGCTTATGAGAAGCGATTTCCCAAAAGAAATGAATTTGTATGGACAGCATTGCTGGCAGGTATTGTTACGGCATGGAGAAGCGAATCCATCTACTATTTGCCCTTGTTTCCTGTACTTCTTATTATATTTTTCTGGAAGAAGTTATCAATAAAGCAGATGGGAAAGGCATTGCTTATCTATTTGATTTTTTCTCTTTGTCTGGTCGGCATTCAGAAAGTTGGAGAAGGTGGAAGTGGAAATGGAGGCTCCGGAGACGGATATGAGATTACGGCAATTATACGTCCGCTGACACCGCTTGTAGTGGAGGCTGCTTATGCTGAAGAAAAAGATCTGATTGCCGCTATAGATAAGGTAATAAATTGTGCTTATATTTTTCAGGGAGCTTCAGAAGGGGAAGATGGCCTTGCAATATTCTGGACCTGGGCCGGAGCGGGATTATTAAAAGACAATTATACCCCAAAAGATTTTCAGAATATGAAAATGGCTTATTATCAATTGATTTTGCGTCACCCAAAGACATTTTTAAAAGAACGTCTGTGGACATATAAGAGTGCCACGGGTATTCTGGGAGATCTTCCAAATACAGATCCACCCTCAACACCAATAAATAAAACGGTGAGGAATATGACATATGCTCTATTAGAACTGCGGTTCTCGGGAAATTACAGAATGCAGGGAAAAGCTTCTGCATTTGTATACTCTTCTTTTCTTCCGTCCCTGGTCCTGGCAGCAGGAGCCTTATGGTTTTTATTAAAAAAGAAAGTAGTTTATGCAGGATGTGTTATTATGGTAGCACTTAAGGTTCCATTAATATTTTTAACAGCCCCAGGGGGCTTGTTTATGTATTACTATTCTCCCTATTTATGTGGATGGATACTTTTATTCTTTGTGGGAATTTTATGGTATAGGAAAGGAAAAAGGGAGGCGGCCGAATGAAACGAATTCTTTTGATGGTATTGTATAACTTTCCCTTTGTGCCCTGGTGGTGGTATCAGCTTTGTTCCTATGCCAGACATACAGATAATATACCAGAGGATAAAAAATATGCTTTGTTAAAAAAGATCACGCTTCATGCCAATAAAGGTGGCAGGGTGAGGATAAAGGTTTATGGAAAGAAAAATATTCCTTCCCAAAAAGGGTTTATATTCTTTCCAAACCATCAGGGACTTTTTGATGTGTTGTCAATTATTGAGGCCTGTGATGTGCCGTTTTCTGTTGTGGCTAAAATAGAGGTAAAGGATATTCTGTTTCTAAAACAGGTTTTTGCTATTTTAAAGGCAAAATTCATGGATCGGGATGATGTGCGTCAGTCCTTAAAAATTATTCAGGATGTAACAGAAGAGGTTAAGGAAGGAAAGAATTATTTAATCTTTCCCGAGGGAACCCGTTCCAAAAAAGGAAACGAAGTAGGGGAATTCAAGGCTGGTAGTTTTAAAAGTGCCATAAATGCCAAATGTCCCATAGTGCCGGTAGCTATGCTGAATTCCTATCAGGCCTTTGATACCAATAGCATCCGTCCTGTTACGGTAGAGGTTCACTTTCTAAAGCCTATTCCCTATGAAGAATATCAGGGAATGAAGTCAAAAGAGATTGCAGCACTGGTTCGGGGACAGATTATAGAAACAATTGAAAACAGCCTAAAAAACAATTGACAGGCATGAGAAGAAATGCTATGTTTCAAAAAAAGAGAGGAGAACAGACATGGAAATGATTTCACTGGCACAGGAACTTCGGGAGAATTCTTATCCCGGACGGGGAATCGTCATCGGAAGATCCGAGGATGGAAGAAAAGCCGTCACTGCTTATTTTATCATGGGAAGAAGCGAGAACAGCAGAAACAGGGTATTTGTGGAGGAGGGAGAGGGCATTCGGACACAGGCCTACGATGCTTCCAAGCTCACGGATCCCAGCCTTATTATCTATGCACCGGTACGGGTCTTAGGAGGGAAGACCATTGTTACCAACGGAGATCAGACAGATACGGTCTATGAATGCATGGAAAAGGGATTGACCTTTGAACAAGCTTTACGCACCCGGAAATTTGAGCCGGATGGACCTAACTATACACCCCGAATCTCGGGAATCCTGGAGATTGAGAATGGAAGCTTTGATTATACCATGTCTATCCTGAAGAGTGATAATGGAGATCCGTCTTCCTGCAACCGCTATACATTTTCTTATGAAAACTGTCCAGCAGGGGAAGGCCATTTTATTCATACTTATAAGTGCGATGGAAACCCACTTCCAAGCTTTGAGGGAGAGCCGAAGCTGGTGGCTATTCCTAATGATATGGAGAAGTTCACTAACATGTTATGGCTGAATCTCAATGAAGAAAACAAGGTATCTCTCTTTATTCGTTATATAGATATTGAAACGGGAAAATATGAGACAAAGATTGTAAATAAAAACGAAAAATAAACAGATAGAGGAGAAAAAATGAAAGAATTAGAGTTAAAATACGGATGTAACCCCAATCAGAAGCCTTCTAAGATCTATGTAGCTAACGGAGAAGAACTTCCTATTACTGTCCTTTCAGGAAAGCCGGGATATATCAACTTTCTGGATGCCTTTAACGGCTGGCAGCTTGTAAAGGAATTAAAAGAAGCCACCGGACTTCCGGCAGCGACTTCCTTTAAGCATGTGTCTCCGGCGGGAGCCGCTGTGGGCATTCCTCTGGATGATACCCTGAAAAGAATCTACTGGGTAGATGATATGGGAGATCTTTCTCCTTTGGCCTGTGCCTATGCCAGAGCAAGAGGGGCAGATCGTATGTCCTCCTTTGGCGACTTTATTGCCTTATCTGATGTATGTGATAAGGACACAGCATCTATTATTAAGCGGGAGGTATCGGATGGAGTCATTGCACCAGGTTATACGGAGGAAGCCCTGGAGATTCTGAAAACAAAGAAAAAAGGAAATTATAATGTAATACAGATCGATCCATCCTATTGTCCGGCTCCTTTGGAGCACAAAGAGGTTTATGGCATTACTTTTGAACAGGGCCGCCAGGAACTTCCTATCAATGATGAACTTCTTTCTAAGATTGTGACAAAGAATCAGGATCTTACAGACACCGCAAAGATGGATCTGAAAATTGCTCTCATTACCTTAAAGTATACGCAGTCCAACTCTGTTTGCTTTGTAAAGGGAGGACAGGCCATTGGAATCGGTGCCGGGCAGCAGTCCCGCGTACACTGTACCAGGCTTGCCGGTCAGAAAGCAGACAATTGGTTCTTACGCCAGAGTCCAAAAGTATTGGGATTACAATTTGTAGATGGCATTGGTCGGGCAGATCGGGATAACGCCATTGATGTGTATATTGGAAATGAATATATGGATGTACTTGCGGAGGGTGCATGGCAGAAAATCTTCAAAGTGAGACCGGAGGTGTTTACAGAAGAAGAAAAACGTGCATGGCTTGACCAGATGGAAGATGTGACAGTAGGCTCGGATGCTTTCTTTCCATTCAGCGATAACATTGAGAGAGCAAAGAAAAGCGGTGTAAAGTATATTGCTCAGCCAGGAGGATCCCTTCGGGATGATTTGGTGATTGAGACCTGCGATAAGTATGGGATGGTTATGGCCTTTACGGGAATTCGGTTATTTCATCATTAAAAGTTTGTTATTTGCCAGAAAGGGAGAAACCTATGATTCGAGTGATCGTTGCAGATGATGAATACAAGGTTTGTCAGTTAATATGTCAGCTAATTGATTGGGAAGGGCTTGGAATGCGTCTGATAGGTACTGCGTCAAATGGCCTGGAGGCTCTGCAAATGATAGAGGCAGAGAAACCGGATCTGGTTCTGACGGATATTCGGATGCCTGGATTTGACGGTATGGAACTTCTCAAGCGGGCCAGAACTGTGAAAGCAGATATGGAATTTATTATTATTAGCGGATATTCTCATTTTGAATATGCCCAGACTGCAATCCGTTATGGGGTCAGCGATTATATTTTAAAACCGGTAAATAAAGAGACATTAAATGCCACATTACAAAAAGTGCGACAGAGATATCTGGAGCATAAAACACTGGAAGAAGAAAATCTGGAGCAGAAAAAGCAGCAGGCTACAGCCCAGGCAAGATTGCGTGAACTTCTGTGGAAGGATCTGGAGGAAGAACAGATTCCGAAAGAACTTGAAGCCTTTAATGAAAAATACCGATATCATTTTAAAAATGGATTATTTCGCATTTTTTTGATTCAGGCGGATGTAAAGGACAATCAGGAATTAAATGAAGACTATGTAAACAATGTCATGGAAGTTTTGAACTCTAAACTGGAGGGAATATTCAACAGACATGTCAGTCCACTGTGCATCGACAGTGAAATTTTCTGTAAAAGTGAAGGGGCCTCCGCAATTTTGAATTATTCGGAAGAAAAGGACGGGAAGCTTTTGAATGCATTGGAAGCACTTATCAGTGGTTTGTCCAGAGAACTTCACGTGTTTGAACATATCCGTTTTCACCTGTCTGTTGGACATGCTGTTTGGTCGGTGGCAAAACTTGCCGAATGCATGAAAGAAGCAGAACTTGCTATGGGACAGCGTCTGCTGCTTCGGAATAATACATTTTTATCGGAAATACCAGAGAGTATAGAATTTGATGAAGACTCCCTTTATCAGTCTTTTAGTGAGGTTATACGCCAGTGTCTTGATTTACAGAAAACGGAAGGAATAGAAAAGGCCGTATATGAACTTCAGGCATCTGCACTTTCTCTGGGGCTGAACGGAAGCCAGATGTTGAGCCTGGTGCAGGCTTCCTATCGGATTTTTCTGCTATCCAGTATCTTTCAGGAAAAGTTCCGTTTTGTAGATCGGGAAGCTATGGAGGTTCGGTTTAATCACGAATCTATTCTCTGTAGCAATCGGGAAATGCTTTTTTCATATTTGGCAGAGACCTGTAAGAAAAATATTGAGGAAGCAGAGAACTGGTATGAGGCTGAGAAGATACGGCCAATTAATCAGGCTAAACAGTATATTCAAGAACATTTTGCAGAACCGCTGAGTCTGGAGGAGGTCAGTGCCCAGGCGGGCTTTTCCAGCAGTTATTTCAGCACGCTTTTTCGAAAAGAGACAGGGAAAAACTTCCTGGAATATCTGATCGATGTACGGATAGAGGAAGCCAAAAAACTTCTGCGTAAAAGTGGCTCAACGATTGAGCAGATAGGAAAGGCTGTGGGTATCAGTGACTATAAACGCTTTGCCAAGACCTTTAAGAAAATAACGGGCATTAGCCCAAAAGAATATAGGAAGCTGTATTCCTAGGGAAGGACCTTATGGAGAAAAAGAATCTGCTTTCTGTGCGGCTGTGCTATCTGACAGTGATCCTGGGGATCCTGTTTCTGACAATTTTTTCTGTGGCTTTTTTTATGGCTATGGGGGGACCGGCTGTTCCTGTGGGGATTCTGCTGATTCTTCTGGCTGTATTTGGAGGGCTTCTGGTAATAGGCTATTTTTGGATCTGGAAGCCCTATCAGGACACCACAAAAAAGCTGAGCCAGTTTACAGGCCAGGCACGGTCGGATGCCCTGACCCAGATTAGGTGGCCATATAACAGGCAGACGCAGCTTGTGGCAGATGCACTTCAAGAACATATGGAAGTATCTACAAGTCTGGAGTTAAGCAAACGGCAGGCCCAGTACCAGGCACTGCAAAACCAGATTAATCCCCATTTTCTTTATAACACTTTGGAGAGTATTCGCAGTGAGGCTATGCTTTTTGGCCTGGACAGTGTGGCTGATATGTGCGAATCCCTTGCGTCTTTCTTCCGTTATACAATCAGTAATATTGAGAATCTTGTGACAGTGGAGCAGGAGGTTGAAAATATTCAGACATATTTTTATATCCAGCAGTATCGCTTTGGAGAACGGATTGCATTGGAGATCCAGTGCCCAGATTCGGAACGGGAAGATGTGGTAAAGTGCCTGATCCCCAAGCTGACTCTGCAGCCGATTGTGGAAAATGCGATTATCCATGGAATCGAACAGAAAATCGGACAGGGAAAGGTGACAATCTCTATGATGACTACAGAGAAGCGCCTTTTGATTCGAGTGTCCGATAATGGAATTGGGATGTCTCAGGAGACTCTGAACCGGATCAATCAACATATGACAGAACGGGGGATTAGAGGAAAAAGCCGGGGAGGCATTGCTATCGGGAATGTAAATAACCGGATTAAAATGCTTTTTGGGGAAGCCTATGGCGTAACGGTGTTCTCTACACCGGATGTGGGAACGGATGTGGAGATTACACTGCCCCGTACTTCAGAACAGGATCGAAAAACTATTTTAGAAAGGGCGGAGGATCAGAGATGAAAAGAGAGATTCTCCGTATGGAGCATATTCTCTGTCGGGATGGAGAGGCACAGCAGTTAAACTATCTGAGTATGCAGATTTTTGAAGGGGAGATTTATGGGGTACTTTGCCTGGAACAACCGGGTATTGATAAAATGGTGGAATTGATTTGCTGGAACCATACCATTCAGAATGGCCAGGTTTTTTTTAGGGAAGAGCTGGTAAACAGTCAGGAGGTGAGCAGCGGCAGCCGGAACAGGGTTTCAGTGATTGGGAGACAGAGCCGCCTTATTAATGATCTGACACTGGCGGATAATCTCTTTGTTATGCGGGAGGAATTTCGAAGCTTTATTATACCGGAGAGAGTAATTGAAATGGAGACAAAGCGATTACTTCAGGAACTGGATATTCAACTTTCTCCCGGCACATTAATCAAAAACCTGGGGACCTTTGACTGTCTGGTTACCGAACTTCTCAAGGCTATTGTTTCAGGAGACGACCTGATTGTCTTATGGGAGATTTCAGATTTGCTCAGTGTGGAGGAATTGCCGCGTTTTCACCGGTTGATTCAACAGTTGGCACAGAAAGGTCATACATTTCTCTATATCTACAGTCACCACGAGGTACTTCGACCGGCCTGTGACCGTCTGGCAATTTTTAAGGAAGGGACGATTCAGAAGGTTTTTGCTTCCCGGGAAAATATAGGGGAGCATATTACCAAGGTTTTTGCAAACTATACATACAATAAGCTGAAGCAATTAGAGAGAGAAATGCAAAAAAACAGTTCAGGGGAAACGGTACTGGAACTGAAAGAGATAGAGGGAAAACATATTCGGGATCTTAGTCTCTGTATTCACAGAGGAGAAAATGTGCTTTTGTTTGATCAGAACAATACGATTTTAGATGAGGTTATGGATATTTTGGGAGCAGAGGAAAAACCTCTGCGAGGACGAATCTATCCCGATTTGAATATCCATATGAGAGGGACTAAGATTGCATTAATTCAAAGAGATGCCACGCGGACAATGCTTTTCCCAGAGATGAGTTTTCTGGATAATCTTTGTCTTTTGCTGGCAGAAAGGGTACCATATTTCTGGCAGAAGAAGCAGTTGAGTAAAAGTGTGTTTCTGGAATACAGAGAAGAGATAGGGGAAGCCATTGAGGCGAAGAATCTTTATCATTTGTCGAAGAGAGACTTGTGCAGGCTGGTTTACTATCGTTGTCTTATTGCAAAGCCAGATTTGGTGGTATGCCTTCAGCCTTTATCAGATATGGATATGTATCTGCGTCCTGTTATTCTGGATCTTCTCACCAGGCTGAGAAATCATGGAATAGCGGTGCTGGTGCTGAATACGGAGCTGTATGATACTTTATATATAGCGGATCGCCTCATACAGGTAGAGCAGGGAAAGGTGGCGGCTGAATATACAAGGGAGCATTTTGAAGAGGCACGTACAAAACGGGGAGACATTTTTCCCGATTAATTATAGAAAACGGCTCCGGTCATGGAAGACTTTCATGGCTGGAGCCGCTTTCGGTATTTTGCATAAATATCAGAATAGACAGTTGCACATAATGACGAAAAGATATAAAAATTCAAAAAAAATACCCCACCAATCAAAAGAAAAGCACCTAAAAATAAAAAATGAGTGATGATATACTTAAAAACGTAGCTGAAAGGTGAGAAGCTGTCTGAAAGACAGTGTAACACAATAAATTTCGGAAAAGGAATATGGAAGATGGAAGAGTATATTGTTGAGCTGGAGCATATCAATAAGTCCTTTGCCGGGGTCAAGGTTCTGAAAGATGTAAACTTCAATCTGAAGTCCGGTGAGGTTATGGCCTTACTGGGAGAGAACGGTGCTGGAAAGTCCACGCTGATGAAGATACTGAGTGGCGTTTATACTCGTGATTCGGGGACGATGCGGGTGTTTGGAAAAGAATATGGAGATTTGGATGCAAAGAAAGCTCATGAGCTTGGAATTGCCATTATCCATCAGGAATTAAATATGTGTCGCCATCTCACGGTTGCAGAAAATATCTTTCTGGGCCGGGAAGCCCAAAAGGGCATCACACTGAATAACAAGGAGATGGACGAGAAGACCAGGGAAATTTTGGATTCCCTGAAGATCGATTTGGATCCCAATGAGATTGTTGGAAATCTCTCGGTGTCCAAGCAGCAGATGGTAGAGATTGCGAAAGCACTTTCTATTCATGCAAAGATTTTGGTTATGGATGAGCCAACCTCTGCCCTGACAGCAAAGGAGATCGATGAACTGTTCCGCATTATCAACCAACTGCGAAGCGAGGGCTGCGGAATCGTATATATTTCACATCGGTTAGAAGAGTTAAGCCACGTGTCCGATCGGGTGACCGTGCTTCGCGATGGTGAATTTATTATGAACGGAGAATTCCGGGACTATACCATGGACCAGTTGATTTCGTTCATGGTAGGACGGGAGATTACAGAGAAGTTCCCCAGGGTATCCTGTGAGAAAGGAAAGAAAATTTTTGAGGTTCGCCATTTGAATGCAGGCAGAATGGTGCGGGATGTGAACCTGGAGCTTTACGAGGGAGAGATCGTAGGAATTGCAGGCTTAATGGGAGCCGGACGAACAGAAACTACCAGAGCAATCTTCGGTATCGATCCCAAAGACAGCGGAGAGATCGTGCTGGATGGAAAGACTGTGAACATTGGAAAGCCCATTGATTCAATCAAGGCGGGTATTGTGCTGGCACCGGAAGACCGGAAAAAAGACGGCCTGTGCACCAAGCTCAGTGTACGGGATAATCTGGCACTTCCTAATCTGGACTGGATTTGCAATGCCATTGGCAAGGTGGATACGAAAAAAGAAAAAGAACTGGTGGATAAAGCAATTTCCAATCTGAGTATTAAACTTTCCACTGAGGAGATTAATGCAGAGAGCCTGTCAGGAGGAAATCAACAGAAAGTGGTAATTGGGAAGTGGCTGGCCAGAAACTCCAGAGTTGTTATTTTCGATGAGCCTACCAGAGGTGTGGATGTAGGAGCTAAGGTTGAGATCTATAATCTGATGAATGAGTTAAAGAAAAATGGTACAGGCGTTTTGTTTGTATCATCGGAACTTCCGGAGGTTATGGGAATCAGCGATCGAATCATTGTGATGTGCGATGGCAGGATTACCGGAGAACTTACGCCGGAGGAGGCTACAGAGGATAAGATTTTGGCTTATGCGACAGAATTTGAAACAAAAAAATAAGGAGTAGAAAGAGCTATGAATAAGAATAATTCAAACTGGTTAAGCCGCAAAATGGCGGCACGCGGAGTACAGTCAGTGGTTACGGCAGGAATTGGTTTCTTTGCACTGTTTATTATATTCAGTGTGTTAAGCCCACAGTTTCGCTCCGGAAATAATATTCAGAACCTGTTGCGTCAGATTGCACCTACATTGATTATTGGTATTGGCCAGGGCTTTGTCCTGATTACCGGAAATATTGATTTGGCAGTTGGTTCTGTGGTAGGTATGGCCTGTATGACGGCCGGAACATTGATGAGCCATGGGATGAATCCTCTTTTGGCCTGTGCAATTACGTTGATTCTTTCACTGGCTGTGGGTGTGGTAAATGGTGTTCTGGTTGCAAAAGTTAACCTTCCGGCATTTATCGCTACTCTGGGCACCATGACTCTGGCCCGAGGCCTTGCACAGCTGGTAAATAATAACCGGAATACGGACTTTATCGGAACGAATGCACAAACTTTCCGTGATCTGCTATATTATGATAACTTCCTGACCATTTATAGTACGGTATGGATTGCTATTATTTTGTGGATTATCATGAATTTTCTGCTAAGTAAGACTCGGACGGGGCGTCATATCTATGCGATTGGAAGCAACCTGGAAGCGGCAAAGCTATCCGGTGTCAATGCATTACGCACTACGTTAGTTGCATACCTCATCAGTTCTTTCTGTTCCTGTCTTTGTGGCTTGATTCTACTGGCATCTGCCGGTATGGGAACCATGGATGCGGGAACTACATATGAGATGTACGCGATTGCGGCTTGTGTTATCGGTGGTATCTCCACCCTGGGAGGAACCGGCATTCTGGCAGGTGTAATTGCGGGAGCAGGTATCTGGGGAATTCTACAGAATGGTTTGCAGTTCGTAGGGGCACCGGTTGCTCTTCGTAATATTATTATTGGTATTATTGTAATTGCGGCTGTTATGCTGGATGTAGTAACCCGTACCGGAAAGAAAAAAGCAAAATAAAACTGGTATTAAGGCCTGGGAGGGCTTTGATATATAAAAATCAAAGTAAAGGAGAAAAAGTAACTATGAAAAAGAAATTACTGGCAACAATTATGGCAGTAGCAATGGTTGCTTCTATGGCTGCATGCGGCAGCAAGGAAGAGGCACCGGCAGCTCCGGCAGAAACAGAGACAGAGGCACCGGCAGAAGCAGAAGGCGAGGCAGAGCCTGCCGAGACGGAGCCTGCAGCAGATGGTGCAGATGTAAGTGTAATTCTGGTAACCATGGACGGTCTTGACAACCACTGGGTGAATGTAGACAAGGGTGCAAGTGCAGCAGCGAAAGAACTTGGCATTAACTATGAGTGGATGCAGCCGGATCACAAAGATACAGCTCTTCAGATTGAGGTTTTGAACAATGCGATTGCGAAAAATCCAAACGCAATCTGCGTAGCAGCAGTTGACCCGGTAGCTATTGTTGAAACTCTGCAATCTGCAATTGATGCCGGCATCCAGATTATCTATGTTGACTCTGCAGCAGAGCTTGAGGCATCTGCAGCATTCCGTACAGATAACTATGCAGCAGGAAAGCAGGCTGGCGAGCAGATGATTAAGGGCCTTGGTGAGAAAGACATCACTACTGGTGATATTGGCTGCGTGGCATTCTCGAATGCAACTCAGACTTCTGTAGACCGTACACAGGGCTTTATTGATGCATTTGAAGGAACAGAGTTCAACATTCTTGAGGTACAGTATGGAAACTCTGAGGTTGCAGCTTCTCAGGCCGCAGCAGAGAACTTTATTTCTCAGGGTGTTGTAGGTGTATATGGTGATAATGAGCCAGGTGCAGTTGGTGTTGGAAACGCAGCAGCAGCAAACAAGGACTGGGGCGGAGTAGCAGTTGGATTCGATGCTTCCAGCATGACTCTGGACCAGGTTGACAGTGGTGCTCTGTATTGCGTAATGGCTCAGAATCCTGCAAAGATGGGTGATGGTGCTATTCGTGCTGCATATACCTTGGCAACCGGCGGAAGCCTGACTGAGACTGATGTTGATACAGGTGCATCCGTAGTAACTCCGGATAACACTGCAGACTTCAGATAAGCAGTTTGGTCAAAAAGAACCGTTGGGGTAATCGGTTTTAGTGAATCGTATTTCCCCGGCGGTTTTTCTTATAGGAGAACGTAATGATAATTGATATACATACATTTCCGGGTTTTTTTGAAGAAATCTGTGATAGTCCTGAAAAAATCGAGTTCCGAAGAGAGCAGTACTTTTTGTATAAGCAGCATGTGTGGCCCTTAAGTCTTTTTATTACACAGCTGAATGCGGCAGGAATTGACAAGGCAGTTTTGTCTGCAGAGGATGTCACCACAAGGGCGGGAGGCGTCATTGTATCCAATGAAGAAGTAAAGAGGCTTGTAGATTTATACCCAGATCGCCTGATTGGCTTTGCAAGCGTGGATCCACGCCGTGAAGATGCCCGGGAGGTTCTGGAAAAGGCGTTTATTGAATTGGGTATGAAAGGTTTGAAACTTAGTCCGGCTATGCAGTATTTTATGCCAGGGGATCTTGTGATGAAACCAATCTATGAACTTTGCCTGAAATATGATAAGCCAATTCTCTTTGAAGCCGGAATGACATGGGTAAAAAACAGTCCCTCCAAATATTCGAATCCCTTAAATTTCGAGGAAGTTGCAATAGAATATCCTGAATTACGCATGTGTCTGGGACACTTTGGATGGCCCTGGACCAGAGAGACTGCCATGCTTATTTTAAAATATCCCAATCTGTATGCCGACACAGCATTGCTGTACTTTGATTCCCCACAGCAATTCTTCCAGACTACATTTAACGAACAACTGGGAGAGTACTGGATTGACAGGATGCTGTACGACAAGGTGATGTTTGGCTCTACCTATCCGCGAATTGAACAGAAGCGCATGGTGAAAGCTACAGAAGTCCTGAACCTGCGTCCAAAGCAGAGGGCGATGGTCATGGGAGAAAATGCGTGTCGGTTTATGGGTATGGAGGTGTAGAGATGGTCAGGCATTATGAATTTTTCGTTATGACACAGGATGAATATTATGTAGAATATATCGGAGACAGGGTCAAGGAACTGGTGGCGGATTCGGGTGTGCAGAACGGGATTGTATCTGTGGTAACGGCTCATACCAACTGTGCAATTACTGTGACAGAGCCACTGGACTGTATTTTGAGTGATCTGGATGTATTGCTGCACCGCCTGGTAAAAGATGATGATGAATATTCCCACGCACATTTTCTTCCTACCTATGGAAGAACCTCAGCAAATGCATACGGTCATTTACGCTCTATTCTGGTGGGAAACAGCACTGTGATTTCCCTGGTAGAAGGCAAAATGACAATGGGAGAGGCTCAGGAAATTGTATTTATGGAATTTGATGGTCCCCAAGCAAGAAAAATCTTTGTAGATGTCATTGGAGAGTGATATAATAAGAGCGTAAATAAAAACAGCAGTGCATCTGCGGAATAAGAATAGGAGAATGAGTATGGGATTTGACATTGTAACAATGGGACCGCTGATTTGCGAAGTAATGCGTAAAGATCTGGACAAGCCTTTGGATGCGCCTGCAGACTTTACCGGCCCTTATCCAAGTGGGGATGCGGCGATTATGTTGAATGCTGCTGCAAAGCTGGGAGCAAAGTGTGCCATGATCGGAGTAGTGGGGAATGACGGTTTTGGACGGTGTGTGACGAATCGACTGGCTGAGAGTGGTGCGGACTGTTCCATGGTACGGATTCATCCGGAAGCATCCACGGGGGTGGCTTTTGTCTGCTATTATTCAGATGGAAGCAGAAACTTTTTGTATCATGTACACCATGCGGCACCGGGAATGCTTACTCCTGATGATGTGGATATGGAAAAAATCAAAGGTGCAAAATGGATTCATGTAAGTGGATTTACCATGTCTACCAATCAGGCAAGTGCGGAAGCTGTATATAAGATGGTACGGGAGGCATCCCCGGAGACAAAAGTATGTTTTGATCCCAATATCCGCCCGGAAGCTTTAAGCGTAGAAGAGATTCGTCGATTGTGTATGCCGGTTCTGGAGCGTGCAGATCTGATTCTGCCCAGCAAATCAGAGGCCATGATGTTTACGGGGGCGGCCAGTGATGACGAAGGTTGTCGGCAGTGGGCTTCTCAGGGCAAAATGATTATATTGAAAAACGGGGAAGCAGGCTGCCGGATTTATACAAAGGAAGAAGTTATAGATGTTCCCAGCTTCCAGGTGGAGGAAGTAGATCCTACAGGAGCAGGAGATACATTCTGCGGTGCATTTCTGACGGCATTGATTGAAGGCAAGAGTATTCGGGAATGCGGACGTTTTGCCAATGCAGCAGGAGCCATGTCGGTGAGAAAGCAGGGACCGATGGAGGGAGCACCCTCCCGGGCAGAATTGGATACTTTTTTAAAAGAACACTAAGTAGGGGAACAGGAGAGAAACGATGAGTGAGACATATCAGAACAGATTAGAACATATTGGAGATTTGGATCAGCTTATGTCCCTGCATGAGGGGATTCTGACCGGTGGATTTCAAAAGGGCGTTCCAGTGGTAGAGATTAGTAACGGCGGCAACCTGGCTGCAACGGTGCTTCCGGGTCGGTGTATGGATTTGTATCAGGTTCGTTATAAAGGAAAAAACATAAATTATCTGGCACCCTGCGGAATTGTTGCTCCAGAGTACTATGATGCTCAGGGAACCAGGTGGCTGCGAAACTTCTTTGTGGGAATGCTTACCACCTGCGGCTTGCAGCATTTTGGAAATCCCATAGTAAAGGATGGAGAGGAACTGGGCCTTCATGGAAGGATAGCTAATACACCGGCAGAGAATGTGAAATATGAACGGGGAATTAAGGGAGAGAATCCCACCATTACCCTGGAAGGAACCATGCGGGAAGCACGAATCTTTGGAGAGAATCTGACACTGCACCGGAAGATAGAGTTTGAATATGAGAACGACAGTATTGTCTTGACCGATACAGTTACCAATCATGGCTTCGGAGAGAGACAGTTTGTCTATGCACTTCATCTGAATTATGGTTACCCCTTGTTGGAAGAGGGAACAAAACTTATCTTTGATAGTCTGGAAACGATACCCAGAGAGGAAAATGCAGCAAGATATGCAGATACCTGGAACCAGGTGGAGGCACCTCAGTACCCCTATCCGGAGCGTTGTTATTTCCATAAGATCCGCAGAGAGGAGGATGGCACATCCCAATACACTATATTCAATGAAAAACGCAGCATTGGTGTAAATATTCAGTATAACGGAGAGGACTTGCCTTTCTTCTGTGAATGGAAGATGCTTGGGAAAGGCGAGTATGTAATGGGCTTGGAGCCTATGAATGTATTCCTGGACGGACCTAAGGTAGGCCAGGAGGGATGCACAGCCCCCATTCTTGGGCCTGGAGAGAGCAAGACTTATAAGGTGAGAATGAACTTTATTGATCAATTGTAAAATTAAGGAGAATTAGCAACTATGAAACGTTCGAAGATTAACCAATGTATCCGTGACATGGAAGCCATGTTAAAGGAGCATCATGTAGAACTTCCGCCTTTCTGTAAATGGACTCCGGAAGAGTGGAAAACCAAAAACCACGAGTATGATGAGATTCGTGATAATATGCTGGGATGGGATATTACTGACTGCGGACTGGAGAATTTTGATAAGGTTGGATTTGCACTGATTACCATCCGCAACGGGAACCAAAATAACCCCAAGTATAAAAAGGTTTATGCAGAGAAGCTTATTATGCTGAGAGACGGACAAACTTTCCCCACACACTTTCACTGGGTAAAGAGCGAGGATATCATTAATCGCGGAGGAGGAACTCTTTTGATTCAGGTATATAATGATGACGGAGAGGGTGGATTGGCCGATACGGATGTTCTGGTAAACTCTGACGGACGTTCTTATTATGTACCAGCCGGGACTCAGGTAGAACTGAAGCCAGGTGAGAGTCTGACCCTGTGGCCTCATCAGTACCATAACTTTGCAGTGGTGCCGGGATCCGGCGACGTGTTGATTGGGGAAGTCTCTATGTGTAATGACGATACCACTGACAACCGTTTTCATGAGCCGGTGGGCCGCTTCCCGGCGATTGAGGAGGATGAACCACCCTATCGGTTGCTCTGTAATGAGTACCCGGCGGCCAAATAGGTAAATTCCATTGACAAACAAGTGGATAACCGCTATACTAAGAATCTGGAATTGTTTAAGATTTCCGCACAGCCGGGGAGTTAGCGGTGCCCTGTACCCGCAATCCGCTACAGCGGGGGTGATATCCTGCCTCGGGCTTGGAAATAACATGCAGCCCTTTGTAAGCAGCACTGACGTCTGGGTCTTACGCAACAGAAATCTGTGAACCGGGTCAGGTCAGGAATGAAGCAGCTCTAAGCAGAACCTTTTGTGTGCCGTAAGGTTACCTGGGCCGAGCCGGCTGCAGAGGTAACGAATGTTGCTTCCGGTTCAAAGCAGGATGTGCGGATTATAATAAAGCCAGAGAAAGGAGTTATTGCAGAAGCAGTAATTCCTTTTTTACTATAAAAAGGACAGATGAACCATGAAGATTTTATTAACGGCAATTAATGCAAAATACATTCATTCCAATCTGGCCATTTACAGCTTAAAAGCTGCGGCAGGAGAACTTTCCTCCCATGTGGAACTGGCGGAATTTACGATCAATCATAGAACAGAAGACATTTTAGCGGGGATTTACAGGAGAAGCCCAGATGTTCTCTTGTTTTCCTGCTATATCTGGAATATGGAGCAAGTTAGGGAACTTATAAGGGAATGTGCTAAAGTCTTACCGGGAGTACCTGTCTGGCTTGGAGGACCGGAGGTGTCTTTTTGTGCGGAGGAACTTTTAAAAGAATATCCCGAACTCACTGGAATCCTTACAGGGGAAGGGGAGGAAAGCTTCCGGCTTTTGGTAGATTCTTATGTGAAGAAAACAAAAAACTGGAAAGAACTTCCAGGGGGTGTCTTTCGGTCTCATGAGATTTGCTGTAATATGAGAGATGAGCCTCTGGATATGAATGATCTGCCTTTTGCCTATACCGGGCTTACAGATTTTGAACATCGGATTATTTACTATGAATCCAGCCGGGGCTGCCCCTTTTCCTGTAGCTATTGTCTTTCTTCCATAGAGAAGAGAGTCCGCTTCCGGGATCTGAAGCTGGTATTTCAGGAACTTCAGTACTTTCTGGATGCAAAAGTGCCACAGGTAAAATTCGTGGATCGGACTTTTAACTGTAATCATAAGCATGCACTTGCCATTTGGACTTATCTTTTGGAGCATGATAACGGTGTGACGAACTTTCACTTTGAGATTGCGGCAGATCTGCTGAATGAAGAAGAACTGGAACTTTTGTCCCGAATGCGCCCAGGGCTGATTCAGCTTGAGATAGGTGTACAGACGGTGAACAAAAAGACGATTGAAGCCATTCACCGGAAAATGGATTTAGAGAAAGTGAAAACTCATGTTGCAAGGATTCATGCCATGGGCAATATTCATCAACACCTGGATCTGATTGCCGGATTGCCTTATGAGGATTATACGAGCTTTGCCAATTCCTTTAATGAGGTCTTTGCAATGAAGCCGCAGCAGTTACAGCTTGGTTTTCTGAAAGTTTTGCGAGGCTCCCTTATGCATCGGGAAGCGGAAAAGTACGGGATTATTTACAGGGAAAAACCGCCTTATGAGGTGCTGTATACGGACTGGCTGTCCTTTTCCGACATTTTACAGTTAAAGGCGATTGAAGAAATGGTGGAAATCTATTATAATAGTCATCAATTCCGGCATACATTAGAGAAACTAATGAAGAACTTTTCATCTCCCTTTCTTTTCTTCTGTAAGTTGGCAGATTTTTATGATAGAAAGGGCTTAAATGGAAAAAATCACTCCCGCCTTGGCAGGTATGAAATAATGCTGGACTTTATCCGTGAACTTTTTCCCGGGGAAGAAGAATCTTACAGGGAGCTTCTGACCATAGATATGTATCTCAGAGAACGATTGAAAAGCCGCCCCGACTTTGCTTCCGATCAGAGTCCCTATCGGGTCAGGCTTCGGGAGATCCAGACTCAAGTGGGAAAGCAAAATCACGTGGAGGCATTGCTTACATTAGAGGAAGCACCAATATATTTGATTTTTGATTATGGGAAGAGAGATCCCCTGACCAATGATGCACAGATACGACGGTGGAAAGACACAGAAGAGGAATGATCATATGATAGATACATACATTGCCCTGGATTTAGAGACAACAGGCTTAAGCCCATCCATGGATCGGATTCTGGAGATTGGGGCCGTGAAAGTAGTGAATGGACAGATCCTGGAGACGTACGAGACATTGGTGAATCCGGAACGAAAAATTGAGAAGCGGATTGAAGAACTGACAGGTATTACGGATGAGATGGCATCTGAAGGAATTGATACCAGAAAAGCTGTAACAGAATTGGTGGAATTTTGCGGGGACCTGCCGCTTCTGGGCCATAATATTCTGTTTGATTACAGCTTTGTGAAGCAGAATGCCATGAATCTGAATCTAACCTTTGATAAAGAGGGGATTGATACTTTAAAAATTGCACGAACACTGTTTCCCGGGATGGAGCACCGAAGCCTTCAGGCTCTCTGCAGCTATTATCATATTCAACCGGAGAAAACCCATCGGGCGGCACATGATGCATTGGCAGCCATGGAACTGTATGGGAGAATGCAAGAGCAATTTTTGAATAGCCCAGAGGAGCTTTTTCTTCCAAAGCCTCTTGTTTACAGAGCAAAAAAGCAAGGCCCGATAACGCCTGCACAAAAAGGGTACTTGAATGATCTGATAAAATATCATAAAATAACATTGGATAAGTCTGTGGATGGCCTCACAAAAAATGAAGCATCACGGATCATTGACCGGATTATTCTGGAATATGGGAGGATTCAAAGATGAATTGGTATAGTAAAAAGACAAGAAAGATTATTTCTACGGTGATTATCGTGATTGTAGTTTTAGCAATGATTGTTCCACTTTTAACCTATGCACTTTAATGTGGGCAATTCCGAGTTAGAAAAGAGGATTAAAAAATGAAAAAATTTGTGGGATTCGGTCTTCTCATTGCCATTGCATTTACGTTGGCAGGAACGGGAAGCAAAGAGGCTCAGGCAAAAGAAAAGGAAGATTTTACAATCCATAAGGGTGTCTATGCAGATGAGATTGATCTGTCAGGAATGACTGTGGCCGAGGCAGAGAAAGAACTTGAAGATTATACGAATCAGCTGAGAGAAGAGATGCTGACGCTGGAGATCTTTGATGAGCAGCTTCAAGTGTCATTGGGAGAACTGGGACTTGAATGTACGAACGCAGATATTGCCCAGGAGGCAGCACAGCTTGGTAAGAAAGGAAATGTAATCAAGCGTTATAAGGAGCGAAAGGATCTGGAGCATGAGAAGAAGGTCTATCAGCTTGAATGGGCGATTGATCCGAATCTGGTGAGAGACTTTGTTAACACAGAGTGTGTAAAGTTTGACTCTGAGGCTGAGGATGCGACCTTAAGGCGTGTGAATGGCTCTTTTGAGATTATAGATGGAAATACGGGGACAAAACTTGATACGGCAGGTTCCGTACAGATGATGATAGATTATATTGAAAATGAATGGGATAAGAAAGACGGTAAAATTGTTCTTCCAGTAGAAACGGATTATCCCAGAGGAAGTAAGGAGGAGCTGAGCCGGGTGAAGGATGTGCTTGGAACTTTCACCACCAGTTATTCCACTTCCGGCCCAAGCAGAAGCAAGAATGTGGCAAATGGGGCAGAATTAATTAATGGAACCGTGCTGTATCCGGGAGATACCTTTTCCGCTTATGAGGTAGTCAGCCCTTTCACCAAAGAGAATGGGTATGAGATGGCAGGATCTTATCTGAATGGAAAGGTTGTAGACAGCCTGGGGGGAGGAATCTGTCAGGTATCCACCACATTGTATAATGCAGTTCTTCTCTCTGAACTGGAAGTTGTGGAGCGGTCCAATCATTCTATGATTGTAACTTATGTGGATCCATCAGCAGATGCGGCTATTGCGGGAACTTATAAGGATTTTAAGTTTAAAAACGATACGGAAGCACCTATTTATATAGAGGGAACTACGGCTGATAAGAAGATAACATTCACTATCTATGGAGAAGAAACCAGACCTGCAAATCGCACGATAAAATATGTAAGCCAAACACTGAGTACTACCGACCCAGGTGTATTGATTGTAGCAGATCCGGGACAGCCGATTGGCTACCGGGTAGCGGAGAGTGCTCATAGAGGAGTGCAGGCAGAACTTTATAAACATGTTTACGTAAATGGCGTGGAAGAAAGTGTAACAAAGGTGAATAAAAGCACTTACAATGCATCCCCTCGAACTGTGGTGGTTGGCGTCGCCGGTGATCCGGGACTTTCAGCAGAACTGGTGGAGGCAGTAGCTACTCAGGATGAAGGCCTGGTAAATGCTGTTTTGGCCTCCTGTCTGGAAAGAATGCAGTAAAAGGAGCAGTGGACGAAAAGAGGAAGAGATGAAAGTAGGAAAAGTCTCGGAGACTATTTTAAAAAGAAGCATTTTTAAACAAATCCGAACAAAGCGGGACGAAGTGCTTCTCGGGGCCGGAGTGGGAGAGGACTGTGCGGCCATGAAGCTTGAGCCTGGAGAAGTGTTTGTAATTTCTACGGATCCCATTACAGGGACGGTGAAAGATGTGGGAGCACTGGCTATCCAGGTTACCGTAAATGATTTGGCCAGCAGTGGGGCAGAACCCATAGGTGTAATGCTGACGGTGCTTCTTCCGGAGGAGATTACGGAAGAGGACATTAAGAAAATGATGGGACAGGTGGAGGAAGCCTGTGCCAAAGTAAATGTACAGGTTATGGGGGGCCATACAGAGGTAACAAAAGCCGTAAATCAACCGGTGATCAGTGTTGCTGGTGTGGGAAAGGTAAGAGAAGAGCACCTCATATCCACTGCCGGGGCAAAAGTCGGGCAGGACATCCTGGTGACTAAGTGGATTGGTATTGAGGGAACCTCCATTATTGCGAAAGAAAAGGAAGAAGAACTGCTAAAAAGGTTTTCGGGTACTTTTTTAGAGACAGCCAGGGGCTTCGATCAGTATATTTCTGTACTTCCTGAAGCTGCGATTGCTACAGAATTCGGCATTAGTGCCATGCATGATGTGACAGAGGGCGGTATCTATGGAGCATTGTGGGAGATGGCGGAAGCATCTGGCGTGGGTCTTGAGATTGATCTGAAAGCGATTCCCATCCGGCAGGAGACAGTGGAAATCTGTGAATATTTTGGGTTGAATCCTTATTACCTCATATCCAGCGGTTGCATGCTGATGGCAGGAGATCGAGGACATGATTTGGTTCGTGAACTGAAAAAAGCAGGGATTCCGGCGGCAGTTATTGGAAAAGCCGTGGAGGGAAAGGCCAGGCGGATTTTAAACGGGGAGGAAGAAACCTTTCTGGAAAGGCCAAGAAAAGATGAACTGTACCAGATTTATAAATAAAAGATTGGAAAGGTGACAATATGCGTGAAAAAATTTTAACTTTTATTGAAAAAAACAGCCGGGTAGATTTAAAGGATCTGGCAGTGATGCTGGGCGTGGATGAAGTAACTGTTGCCAATGAGATTGCCGACATGGAAAAGGAGGGGATCATCTGCGGCTATCATACGCTGATTGACTGGGATAAGACGGGAGAAGAGAAGCTGACTGCACTGATTGAGGTAAAAGTAACACCCCAACGAGGTCTGGGCTTTGATAAGGTGGCAGAACGGATCTATAACTATGCGGAGGTAGACAGTGTATACCTGATCTCCGGCGGATTTGATTTTATGGTAATGATCGAGGGTAAAACTATGAGGGACGTGGCACAGTTTGTATCCGATAAACTCTCGCCCTTAGATACGGTTTTGAGTACAGCCACACACTTTGTACTGAAGAAATACAAGGATCATGGTTCTATTATGGTACATAAATCAAAGGATGAAAGGATGCTGGTGACACTGTGAGAAATTTTTTGGCTGATAAGGTTGTGAACATTCCCCCATCAGGTATCCGAAAGTTTTTTGACATAGTAAGTGAGATGCCGGATGCTATTTCGCTGGGGGTGGGTGAACCGGATTTTGATACACCCTGGCATATTCGGGAGGAAGGAATCTATTCCCTGGAACGGGGACGCACATTTTATACCTCTAATGCGGGTTTAAAAGAACTTCGGGAAGAGATAGCGAACTATCTCCGAAGAAGAGTGAATGTGACTTACGATCCCATGAAAGAGGTTGTTGTGACTGTGGGCGGAAGTGAAGGCATTGATATGGCATTCCGGGCGGTGCTAAATCCGGGAGATGAGGTGCTGATTCCTCAGCCCAGCTATGTGTCCTATGAGCCTTGTGCCCTGCTGGCAGGGGGGACACCGGTAATTATCAACTTAAAAGAAGAGAATGAGTTTCGTCTTACCAAAGAGGAACTTCTGGAAGCAATTACGGAAAGGACTAAGATACTGGTACTTCCTTTCCCCAATAATCCAACTGGTGCCATTATGGAGCGGAAGGATCTGGAGGAGATTGCTTCAGTGGTGATTGAAAAGGATATATTGGTTTTGTCTGATGAGATCTACTCGGAGCTGAGCTATAAAGAGGATCATGTATCAATTGCATCTCTTCCGGGAATGGGGGAAAGAACGATTTTAATCAATGGATTTTCCAAGGCTTATGCTATGACAGGATGGCGGCTGGGATATGCTTGCGGTCCGGCTCCCATTATTGAGCAGATGACGAAGATTCATCAATTTGCTATTATGTGTGCACCTACGAACAGCCAGTTTGCGGCAGTAGATGCTTTGAAAAATGGGGATGGGGATGTAGCCATGATGCGGGAATCCTATGACCAGCGGAGGAGATATGTGATACATACACTGCGGGAGATGGGACTTCAATGCTTTGAGCCATTTGGGGCCTTTTATGTATTCCCAAGCATACAGGAATTTGGCATGACATCTGATGAATTTGCAACCCACTTTTTGGAGGAAGAAAAAGTTGCCGTCGTTCCGGGAACTGCTTTTGGGGCCTGCGGAGAAGGATTCTTAAGGCTTTCCTATGCATATTCCCTGGAGGATCTGAAAGAGGCTTTTGGCCGTCTGGCGAACTTTGTAAATCGTCTGCGAAAGGAAAAAGAGGGGTAATAAAAGGAATGGCATTCAATATTGTGCTTTTGGAGCCGGAGATTCCGGCCAATACAGGAAACATTGGCAGAACCTGCGTGGCTACTGGAACCAGGCTTCATCTCATAGAGCCCTTGGGATTTCGTCTGGGGGAAAAAGACATTAAGCGGGCGGGAATGGACTATTGGCCACAGCTTGATGTAACAATCTACAGCAATTATGAAGACTTTTTGGGACGTAATCCAGGGGCAAAGCTCTACATGGCAACAACCAAGGCCCCAAAAGTGTATACGGAAGTACAGTTTGAACCGGACTGTTATCTGATGTTTGGAAAGGAGAGTGCAGGGATTCCTGAGGAGATTCTTCTTCAAAATCAGGACACTGCCATACGGATTCCTATGCTTGGGGATACCCGTTCCCTGAATCTGTCCAATGCGGCAGCCGTTGTTCTATATGAGGCTTTGAGGCAGAATGGCTTTGCACAGATGAAGCTTAGCGGAAAGCTGACAAAATACGATTGGAAGTAGATATGAGACTGGTGATAAGATGAAAAAGGGACAACTACAGAAAACCATATATGCCATAGTTGGACTAGCCCTGGCGATTGGACTTGGGTTTTTTTCTTATGCCTCAAAGACGGACGAGATCGACAGGACCCAGGACGAAATTGACAAGACTCAGGATGAGATCGACAAGACCCAGGATGAGATTAATAAGACCCGGCAGGAGATTGAGAGTACAAGGAATAAGCAGCAGAAGCTGGAAGAGGCAAAAGCCAGTATGGAAGCATATTTAAAGGAACTGAACAATCAATATGCATCCATTGAGGAAGAGATTCAGGATCTGAATCGACAGATTGAGGAGAAAAAAGAAGAGATTGAGCAGGCACAGGCGGAACTGGAAGAGGCGAAGCAGGTGGAAGAGCAGCAGTATGAGGATATGAAGACTCGTATTGAATATATGTATGAAAACGCTCAGAACAATTTTTTTACCATTCTTCTGGAGGAGGGTAATTTTGCGGCAGCCCTTAATAAAGCTAACTATGCGGCCAGTATTGCAGCTTACGATCGCCAGATGATGGATAATTATGTAGCCCAAAAAGAAGCTATTGCGGAAAAGGAGACACAGCTTCAGGGAGAAAAAGAGGCATTGGATGAGCTTCACGCTTCTGTAGTGGCGAAGCAGGAGGAGGTTTCTGCTTTGGCAAAGAGTACTTCCGGAAAAATCGGGCAGCATGTAAATGCAATTGCCGCAGCTCAGGCAGATTTGAATGGGAAAAATGACACTCTGGAGAATCAGAAAGAAATGCTGGCAGAGTTAATTGTTGAGAAGAAGAAACTGGAGGCGGCCCTGGAGGCGGCTAAGCTGGCAGAGATCAACGCTTCTCTTGGTGATGTAACAGGTGTGCAGATTTCGGGAACGGATAATATTCAGTATGGTGCTTACAACGCCACAGAAGAAGAGGTGACAGCACTCGCTGTTCTGATTCATTGCGAGGCAGCCAATCAAGGAGACGCAGGGCGCCTGGCTGTGGGTGCTGTAGTAATGAACCGGATTCGGGATCCCAGATTTGCCCAGGGCGATATTATGAGTGTCATCCGGGCATCTGGGCAGTTCTCTCCGGTGACCTCCGGACGATTTGACCTTGTACTGAGCCAGGACCTGGGAAGTGTAAGTTCTGCGTGCTTTGATGCGGCCAAGAGAGCCATTGCAGGAGAATCGAATGTGGGGAATAGAGTGTTCTTCCGAACCCACAGGAATAATCCGGCTTTGAGTGGTTTGATTATTGGGGATCATATTTTTTCCTATACCTGGAATTTTGCACCTGAGGAATAATCTGTATTTTTTGCTGGACAAATAACAAATTCTATGATAATATAGTTAATGCTGACAGCAAAACAAAGGAATAACGGCGTGTGGCTCAGCTTGGTAGAGCGCTACGTTCGGGACGTAGAGGCCGCAGGTTCAAATCCTGTCACGCCGACTCCTTGGCAGGGGCACATGACGTCCGGTGGATATCAGTTTTGCATCGACCGGAACGGAGTGAAGAATGCCGGAACTCTTATAACAGATGAGAGTTCCGGTTTTTTGTATGAAACAAAATATAGATTATAAATGAAATATCTGGGCAACCAATAAGTAAAAATCGGGATTTCTTTGTAAGATTGCATTGGTCTCATTGGAAAAGATAGTAAGCCAGCCTTGCCCAATGGTGACGAGCAAAGCTCCCATGACAATTATATACAGAATCCGGGAGGAACGGGTTTTGTCAAAATGAACATATTCCAACAGAAGAAAGAAAGCCAACAGGCTAACAGACAGGCTTAAGTCACAGACATAACGGATATGAATACCTCCCAGAAGAAAATCAAGATAGCCGAGAACAAGAATTCCAAGGAGAAATAGGCAGTAAGTCCATTTTTTCAGAGAATCCTTTTTTTCTCTTGAATCAAAAAGGAAATATATCAGAAAGACACCAAGGTTTAAAGGCATCTGAAACAGTCCGACGCTATATTCCTGATACAGGTAATTGCCAAAATCCACACATTTTTCTGTGGTAAACCGCAGAAATGGGAAGAACTCCAGAGAGACAAAGGATTCCAGAAAGTAGTGATAGAACATGGAAGCAAAGTGATGCATATTCAGGACAATATGATTATACCGAATATCACTCTCTGTAAGCTGGAAAGTGGTCCCAAATTCAAACACGGAATCAAAACGAATAAAATTATAGTACATAATAGCTCCACCGCCAATAAAAACAGGAATTAAGAAAGGGAGCACGCATAATAGCTTTTCCTGAAATGGCCTGGAGCGTTCAAAGAGAATCCGAAGAAATAACGGTGCTGCAAAGGCAATAGCCAAAAGCACCATATTAGGCCGGGAAAGTACCAGCATCACCACGGAAATGCCGGAGAGAGCAAAAAGCAAAATCTTCCGGCCTTTTTTTGTACTTTGACATGCAAAAGTGGAAAAGGCAATAAAGGCAGCCATCCATCCCACTGCACTGATGAGAGGCAGGTAGTAAAAACTTAAAGACGCCTGCATCAGATATAAAAAGCTTCCGGACACTACAGCGGCTTCACCAATGAGAAATAAAAGCAGATTTGCCCGAGGCCGGAAAGTAATAAACAACCCATGTATAGCTACAAAAACAGCAAAAATAGCAAAAACAGACAATACAGAGCCAGCCAGAAGATCTGTAGGAAGCATTCCGGTGAGCCAGTATACAGGATAATACACCATAAATAGAGGGGCCAAACCAAAATAAGAGTAATATTTTCCATTATAGTAGGCACGATCCCAATGGTAACTAATGTCTTTTTTGTCACGTTCTCCCCTGTCATATGGGTTGTCAAGGGCTTCCAATTCGGGATTGACATCCAGATCCAGAGAAAGCTGCCCTTTTTCAAATGCATCCAATTGCTGCATATAGGCGTCCACAACCATTTCCGGAGAACGGATCTCATCCAGAGATGGGTAGGAACGAAGATAGGAATGGGCGGCATCTGCCTTGTATAAAATTCCACAGGAGACAAAGAGACAGAGGGCCAAAACAGCCAGGTTCATCAGCCGATGGCTCTTCTTTTCCGGACAATAATCTATTTCATAGAGACGATAACACAAAGTTGCAGCAAGGGCAAAAAGGAATCCGGCCATAAGCAATAGGCGCAGCCAGTGAACCTGAAAGGGGATATGCTCATTCAGTACTACTGAGAGAAGAAAAACTGGTGCATGGGGTTGTTCTGTAAAGTTAATGCGAAGCCTGGTCAGAGAGCCATGGCTATTGATGGGTACTGTAAAAACGGACTTTTGGCCTCCGGGATTAACTTGGAAGCTACCGGCACCCATTGTCCGGTAAGCATTCGCTTCATCACAGATTCCGATATTTCCGTATAACAACTGTGAGGGGCCGGAAGTGCGGACCGTAACACTGCGAACGGGTATAGACAGGTCGTTAAAGGAAACTGTCGGGTTCTCTGGAAGAAGAGGAAGTGCTTCGCCATTAAATCCGTCCATAGCAGAGAGATCTAACTCCATGCGGGTGTAGTCCCCGAAGTACTGGGAAAAGTAAGAGAACTGAAAGACACCCAATTCCAAAATAAAGGCCAGCAGGATTGCTCCAATCAGAAGAATGCCTGGATGGGATTTTTTGATAGCTTCCATATATTTTTTCATTATAACCTAAGCCTCCATAACTTCACAGACACATCAAAGAGTGCTGACTTTTACTTTGATAATAGCATTGGAGGAAAAGAGTGTCAATTCGGAAGTGGTTTTCTGGGAGCCGTGAATGGTAAGTTTAAATTGACAAAATGCACGTAAACTTTTATCATGGAAGTAGAAGAAAACGAAAATTTCGGACTGCATGTGCGGTGCCGGGTAAGGGGTGTGGAATATGGATAATTTCGTAATTTCTATTACAAGAACCTGCGGAAGCGGAGCAACCTCTATCGGAAGAATTTTGGCAAAGGATCTGGGGGTTGAACTGTATGACCGGAATCTGCTGCGGCTGGCTTCTGATGAAAGCGGCATCAGTCAGGAATTATTTGCCAGGGCTGATGAGGATCAGAAGAAGAGCCTTTTATTTCGGGCATCACAGAAGGTATATAATGGTGAGCTGATTCCACCGGAGAAGGAGGACTTTACTTCCAATAACAATCTCTTTAACTATCAGGCTAAAGTGCTCCGTGAACTGGCAGAGGTTTCGTCTTACGTAGTAATTGGAAGGGCTGCGGATTATGTGCTGAATGACAAGCCGAATCTGGTAAGGGTATTTATCTATGCTTCCAGAGAAAAATGTATTCAGAAAGAAATGAACCGCCAGAAGATCGACTGGAAGAGAGCAGACAAATTTATTACCAAGACAGACCGTTACCGTCGTGATTACTACCGCTATTTTACCGGTCAGGAGTGGGAGAGCATGCGTAATTATGATTTATGTATTAATACCACGGATATGACTTATGAGGAAGCAGCCAGGGCCATTAAGGATTTTGCATTTACACTGTTGGAAAGCAAGAAAAAATAAGGAAATGAGAGAGAATGGAATCGGCGGAATTTTCCGGATAAAAGGAGGAGAACGCCGGTTCTTTCGTTAAAATACAATAAAAATGCCTTAAATTTTTATAAAATATTCAGATCTTCTTTAGGAACTATGCTATAATAAACGATATTATTTTGAGATGTAAGAAAGGATAAATGCAATGGCCAAAAAAAGGGAATTTACTTTTGATTCCGCGGATGGCAAAACAAAAATCCATGCGGTGGAATGGAAACCGGACCAGGGAGAGATAGCAGGAGTTCTGCAGATTATTCATGGAATGATAGAGTTTATTGGGCGTTATGAAGAATTTGCGGAGTACCTGACGGACAGGGGCTTCCTGGTAGTGGGACATGATCATCTGGGACACGGGCAGTCCATTGTCTCCAGAAAAGACTATGGATTTTTCAGTAAAAAGGGCGGCAATTTGGCTATGCTGAAAGACATTCACCACTTAAGACTGCTGACAGAGAAGCAGTATCCGGATGTACCCTACTATATTTTGGGGCATAGTATGGGATCCTTTCTTTTGCGGCAGTATCTGTGTCTGCGGGGAGAAGGCCTTGCGGGTGCTGTAATTATGGGCACGGGAACACAGCCAGTACCGCTTTTATGGCTTGGAAAAGGACTTTGCCGGGGGATGGGAACCCTATTTGGATGGCATTACCGGAGCGTTTTGATTGACATCATGGCATTTGGAGGCTATAATAGATACTTCAAACCGGCAAGAACCAGCCGGGACTGGATTACAAAGGATGAAACGCTCCTGGACCGCTGCCTGGCGGACGAGCGTTGCACTTTCCGGTTTACTGTAAACGGATATTACAATTTGTTTATCAGCATAGAAGGGGCATCGAAGAAATGCAATTTAAAGAAAATGCCGAAAGATCTGCCGGTATTATTTGTGGCAGGGGGCGATGATCCGGTTGGAAACTTTGGAAAAGGAGTGGAGCAGGTAAAACGTAGATTTGAAGCTGTGGGAATGTCAGATGTGACGAAGATTATTTATGACACGGACAGGCATGAGATTCTGAATGAAACAGACCGGACAACGGTGTATGAGGATATCTATGCGTGGCTGAAGAAGCATCTGAGTTCACGGTAGGAACAAAAAGGAGGAAACTATTATTATGAAAAAGAGATTTTTATCCCTGATACTTGCAGCCGTGCTGTTGGTTACATCCGGTATTACAGCCTTTGCGGCGGAGGACGATACGCCGATTCTGGCATTGGGGGCAAACCTGAGTGAAGAACAGAAAGGGGTTGTACTGAACTTGCTGGGAGTAGATCCGGCAGAATTGGACAACTATAAAGTGATTTATGTAACGAACGAACAGGAGCATCAATATTTGGATCAGTATTTGGGTTCGAGTGTTATAGGAACAAAAGCATTATCTTCTGTTCTGATCCGTCCGTCTGCAGAGGGATCCGGCCTGAACGTTACAACCTACAATATCAGCTACTGCACCATAGATATGTATCGGAATGCTCTGATCACGGCGGGACTTAAAGACGCAGATGTCTATGTGGCAGGCCCGACCAATCTTTCGGGAACGGCAGCACTTATTGGAGCCGTAAAGGGCTATGAAGAAATGACCGGAGAGATTGTAGGCGAGGAAGCACTGGAGACGGCAGTGAATGAGATTGTTGTAACGGGAGATCTGGGAGATATACTTGGAGACTCGGAAACGGCATCTGATATTATTGCCTATATCAAACAGCAGATTGCAGAAGAGCATGTGGAGTCGGACGAAGATATTGAACGGATTATCCGCAATGCCATGAAAGAGTTTAACATTGAGCTGACAGACGAGCAGGTGGCGGAACTGATCAAACTTATGAATAAAATCAGCAAGTTGGATCTGGATGTGGATGCCCTGGCAAAACAGGCGGGGGAGCTATATGAAAAGCTGAAAGGCATGGGTCTGGACCTGGATAATATAGATACTGAGCAGGTGGGAAACTTTATTACCCGGTTTTTTGATGCAATAGTCGGCTTTTTCAGTAAATTATTTGATTAACAATATATTTGAGGAGAATGCAAGGTTATGTATAAAGCACTGCTGGTAGATGACGAAGCACTGACACGGGAAGCGATTAGCGAAAATATTCCCTGGGAGAAGCTGGGCTTTGAATTGATAGCAAGCTGCGAGAACGGCAGGGATGCTATGGAACGGATGAAGCAGGCACCGCCGGATCTCCTGCTGACAGATATCTGTATGCCTTATGTGGACGGGATTGAACTGGCACGTTATGTTCATGAGAATCATCCTGATACCAAAACCGTGATCATCAGTGGGTATGATGAATTTGAATATGCAAAACAGGCAGTGCGTTATCAGGTAATGGAGTATATTTTAAAGCCCATTACACCCACAGAGCTTACAGAGGTTCTCTTTCGGGTGAAGGAAAGTCTGGATGAGAAATGTGAAAAAAACAGAACATTGAAAAAATTGCAAGGGGCCTATATCAGTAACAGGCCCTTTTTGCGAGGTCGGTTTCTGAACAGCCTTCTCAGGGGAAACGAACGGCCTGACGGTCTTGAGGAGAAAATGACAGAATTGGGGATTTCTTTGACAGGCCGTTTTTTTAATACAGCCATTGTGGAGGGAGACGATTTATTACCCTTTTTAAACCAGTATAAGGATGTTCGGGACGAACTGGCACTGTTTGCCATCAGCAATATTACCCAGGAGCTGATTGAACGGCGGAAGTTGGGAGTGGCTTTTCAGAATATGGAGGAGAAGACCATTATTATTTTCTGTAGTGAGACAGAGGAACAGCTGAACCGGCAGATGGAAGAAGCTCTTGGAGAAATTCAAAAAACCATTCGACATCTGCTTCTGATTGAGACAAGCGTTGGTGTGGGACAGACTGTTCCGAATATTCGGTACCTGTATCAATCCTATGACAGTGCCAGGGAAGTCATGGAACAGAAGTTCCTGATGGGAGGAGGCCGGATTCTGCGGCAGGAACTTTTGGGAGAACCGGAAAGCAACAGGCCCATTGACGTATCAAAATGGGCTGGCCGGATAGTGCAGGAAGTAAAAAGCGGAAATGAGGATGCTATAGAGGAGTGCGTTCGGGAATTTGCCCAGGAAATCCGAAATTCCTATGCGAACCGTAATCGCTCTATTATCTATATGCAGAATCTCCTTTTGACTATTATTGGTGCAGCTAATCTTATAAAGGAAAAGGAAAGCATAGTTGTAGAGGAAGAAAAGACGTTTTTAAACCGGATTTATGATTATGAGCATTTGACGGATATGGCGGCGGACGTGACTGCTATCTGCATTCATATTTCCAAGCTTTTGGGAGAGCAGAGAGACAGCTATGGGAAAAAGCAGGCACTGATGGCTTTGGACTATATTAAGGAAAATTATATGAATTCCGAAGTGAACTTAAACTCTGTGTGCAGCCATCTGGCTATCAGTACCAGCTATTTCAGCACACTCTTTAAGAGCTGTACGGGAGAAACGTTCATTGAATCCCTGACTAAGAAGCGTATGGGGGAGGCGAAGAAGCTTTTGGAGAATACGTCCATGAAGACTTATGAGGTGGCAAGAGAGGTGGGTTTTTCGGATCCCCATTATTTCAGCATTGCTTTTAAAAAGGCTACGGGCAGGACGCCTACGGAATATGCCAGGGAGAAACGAACAGGATGAAAAAGAATTTACTCATGCGTTTCCGAAGCATTCGAACTTCCATTATCTTTTCCTTTGCTGTGCTGATTGTATTTGCACTGATGGTCTTTCTTCTCCTTTCTTTAAACTTTACCAGGGAGGCCGTACTGGAAAACTCTACAGAATATACTTCACAGTTAATTGGACAGGTGAATAATGACATAGACTCTTACATTGGTTATATGGAGAATATTTCCCAGATTGTAGCGGACAATTCTGATGTGTGGGATTACCTGTTTGGCCAGGAGCTTTCCAGGGAGAGGGAGGAGGAACTTCCGGAACGGATTCTGGGGGTTTTTAAGACCATTACAGACACCCGAAGCGACATTGTCAATATTGCACTTCTTTCCAAAGATGGAGGGGCCCTGATTAACAGCGGAAGAGCACGGCTGAATCCGTACATTGAAGTTACCGGACTTTCCTGGTATCAGGCGGCTGTGGCTGCGGGAGAAAAGACGGTAGTTTCTTCCTCCCATGTACAGAATGCTATCTATGGAAGCTATGACTGGGTAGTAACTTTAAGCCGCAATATTTCCAGAACAGAGGAGCCGGAAGCGGGAGGCGTATTTTTTGTTGATTTGAATTATAGTGCGATCAGTGATCTGTGCGAACGGCTTAGCCTGGGGAATCGGGGATACATTTATATCCTGGACGAAAACGGGGGGATTGTATACCATCCCCAACAGCAGCTTATCTACAGCGGCATGAAGCAGGAACTGATTGATGAAGTAATGGAGTCAAGGGAGTCTTCTTTCTTAACAGAGGACGGGCGTCTGTATACGATCTCCAGATCCCAACGGACCGGATGGATTGTAGTGGGAGTATCTATGGTATCGGAGTTAATGCGGCGGACGGAGGAAGCCCGAAAGATTTATCTGTTGATTGCCCTGGCCTTGTTTATGGCGGCCTTTGTTCTTGCTTATCTTCTGTCAGATGAAATAACCAAGCCCATTAAGGCACTGGAAAAATCTATGAAAGAGGTTGAAAAAGGTAATTTTGCCCATGCAGCCCTGGCGGTTCGGGATGAGAATGAGATAGGACATTTGAGCCGAAACTTTAATATGATGACAGAAGAGATTCAAAACCTGCTGGAACAGAGAGAACGGGAGCAGCAGATTAAACGCAGATCGGAGTTAAAGGCACTCCAATCCCAGATCAATCCTCATTTTCTCTACAATACTCTGGATTCCATTATCTGGATGGCCGAATGGGGAAAGAATCAGGAAGTGGTGCGGATGACCTCCTCACTGGCAAAGCTTCTGCGTCGAAGTATCAGCAATGAGCAGGAGACGGTAACCGTGGCGGAGGAAGTGGAATACACGGAGACTTACCTGACCATCCAGAAAATGCGGTACAAGGACAAGCTGGAATATGAGATTGCGGTAGAACCGGATATTCTGCAGGAAAGGGTGATTAAACTGATTCTGCAGCCCTTGGTGGAGAATGCCATCTATCATGGGATTAAGTATAAGGAGGGAAAGGGTCTGCTTCGGATTCAGGGCTTTCGGGAAGGAGATCATATGATTCTCCGGGTACAGGACGATGGAAAGGGCATGGATTCGGAAACGCTGGCACATATTTTTGAAAAGCACACCAGAGACACCCGATCGAATGGAGTAGGGCTTAACAATGTCAATGAACGGATACAGATCTATTACGGAGATGATTATGGAATCAGCTTTGAGAGCAGCCCCGGTAAGGGAACAGAGGCAACCATAACACTTTCCTTTGGAAAGGAGGAGGGAAGGGATGAGGAATTATAAACAAAGGCTCTTTTTTGCAAGTGTATTGATTGTAGCGGCTTTGGCCCTGGGGGGCTGGTATCTGCAGAGACAAAATTACGGTTTGGAACCTCTTGAGATTGTGCTGATCCAAAAAGCGGTGGATGATACGGATTTTTGGACCTGCATTTATGAGGGCGGACAGATGGCGGCTGATGAACTGGGAGTGAAATTGACCGTAATGGGTCCCAAGCAGGAGAGCGATTCACAGCTTCAGCATGAGATGATACTTAAGGCCATTGAACAGAAACCGGACGCAATTGCTCTTACCCCCAGCAGCTTTGAGGAGACCATACCCTATGCGGAGCAGATCGAGGCGGCAGGAATCACCCTGGTACTTATGGATTCTACCATGGAGAAAGAGATGGGAGAATCGTTAATTGCCACGGATAATTATGAAGCCGGTTATAAAATGGGATCTTTTATGAAACAGTTTGTGAATGAAGATACCGTGATTGGAGTGGTGGGACACGTAAAAGGGACGTCTACGGCAACGGAAAGAGAAAGTGGTTTTCGGGCCGGACTTAGAGGCGAACAGGCGAAGATTGCTGAGGTGGTATTTTGCGATTCTTCCTCGGATAAGGCCTATGAGCTTACCTGCGGCCTGTTGGAGGACTATCCGGACATGAATCTGATTGTAGGTCTGAACGAGTATTCCGCAGTGGGGGCGGCCAGGGCAGTAAAGGATATGGGACGCTCCAAGAGCTGCCATATGGCAGGCTTTGACAGTTCTATTGAAGAGATCCGGCTTCTGGAGGAGGGCGTATTTGATGCTATTGTGATACAGAAGCCCTTTAACATGGGGTATCTGGGAATCGAGACGGCGGTACGGGCGGCAAGGGGAGACGAGGTAGAGCCTTATGTGGATTCGGGGTCGGAGCTGATTACCAAGGAAAATATGTATACGGAGGAAAATCAGAAATTGCTGTTTCCGTTTTTCGGGAAGAGTACGGAAGGGTTATAAAAACTTTTTTCGTAAAATTTTTACCTATTCCAAAAGGATTTTCTATTACTTTATTCATAATTTGGACATATAATAGACATAAATTCTACGGACAGACAAGGCGCTTTTTGTCGCCTTTTCTACGGGGGTACTGGAGGGAAAAAGGTGGAAAAAATTAAACAGAATGCAATCGTAAAGAAGATTGGGTTTAACAGGGTAGTATTGTTATGTGTTATGGTGCTGCTGTATCTCCTGTTTGCACTTATAACACCACTGGTGAAAGCAAATGCAAATTTTGTGAGCTTTGCCCGTATTGTCAGCTTATTGAAATACGCTTATTTCATGGGCTTCTTATCTTTGGGGGTAACCTTTGTTATTGCTACGGGAGGAATTGATTTTTCCATTGGCCCGGTGATGTTTTGCGGGGCGCTGATTTCCGGATATCTTTTGACTTCCAAGGGATGGCCGTTGATTATATGTCTGATTCTGTGCATATTGGTAGGAACGGCTTTTGGAGTGCTCAACGGTGTTCTGGTATCTTATGCGGGACTGCCGTCGTTTATCACCTCCATGGCTAGTATGATGCTTGCAAAGGGAATTGGCTCCGTATTTACGAAGACACAGTCCGTGAGCTGGCCCCAGGTAGGAGATGCCAACGGCTGGTTCCGGAATCTGGTAGGTCTGAAAGTGGGAACTACGGAGATTCCTACGGGATTGTTTATTCTGCTTATAGCGGCCGTTATCTGTGCCGTCATTTTGAATAAGACCATGGCAGGGCGGTACATCCTCTGTATCGGCAGCAATCGGGAGGCCGTAAGACTGTCCGGTGTGAATACCAAGCGGTGGGAGACGCTGGCGTATGTTATCTGCGGAACACTGGCCGGAATGGCTGCCATCTTCTATGTGGCTAAGAATACCACGGTTCTTCCGGGCCTTGGCGATACGTTTAACAATGAGGCGATTGCCGGCTGTGTAATGGGCGGAACATCCATGACCGGAGGCGTGGCTTCCATTGGAGGAACTCTTATCGGGGTGCTGATTATTGCACTTTTGCAGGAAGGCATTATGGCTATGGGATTCCAGATTAATTACCAGTACATTATTACCGGACTTATTGTTCTGACGGTAGTATATGCAGACCTGCGCAGCAGAAGCAGACGCAATTAAGCGAAAGGGGGAGGAAGAAATGGGCGACGTAATTTTAACCATGAAAGGTATCGACAAATCGTTCCCCGGAGTACATGCGCTGGATCATGTAGACCTGGAGGTCAGAAAAGGCGAAGTACATGCGCTGATGGGTGAGAATGGAGCCGGTAAGTCAACCCTGATGAAAGTTTTGACCGGTATCTATACCAAGGATGAGGGTACGATTACATATGAGGGAAGGGAAGTGGAGTTTTCCAACCCAAGGGAGGCTCAGGATGCAGGTATTGTGATTGTGCATCAGGAGTTGAACATGATGGGTCACCTGACAGTGGCTCAGAACATCTTTATCGGCCGGGAGATTATGAACGGCAAGCTGATTGATGACAAGAAGATGAATGAGGAAGCGAGAAAGCTTTTTGATCAGCTTGGCATTGACATCGATCCGAAAGAAACCATGAGTCGGCTGACTGTCGGAAAGCAGCAGATGTGTGAGATTGCTAAGGCTATCTCTCATGAAGCGAAAGTTATTATCTTTGATGAGCCTTCTGCGGCTTTAACGGAAGCCGAGATTGAAGAACTGTTTAAGATTATTCGTGATCTGCGGGATAAGCAGATGGGTATCGTATATATCTCTCACCGCATGGACGAGATTAAAGTGATTACGGACCGGGTAACCGTTATGCGGGACGGCGGTTATGTGGGAACCTTGATTACGAAGGATTCTACCAAGGATGACATTATCAATATGATGGTAGGCCGTGTGATTTATGAGGATCCCAAGACGGAGAGTGCTGTACCAAAGGATGCACCTATTGTGCTTAAGGTGGAGCATCTCAATGCGGGCAGAATGGTTCGTGACGTAAGCTTCGAACTGAGAAAGGGAGAGATCCTGGGATTCTCCGGCTTGATGGGAGCAGGAAGAACGGAGACGGCCAGAGCTTTGTTTGGTGCAGATCCCAAGGAGAGCGGCGATGTCTATGTAAACGGCCAGAAGGTAGAGATAAAGACTCCTCAGGATGCGGTAAAATGTGGGATTGGTTATCTGTCAGAGGACCGGAAGCGGTATGGAATTGTAGTGGCAAAGACAATTGCAGAGAACTCGACCATGGCCAGCCTTGAGAATTTTATGAAAGGTGCCTTTATTGATAAGAAGAAAGAAAATGAGGTAGCTCAGCAGTATGTAGAGACACTTAAGACGAAGACACCTGGCGTGGATCAGTTAGTCGTGAATCTTTCCGGAGGAAATCAGCAGAAAGTAGTTATTGCCAAATGGCTGGTAAGAAACTGTGATATCCTGATTTTCGATGAGCCTACCCGGGGTATTGACGTAGGAGCCAAGAGCGAGATTTATCAGCTGATGAATGAACTGGTGGCTCAGGGCAAGTCCATCATCATGATTTCGTCAGAGATGACGGAGATTTTGCGAATGAGTGACCGAATCGTGGTTATGTGTGAGGGTAGAAAGACCGGTGAGCTGGATATCTCAGAGGCAACCCAGGAACGAATCATGCATGCGGCGACGCTTAGGGATTAGGAGGGGGAGAAATCATGACAGAGAAGAAAAAAGGAAATGCTTTTACAGACAATCCGCTTGTAAGGGCCATCGGAGTACAGAAGATTGTAGTTGTACTCGTGCTGATTGCCATGCTTATCTTCTTTAGCGCCGCAAGCTCCGCATTCCGTCAGTATTCAACACTTTTGAGTATTATGGACTGTACCTATTATCTGGCTTTCCTGGGGATTGGAGTTACGTTCTGCCTGATTACCGGTGGTGTGGACCTTTCCATTGGAACAGGAATGTTCTGCTACGCACTGGTCGGTGGCTATCTGATTACTCAGAAAAACATGCCGGTTATTGTGGGAATCATCGTGACAGTGCTGTGCGGCCTGTTGGTGGGAACCATTAATGGTCTGATTGTTTCCAAGGGCGGTCATGCTCCATTCCTGGCAACTCTTTGTACCATGATGATTGTGAGAGGCATGGGAGCCATCGTGACCAGCAATGCAAGTGTTACCTGGCCGTCATCCAGTTCGCCCAATGGCTGGACCCGTAAGATCTTTAAGATGGATATGGGCGGAACAAAGGTTCCCATAGGATTCTTATGGGTGCTGATTCTGGCAGTTGTTATGAGTATCTTCTTGAACAAGACCAGGCCGGGGCGTTATATCATCGCTATTGGAAGCAATAAAGAAGCTACGAGACTTTCCGGTGTGAATGTGGCAAAGTATCAGACATTGGCTTATATTATCTCCGGAGTTTTTACCGGACTGGCGGCTTTGGCTTATAGTTCCGCATTCCAGTCTATGATACCCGGCGGCGGCGGCGGAATCGAGCTGAATGCTATCGGCGGAGCCATCATTGGAGGAACCTCCATGAGCGGAGGTGCGGGAACCATATCGGGGACTATTATTGGTGTGTTCCTGATGTCCGTATTGCAGACCGGATTACCCATGATAGGACTCCAGGCAAACTGGCAGCAGATTATTATCGGTCTGGTATTGATTGTAGCCGTCTATATTGATGTATTGAAGAATAAGAAACTTGCATAGGTGTTTACTGCATAAGCAGTTTACATAGAAATGCTCCAATAAGGAGAAAAATAAAAGGAGGAACTTAAACATGAAAAAGAAAGTTTTAGCAGCATTGCTTTCTACAGCAATGGTAGCAACCCTGCTGACAGGCTGTGGCGGTGGTGGCACTGAGGAGCCTGCAGCACCTGCAGAGACAGAAGCACCTGCAGAGACCGAGGCACCCGCAGAGAATGAGGATCCCGCAGAGGCACCTGCAGCAGATGCAGGCAGCATGTCCTTTGAGATCGTATCCAAGGGATTACAGCATGAGTACTGGCAGGCAGTTAAGCAGGGCGTTGAGAGCAAGGCAGCAGAGCTTGGTGTAACTGTTAACTTCGTAGGTCCGGACAGTGAGTCCAACATTGACCAGCAGGTACAGCAGCTGGAGAACGCACTGAATGCAAACCCGACCGCAATCGGTCTGGCTGCACTGGATACAGAGTCCGTAAAGGGCCAGCTTCAGACATGTCTCGACAAGGGCATTCCGGTAATCGGATTTGACTCTGGTGTTCCGGGTGCTCCGGAAGGATCCGTATTGGCAAACTGCTCCACAGATAACTATGCAGCAGGTGCCGTAGCGGCAGAGGAAGTTTACAAGGCTGTAAAGGATCGTATCGATGGCACTGTTCGTATCGGCGTTGTAGCTCAGGATGCTACTTCCGAGTCCGTTGTAAACAGAGGTCTTGGCTTTATTGACAAGTTTGCTGAGTTGGCAGTAGCTGACGGACATACGGCAACCGTTGTTGGTAATGAGAAGTACATCAGCGATTCCAAGTGTGAGAAGACTGATGGCGCAAATGTTATTATCGACGTTCGCGTTCCTGCACAGGTTACTTCCGATGCATCTCTTGCAGACGTTAACTCTCTCCTTGGTGAGGACGGAATCCTTGCACTGTATGGTTCCAATGAGCACTCTGCAAATGCTATCGTTTCCGCAGCTGAGAATCACAGCGAGATCGGAACTGGTGCAGATCAGGTTGTTGCAGCCGGATTCGACTCTGGTGCAGCTCAGATTGAGGCTGTAAAGAATGGCGTTCTTCTTGGTGCTATTACTCAGGCTCCTGTACAGATGGGCGAGAAGCTTGTTGAAAGCCTGTATGCAGCAGCAAACGGCGAGTCAGTGGCAGACATTGACACTGGATGCCAGTGGTACACCGCTGAGAACATTGAGGATCCTGCAATCTGGGATAACCTTTACGGCAAATAAAGAGAGTTTGTAGAAGAGGGGTACACCTTGCGGTGCATCCCTTTTTTATGCTATAATATATACATTGGGAATAGGAAATGGGGTGAAAAGGGTAGGGAGAAAAATACAAAGAACTGTAATTTTGTTGTGTGTTTTTTGTTTGTCTAGGGGAATAATTGTCTGGGCAGTTCCGGAAGAATCTCCAAAAACATTTTCCTTTTATGAAGATGGTGATGCTGTCAGGGATGAATGAAGCGATGTTAAGGATTTCCGTTGAAGAATTTATTCAGGGAATGGAGGCAATCCTAAATCGTTTGAAAGCAGATGGATTGGATGGCGAGGATGATTTTTATAGAGTTTATATGGGCGAGACGGAACTTGGAAGTTTCAAGGGAAAAGAATTGAGTAACGGAATAAATCTTGCTTTTTTGGAGACACATCCCTTACAGGAAACGGCTCGGAAATTGGATGATATCAGGGAAGAAGATATTCTGTACAGGAACTGGAACAGGAGAAACTGGAGGTCAAAAGAGCAGCTAGGGAGCGGGTTATAAAAGCAGTGCAGGAAAAGATTCGGCGGGCGGTACTAAAGCAGGCAGTGGTAAAAAGCTGTTTGAAGATAAAATAATTATATGGAGGTGTGAAGTTATGTTAAAAGGAATTCCGCAGATTTTATCACCAGAACTTTTAATGGTTTTGTGTGAGATGGGTCATGGAGATCGCCTGGTAATTTCGGATGGAAATTTCCCGGCAGAATCTATGGGGAAACAAGCGATTGTTATTCGGTGTGACGGCCATGGAGTGCCAGAACTGTTGGATGCGATTCTGAAGCTTTTTCCCTTAGATACGTATGTGGAGAAGCCAGTAAATTTGATGGAGGTAGTACCAGGGGACAAGGTGGAGACACCTATCTGGGATACCTACAAGGAGATTGTTGCGAAGTACGATAAGAGAGGAGCTGACTGTGTAGGCAACATTGAGCGGTTTGCGTTTTATGATGAAGCGAAGACGGCATATGCAATTATTGCCACCAGCGAGAAAGCTTTGTATGCAAATATCATGCTTCAAAAGGGTGTTGTGGTTGAATAATCTTAATAAAAACGAATTGGTTTCTTAAGAATTCTGAATTTTTAGGGATATGCCTTGTGACATATCCCTTTTCACGTTATACTTGGAAATGATAGGAATTATGTAAAGTGAAGGGAGAGGGGAAACTTTTATATCAGCGTACGGGTGGTTGTGGATAAGAAAGAGGAGTTTTATGAGAATGAAAAAATGGAAGCTTTGTGGACTGATTTTCTTTTGTATGTGTTTTATTATATTTAAAAAAGAAACACTAGCAACAGAAGACAGGAGTACCGAGGGAAAAAGACTGGAAGAACTGATGCCGACTGGAGAAGAGTTTCTGTTTGAAGATGGAGATATCGTAGGATTTATCGGAGACAGCATCACCCATGTAGAATATACAGAGATTAGTTATCAGGAATTTTTATATAATTATTATATTACCCGCTATCCGAAATGGGAACTGGAGTTTCGCAATTTGGGGACAGGATCCTTTATGGCTTCGGACGTGCTGGAACTTTATAGTGGAGGAAAGGATATTTATGATGCTGAACTAGAGGGGATTACGAAAGCAGTGATCATGCTTGGCATGAATGAAGCCTTGTCGGGAATAAGTGCTGAAGAATATATTTCGAATATTCAGGCCGTAACAGAACTTTTGCGGGAGCAGGGGTTAAAGTGTGAAGATATAATTCTGGTTGCACCTACACCTTTCGATCAGACGAGGACCTCTAATTATTCAGAGGAAGGCCGGATGAATGCACACTTTGATGATACATTGAGCGAATATACATCCAGACTTCGAATACTTGCAGCAAAGCTTGGAACAAAGTATATTGATTTACACACCCCTATGTTGTGGGCCACAACATTGTTACAAAAAGAAAATGGTGAGGCAACTTTAACCATAGATGACGGCATTCATCCAAGTGGAGTTGCGAATGTTTTGGCCGGATTCTTTTTCCTTCGTCAACAGGGGGCGGGAGAAAAGGTTGCGTCAGTTCGGATTTCAAAGGAGGGCCAGATAGTGGCGGAAAATGCCCGGGTGAAATCACTGAAGCAGAGTGGTGACCGCTATGTGAGATTTTCCTATCAACCCTATAGTCTTCCGGTGGCGGTTCCTTTGGAAGTAAAGACCGCAGATGAATATTTTGAAATGCTTGATCAGGTTAGCCAGGAGATTCTTCAGGTGGAGGGGTTAAACTGGGATACTACATATACAGTCTGTATGGATCGGGTGTTCGTAGGTGAGTTTACGGGGGCTGAGTTAGGGCAGGGTATAAACATAGCCAGTTGTGATTGGAATCTTGGGCAGGTGGCTGCGAAAGACATAGAGGTTCTGAACCAGAAATGGCATAAAATATCCGCAAAATATCGGTCGGTTTTGCGAAAATCTACACGGGAAGAGAAAAGTGCAACCCAGGAAGACGTAAATGCTGCCTATGAGCAGTGGAAAGAAAAGAGCAAAGAATTACGGGAGCAAATGTATGGCACGGCCAGGGATAGTGTGGATAAGGCTTATGTAGTAGAGATTATCAGCGAGAATGCTCATGTTTGGATGGGGCAGGAACTTAAGGAATGGGTGGCAGAAGGTATAATGGCCGTACTTCTTTTTGTGATATTCATTTTCGTGTGGCGGCACAAAAAACATTTAAAAAAAGAATAAATATAAACAGGTATCTAATTGATCCATTTTTTTCGAAAGTCAGAAGCACATATGTCTTCTGACTTTTTAAATTGTCGATTGAGATGACTGGCATCATAGAATCCGCATTTTATGGCAATTTCCTCCAGAGTATGATCAGAAAAACGAAGGAGTTTTTTTGCCAAAGTAATTCGCCGGGCAATGACATAGTGATTCAAAGTAATACCATACAAAGTTCGAAATTCTCTGGATAGATGAAACTTACTGATAAAAAATTTTTCTGACAGTGCATCCAGAGAAAATTTTTCCGTATAGTGTTCATCCAGATATTGAAGTACCTGAGCCATTTTTTGATGACCAGGGTGATTCTCTGTATGACGTTCAGTAATATCCAGTAATAAGAGTGAGAGGAGTTCTACAATTAACCGTGAGGAGGAAATTTCAGTAGAGAGCTCTGAGGCAGTATTAATCTCCAACAGGTTTTCCATGGAATCTTTGAGTTCCAGAAAGACCTGGGGGGAAAAGGCGGGCGTGCTTTTGGAAGAAAAATATTGATAATATTCCCGAGAACTGGAACCATTAAAATGAACCCAAATAAGTTCCCAGGGATCCGTATTGCTGCTTTGGTGGTAATAAGGTGCCTGACAGTCGATAAAAAAGCAGGAACCTTTTTTTAAAGGATAAGCGGTATCCTGGTACATCAGTGTTCCGCTTCCAGATAGGACGAGAACTACCAGGTAAGACTCCAGATTTTTGCGTCTGGCCAGATGGCTTTCCCGTAGTTTTAAATACCCGGTTTCTTGTACATAGAAAAGAGCAGAACGGGCAAAGGCACTGGGAGTCTGAATCATCCGCCGGGAACTTTGTACATAGGAATCGGGAAATTTATCAAAATAGTTTTTCAAGACAAATAATCTCCTTTCTGGTCCGGTATGTAATGATGGAGGTAAAAGACGGATAGCAATATAATACTTATTTTAAGCAATATCTTCCCTTGTTATCTTAAATATACAGGTTTATACTGTCAAAAGCAATGCAAAAATATACTTGTTTTTAAAGGGGAATAAAAATGTTGTATTATGTTTTACTGTCCGGAGGTTCCGGAAAACGCCTTTGGCCTTTATCAAATGAGGCAAGGCCGAAACAATATATAAAACTGGTTAACCGGGAAACAAATTCCATGGAACGCTGTTCCATGCTTCAGCGAGTGTGGGATCAACTTTTGGAAGCGGGAATGGCACAAAATACAATTATTACGGCAGGCAGAGAGCAGACAGAACTGATTCGAAGTCAGGTGCATGATGCCCAAATAGCAGTAGAGCCGACGGGACGTGACACCTTTGGTGCAGTATTGCTTTCTTGTGCTTACCTTTATAGTTGTATGGGGGCAAAGAGAGAGGATTATGCAGCAATTATGCCGATAGATCCTTTTACAGAAAGAGCATATTTTGAAGCAGTAAAAGGGTTGGAAGGGATTGTGAAGCATTCGGGGGCTGATATAGGACTTTTGGGAGCAAAACCGTCCTATCCTGCAACAAAATATGGATATATGGTGCCGGGGGAACAAACAGAGAACTATTTTCAGATTCAAAGCTTTGTAGAAAAACCAGGGGAAACTCAGGCAAAGGAACTTATAAAAAATGGAGCATTGTGGAATTGCGGAGTATTTTGTGTGCGGATTGGAGATATGCTGGATCGGGTAAAATTATATGGACTAACGGAGGACTATAAAAAACTTTGTAAGGAGTATGAAAAACTTCCCAGAATCAGTTTTGACTATGAGGTGTTGGAAAAGACCGAAAAACTGGTAGCCGCAGAGTTTCAGGGCTTTTGGAAAGATCTTGGTACCTGGGACGCCATGGCAGATCAGATGAGTACTGATACCATTGGGAGAGTAATTCTGGATGACAGTTGTCGGAACACACAGGTAATTAATGAACTGTCGGTGCCGGTGGTGAGTGTGGGAACGAGAGATCTGGTGATTGTCGCTGCTCAGGATGGAATTCTGGTAGCAGATAAAAGTGAGACGGACAAGGTGAAAGAACTAACAGCAGAACTAAAGACCCGTCCCATGTTTGAAGAAAGGCGGTGGGGAACATTAGAGACGCTGGACGATACAGAGACCACACAGATTTCTACTTTAACAAGAAAGATTCGAATCTATGACGGTATGACTTCCAGTTATCATTACCATGAAAACAGGGATGAGATTTGGACTGTTTTAAAAGGGACGGGGGAGTTGATTCTGGAGGGAAATAAGATTCCGCTTTCCCAGGGAAAGGCAATCTGCATTCGCAAAAACCAGCGTCACGCAGTTAAGGCCTTTCAGGATTTTGAATATATTGAGATACATGTAGGAACCAGTGTAGGAAATGATGATATTCATCGGATTACGTTTGAATGGGATGAGATAGAGAGGAGCAATATATTATGAGAAGGATAGCGTTAATAACAGGGATTACGGGGCAGGACGGTTCTTATCTTGCGGAATTTCTTCTGGAAAAGGAATACGAGGTTTATGGTTTGCTTCGGAGGGGCTCCACCAATACAGAGGAACGTATTGTACACCTTCTGGAAAAACGGGCAGCAGGAGACGGGAAATTCCATCTGGTTTATGGAGATATGACTGACTCCCTGAACCTTGTACGCCTGATAACAGAAATTAAACCAGATGAGATATATAATCTGGCGGCACAGTCTCATGTGGCTGTTTCTTTTAAAGAGCCTGAATATACGGCAAATGCAGATGGGATTGGCGTTTTGCGAATATTAGAAGCGGTACGTATTGCGGGACTTGCAAAGACAACAAGGATTTATCAGGCATCAACCTCCGAACTTTTCGGGAAAGTAGAAGAGACACCTCAGAGAGAGACAACACCTTTTCATCCTCGTTCCCCCTATGGGGTGGCGAAGTTGTATGGGTATTGGATTATAAAGCATTATCGGGAAGCCTATGGAATGTATGCAGTAAATGGAATTCTGTTTAACCACGAATCCGAACGAAGAGGGGAAACGTTTGTAACAAGAAAGATTACGCTGGCTGTGGCCAATATTCTGGCGGGTCGGCAGAAAAAGTTGTTTCTGGGAAACCTAAATGCCAAACGGGACTGGGGATATGCCAGAGATTATGTGGAATGCATGTGGATGATGCTGCAACATGATACACCAGAGGATTTTGTGATTGCCACTGGAGAGACTCACACGGTAAGGGAGTTTGTAGAAACGGCTTTTCGTCAGGGAGGAATACATTTACGCTGGCATGGAGAAGGGGTTCAGGAAAAGGGGATTGACGAGAAAACAGGTAATGTATTGGTAGAGGTGTCTCCAGAATTTTTCCGTCCGTCGGAGGTGGATTTACTTTTGGGAGATCCCACTAAGGCAAAGGAACTTTTGAGTTGGAATCCACGAAAGACATCTTTTGAACAATTGGTGAAACTTATGGTACAACATGATATGGAACTGGTAACGGGTAATCATGCTTAAGAAGAAAAGAGGAAATGGGAGAACAGAGATGAAATGTGAACCATTGGATAGAAAGAAGAAAATATATGTGGCCGGACATAGAGGCTTGGTAGGTTCCGCAATCGTTCGCTGCCTGGAAAAGGAAGGCTTTTCTCGGATCGTGAACAGAACCCATCAGGAATTGGATCTGACAAGACAAGCAGATGTGGAAGCCTTTTTTGGAGAGGAAAAACCGGATTATGTAATTTTGGCGGCGGCCAAAGTAGGAGGCATTCATGCCAATGACACCTATCCGGCAGACTTCATTATGAAGAATCTCCAGATAGAATGTAATGTAATAGACTCAGCCTATAAAAATCAAGTAAAAAAGCTACTGTTCCTTGGGAGTTCCTGCATTTATCCCAGAGAATGCCCGCAGCCTATTCGAGAGGAATATCTGCTAAACGGTTATTTGGAGAAAACGAATGAGGCGTATGCATTAGCCAAGATAGCAGGACTTAAAATGTGTGCTTTTTACAATCAGCAATACCATACTCACTACATCAGCGTAATGCCCTGCAATCTCTATGGAATCAATGATAACTTTGCTTTGGAAAACTCTCACGTACTTCCGGCACTGATACGAAAATTTCATGAAGCAAAAAAAAAGGGAGAGCCAGCGGTAACCGTATGGGGAAGTGGAGCACCTTTGCGGGAGTTTTTAAATGTGGATGATCTGGCGGATGCCTGTATGTATCTAATGGATCACTATGATGGAAATGAGTTTTTTAATGTGGGATCGGGTCAGGAGATCTCCATTCTCGAACTGGCGAAATTGGTAAAACGAGTAGTTGGTTACGAGGGCAGAATCGTATTAGATCCAACAAAACCTGATGGAACGCCAAGAAAGGTTACAGATATTAGCCGCATTTTAGAAACCGGCTGGAGACCTAAGATTGATTTGGAAACCGGAATCCGTAGGACTTATGAGTGGTTTTGTGAAGAATATAAGACAGGAGAGTTTGATAAACGGTGATGGAGCAGGGACCAATAAAGTTATGTCCAGTGCAGAAAGAGTATTTGTGGGGAAAAGAAGACTGGATGCTTTCCTGGCTGAATGAGGGATTGGAAGAAATCCCTCTTTTAATTAAAATAATTACAGCCAGAGAAGCACTATCTGTCCAGGTACACCCAGGGGATACCCTGGCAAGAGAACTTGAGCATGGGAGTGGGAAAACAGAAATGTGGTATATACTGGACTGCGTGCCGGGGGCTTATTTGTATTATGGATTAAAGTACCGGATTTCTGTCAATGAGTTCCGAAAACGAATTCAAAATGGGAGTATTTTGGAAGTATGTAAAAAAGTTCCTGTAAAAAAGGGTGATGTATTCTACATCCCGGCCGGAATCATTCATGCTATCGGATCGGGAATTACGGTAGCAGAGGTTCAGCAGAGTTCGAACATTACTTATCGGGTATACGATTATAACCGAGAGGATGCCGATCATAAAAGGCGGGAACTGCATATTGAAAAAGCAATGAAAGCAATCGACTCTATGCCGCCCCTGGCTGGACATCATCCTATGGGGCCCCGAATCCGAAAAAATGGATATTCCAAAACTTTATTAGTGCAATGTCCGTATTTTGTGGTACAATTATACGAGATAGAGAAATACATGGAAGGAAAGGCTGAAAATTCTTTCCAATCACTTCTTGTTCTGGATGGAGAGGGAAGCCTTAAAAGTGGTTATGGAAGCCAGATGCTCAGAAAGGGTGACAGTTTCTTTCTTCCAAAAGAAATGGGAGCCTACCAGCTTATTGGAAGGCTGCAAATACTTATAAGCGAGGTATAGACGGATGAATTTAAAATTTGGAACAGGAGGCATTCGTGCCACAATGGGGGAGGGACCGGATCATCTAAATTTAGAGACTATACAGGAGGCTGCTTTGGGCGTGGCGGCTTATGCAAAGACCTTAAGGGAGGAACCTGCGGTAGCAATAGCCTATGACAGCAGAAACCATTCGGAGGAATTTGCGAAAGAGACTGCCAGAGTGCTGGCTCTTAAGGGGTGTAAGGCATATATTTATCCTAAGCTGATGCCCACGCCAACCCTGTCTTTTGCGGTGCGTCATTTGAAGTGTGATGCAGGAATCTGTATTACGGCCAGTCATAATCCAAAGGATTATAATGGCTTTAAAGTATATGGTGCGGATGGCTGCCAGGTGACAAGCGAGGCGGCGGAGAATATTCAGGCTTACATTGAACAGGCAGATAAGAAGGAAGTGCAGGATGATCTGCCCTTTGAATACTTTCTGGAATCAGAAGAGATCGTATTTATCAGCGATAAGGTTATAAAGGCCTTTCTTGCTGCTATTATTAAAAAGCGGACACAGAAAGAACTGACCTCGGACCTGAAGGTTGTATATACACCTTTGAATGGTGCGGGACTAACCTGCGTGAGCAGTATTCTTAAATATATTGGAATTAAGGATCTCCAGTTGGTTGCGGAGCAGGCTAAACCGGATGGTGATTTTCCAACCTGCCCCAAGCCGAATCCCGAGGAGCCGGAGGCCCTGAAGCTGGCGTTAAAGTATTGTAAAAAAGTAAATGCGGATCTGCTGCTTGCTACGGATCCGGACTGTGACAGGGTGGGAGTAGCTGTCAAGCATGGAAAATCCTGGAAAATGTTGACGGGAAATCAGGTAGGCGTTCTCCTGCTGGATTATATTTTAAAGTGCAGACAGGAAGCAGGAACTCTTCCGGAAAATCCTGTTGTAATTAAGACAATAGTAACCACATCCATGGCAGAGAGGATTGCGGAGAGTTATGGAGTGGAAATGATTCAGACGCTTACAGGCTTTAAGTATATTGGAGAGCAGATTGGACGACTGGAGAAAGCAGGAGAAGCGAACCGTTTTGTGTTTGGGTTTGAGGAGAGCTGTGGCTATCTGATTGGCAGTTACGTAAGAGATAAGGATGCGGTAGGGGCGGCCATGCTTATCTGTGAGATGGCGGATACCTATAAATCTATTGGGAAGACACTGATTGATGTGCTAAAAGAGCTGTATCAAACTTATGGACGCTATAAGTCTGAGCTTAAGAATTATACCTTTGAGGGGGCGGAGGCTAAGCGGCGTATGGAATATATCCGTAAAAGCTTGGCAAAGAAGCCGGAGATGAAGATGCGGGGTTCAAAAGTAGTTCGGCATAAGGACTATTTGGACGGTACTGATGGACTGCCTAAGTCTGATGTGATCAAGCTTTGGATGGAGGATGGCTCGGAGGTTGTCATCCGCCCGTCTGGTACAGAGCCGAAGATTAAGGTGTATACAGAGAGAAAAGAGAATTAAAAATGGAATTAATTATATAAAAGAGAATGTCACTACAGAATTCGGGAGAATTTTGCGGTGGCATTCTCTTTTTATGTGTGCCAGACGGTGCATGCTTCTAATAGGTGCAAGGGCACGTCGACTATTGAAAGCATCGTGTGCCGAAAGCATGCTTAGTGTTGCTTTAACCATTTCCTGTTCGTGCAGATCTGCAGCTTTCGCTGGCGGAGAAATTTTTGGGTAAGCAGCTGTCTCGCTCAATAAGTGTACTGGGAAGCTGAATGAGAACAGGAGTAGAATGGTGATTTTTGATTCTGTCATCCAGGATTTTTACGGCAAATTTACCAAGCTCATTAGTCTGCATGTTAAACGTTGTAAGGCGAGGACGCATAAATCCGGCCATTTCTATATCATCCAGACCAATAACGGATACATCTTCGGGAATTCGGTATTGGTAATCATTGAGTGCACTGATTGTACCAATAGCCACATTGTCATTGGCACAACAGAAAGCTTCCGGTATATTTCCGGAACGTATCAATTCTACTACGGCATTATATGCCTGCTCCGTAGTTAATACAATGTTTTTGCAATAATTCATGTTGAGCTTTATATCATTCAGCTTTAGTCCATCAGTAAAAGCACGAAAACGATGCTCGTTAAGCACATGAGATTTTTCGGCGGGCATAGTTCCTATGTAGCCAATTTTAGTAAATCCACATTTGGCCAGATAGCTAACAGAATGTAAAATTGCGGAATAACTGTCACAAATAACTTGATCAATATTTACTTCTAATTTATTAAGTCCAGCGTAAACAATATTTACGGTGCAGTCACTTAAAAAATTCATAATTTTTTTCTGAACGCGTCCCATAAGGATCACTCCGTCTGGTTTGGAGTCCCGTATGTGGGCACAGATAGCTTCTGAACTAATTGCAGAAGTGGATAGAGTGTGAGTAATGGAGTATCCAAGGTTGCTGGCCTCTTTTTGGATGCCGAGAAGAAGTTGTGAGAAAAAATAATCATTAAATGTATCAGATTCGGAAGTCAGAAAACAAATAAGATTCCGATGAATTTTTTCTTCCTCTGGCATGAAGGCAGGCTCAAAATAACCCAGATTGTAAGCCGTTTTAATAATTCGTTCTGCGGTGGCTTTGCTGGCCGGCTTATTTGGATCTTTGTTCAAAACACGGGAGACTGTGGATATGGAGACACCAGCAGCATTTGCGATTTCATACAGTTTTACAGACATGATTGAGTCCTTTCCAAAAAATTGTGCTTTCATAAAATTATACATAGTGGAATGAAAATGTGCAACAGGGAAAACATACAAAAAATACTGAAATCGGAAAAAATAGAAGTAAAAATTATACGAAATAGCAAGTTTAACAAAATTAAAAACAGATTTTGTGCAAAAATCACGAGTGTTTTCCAAAAAAATTTCGTAGAAAAAGATAAAAAAGTTGTGTAATATAAAAATATAAATTTGAATTTTGGAAAGTTTGGAGGGGTGCAGATGGAAAGGGGAAAAGAAGATAAGATTAAAGAATTGATACCCTGTTATACGGAGATGAAAGAGCTTCCCGAGAACCTGTCAATAGAAGATGCAGAAAATATGTTTTATAGTATCTGTCAGATCCGTGAATTTGAAATGAAAGTAAAAGATTTGTGGAGAGCAGATAAAATCAGAGGAATGTGTCATGCGTATTATTATGGAGAGGCTATTGCGGTTGGAGCCTGTTATGCTTTGGAAAAGGGAGATTACATAACAAGCACACATAGAGGACATGGACATGCACTTGCACGAGGTGCAAAACCGGAAAGAATGTTTGCAGAACTGTTTGGAAAAGAAGAAGGATATAACAAAGGAAAGGGCGGTTCTATGCATATTGCCGATGTGGATAGTGGAATTCTTGGCGCAACTGGAATTGTAGGGAGCGGAATTGCCCCGGCCACAGGTGCGGCTCTTTCAGCAAAGCTCCAGAAAAACGGGAAAGTATCTATGAGCTTTTTTGGAGACGGAGCATGCAATCAAGGCCCATTTTCGGAGAGCTTGAATATGGCGGCAGCCTGGGATCTTCCGGTGGTATTCCTCTGTGAATATAATCAATGGGCGATTGGAACAGATTACTGGCGGGTGACAAAAGAGCATGATGTTTATAAACGTGCAAAAGGATTTGGAATGCCTGGAGTACAAGTGGATGGATTTAATGTATTTGAAGTATATAAAGCAGTAAAAAAAGCAGTGGACAGAGCACGGGCCGGAGAAGGCCCTACGTTGATAGAAGCACGTTACATGCGAATGCTGGGGCATCATGTAGGTGATGCTCAGAATTACAGAACAAAGGAAGAGCTTGAGAAGATATCAGTACTGTATGAGATTGAGCCGGTGGTTCGCATGAGAGAGTTTCTGTTGAACGCAGGCGTACCGGAAGAAAGGGTTGACCGGATACGGAAAAATGCAATGGCGGATATTGAGGCGGCTATAGAGTATGCGGATTCTCAGTGTCATGAACCTTCGTTGGATACGCTCTATGAGGATATCTATGCAGGGGGAGAAATTATTATCTGACAGGGGGATAGAAGACATGAGTATAAAGACGGTAAGAGAAGCACTGAATGAAGCTTTTGCTGAGGAAATGGAAAGAGATTGCAAGGTATTTGTTATGGGGTGCGATAATGGTGTAAAAGGAAATCCCTTTGGTGTCACACTGGGACTTGCGGAACGGTTTGGCTTGGACAGAGTAATAGATACCCCTATTTCAGAGCCGGCTTTTATGGGTATGGGGGTCGGAGCGGCTATAACGGGGATGCGTCCCATTGTAGAAATTATGTTTTGCGATTGGGTAACGCTTGCCATGGATCAGATTGTAAACATGGCAGCAAAAATGCGTTATATGTTTGGCGGAAAGGTAGAGATGCCTTTGGTGATCCGCGTTCCCATCGGAGCAGGCGGAGGTCAGGCAGCACAGCATAGTCAGTCATTGGAATCCTGGTTTAATCATGTTCCGGGGCTTAAAGTAGTGGCACCTTACTCTCCGGCAGATTGCAAAGGCTTGTTAAAAGCGGCTATTCGTGATAATAATCCTGTAATTTTTCTGGAAAATAAGAGAACATATGCGGTAAAGGGTGAGGTACCTGATGATGACTACCTTGTGGAAATCGGAAAGGCTGCGGTGGCGAGGGAGGGAAGCGATATCACGCTGATAACATATTCAGGCATGGTACGTACTTGCTTACAGGCGGCGGAAAAATTAAAAGAAGAGGGTATTTCCTGTGAAGTAATTGATTTGAGAACATTGCTTCCGTTAGATTATGATACGGTTCTTGCTTCTGTTAAGAAGACGGGAAGAGTGGTAGTGGTTCATGAGGCATCTAAGAGGGGAGGCATGGGCAGTGATATTGTAGCGGAAATCAATGAAAGAGCTTTTGATTATCTGGATGCACCTCCTTTGCGTGTAGGAGCACTAAATATACCGATCCCATATAATGCAACGCTGGAATCGGCAGTTCTTCCGGATGTGCGGGATGTGTTGGATGCAGTACATAAGAGTATGTCTAATGATTAAGGAGGAATAGAAATGCCAAAATATCTGGTTTTGCCTAAGATTGGTATGAATATGGAAGAAGCACTTATCGGTGAATGGCTGGTAAAACCCGGGGACAAAGTGGAAAAAGATCAGATGGTGGTGCGTGCGGAGACGGATAAAGCCATTCAGGATATATTTGCCACAGAGGCAGGAGTTGTATATAAGCTTTTGGCAGAACCCGGGGATATTGTTTCTTGTCAGGAAAGGATAGCGATTCTTCTGGATGAAGGAGAAGAATATAAAGAGGAAGATGAGGGACAGGAAGTGCCTGGGAATACGGAACAGGAGAATCTTGTAGAGGACATGGAAAAAACGGATTTCCGTATTTCCCCGTTGGCAAAGAAGACGGCAAAGGAGCTGGGAATTTCCGAAGAAACATTAAACCCTGCAGAGAAAGGGAAACGAATTGTAAAAGCAGATGTGCTTCGTTGTGCTGAAGAGCAGAAAGCTTTCCAAACCCAGTCGGAAGAAGATATTTTTGTTCCATTTAGCAGGAAACGCCAGGTAATTGCAAGAAGAATGACAGAAAGTTCTAATCAGAAACCCAGAGTGACCATGGTTACAACTGTGGAGTGTGAGCGGTTGATGGCGTTTCGTGAGCACCTGAAGACAAAGGCCAGGATTGGATATAATGAGATTTTAGCCAAGGCTTGTTCTGCGGTATTAAGGAAAAATCCGGAATGGAATTGTATTCGCAAGGAAGAGGGCGTTTTGCAAAAATCTGAGGTAAATATTGGAATCGCAGTGGATACTAAGGAAGGATTGCTCGTTCCGGTATTGAAAAATGTGGATAAAAAGGGAGTCTTGCAGCTTTCTGAGGAGTTTCAGGGGTTGGTAGAAAAAGCAAGAGACGGAAGCCTTTTGGCAGAAGAAATGAGCGGTGGCACATTCTCTATTTCAAATGTAGGGATGTATGGAATAGAATCCTTTAATCCTATTGTAAATCCTCCGGAATGCTTTATTCTGGGTGTGGGCTGCATGAAAGAGCGTGCTATAGTCGTGAATCACGAAGTCTGCGTGCGTGTGTGCATGGAACTTTCCTTGTCTTTTGATCATGCGGTGTTTGATGGGGCGGCGGCAGCAAAACTTTTGAAAGAGATCAAGGAGGTGCTGGAAGAACCGATGATGATGCTGGCCTGATGAGAAGGGATTATTCCAGAGGTTTACTAGAGAAGAGGAGAGCTGTATTTATTACAATAAAAATACCGTAAGGTAATTTTATATAAACTACAATAAGGGAGGTAACACAATGAAAAATGCAAAACGTTTAGTTGGTATTTTACTGGCATCAGTAATGGTAATGTCTATGATGGCATGTTCTGCGAAGCCTGAGGCTGAGACTACAGATCCGGCACCTGCAGAAACAGAAACGGGTGAGGAATCAGCAGGAGATCCGATTCCGCTGAAGATTAGCCATCATCCTTACATCCATGCATTACCCAGCGTTTATGCAGAGGAAAATGGACTTTATGACATGTTTGATTATACCATTGACATGTATGCAAGCGGTCCTGTACAGAATGAGGCCATCGCTTCCGGTGCATGGGAAGTAGGAACCACAGGAACCGGCGGTGCCGTATTGGGGGCATCCGGTTATGATATGAAGATTATTGGTATGACGGCAGGTGATACAGATACCATTGAATTGTATGTTCGTCCGGACAGTCCGTTGGCAAGTGCTGAGGTAGATGAAAACGGCATCTATGGAACGGCTGAAGACTGGAAGGGGCTTCAGATTCTCTGCCAGACAGGAACCGGTCCTCACATGGTACTTTTGAAAACCTTAGAACATCTGGGATTGACAGAGAATGATGTGGAAATTATAGATACGGCAGTTGCACAGTCTTTTGCGGCATATAAAGCAGGTGAGGCAGATGTGGTTGCACTCTGGTCTCCGTTTGTATTTCAGGCTCAGGAAGACGAAGGCTGGGTAAAGGTATCTTCTGCAAATGCACTGAATATTGAACTTCCGAACCTGATTGTGGCTACGGATGAAGCGGTTAAGAATAGACCTGAGGTGGTAGCACAGTGGTTAGAGCAATATTTAAAGGGATGCGACGGGTTGAGAGAGGATAAAGAGGCAGCAGCGGTTATGCTCTTTGACTTTGAGGAGCAGGAAGGAATCTCTGTTACGGAGTATTCCGCAAGTAAAGAGGTAGAGTTTAGACCGTTCCCAACTTTGGAGGAGAATAAGGCATATTTTGAAGAGGATGAAAATGGTTCATGCAGAGCGGAGGAAATCTTGTTAGAGTTCACGGACTTTATGATTTCTCAGGGAAAGATTACAGAAGAAGATAAGCAAACAATGATAGACAATAATTTTGTAGACGGCAGCTTTATCTTGGGAATTGATTACTAAAAGAAAAGAGGAAAATGGGGGCTGTTCTGACAGCCCCTTTCCCTTACAAAAACCTTACAGAAAATTAAGGAGAGTGAAACTATGAACCAGAATTCTGAAAAGATCGTAAGTTCGATTCAGATTGAGACAGAGAAACAGGCAAGAGAAAGAAAACAGTTATTTCTGCTTTCGCTCATCAGTGTTGTCTTTTGTTTGGCTATCTGGGAACTTGCGGTAAAGCTGGAATGGCTAAATTCCAAGTATATTTGTGCTCCTACAGATGTACTTCGATCGTTTATTACTAAGTTGACGGATTCCAAACCAGACGGGGCGGTTCTGGGTGTACATATTATTACAAGTTTGAAACTGGTATTGGTAGGCTATATTTCGGCTTCCGCAGTTGGGGTTCCGTTGGGCCTTTTGCTGGGTTATTACAGAACCTTTGACCGGCTGGTTTCCCCAATCTTTGAGATTATTCGTCCGATTCCGCCCATTGCATGGATTCCCTTATCGGTTATCTGGCTTGGAATTGGAACAACAGCAAAAGGTTTTATTATTTTTCTGGCAGCATTTGTACCCTGTGTTATCAATTCCTATACGGGAGTTAAACTGACGAATCCGGTCCTGATTAATGTGGCACAGACCTGTGGAGCAAGCCGTTGGAAAATTTTCAAAACGGTTTGTGTACCTTCTGCCATGCCATTGGCCTTTACAGGGATTCGTGTGGCACTTGGTAATGCATGGACAACGCTGGTTGCCGCAGAACTGCTTTCCGCAACGGCAGGACTTGGCTATATGATCCAGCAGGGGCGCTCACTGGCACGTTCCGATATCATAATTGTTGGTATGCTTACGATTGGTATCACAGGTGCTATTTTATCTTGGGCATTGAGCAGTCTGGAAAATAAAGTGATTCGTTGGAGGATGCGTGGATGATGGAGAAAAAAGCGAAAATAAAGGACATGGCATTAACAGCCATATCTTTGATTATATTGATCGTTTTGTGGGTAGTCGTATCTAACAGCAGACCAGATTTCTTTCCGACTCCACAAGCAACTTGGGAGCGTTTTATGAAAATGATTGAGAAGCCTATTAGCAAAACTACGGTGACAGGACATATCTGGGCAAGTCTCTGGCGTGTTATTCAGGCTATGGTGGTATCTACGATATTGGGTATTGGTTTGGGGCTTGTCATGGGATGGAGCAAAAAAGTAAGAGCTATTGTAAATCCGATTTTTGTATCGCTTCGTCCCATTCCTCCTATTGCATGGATTCCATTGGTGATTTTGTGGTTTGGCGTAGGAGAGTTTTCCAAGGTACTTCTGGTATTTCTTGGAGCTTTTTTCCCGATTGTACTGAACACCATGGCAGGGGTAAGTATGGTGGATCAAATGTATCTGAATGTAGGCAGGATTTATAAGGCGAATACATGGCAGATGCTTTATCATGTGGTATTTCCTGCGGCTATGCCTGCGATTATGGCAGGTCTTAAGATTGCTCTGAGCAGCAGCTGGATGGTGGTGGTTGCGGCAGAAATGATTGCAAGTAAATCGGGACTTGGATTCTTGATTACACGAGGAAATGAAAGCTATGATGTGGCACTGGTGCTGTGCGGAATGATTTTGATCGGCGTGGTAGGTGCTATTCTCAGCTACATCTTTTCTTTAACAGAAAGGAGGCTGTGTCCTTGGACAGCAACAAAAAACGGATAAAATTAACATTAAAAAATATTTCTAAGTCCTTTTATACAAGAAAAGAGGTTTTTGAAGCGGTAAACAACATTTCTCTGGATGTTTATGAAAATGAGTTTTTAGTTATTTTGGGACCGGGACAATGTGGAAAAAGCGTGTTGCTGAATATGATCAGCGGTCTGGAAATGCCCACCGCAGGAACGGTAAAATTTGCGGAGGAAAAAGAGGCGGAGGTGGGCTTTGTATTCCAGAAAACAGCCGTATTTCCGTGGAAAACGGTCGTGCAGAATGTAGAGTTTGCGTTACAACTCAAGGGAGTAGATAAGAAAGAACGAAGAAAGAGGGCCCAGTATCTAATTGATTTAGTGGGGCTTCATGGTTTTGAAAACTCTTATCCCAGACAGCTTTCCGGAGGAATGAAGCAGAGAGTTGGAATTGCGAGGGCATACTGCAGTGATCCTCAGATTTTACTGATGGATGAGCCTTTTGGTGCACTGGATGCACAGACGCGTTACCAGATGGAAGATGAGGTTTTGCGCATCTGGGAAAAGGAAAAGAGAACCGTTATATTTGTTACGAATAACATTGAAGAAGCAGTTTATTTGGGAGACAGAATTATTCTTCTCAGCGAATGTCCGGCTAGTGTAAAAGAAATTTATGAACTAAGTTTACCAAGGCCTCGTGATTATGTGGATCCTGAATTCCTGAGAATCCGAGAGATGATAGAAGAAAATACGGATCTTGCATTATAGATAGAGGAGGAAATTATGGAAGATAATCAGGTAAAAGTTCAAGTAAAAAATCTAACAAAGTGCTTTGGGGATTTAAAGGTTTTGGAAGATATTTCTTTTGACATTAAAAAAGGAGAGTTCCTTTGTATCGTAGGACCCACGGGATGCGGAAAGACAACATTTTTAAATCTGTTGACCAAACTGATTGAGCCCACTTCGGGAGAAATTTTGATTGATGGAGAATCTGCAGATCCACAAAAGCATAATATCTCCTTTGTGTTCCAGGAACCATCTGCATTTCCCTGGCTGACGGCACGTGAAAATATTGAGTATGGTTTAAAAATTAAGAAACGCTCTCCTGAAGAGATTAAACAGCAGACAGAGAAAATCATTGGCCTCCTTGGCCTGGAAAAATTTAGAGATGCTTATCCACATGAAATGTCCGTAAGTATGGAGCAGAGAGTCGTAATCGGAAGAGCTTTTGCCATGAATCCTGACTTGCTTTTGATGGATGAGCCATATGGACAGATGGATATTAAAATGAGATATTTTCTGGAGGATGAGGTTATTAAGCTTTGGAAAGCCACAAACAGTACCGTGTTGTTTATTACACACAACCTGGAAGAGGCCGTATATCTGGCGGAGAGAGTGCTGATTCTGTCCAACAAACCTGCGAAAATTAAAGCAGGAATCAAAGTGGATTTGGAAAGGCCTAGAAATGTAAGTGACTCTAAGTTTGTAGAAATTCGAAAAGAAATTACGGACATGATCAAATGGTGGTAAAAGCAAAACCGGAGGAGGCATAACATATGCGATATATATTTGTGAACTTAAAACGATTTGATATTCCCAGAGAATATGATGGAATTAACGGACTGGCCTCTATGGAAACATGGGGGAGTTATATTACGGAACATATTCAGGAAACCATGATAGAGTTTGAAGACAAAGCAGAAATGGCAGTATTTTTTCCAGAGTGTCATTTAATCCCCGTTTTGGAAAAGAAGATTCCGGGCAGCAAGTGGTATGTGGGAGCTCAGGGCGTATACCGTGAAGATACCTCAGCAGGTGGGAATTTCGGTGCATTTACCACTAATAAAACGGGAAAATCCTTAAAAGCACTGGGATGTGGTTATGTGCTTATAGGACATTGCGAAGAGCGTATGGATAAAAATGGAATACTGGAAGAGGCCGGGGTTACAAATACGGCGGCTGTAAATCGGATTTTAAATCGAGAAATAGCATGTGCATTGGAAGCTGGATTGAAAGTTTTATACTGTGTGGGAGAGAAAGAAGAAGAACGGGATAGGTGGCAGAAAATCTTGGAAGAGCAGCTTGTAATAGGATTAGAAGGTGCGGATACTTCCCGGGTCGCTGTTGCTTATGAACCGCTTTGGTCCATTGGGCCCGGAAAACCAGTACCAGACCGGGAATATATAACAAAAAGCGCTTCTTTTATAAAAGAAAAAACGAATGGATGTCCGGTGATTTATGGAGGTGGATTAAAGGAAGCTAATGCAGATATGCTGGCATCGATCACGGCGATAGATGGAGGATTGATTGGTCTTACCAAATTTGATGGGGATTTTGGATTTTATCCGGAAGGGTTTAAAAATATTGTGCAAAAATATTTGGAAGGAGATGTATAGATGAAACTTGATTTTGAATATGGAAATGGCATGATGTCCGCAGAACTGCCGGATACCACGGATGTATTTATTCCGGGAGAGACCGTTTTGGATCCGCCATATATTCCGGAGGATCAGATCGTGGAGAAAACAAGAGAATCTCTCCGTAATCCGATGGGCATGAAGCCCTTGGCGGAACTGGCACATAAAGGCAGCACGGCAGTGATTATTATTCCGGATATTGTGAAGGGCGGCTGCCAGCCTACATCCCACCGGAAGACGGCGATACGTTTGATTGTAGATGAATTATATGAAGCGGGCGTGGAAAAGAAGGATATTCTCTTATTATTTTCCAATGGACTTCATCCAAGGACAACCGTAAAAGAGGCAAAGCAGATTTTAGGAGAAGAGCTTTTTAATGAATTCTATTGGTCCCATCAGATTACGAGTCATGATTCTGAGGATTATGAGCATTTGGTGGACTTGGGATGTACAAAGCGTGGGGATCGGGTATTGATGAATAAGTATGTATTTGATTGTGATATCCCCATTCTGATTGGCCATACTCAGGGAAATCCTTATGGCGGATATTCGGGAGGCTACAAGCATTGTGCGACAGGTATTACTCATTGGCGTTCTATTGCAAGCCATCATGTGCCGGATGTAATGCATCGTGCTGACTTTACCCCCGTTTCCGGACACAGCTTAATGCGTACAAAATTTGATGAGATTGGTATGCTGATGGAAGAAAAGATGGGTCATCCTTTCTTCTGCTGTGACGCCGTATTGGATACTTATTCCCGGCAGATTGAGGTTAATTCGGGCTATGCCGCCGTTATGCAGCCAAAATCCTGGGCTATGGCAAATAAGCGTACCTACGTGCCTTTTGCGGAAAAGAAATATGATGTGATGGTATTTGGCATGCCCCAGAATTTCCACTATGGCGACGGAATGGGAACGAATCCCATTCAGCTGATGCAGGCATTGTCTGCCCAGGTGATTCGTCATAAAAGGGTTATGAGTGACCACTGTGTAATTATTTGTTCTTCTATCTGCAACGGATATTTTCATGATGAGAGATGGCCGTACCTGCGGGAGCTGTATGAGATGTTCCAGCATGATTATATGAATGTGCTGCCTGATATGAACCGCTATGGGGAATACTTTGCCACAAATGAGGAATACATCCGGAAATATCGGTTTGCAAACGCATTTCATCCGTTCCACGGATTCTCGATGATGTCCTGCGGCCATATTGCGGAAATGGACACAAGTGCAATTTACATTGTAGGTGCTCAGGAGCCGGGGATTGCAAGAGGTATGGGACTTAAGACACGGGCAACCTTTGAAGAGGCATTGGAGGACGCAAAGAAAAAATATGTGGGAGACAATCCCAATATTCTTGCTTTGCCGAAAACCTTTAAGCTAAGTGCCGTTCATCTGTGCATGAAAGATGATGATTTGTCGGGAGTATAAGCGGCAGACAGCTTCGGCACCACAGCAGCGTATCTGCTGACTGTGGTGCCGAACTTGTTCCAGTCATAAAAATCGTGGAAAGGCTTATGTTAGGGGAAAAATAGAATGTATTTTATATTTTTTTTGGTCAGCTTTCTGGCATCTGTTGTCGGAGCAATCTGCGGAATCGGCGGAGGCGTTATTATAAAGCCGCTTTTGGACGCCGCAGGAATTATGAGTGTTTCAGCTATTAGCTTTCTTTCAGGGTGTACTGTTTTCGCTATGTCAGCAGTTTCGGTGGGAAGCTCTATGCGAAACAGGACGGTGCATGTGAAATTTGTGGTTACTTTACCCCTTGCGATTGGAGCGGCAGTTGGAGGATTGGCAGGAAAGACACTTTTTCAAGCTATCAAAAATATGGTTGCTTCAGAGAATACGGTGGGATTTGTTCAGGCGGCAATGCTTTTGGCGATCACCTTCATCACTTTTCTATATACGTTAAAAAAAAGCAAAATACATACTTTAAAACTTAAAAATGCCGTTGTCTGTGTTGGCGTGGGAATTTTATTGGGATTTTTCTCGGCTTTTCTGGGGATTGGGGGAGGTCCTATTAACCTGATGGTTTTGAGTTATTTCTTTTCTATGGATACGAAAGAAGCGGCTATTAATTCTTTATTTGTAATCCTTGTTTCCCAAATTTTTAGCCTGACACAGACGATTTTGTCAGGGAATATACCAAAAATTGAGGTATTATTTTTGATTCTTATGGTAATTGGAGGAATTTTAGGAGGAAAAGCTGGTAGCAAAATTAATAGAAAAATTCAGGTAAAGCATGTAAATTACCTGTTTGAAGGCTTGATGGTTCTGATTATGGCTATTTGCGGGTATAACATGTATGGCTTTCGATAATCTGTTTGATTCTGCTTGCGGTTTTATAATGCACATGCTAGAATTTGGTTAAATGTCAGAAAAGGAGATTGGGCTTGTTTCATGGATATCTTACATACAAAGCTGCATTTGCTGGAACAATATTTGAAGGATCTGGGAAGTGCTGCCGTTGCCTTTTCCGGCGGGGTGGATTCCGCATTCCTAATGACCGCTGCCCATCGGACGCTGGGAAAACAGGCGATTGCAGTAACGGCCCGATCCTGTGCCTTTCCGGAAAGAGAGCTTAGAGAAGCAAGAGAGCTGGCAAAAGCAGAAGGAATTCGCCATATAGAGTTTGATTTTCCTGCTTTTGAGGTGGATGGCTTTGCAAAGAATCCGCCGGATCGGTGTTATCACTGCAAAACTGCAATTTTAAAACAGATGAGGACAATTGCAAAGGTAGAAGGGCTCAGGCATATCATAGAAGGCTCCAATGTGGATGACGCCAAGGATTATCGGCCTGGTGCAAAGGCCATATGTGAGCAGGGGATATTAAGCCCTTTAAAAGAATCGGGGCTTACGAAAAAGGAGATACGGCAGCTTTCCAAAGAATGGGGACTGCCTACATGGAACAAGCAGTCGGCGGCCTGCCTGGCATCACGTTTTGCTTATGGAGAAGCCATTACGGAGAAAAAACTATCCATGGTAGAGCAGGCGGAGGACTACTTAAGAGATCAGGGCTTCGGGCAGCTTCGGGTAAGAGCTCACGGGAATTTGGCAAGACTTGAACTGACAGGAGAGGACTTTGAACAGGCAGCAGGAAAAGCAAAACGCCAGGAGATATTCAGGAAGCTTCAGGCTTTGGGATTTACTTATGTGACACTGGACCTTTGCGGATATCGAATGGGAAGCATGAATGAAGCATTGGAAATCGACTGAGCAGATTTGTACACACACCATAAGCGATTGCATATGGTGTGTGCTTAAAATAAAACTGAAAGAGAATCGGAGGCGGAATATATATGAATGTGACGGTATTACTGCAGCAGGTAAAGGAAGGAAGCGTCACTATAGAAGCAGCAGAAAAACAATTAAAGAATCTTCCCTATGAAGACCTGGGCTTTGCAAAGCTTGATCATCATAGAAAGATCCGGCAAGGCTTTGAGGAGGTTATTTATTGCAGCGGCAAGGCAACAGAGCATCTGGTTAGAATTTATCAAACCCTGACAGGGGAAGGGATAGATGTTCTGGGAACCAGAGCCAGCCGGGAACAGTATGAAGCGGTACGGGAAGCGGTGCCGGAGGCGGTTTTTGATTCCATCTCCAAGATACTTAAGGTGGAAAAAAGGGAAAAAGAAAAAATCGGAAAAATTATTGTATGTACAGGAGGAACGGCGGATGTGCCGGTGGCAGAAGAAGCGGCACAGACAGCAGAGTTTTTTGGTACACAGGTGGTAAGGCTTTTTGATGTGGGAGTGGCAGGGATTCACCGTCTTCTCTCCAATATGGATGTCTTTGAAAGTGCAAACTGTGTGATTGCGGTTGCGGGTATGGAGGGGGCATTGGCTGGTGTGGTTGCCGGGCTTGTGGAGGTGCCGGTGATTGCGGTGCCTACTTCCGTGGGTTACGGTGCGAGCTTCCATGGCCTTTCGGCACTGCTGACTATGCTGAATTCCTGTGCCAATGGGATTACGGTGGCAAATATAGACAACGGCTATGGAGCGGCTTATGTAGCGACACAGATTAACCGCCTGGCAGTTGGAGGCTTGAGGAACGGATAGCAGCCATTAAAAGATAAAGGTGTATCCTGCAATGATTATGAAGCTAAGACGGAGGAATTATATGGAAGAAAAGAAAACTTTGTATCTGGAATGCCGTTCGGGAATCAGCGGAGATATGACGGTGGCAGCACTGATTGATCTGGGGGCTACGGAGGAAAATTTGCGGCATACGCTGGCACAATTACCCCTGGACGGCTATGAGATACGGATTGGAAGAGTACAGAAATCCGGGCTGGATGCCTGTGATTTTGACGTGATTTTGGAAGAAGAGAAAGGGGCTCATGTGCATCATGCACATGTACATCGGACCTGGAGAGATATTGAACAGATGTTGGATGGGGCGGGCTTAAAGCCAAGAGTGCTGGAGTTGTCAAAGCAGATGTTCCGGATTGTGGCGGAAGCGGAAGGAAAGGTTCACGGCCGTCCGGCAGATGAAGTTCATTTTCATGAGGTGGGGGCCGTGGACTCTATTGTGGATATTGTGTCTACTGCGGCTTGTATGGAGGAGCTTAACATAGACAAGGTTGTTACTTCGCATATTTGGGAAGGGCAGGGACATGTACGCTGCCAGCATGGAATACTGCCGGTTCCTGTTCCGGCGGTGTTGCAGATAGCAGCCAGCCATGGGCTTACCCTTAGGCAGACGGAGCAGCAGGGCGAGATGGTGACGCCGACGGGAGCGGCGATTGCGGCACTGTCAGAGGGAAAGAAGCCGGAGAAATTTAAGATCGAAAAAGTTGGCTTGGGGGCCGGAAAAAAGGAATTTCCAAAAGCCAATGTATTGAGAGCCATGCTTATTAAAGAAGAGCGGCAACCGGAAGAAAGGCTTTGGATGCTGGAAAGCAATATTGACGACTGCTCCGGAGAGGTTATGGGCTATTGTCTGGAATGTCTTTTGGAAGCTGGGGCCAGAGATGCGTTTTTTGTTCCCATTTATATGAAAAAGAACCGGCCGGCTTATCAGATATCCGTACTCTGTAATGAGGAGCAGATTGAAAAGATGAATGCTATTTTATTTCGGGAGACAACTACTATTGGAGTGCGCCGCTTTCCTGTGGAACGGGAGGTCTTGGAGCGCCGGATAGAGGAAGTGACCACACCTTATGGGCAGGCAAAGGTAAAGGTATGCTTGCTTGAGGGAAAAGAAATGCACTATCCGGAGTATGAGAGTGTGAAGAAGCTTGCGAAAGAGCAGGGGATGGCCTATGGGGATGCGTATCAAATGGTGAAAGAACAAATAATGGATTAGGATGTGAACGGAAGAATGCTTTTTGGGCAAAAATAGAACATAAAAAATTGGAGTATAAGGATAGAAAAATCCGCAGTGCTAATGGCCTGCGGATTTTTGTATGGTATGGAAGCTATTCGCCTTTTCCATAAAAGAAAGTTATCTTGCCTTTTTGTACTCCCGATAAATAGGTAATTACTTCAAAAGTTCCTGATTCACCAGCAGGATAAACGATAGTCGGGAAAGGATCCAGGACATCTATAACATCAACAGGCTCGCCGGCTTCAGAATATCTTGTTACCTTATAGGTGACTTCTTCCACAGGAGCATTCGCCACCGGCTCTATTGCAATACAGTGCTGTTTTGGATCCTCCAATGATGTGATTCCAAAAATATCTTCCTGGAGATGCTCAAGCTTTTCTTGGTATGAATGATAGAATAAATCATCTTCAGAAATCTTTCCTGAAAAAAAATCCATAAAGAGATTATCGAATAATTCTGCTCCGGGATAATTCAGATGTCCCATATCTCTAAAGAGTGTCCCGTCGTTTGGAAAATAGTTTTCTTTGCATAAATTGAAATCATAGTATTGAATGCCCGTATCTCTTATAAATTCATTTACAAAATCAATATAAGCATCATAATTTCCTACGGCGGTCAACTGGAAATTAGATACCGGGGCGGATACAAGAGTTAATTCGATTCCGTTGTCTTTGCAATAATTAATAATTTCCAGCAAAGAGTTTTTCCAATCCTCGGATATGGCTGAAATGTCAAGGGGGTCAATACTGTAATTTGAAAAGAAAGAGCCATTCTCCATCTTAAGAGGCGTTGACATGTAACCTTTTCCCACATATATTTCGTTATAGGTTGTGGCATAAGTATATGCATAGGATTTGTAATCCTCGGTGGCTTTCTTCTTCCATAGTTCTGTAATATAGCCCGGATCCAAAAGCTTTTCCCAGTTTCTCCGGGCAAGAATAAAACTATTTGCATAATGCTCCTTTGAACTGGCATTAATAAGGTAATCCACTTTGCGTAAAGAGGGATTCAGAAAATCAGATAACATATATACAGTAGTCATTTCAGACCGTTCTTTGTAAGGCTCCTTAAAAGCGATGTCATAATAAAGTTCCAAATAGATCTGCTGAATGTCATTTTCCTGAACCGCTTCTTTAATCATTATTAAAGAACCATCCAAGCCCTGTAGCGTAGAACCTGCATTAAATGTATTTTTTCCTAAAGCGGTATCCATGATTTCCGGATTAAAAGAACAATAACAATGGGAGGAGCCAACAAACAATACATCAATATTGGAATCCTGATTATATAATTCATGTATCATAAGGCGGGTAAAGGATTCCGAGTCATCAATAAGCAAATATTCAAGTACTTTTCCGCATAGTAAAAATAATAAACAAAAACATATAATTTTTATTGTAATCTTAATTTTCTTCATATTCTGCCGCCTTAAAATTGGAAATAAATAAACTGACTTGCATCATAGCCAACCCCATAAACCCCAAACATAATAATACTCCAAATAATTCCCAGATATAAAGCCCACCGGAACCAAATCTCCTGCCTATGTACAGCTTCAAAAATTGAAATCTGTTTTTCGTGCAGAATATCTACGATAATTAAGATGAGGATGGCGGCTGCCAAGACAATCCAGTTTGCTTTATTTAATCCCAACTCACAAAGGCCCGTTGTTTTTGGAACTGTAACCATTTGATTTATAATTTTAACAGCAATACCGAGGCTGTCGGCTGCAAAAAAAATCCATGCAAAATCCACAAAAAGAAAAGTAAAAATAATTTTTCGGATTCGTGAACTAAAGCTTTCGTTCTTGGCCTGCAAGAAAGGAATAAATTTTTTTATTCTTCTTCCAATATCCTCGATAATTTGATAGAAAGCATGCAGGATTCCCCATACAATAAAATTCCAACTGGCTCCGTGCCATAAACCGCTGACTGCAAATACAATAAATATGTTTAAATATTTTCTTGCAGTTCCTTTTCTATTTCCGCCCAATGGAATATAAAGATAATCTGTAAACCATGCTGTCAGGGAAATGTGCCAGCGCCGCCAGAATTCTTTAATAGATACAGCCAGATAGGGCTGCTCAAAGTTTTTCATTAGCTGTATTCCCATCACTTGTGCAGCACCTCTTGCGATGTTGCTGTATCCTCCAAAGTCGCAATAAATTTGAAAGGCAAATAAAAAGGTTGCAACTGTAATTTCAAAAAGACCGAATGATGCATAGCTGCTGTATACATTCTCTACAATGACAGATGCTCTGTCGGCAATAACCAGTTTTTGAAAAAGCCCCCAAAACATCAGGAATAACCCATTGCGTACTTTTTCGTAATTCCAGACGGGAATGGATTCGATATTTTGAATCTGGCTAAGGAGGTTCTTAGAACGCTCGATGGGTCCGGCCACTAATTGGGGGAAAAAGGATACAAATAAGGCATAGCGAAAAAAGTTCTTTTCAGCCTTGTCTCCCCGAAAAACATCCAATGTATAGCTTAATGCCTGGAATGTGTAGAAGGAAATCCCCACAGGCAGCAACAGATCCAGCCGCCGTTCAATTACTTCAAACCCAAAATGGGATAAAACATTATTTATATTAATAAGAATAAAATCAGCATATTTGAAAATTACAAGAATTAAAAGATTGCTGGCAAGACTTCCGGCAACGCACACTTTTTTATAGAATTCCTGCTGGCGGTATTTTTCAATAAACAGTCCGCTTATATAGGTGATAGCTGTTGAAATTCCCATAAGAATTGCGTATTTGGGGTTCCAACTCATATAAAAATAGTAGCTTGAAAGTAAAAGCCAGAGATATCTTGCTTTTTTTGGAATTATAAAATAGATACTAACAACAATGGGAAAAAATATTAAAAAGTCAATAGAATTAAATAACATAAAATTTTCCTTTTGGATTTTAGTGTTTAAAATGAAAAATACCGAAAACTTAACAGAGGAAGTTTTGCGGTGTTTTCTGATAATGGACCCGAAGGGATTCGAACCCTCGACCTCTGCGTTGCGAACGCAGTGCTCTCCCAACTGAGCTACGAGCCCGCCCTCTACTTGATAATAATTGAAACATAATACAAGTACTATTTTACTACTTTATGAAAGAAAATCAAGTCTTCGCTGCCTTTTTACAAGTTATTATTTCTTATCTGCATCTTTTACTAATTTCACCATGGTTCCGCCCAGCAGGAACAATGCAACTAGGTTGGGAATAGACATCAACCCGTTAAAGGTATCCGCAATACTCCAAAGAAGCCCCAGATTCACAGTGGCTCCCAGAATGGCAACAGCCGAGTACACCAGCATAAATGGCTTATTAGCCCTGGAACCCAACAAAAATTCAATGCACCGTGTTCCATAAAGGCCCCACCCGAGAATGGTGGAAAAAGCAAAACAGCAAAGGGCCGCAGCTGTAAAAATTGAAACCCAATTTCCATAAGTAGCAGTAAACCCGCTGATAGTCAACTCTGCACCTGCAGCCTCTCCATAGCTGATCGATACGCCGCTGCATAAAATAACCAGAGCCGTAGTCGTGCAGATAACAATCGTATCCATAAACACTTCAAAAACACCAAAATACCCCTGCTTCACCGGCTCGTTCGTATCCGCTGCTGCATGAGCGATAGATCCCGTACCAAGACCAGCTTCATTGGAAAAAATGCCCCGGGAAACACCTTTCTGCATACTTAAAAACATAGTTCCAACAACGCCTCCCGTAACGGCGGAGGGAGCAAATGCGCCCTGGAAAATAGAGGCAAACACGCCGGGAACATTCTGGATATGCACTACAATTACGCCAATAGCCAGAATAATATAGAATACAGCCATAAAAGGAACCAGCCGTTCAGTCACCCGGCCGATACGCTTGATACCGCCCAGAAGAATCATGGCAACGAGAACCATAATTACAATTCCGATAATCAGATTAATTGTGCTTGCGGAATCGGAAGAAATCACATTATAATTCAAAAGTGCCGTATTAATCGCCGTGGTAATCGTATTCACCTGAGTCGCATTCCCCGTACCAAACACTGTTAAAATACCGAGAATGGAAAATACAACAGCAAGCCACTTCCACTTTGGACCCAGTCCGTTCTTAATATAGTACATGGGACCGCCTACCCAGTCTCCGTGCTGATTCTTCTCCCTGAAATGCACGGCCAGAGTAACCTCGGAAAACTTCGTACACATACCAAGCAAAGCCGAAACCCACATCCAGAACACCGCACCCGGACCGCCGATGGCGATAGCACCGGCTACGCCGGCGATATTTCCCGTGCCTACCGTGGCGGCAAGAGCTGTACAGACAGCCTGGAAAGGCGTTACTGCACCGTCTGCGGCATCTGATTTGGAAAAAATCTTTCCGATAGTTACTTGGAAAGTATGACCAAACTTGCGAAACTGGATAAAACGGGTGCGTAAGCTTAAATAAAGTCCTACACCGATAATGCAGACCATAGCCGGGATTCCCCAGACAATATTGTTGACTGTGCTGTTGATGTCTGTAATAGTCTGTAGCATCGTATTCACTCCTCACATTTCCATAAATTTCCGGATAACCGGCTGTTTTTTATCATAACACACTTTTTTCATGGAATACAAGAAAATATGAATTTTTATTGTATAAAATTGTGGGAATACCAGACAGAATTGCAGAATTGCACATTGACTATCAATAGAGAAAATGCTAATATTTAAGGGATATGTAAAGAAATCTTTTACATGAATTGAGAAAGAACAGGTGGTGATTGAGTGGTTCAGGAAGCAGTTCATGCTGTGAAAGAAGCGGAAGCCCAGGCAGAGGAGATCCTAAGGGAAGCCCAGGAGCAGAGTGAAGAGCTTGTTGCCAAGGCAAAAGAAGAAGCCCGGGAGATCCGGGAAAAGGCTGCGGCCCAGGCAAAGGAGCAGGAAGTTCTTCGCATGCAGGCAGCCAAGGATTCGGGAGATAAGATCCTGGAAGAAGCAGCCGCCGAAGCACAGAAAGAAGCCGACGCATTGAAAGCTCTTGCGGCACGGGAGGAAGCGAAAGCAGTACAGGCCGTAACTTCTGAACTCATATAAAAAGAGCTTGAGCAGGCAAAATCTAAATGAGAGGAGGGATATATATGGCAGTATTGGAGATGCAGCGGATCGGCATCTGTGCGATGAAAAAGGACAGAAAAAAGCTTCTGGAGCTTCTTCAGCAAAAAGGCGTGGTAGAGATTGATGCCCAGGTAGAAGAAGATGAAGTGTTCAAGAAGATGGATACGGCAAGTTCCAGAAATATTTTTGAGAAAAACGCACAGGTAGCGGAGCGTGCCTTAGAGATACTGCAGGAATATGTTCCGGAAAAGAAAGGCATGCTGTCCTCGCTGGAGGGAAAGGCCCTGGTAGACGTCCAGAGCTACGACAGTGTAATTAAGCGGCAGGATGCAATTATGTCGAAAGCACGCCAGTTGGTGTCCCTTTCCAGACAGATAGCAGAAAACAAAGCAAATATTCAGAAACGGGAAAACCAGATAGAGGCCCTTGAGCCCTGGAAGAATCTAGACGTTCCCATGAACTTCATGGGAACAAAGCGAACAACCGGGTTTGTGGGAACCGTTTCGGAGCTAATGAACACCGAGCAGCTTTACGCAGCAGTTACTCAGGCCGTCCCCGATGTGGACGCCTTTTTTGCGGAGGTTCTTTCCGCAGACCGGGATCAGACATATCTCTGTGTGATCTGCGGAAAAAAAGATGCACCCGCTATGGAGGAGGGACTGCGGAGTATCGGCTTTGCAAGGCCATCCCAGATAGGAAGCCTCTTACCGGCAGACCGGCAGGAGCAGCTTCGGAGCAAGCGTGAAGCCCTGGTGAAGAAAAATGAAGAAATCATATCTCAGATTGCAGCTTACGGGGAATCCAGACGGGATCTGGAACTTGTGGCAGACTACTACCGGGTGAGACTGGACAAATACGAAGTTCTTGGAGGACTGATTCAGTCTAAGAGTACGTTCCTGGTAACCGGCTATGTACCGAAGTGCGAGGCGGAGAGCTTAAAGCAGGAGCTTGAAAAGAACTTTACCTTAAGCGTGGAGGTTACGGATGTGGAGGAAGAGGACGTTCCCCCCATTCTCCTTAAGAACGGTAAACTGGCGGCTTCCTTTGAGGGAGTTGTGGAGTCTTTCGGACTACCGGGTAAAGGAGAGATCGATCCCACTGCTATTATGGCATGGTGTTACATCTTCCTGTTTGGACTGATGCTTTCCGACGCAGCCTACGGACTGATTGTATTTCTGGCCTGTGCCATTGTGCTTAAGAAGTTCCCCCGCATGGGAGAGGGGATGCAGAAGTCTCTTCGCCTGTTTATGTACTGCGGCGTGTCCACATTGATATGGGGCGTGCTCTTTGGCGGATACTTCGGCGATGTGGTGGATGTGGTGTCCCGTACTTTCTTTGGACAGCAGGTGACCATCAAGGCCCTCTGGTTTGTTCCACTGAATGATCCGATGAAGATGCTTGTTTACTCCATGCTCTTCGGACTCATTCATATGTTCCTGGGACTTGGCATCAAGGCGTATATGCTGATTAAAGATAAAAAGTATCTGGACTGCTTCTGCGACGTAGGACTGTGGCTCATCTTTTTGATGGGACTGATCCTGATGTTCCTGCCAAGCAGCATGTTTGCATCCATTTCCCAGATGTACTTCACTTTCCCGACTGCGGTCAATACGGCAGCAAAGGTGATGGCTATCGGAGGGGCGGCAGGAATCTGTCTGATGTCCGGCCGGGAAAATAAAAATTTTGCTCTGCGGATTGCACTGGGAGCCTATGATCTCTACAATGTGACTGGCTGGCTGAGCGATGTCTTGTCCTATTCCAGACTTCTGGCTCTGGGACTTGCAACCGGCGTTATCGCTTCCGTTATCAATTCTATGGGAAGCATGGTGGGAAGCGGTGTTGTGGGAGCAATCGTATTTATTCTGGTATTTGTGGTGGGCCATGTGCTCAACCTGGCTATCAACCTTTTGGGAGCTTATGTGCATACCAACCGTCTGCAGTACGTAGAGTTTTTCGGAAAGTTTTACGAGGGTGGAGGAAGACCCTTCAACCCATTTAATATGAAAACAAAATATGTAGATATTAAGGAGGAAAATTAATTATGTTAGGTCAATTAGGAGGCGTTTACGCATTATTAGGAGCAGCACTCGCAGCACTTCTGGCAGGCATTGGTTCCGCAGTGGGCGTTGCAATCGCAGGTCAGGCGGCAGCAGGCGTTGTAACAGAGGACCCGGCTAAGTTCTCCAAGGTTCTGATTCTACAGCTTCTGCCTGGTACACAGGGTATCTATGGTCTGCTGGTGGCTTTTGTTACATTGTCCAAGACAGGACTTCTGGGCGGAAGCATGGCAGCTATCGACGTTCCCACCGGACTTATGATTCTGGCAGCCTGCCTTCCCATCGGCATTGTGGGCCTTATCTCTGCCGTAAACCAGGGCAAGACTTCCGTAGCATCCATCGGCATCGTAGCTAAGAAGCCGGAGCAGTTCGGTAAGGCTATGCTGTTCCCTGCTATGGTTGAGACCTATGCGATCCTTGCACTTCTGGTTTCTATCCTGGCTGTAAACTCTATCCCGGTTTAAGGAACAGGATAAAAATCCGAGAGAAGGAGAGCTGATTGATGACTGGATTAGAGAAAATGGTAAGCCAGATTGTGGACGAGGCAAAGGCGGAGGCCGAGAGCCGTTTGAATACGGCCAGAGAAGAAGCCGATGGAATTGTCTCCGAAGCAAAGGCGGAAGCGGATAAGCTTTTGGAGCAGAAGTCCGCACAGTCAGAGACAAGCGCCGCCAATTATCTGGAGCGTATCAAATCCTCCGCAGACCTGCAGCGCAGAACCTTAATTCTGCAGGCAAAGCAGGAGGTGATTGCCTCCGTTCTGGAAAAGGCATACGCATCTCTGAATACAATGGATGAGGAAGCATATTTCGCAATGATACGAAAGATGCTTGAGAAGTTTGCATTATCGGAAAGCGGAGAGATTTATTTTTCCGCAGCAGATTTAAAGCGTCTTCCTGCCGGGTTTGAGAAAGAAATTTCTGCAATTGCCGCAAAGAAAGGCGGAAGTCTGACCCTTCAGAAAGAAAGCAAAGGAATAGAAAACGGATTTATTCTGGTATACGGAGGCATCGAGGAGAACTGTACCTTTAGGGCACTGTTCAATACTCAGAGGGATGCCCTGCAGGATAAGATCCATCAGGAGCTGTTCGCATAACACGCATAAGGAGGTTACAACATGTCTGATTTACAATATACCTATGCGGTTGCGCGAATCCGTTCCAAGGAGTTATCCCTCTTTTCGGCAGCTACCATTGAGCAGCTGCTTGCCCGTAAAACCTATGAAAACTGCCTTCAGTTTCTACAGGAAAAGGGCTGGGGAGATTCGGATACTCCAATGGACGCAGAGAAAATACTGACCCGGGAGAGGGAAAAAACATGGGATGATATTCGTGAGCTTGTGCCCGACATGTCTGTGTTCGGCATCCTGGATTATCCCAATGTGTTTCACAATCTGAAAGCGGCTATCAAGGAAGTATGCACGGAAGGGAACACCTCTAACATCTTTTACAAGGATACGAACCCTTCCGCAGAAGAGATTCTGGAAGCAGTGAAAAGCCGGGATTTCGGAAGCCTTCCGGAGTATATGGCAGGTGCTGCGGCAGAAGCCTTCGAGACACTGCTTCATACAAGGGACGGTCAGCTCTGCGATGTGATTGTGGACCGGGCGGCTCTTGACGCTATTTACAAGGCAGGCAGGGCGGCAAAGGATGAAGTAATCCGCCATTATGCGGAATCCGCCGTGGCCGTGGCCGATATCAAGATTGCAGTTCGTTCACAGAAAACCGCAAAATCTTTGGAGTTTATGAAAAGAGCGCTTGCACCCTGCGACAGTCTCAGCGTAGATGCCCTGGCTCATGCGGCCCTTGGAGGCCCGGAAGCTATTCGGGACTATCTGGCAGGCACGGACTATGCAGAGGGTGCGGAGGCATTGGCTGTATCGCCTTCCGCCTTTGAGCGCTGGTGTGACAATCGGATTATCTATACCATCCGTCCGCAGAAATACAACTCATTTTCCGTAGGACCCATTGTGGCCTATGCCCTGGCTCGGGAAAATGAGATTAAAACGGTAAGAATTATCCTGTCCGGGAAGCTCAACGGCCTGTCGGATGATTCCATCCGGGAAAGGGTAAGGGAGATGTATGTATAGGATTGCAGTTCTGGGAGATTATGACAGCATTTACGGCTTTGCGACACTGGGACTGGATACATTTCCTGTGACAGAACCCGTGGAGGCCGCTAAAAAGCTGCACCAACTGGCCGGCGGCGAATATGCCGTGATCTACGTTACGGAATGTCTTGCAGCCCAGATTGAGCATGAGATTGAAAGGCTCAGGGAGCAGGTGCTTCCGGCGGTGATTCTGATTCCCGGTGTTTCCGGCAATACGGGCGAGGGAATCGAGAGTGTCCGCAAATCCGTGGAGCAGGCCGTTGGATCGGATATTTTATTCAGTAATAACTAAACAGAAAGTGGGTGATTCGTCCAAATGAGTATAGGAACAATAAAGAAAGTAGCAGGACCGCTGGTCATTGCAAGCGGAATGCGGGATGCGAACATGTTCGATGTGGTTCGTGTCAGCAATCAGCGTTTGATTGGCGAAATCATAGAGATGCACGGGGACGAGGCGTCCGTTCAGGTGTATGAGGAGACCTCCGGACTTGGACCTGGCGAACCCGTAGAATCTATGAATGTGCCCATGTCCGTAGAATTGGGACCGGGACTTATCAGCAGTATTTACGATGGTATTCAGCGTCCGCTGGATGACATTATGAAGCTGTCTGGCAATAATTTAAAGCGTGGTGTGGAGGTTCCCTCCCTGAAGCGTGATTTGAAATGGAATTTCGTACCCGTTGCCAAGGTGGGCGATGAGGTTGAGCCTGGTGATGTGTTGGGTACCGTACAGGAGACAGCCTCCGTGATACAGAAGATTATGGTGCCTGTTGGAACTACCGGTACGGTAAAAGAGATCAAAGCAGGCGAATTTACAGTTGAAGAGGTGGTAGCCGTTGTTACCACAGCAGACGGTGACAAGGAGCTGACCATGATGCAGCGCTGGCCCGTTCGTAAGGGACGTCCTTATCTGGAGAAGCTGCCGCCGGAGATGCCGCTGATTACCGGTCAGCGTGTTGTAGACGGCTTGTTCCCCATTGCCAAGGGTGGTGTGGCAGCCGTACCCGGACCTTTCGGTTCCGGTAAGACGGTTATTCAGCATCAGCTTGCAAAGTGGGCAGAGGCAGACATCGTAGTTTACATCGGCTGCGGTGAGCGTGGAAATGAGATGACGGACGTTTTGAATGAGTTCCCGGAACTTAAGGACCCCAAGACCGGCCGTTCTCTGATGGAGCGTACCGTACTGATTGCCAACACTTCCGACATGCCCGTTGCGGCTCGTGAGGCATCTATTTATACAGGTATCACCATTGCGGAGTATTTCCGTGATATGGGCTACTCCGTAGCGTTGATGGCAGACTCTACCTCCCGCTGGGCGGAGGCACTTCGTGAGATGTCCGGACGTCTGGAGGAGATGCCTGGTGAGGAGGGATATCCTGCATACCTGGGTTCCCGTCTGGCACAGTTCTATGAGCGTGCAGGACGTGTGGTTTCTCTTGGAAAGGATGAGCGTATCGGAGCACTGTCCGTAATCGGAGCCGTTTCACCGCCAGGTGGAGATATTTCCGAGCCGGTATCTCAGGCTACCTTACGTATCGTTAAGGTATATTGGGGACTGGATTCCGCTCTTGCTTATAAGCGTCACTTCCCGGCTATTAACTGGCTGACCAGTTATTCTCTGTATGTGGATGATATGGCAGACTGGTTCAATAAGAATGTGGCTGAGGACTGGATGGAGCTGCGTCAGAGTCTGATGTCACTGCTTCAGGAAGAGGCGGAGTTAAATGAAATCGTGCAGATGGTAGGTATGGATGCACTTTCCGCACCGGACCGTCTGAAAATGGAAGCAGCCCGTTCCATCCGTGAGGACTTCCTCCATCAGAACTCTTTCCATGAAGTAGATACCTATACCTCTCTTGAGAAGCAGTATTTAATGATGAAACTGGTGCTGAAGTTCTACGAAGAGGGCGTGGAGGCACTGAATAAGAGTGCTGATATGAACGGACTTATTAAGATGGAGGTTCGTGAGCGTATCGGACGTTTCAAATATACGCTGAATGACGACATTCAGAAGGAATATGATGCAATCACCAAGGAGCTTGCGGCTGAGATTGCGAATTTACTCGGGAAGGAGGACTTCTAAATGCCAAAGGAATATAGAACAATACAAGAAGTTGCCGGCCCGTTGATGCTGGTCCAGGGTGTTGAGAATGTAACCTATGATGAGATCGGTGAGATTGAACTGGCAAACGGGGAAACCCGCCGGTGCAAAGTTCTGGAGATTGACGGAACGAATGCACTGGTACAGCTTTATGAGAGTGCAACCGGTATCAATTTGTCCAACAGTAAGGTGCGTTTCTTGGGAAGGACCCTGGAGCTTGGCGTGTCTGCAGATATGCTTGGCCGTGTGTTTGACGGTATGGGACGCCCCATTGACAAGGGACCAGAGATTCTGCCGGATGAACGCCGGGATATCAACGGCCTGCCTATGAACCCGGCAGCCCGTGACTACCCCAACGAGTTTATCCAGACCGGTATTTCTGCCATTGACGGACTGAATACCCTGGTACGTGGACAGAAGCTGCCCATTTTCTCCGCTTCCGGTCTGCCCCATGCACAGCTTGGAGCACAGATTGCAAGACAGGCAAAGGTTCGGGGTAAGGATGAGTCTTTCGCCGTAGTATTTGCCGCTATGGGTATTACTTTCGAGGAGTCCAACTTCTTTATCAACAGCTTTAAGGAGACGGGGGCCATTGACCGTACCGTTCTCTTCATTAACCTGGCAAATGACCCGGCCGTTGAGCGTATTGCTACGCCACGTATGGCTCTGACGGCAGCGGAGTACCTTGCATTTGAGCAGGGTATGCACGTGCTGGTTATTCTGACCGATATTACCAACTATGCGGACGCTCTCCGTGAGGTATCTGCAGCCCGTAAGGAGGTTCCGGGCCGCCGTGGTTATCCGGGATATCTGTATACGGACCTGGCTACGCTGTATGAGCGTGCCGGACGTCAGAAGGGCAAGGACGGAAGTATCACTATGATTCCGATCCTGACCATGCCTGAGGGTGATAAGACTCACCCGATTCCTGACTTGACCGGTTACATTACCGAGGGTCAGGTAATCTTGAGCCGTGAGCTTTACAGTAAGGGTGTAACGCCGCCTATCGATGTACTGCCCTCACTGTCCCGTCTGAAGGATAAGGGTATCGGCGACGGAAAGACCCGGGCCGACCACTCCAATACCATGAACCAGTTGTTTGCCGCTTACTCCCGTGGTAAGGAGGCGAAAGAGCTGATGGTTATCTTAGGTGAGGCTGCTCTTTCTGATATTGACCTGATTTACGCCAAGTTTGCGGATGCGTTTGAGAAGGAATATGTATCTCAGGGTTATCTGGCGAACCGTGATATTGAGGAAACTTTGAACATTGGTTGGAAGTTGTTATCCATTCTGCCGAGGTCCGAGCTGAAACGTATCGATGATAAGTATTTAGACGAGTACTACGGAAAGTTCTAGGGAGGTGATTTGATTGGCATCTACCCAGGTAACTCCAACCCGAATGGAGCTGACCAAGCAGAAGAAAAAGCTGGTTACGGCTACCCGGGGACACAAGCTTCTGAAGGATAAGCGTGACGAGCTGATGCGTCAGTTCCTTGAGATGGTTCGTGAAAACATGGCTCTTCGTGAGAAAGTGGAGGCCGGCATCAAATCTGCCAATAAGAATTTTGTCATTGCCAAGGCAGGTATGTCGGAAGAAATACTGCGTGTAGCGCTGATGGCGCCTAAGCAGGAGGTGTATCTGGAAACCTCTACTAAGAATGTAATGAGCGTGGATATTCCGGTGTTTGAGTACAAGACCCGGACGGCGGATACGAATGATATTTATTCTTACGGCTTTGCGTTTACGTCCAGTGATCTGGATGACGCAGTAAAGTCTCTGGCGGATATTCTGCCGGATATGCTTCTGTTGGCGGAGCGTGAGAAAGCATGCCAGCTGATGGCCAGCGAGATTGAGAAAACACGACGCCGTGTAAACGCACTGGAGCATGTAATCATTCCCCAGGCCCAGAGCAACATCAAGTATATTACCATGAAATTGGATGAAAATGAGAGAAGTACGCAGATTCGTCTGATGAAGGTGAAAGATATGATGTTGGAGGAGAAGCATCATTACAAAGAGAAACAGCAGCAGAGGGCACAGGCCTAGAAGAATTTATACAGGGCAGAGTTGACGTTTGGTTGACTTTGCTCTGTTTTTTATATATGGTTATTCGTTCGAAAAATACTTGATTAAACGAACGCATATGGTTTATAATAGAAAAAAGAGCTATCTGACGTATCAGAGGGAAAGGTGGGGTGATCAAATGACGGAGCAGGAAAGGCAGCAGCAGGAGATTGAACGTCTGCAAAAGAAGATAAAAGCATTGTCAAAAGCATACCATGATACCAAAGAGGAGCTTGAACAGAGAAAGCAGGAGGAAAAGGAACTGCGTCCAAAAGGCCGTCCATCCATTGGTACGGAAAAAAAGGCCCAGGTTCTGGCCCTTTGCCGTCAGGGACATTCCATGCGGTCCATTGCCGGTAAAACAGATCTTGCCCTGAGCACGGTTCACAAGATTATCACGGAAGCCTCCCGGGAATCGAGGCGTGTCTATGTCTATATGGACCGTGATAAACTGGCAACCATTATCGAAGCCTGTGCAATTACCCATAAGGTGCACATCATAAACTTTACGGATGACATGCTTAGCCGTGCTTTCGGCATCAATGAGAATCCGGATTGGGACGATTTCAATGAATTTATGGAAAGCCGGTGTATGCCCCGGACACGTTATGGTATCCGTGAGGAATTGCGGTATATGGGGATTGATGTTTACGACCCTTTTCAGATTGTGGAAAAGACCTCCGGACGCGTGCATGGAGACGGGCAGAGTCTGGAACGTATGAACCCGGAGTGGGTAAAGAAGTACGACGAGATTCGGAAAAGAGTGAAGAATGCAGAAGAGCAAAAAAGAGAGCTGAAAAAGCTTTTGAGGGAAACGAAGGGGGATGGTTAAGCTATGACTTTAATTACTGACGGAATGCAGATGGCTAGGCAGGAAACGGAGTGGACATCCTCCAAGGGAAATCAGAATAAGTGGTTTGCGGATGGCATGTGGTATAAAGAGGACGGCCTTGGATATGAGGCACTGGCTGAGATATTCGTATCCCGTCTTCTTGCCAAAACGAATGCGGGGTCTTTTGTTTCCTATGAATATAAGCAGTTGGAGAGAGACGGAAGATCATATCATGGGTGTGGGTCCGCAGATTTTTTGCTGCCGGAGGATGACAAGCTGATATCGGTAGAGAGACTTTTTCAGGCATATAAAGGGGAAAGTGCGGCTAGAGGAATCGTACAATTTGAGACAGTGGAGGAACGGATTCGTTACATTGTTGAAAATATGGAAGAAATTACGGGCTTAAATGGCTTCGGGAATTATCTTAAAAAGGTTCTCACAGTTGACGCCCTGTTTTCTGATACAAGAAGTGATTATCCTCTTGAGTTGAATACGGAAGCATGCTATCAGAAGATACAGGCAAAACCATTTTCCCGAACCTTTGATGAACAGCTGGATGCCTGTGAGGTTTTATACGGAGGTTTTCAATTTCATGCATTTTTTACCATGAAAGATGTGGTATTCCTTCTGGAAGAGTTTCAGGGGATTTATGAGGACCGGATTCTTAGCCGTGTCTGCCAGGTGATGAGGCAGCAGATAAGAAAGTATGCATATCTGTTTTAGCAAAGCGTATTTTGTCAACTTTTAGAAATGATTGCAAAACAAATTGTTTTGTTGTAAACTAAAATAAAGTAAATTCAGAGAAAACTTCAGAATAGATATGAAATACAAAGACAGCCATAGGAGAAAGAGGGGGACAGGCATTGGCTATAGTAAATGTAGTAAAGTTTGACGGACTGAGAAGTCGTGACTGGCTGACCTATAAGCACCCGTGTGACGAGCTGGTATTGGGCACGCAGCTGATCGTGCAGGAGGGGCAGGCTGCCATTTTTGTAAAGGGTGGAGTAATGGCGGATGTGTTCTATCCTGGAACCTATACGCTGTCAACATCCAATCTACCTATATTAAATTCCATTGTAAACCTGCCCTTTGGAGGACAATCGCCTTTCAGTGCGGAGATTTATTATATAAACACAATCATAAAGCTGGATATTAACTGGGGCACCACCGATCCCATACAGCTGATCGATCCCAAGTATTATGTAAAGCTGAGAGTCCGGGCCTTTGGTCAGATGGGGCTTCGCATTATGGATGTGGCCAGGCTGTTTAGAGAGCTGATTGGCGGTATGCAAAAAGATGAGCTTGTTAAATTTGACAAGATCAAGGATTACTATAGAGGTATCCTGGTAATCAAAGCGAAGTCTGTCATAGCAGATGCCATAATAAAGAATCAGATATCGGCTTTGGAGATTTCCGCATGGCTGGAAAGCCTGTCGGATAAGGTAAAAGAAAAAATCACACCGGAATTTGAGAGATACGGTTTCAAGGTTGTGAATTTCTTTATAGAGTCCATTAATTTTCCAGATGAGGACTTTGAGAAGATCAATGATATTCTTGAGGATAAGGCGGCCTTTGAGATTATGGGCGACGGGCGGTATACGACAAAGCGTTCCTTTGATGTCTATGAAGGTGCAGCCAATAACCAGAGCGGCGTAGCGGGGGCATTTGTTGCAGGAGGCATGGGCCTGGGAGCCGCTATGGGTGTAGGTGCATCCATGAGTCAGACTGTAGGTAATCCCATGCACAGGGAAGAAACAAAGGAATGTATTTCTTGCAAGGCACGTATTCCCATGAATGCAAAATTTTGCCCGGAATGCGGGTTTAACAACAGTGAGATGGTATGCGAGTGCGGAAATAAGCTGGCCCCAGGGATGAAGTTTTGTCCGGAATGCGGAAAGAAAGCAGAACGTTAAATGATGATTATTTAGGAGGAAAATGTTATGGCAGGATACATATGTCCACAGTGTGGGGCACCGAATGATCCCACAGCAACTGAATGTGAATTTTGTGGAGAAAGCCTGGGTATTCAGCAGATGCCGCCACAGTTTCAGCAGCCGCAGCCAATGAACTACCAGGGAGTGCAGCCGCAGGTTTATGCATCTGAAGTAGTTGCTGCGTGGCCGGTAAAGAGTAAGGTTGTGGCCGGAGTACTTGCACTGTTTCTTGGGGGCTTTGGTGCACATAAGTTTTATCTGGGGAAGACTGGTCTGGGGATTCTGTACCTGTGCTTTTGCTGGACCTATATACCGGCACTCGTGTCCTTTGTGGAAGGAATCATTTACCTGTGCTCAAGCGACGAGAACTTTTCCCGTAAATACCATGTAAGAGTTAAGCAGTGAATTGAAAAAATTCTTAACAAATCTTTCCACAAATGTTATTTTGATTTTAATGATATAGTATGTAACTGTTCGACAGGCATTAACTATGCATGAATATTTTGGATGTTTATGCACGTTAATGCTTTTTTTGTGTAAAAAATGGGCATAGTAAGGAAGCAATATGTGGATAAACCATCCGGAACAACTAATAAACAGCAATACTTCTTCATAAAAGGTACTGTTAGGAGTGTTGTAGAACTGGAATGGAGGATTGTCATGAAAGACAAAATTTTTGGTGTACTACAGCGAGTGGGACGCTCCTTTATGCTTCCAATCGCAATCCTGCCGGTGGCGGGGCTGCTGCTTGGCGTAGGCGGTTCTTTCACCAATGAAACGATGCTTGAGGCTTATGGCCTCATGGGGCTTATGGGTCCTGGAACATTCTTAAACGCAATTCTAAAAGTAATGAGTGCAGCTGGCGATATTGTATTCACTAATCTTCCTATTATCTTTGCTATGGGTGTTGCCATTGGTATGGCAAAGAAAGAAAAAGAAGTGGCGGCTCTGGCAGCGGCAATTGCATTTTTTATTATGCATGCTTCCATCGGTGCTATGATCGGAAATCACGGAGGGGCAGAGGCCATGCTGGAAGGAGCCACAACCTCTGTGGTGGGAATCACTTCCTTGCAGATGGGAGTATTCGGCGGTATTATTGTAGGACTTGGAGTTGCGGCCCTTCACAATCGCTTTTATAAGATTGAACTGCCCCAGGTATTGTCTTTCTTCGGGGGCACTCGGTTTGTACCCATTGTAAGTGGGCTGACTTATACCATTGTAGGCATTTTGATGTTTTACATCTGGCCGGTCATTCAGCAGGGAATCTATGCTGTAGGCGGTGTGGTGTTGGAATCCGGCTATGCCGGAACATGGGTGTATGGCCTTATGGAGCGTGCACTGATTCCTTTCGGCCTTCATCATGTATTTTATCTACCTTTTTGGCAGACGGCTCTTGGAGGGACCATGGAGGTTGCAGGCCGTATGGTAGAGGGTGCACAGAATATTTTCTTTGCACAGCTTGCGGACCCGACGGTAGAGCACTTTGCCGTATCCGCAACCCGGTTTATGGCCGGTAAGTTCCCCCTGATGATTTTTGGCCTTCCGGGAGCGGCTCTTGCTATGTATAAAGTGGCAAAGCCGGAAAAGAAGAAAACTGTTGCAGGTCTTTTGCTGTCCGCAGCACTGACCTCTATGCTGACCGGAATTACGGAGCCTTTGGAATTTACGTTCCTCTTCGTGGCTCCTGTGCTTTATATGATCCACTGTGTATTTGCGGGACTGGCCTATATGCTGATGCATGTGTTCGGCGTGGGTGTGGGAATGACCTTTTCCGGAGGTCTGATTGACATGTTCCTATTCGGCATACTTCAGGGAAACGCAAAAACAAGCTGGATTTGGATCGTGGTGGTAGGTCTGGTTTACTTTGCAGTATACTATTTCCTGTTCTCTTTTCTTATCCGAAAGATGGATCTGAAAACTCCTGGCCGAGATGACAGTGAAGAAGTGAAGCTGTATCGCAGAAGCGATGTGGATGCAAGGAAAAAAGGCGGACAGGGAGCACAGGATGGTGGTGTTTCCCAGGAAGATGCTTTGCCGGAGGCGATTTGCCGGGGGCTTGGCGGAAAGAGAAATATCTCGGATGTGGACTGCTGTGCCACAAGACTACGCTGTACGGTTTATAAATCAGAATTAGTGGATGATGCACTGTTGAAGTCTACAGGTGCTTCCGGTGTGGTTCATAAGGGAAACGGTGTACAGGTAATCTACGGTCCCCGTGTAACCGTGATTAAATCAAATCTGGAAGATTATTTGGAATATGCACCAGATGAAGAGTATACTCCGGTCAAGGCAGAGAAAGATGAAACTATGGCGGAACAGGCGGCAGAAAAAGCAGAGGGCAAGATAGTAGAGAGCATTACAATCTACAGCCCGGTTACGGGTAAAGCGGCTGATATATCAGAGACTCCGGACGAGGCATTTGCCGGCCGGATGATGGGAGACGGTGCTATGGTAATTCCGGAGGAGGCTACTGTGTGTGCACCGGAGGATGGAGAGGTCTGCTTTGTGTTTGAGACAAAACATGCTATTGGGTTCCAGACGACATCAGGGATTGCCATGCTTCTGCATATAGGAATTGACACGGTAAACCTAAATGGTGAGGGATTTGAAGTTCTGGTGAAAGATGGAGATCAGGTGAAAAAAAGTGATGTGCTGATGAAGCTTGATCTGGAATATTTAAAGAGCCATGCACCGTCACTTGCTACTCCGGTATTGTGTACAGAGCTTGGGGAGAACCAGAAAATTCGCCTGCTTGCAACGGGATCGGTAAAGGTGGGAGATGCCTTGTATGCTGTAGATACCTATGAGGGATAGAAAAATATCATGGGAACTTAACGTATGATAAAATGGGAGACATTCAGGCAGTGTTCCATATGGAATACAAAACAGCGGAGTGCATTCGGCGGATTTTGAAAGAACGCCTTGACGTAGATATAGACGAGCATGAGGTGGAGATAGGCTATCTGGCTATGCATATTGAGAGGGTGGCAGAACAGGAGGAATAACACAGAAAAAGGGCTTTGGCATATACTATCCAAAAAGGAATTTTTTATGAACCCCTATTATGAGCAATATTTACAGGGACAAAACCCCACCTCCTTTTACGAGGCGTATTCACGATACCCTTTTTGCCCTATCCGCCCATGGGAAGATGAAAAAGCACGAGATCAAAGAAAATTTAGGGAACTCTATCCGGCTCTTGCAAGACAAATTCAACCGCTGGTAGAAGAAGAGTGTGACCGGATGGAGTACGACGGAAGCTTTATGTTTGACGAATATCCGGATCAGCTTCAGATTCGCCGGGTAAGCCGCCGTATTTACAGTAAGCTCAATAAAAAAGATTATGAGGATGATCTGATGATGCAAGAGACAAACGGGCGGAACTGGATGGAGGATTTTGTAACCATGATGCTTCTCAATGAGATGTATCAGCGCCGATGCCGTCGTAGGGACAGACGCTGCAATTGGATGTATTGAGAATTGAAAGACCGGGAATGTGTGAAATCCATGCACATTTTCGGCCTTTTCTTTGATCTATTCTGGCAATTTTAAATAGACTGTGCTATAGTAGACAAGAATGAAATATGGACAATTGAAAGATGAAAATAAGGTTGATAGATGGAAGACTTAAAAGGTTTGTTGGAAAAATATTTGAATAAGGCCCTGCTTCGAATCATTATAAGCGGAGCAAGAGGAGATACAGATATAACAAAGATTAACATTCGTCCAGTGATTTTAAAAGGGACTCTTTGTTTTCAGATGGAGATGTTTCGGGGAGTGAAGGTTTTTCATGAGAATCTGAAGAAGAAAGAGACCGTTTCACGGATTCTGGAATGGATGAGAGATTCTTTTCGTCAGCTTCAATTGGAGAGCGGACTTGGTATGGCCAGTGTTTTGGTGAGCAAAAAGGGAAAGATTACGATAAAAGAGAAGACACAGAGTGCGGGCGTAAAAGTGCCAGAACATGCACATAATAAAAAGAAGCAATATTTGCTGGAGGAAGGAATACCCATAGATTTTTTGGTGGATTTAGGGGTTATGACTACTGAGGGAAAAGTAGTACACTCCCGGTATGACAAGTTTCGACAGATTAATCGTTTTTTGGAGTTTATTGAGGATGTGCGAGATGCACTACCAAAGGAGCGAGAGATAACAATCCTGGATTTTGGCTGTGGCAAATCCTACTTAACCTTTGCCATGTATTATTATCTGAAAGTATGTAAAGGCCTGAATATTCGCATTACAGGCCTGGACCTGAAAGAAGACGTAATCAGGAACTGTAGTGTTTTGGCGGAGAAATATGGCTATGAAAAGCTGGAGTTTTTAAAAGGTGATATTGCCAAGTATGAAGGAAAAGAGAAAGTAGATATGGTAGTTACGCTCCATGCCTGTGACACGGCTACGGACTATGCCCTTTACAAAGCAATACAATGGAATGCGAAAGTGATCCTTTCGGTTCCCTGCTGTCAGCATGAATTAAATAAGCAGATTCAAAATGAGCAGCTCGCACCGGTATTAAAATACGGCCTTTTAAAGGAGCGAATCGCAGCCCTTGTGACGGATGGTTTGAGGGCGGAACTTTTGGAACAGCAAGGTTATGATACGCAGATTTTAGAATTCATTGACATGGAGCATACGCCCAAGAATATTTTAATTCGGGCAATAAGGCGGTCCGGAAAACGAAAGGTAAGCGATGTGACTTATGAAAAGTGCACGGAAGCTTTGCATGTACAGCCGACTCTGGAGAGCCTGCTAAGGAAACCCTCTACGGGGATCCCTGTATGTCCTAAGAACATGGACAAATTAAGGAAACCCCCTACGGGGATCCCTATATGTCCTAAGAACATGGACAAATTAAGGAAACCCCCTACGGGGATCCCTATATGTCCTAAGAACATGGACAAATTAAGGAAAGGAGCTGCTGAATGAAAAAACTGATATTAAAAATTTTATCTATTCTGGCAGCGTTCTTTTTGGGCATTTTTTATATGGGCTATACATTGTCTGCAGGGAATCGCGATCTTACAGATTCTATGGCGGATGCAACCTTGCCGCTTATTTATCTGGAGCAGAACGGACGGCAGGTGAACATGCTTCATGGCTATACGCAAACCATGAACGGCAGCATGCTGCGGGAAGCAGTACTCCCCCTTCCAGAGGATCGGAAAGTTGGGATATCAATTCAATCTCCAAACTTGGAAGTGGAGGAGATTTTCTATGAGATTCGAAGCCTTAATACAGAACGGCTTATAGAGGATTCCCAAATCGTGGATTACAGTTGGGAAGATGAGGCGATTAAGGCGGAATTTCGGTTAAAAGATCTTCTGGATCCGGGAGAGGAGTATCTTATGGTGCTTCGCCTAAAGCTGGAACGGGGAAAGGAAGCATTTTACTATACCCGCCTTTTGAATCTTCCGGAAAATCATTTAGAGGAATGCATGGATTTTGTTACTATGATTCATGAAGCTCTTTTTGATAAGGAAAATACGGTGAGCATTACCTCTTACTTGGAGCCGGATACTTCAGCAGATAATGGGACCTTGGCCTATGTGAATATTCACTCCCGCTATCGGCAGATGATTTGGGACGAAATGGAAGTGCAGAAATCCGGTCCGGTTCGAAGTTACCTAACAGAACTGGAGAATTCTATTGCATCTGTCCGACTGGAATATGAAGTAAATCATGTAAATGAGAAAAATGAGACTGAACGCTATCAGGTGAAAGAATCTTATCGTGTCCGTTACACGGAGCAGAGAATGTACCTTCTGAATTACGAACGTACAGTGGATCGGATTTTTGATCCGGATCTGGATGTTTTCTCTCAAAGAACCATTGATTTGGGTATCTTAAACACAGAAGTAGAATATCAAAAAAATGAAGAAGAGAATATTCTTGCATTTGTCCAAAACGGAGAACTCTGGTGCTACGATGTGGCACAGAATAAATTGTCTTATGTATTTGGCTTTCGGGATGGAGATGATTTGAGATGCAGTTATGAGGAACATGCCATAAAAATTATAGACGTGGAAGAGTCAGGAAGTATGAACTTTCTGGTGTATGGTTATATGAATCGGGGACGGCATGAGGGGGAAACCGGTGTTGCGGTTTATAGCTATGATGCCATGACTAATTCAGTGGAGGAACGTATTTTTATTGAGAGCAGTGAACCTTTCCGAATTCTGAAAACTGAGGTAGGAAAGCTGGCCTATGTCAATAATAAGGAAATTCTTTACCTGTATCTTCATGAAAATATTTGCAGAATTGATTTGAATACCAGAGCTTATGAGGAGATTGTAACGGAAATTGGCGAGGAGAGTTGTCTAATCTCGGAGGATGGTCATCTGGTAGCCTGGCAGGGAGAAAAAACACTTGACAGATCAGAGGATGTTGAGGTTTTGAATTTGGAAACCGGTAGCAGACGAATCGTATCAGCTCAAGGGGGCTTCTATATCCGTGCACTTGGTTTCATGGGAACGGATTTGATCTATGGAGAAGCAAGAAAAGAAGATATAGTAAAAGATATTACGGGAAAAAATGTATTTCCTATGGGCTATGTAACCATTCAGGATGAAAGAGGAGATACTATTCGAGAGTTTCCCTATGAACAGCAAAATAAATTTGTAATATCAATAGCTATTGAGGACAATCGGATTTCATTAGACTGTGTACAGAGGACAGAGGATGGGAACTATATAGAGGCGAACCCCGAGCCTATTACGAATAATACAGAGGCAAAAACGGAAAAAATACTGCTGGAGACGAAAAACTCCGGGGTGAAAAAACGAGAGTATCAATTCAGCCTTACAGAGAACCGGGGAGAAGTTCAGATGCAGCGGCTTACCCCAAAGCAGGTTCTTTTTGAGGGAAGCCGAAACCTGCAGATTGAAAAAAATGAATCTGACTTACGCTACTTTGTATATGCATATAACGGAGACTTTGTGGGGGCCTATATATCAGCAAACGAAGCGGTGCGGGATGCATATGATGAGATGGGTGTGGTAGTAGACAGCGGACAAGATTATATCTGGAGACGCGGGGAAAGGCGAACACGGATGGAGATAGCGGCTCTGGAGAATCCCCAGGAGAGGCCAGAGGCATCAAGTATGCAGTCCGCCATAGAAATTCTTCTAAGCAGCGAAAATAACTATCTGGACACTGCCTCTGAATTGGAGGCAGGACATACACCTTATGAAATTCTATCAGAGCATTTGAATGGAATGGTATTGGATCTATCGGGATGTTCGCTTAACATGGTACTGTATTATGTAAGTCAGGGATATCCGGTGCTGGCTCTGGAAGGGGAGTCTCAGGCGGAACTGATTACGGGTTATGACCCACAAAATGTAATATTGATGGAGCCGATTACCGGTGAGAGTTACCGCAAGGGAATGAATGATAGTACACAGATGTTTGAAGAACTGGGCAATCTGTTTATCGTATGTCTTCCCCCGGAAAATCAGTGAAAAAGGAAAGGAGCATTTAAAAATGGATGAAAGAATTAAAATGTTGGCAAAGAATCTTGTGAATTATTCTTGTAAGGTGGGAAAGGGAGATAAAGTTTATATTAACTATACGGGGGCAGCTACAGAGGAGCTGGCCCGGCAATTGGTAAAAGAAGTGTATGTGGCAGGTGGGCTTCCCTTTGTACACTATATTAATCCAAAGCTTCAAAGGGAAGTGCTGATGAATTGTTCCCGGGAACAGTTGGAATTGATGGCAGATCTGGCATGCCGGGAGATGGCTCAGATGGATTGCTACATTGGCGTTCGGGGAAGTGATAATGTGTCAGAACTTTCCGATGTTCCTTCTGAAAAAATGCATTTGTATGATACATTGTATTCTACACCGGTTCATCATAATATCCGCGTGCCTAAGACCCGGTGGGTGGTGCTTCGCTATCCCAATATGTCAATGGCACAGCTTTCCGGAACCAGTACGGAGGCTTTTGAAGATTTTTACTTCAGGGTATGCAATCTGGATTATTCCAAGATGGCGAAAGCTATGGAAGCCCTGGTGGATATGATGAATCACACAGATCGGGTCCGGCTAACCGGAAAAGGCACCGACCTGACTTTTTCGATTAAAGGAATTCCGGCTATTGCCTGTGCTGGAGAATTAAATATTCCGGACGGAGAAGTTTATACGGCACCGGTAAGGGATTCGATTAACGGAAAAATTACCTACAATACCCCATCACTGTACCAGGGGGTCACTTTTGAGGATATTTGTCTGGAATTCAAAGATGGTAAGATTGTGAATGCAGTGTCTAATCATACAGAGCGTTTAAATCAGGTGCTGGATACGGATGAAGGGGCACGCTATGTAGGAGAGTTTGCCATAGGAGTGAACCCGTATATTCTGTATCCCATGAAAGATACCTTGTTTGATGAAAAGATTATGGGATCTATTCACTTTACACCGGGTAATTGCTATGAAGATGCACCAAATGGCAATTCCAGTGCTGTTCATTGGGATTTGGTAATGATTCAGAGAGAGGAATTTGGCGGCGGAGAAATTTATTTTGACGAACGATTAATCCGAAAAGATGGTCGTTTTGTGGCTCCAGAACTGGAATGCCTGAATCCGGAGAATCTGGTATGATGGTAGATGGGGGTTACGTAAAAGGTATGTTGTCCTCCTCCAACATCTGAATTTCCAGATAATCAAAGTCAACCTGCTCAATAAAGCTGTCGTTGTAAAATCTGGTCTTTGCATGCTCTTGAAATTCACGGATATTGGCATCAAGCCACAAAGGGCGTTCTAAGTCAAACTGAGAACAGACCTCGTCTAAGGCATGGAAAATCTTATGCGTACGGGTATCCTTGTTGCTGTCGCAGATGACGGTATCCCGAAGCATGCGATTATTTTTAAAGATCTTAGCCCATAAGCGAAACATAAGAAAACTCCTTTCCGTGTGAATGATGTTCTTAAGTATATCGGATTTCAGATGAAAAGTAAAGGGATGTATACTTGTCAAATATAATATTACGGGTTATCATGGAGAAAAATACCAGAGATAAAAAGAAAAGGAGGATACGGAATAATTATGGAAGTAAAAGATAATATAGAAACAAAAGCAGGAGAAAATGGGCCTTTGGAAATGCCGGAGGTGGTGCCGGGAGTAGCCTCTGTAGATTATCCGGAGATTAATGAATTTTTACAAAAAATGAAGATTAAAACAGCACTGTTCGGATATCAGAAAGAGGATGCTCTGGAAAAAATGCAGCAACTCAACAATATGTATCAAAGCAGAGCTCAACAGATGCGAGATCAGGTAAGAGGTCAGCTAAAGCAGATGAAGAAACAGCAGCAGGAAGATGTAATTGAACTTCGGGGGCATCTGCAGAGAGCACAGGACGAATTCAAGGAAGAGTGCCAGAAAGAAATAGAAGACTTAAAAACTGAGCATGAAACAAAGATGGAATTACTGAGAAATGAGTATAACAAAGAGTTAGAGGAGGAGAACTCTAAATACGCAAAAGAACTGGAGGAAGAGAAAGCCAGGTGCGAAAAAGAGCTGGAAGAAGCAAAAAAAAGATGTGAAAAAGAGTTGGAAGAGGAAAGAGCCAAATGCACAGAGGAACTGGAAGAGGAAAAGACAAAATGTGCGAGGAAATTGGAAGAGGAAAAAGCCAAATGTAAACAGGAACTGGAAGAGGCCAGAAATGAATGTGCCAGGAGGCTGGAAGAAGATAAGTCCAAATATTTAGAAAGCCAGAAAGATCAGAGGCATCAGATGGAAATGCTTCGGGAAGAACTGGAAAGATTGATTGGACGCCTTACGGTATTAAAGGATAAAGTCAATATATCTGTAGAAGAGTAAAAGCAGGACAGGCATATGGATAAAGAGAACAGAGAGAATCCGGGGGCGATTCTGGAGAAGAAGATAGAGAAGATTCGACGTAAACGGGAGTGGAAGCATTTTTTTATAGAATGTGCAGTGTTGGCTGCGGCTGTTTACGTGACGTTTCACTATATTATTGGTATTGCATTTGTCGGTGGACATTCTATGGAGCCGGCCTTAAAAGATGGAGATATGGTGCTGTTTTATCGATTAGATAAGGAGTATCAAAAGGATGATATTGTAATTGTAAGAAAGGAAAATGAGATATATTATATTAAGCGGATAGCGGCCTGTGGGGGGGAGCGTGTGACTGTAAATGAAGAAGGACTGCTTATGATTGGTCCGGAGGTTGAGGCGAAGACGTTTCCTATGACAGACGGCATTACATTTCCCTATGAAGTGCCGGAAAGAGCATACTTTGTGATGGGAGATAACCGGCCCATTTCGAAAGACTCTCGAATCTTTGGTGCGGTTAAGGAGGAGGAGATTGTAGGGAGAGTGTTTTTGCACCTGGGTATGGTGTGGTGAGCCGATCTCCATTCAGACCTCTTACTCGTTGTAATCTTGTTCAGTGTTTTTTCATACATGAGGAGTGCCCCGGTGTACCAGGTACACCGAGGCTATTATGAAAAAATTTATCTATATGTGTAATGAAAGCAACTTTGATTGAAAAAGAAACCTTTCCTTTAACTTGAATTTAGTATATCAGTGGACTGTGAATAAAGTATGAATAAATTGTGAACTTATTGTAAAAATGTACAAAATATTTAAAAAGACAGACTTACAACAGGGCAATTTGTATAAAGGCATAAGGATGCACAATCAAGTAAATGGTTGTAATGCCCAGAGAGAAATGATAAAATTAAAAATCATATGAATGGATATTTGAGAAATGGGGGAAAATAAATGGAAAAAGATCTTACAAGGCCAGTGTACATCATTGGACATAAAAATCCCGATACGGACTCAATCTGTTCGGCATTGGCATATGCCTATCTGAAAAACCATACGGAGGGAGGCGGTTACATAGCGGCCCGGGCAGGGCAGCTAAATCAGGAGACCCAATATGTGCTGAACTTCTTTCAGGCGGAAGCTCCGGTATATGTAGCGGATGTCATGACCCAGGTAAAAGATATCGAAATCCGTAAGACAGAGGGGGTTAAGGGAAACCTTTCCTTAAAGCAGGCATGGAATCTTATGCGACGTTTGGGGGTAGTAACGCTGCCTATTACAAGGGAACGAAAAATTGAAGGGCTAATTACGATTGGAGATATTGCAACTTCTTATATGGATGTGTATGACAGTAAGATTCTTTCCACGGCCAATACCCAATACCGGAATATTGTAGAGACTTTGGAAGGGCAGATGTTGATAGGCTCTCAGGAGGACTATTATAATACAGGAAAGGTATTGATTGCTGCGGCAAATCCGGATCTGATGGAAGATTATATAGAAGAGGGGGATTTGGTAATACTTGGAAACCGATACGAATCCCAACTCTGTGCTATTGAAATGCATGCAGGTTGTATTATTGTCTGCGAGGGAGCGAAAGTTTCCATTACCATAAGGAAGCTGGCGGAGGAGCATAACTGTGTAGTGATCAGTACGCCACATGACACTTTTACTGCAGCAAGACTGATCAATCAGAGTATGCCCATTCAGTATTTTATGAAGTCAGAGAATCTGACTATTTTTAACGTCAGCGAGAAGACAGAGGATATTAAGGAAATTATGGGGCAGAAGCGATATCGTGATTTCCCAATTATTGATAAAGACGAGAACTATGTGGGGATGATTTCCAGGCGTAATCTCTTGAACCTAAAGCGTAAACGGTTGATTCTGGTGGATCACAACGAGGAGTCCCAGGCTGTGGATGGCATTGAGTTTGCGGAGATTTTGGAGATCATCGATCATCACAGAATTGGATCTTTGGAAACCATGTCTCCAGTGTTCTTTCGGAATCAGCCTTTGGGCTGCACGGCAACCATTATGTATCAGATGTATCAGGAACGAAATGTAGAGATTCCCAAGAAGATTGCGGGACTTCTCTGTGCGGCTATTATTTCAGATACATTGATGTTCCGATCTCCTACCTGTACGGCCATAGACAAGGCTGCTGCAGAGGCTCTTGCGGAGATTGCGGGGATTGAAATTGAAGAATTGGCCATTGATATGTTCTCTGCGGGCAGCAATCTGGGTTCAAGGACTGCAAAAGAGATCTTTTATCAGGACTTCAAGAGGTTTAGCGTGAATGGCGTAGAGTTTGCGGTGGGACAGATTAATTCTATGAATGCCATTGAACTGGGAGAGATTCGGGAGAAGCTGCTACCGTATCTTGAGGTGGCTTACAAAGAAATTGGATTGAATATGATTTTCTTTATGCTGACCAATATTGTAAAGGAAACTACGGAGCTTCTTTGCTATGGACCGAATTCCGACAGCCTGGTGCGGGAAGCTTTTCAGCTGGCGGAGGATTCTGACAGTTATGAATTGAAAGGACTGGTATCCAGAAAGAAGCAGTTGATTCCCGCATTGGTAAGTGTGATCCAGCAGTAAGGATGGGAGAATATGAAAAAGCAACAGTGGAAGCCGGGAAACATGCTCTATCCTTTGCCTGCAGTTATGGTAAGTTGCGGCAGAATAGGAGAAAAACCCAATATTATTACTTTGGCTTGGGTGGGAACCATCTGCTCGGATCCGGCCATGGTGTCCATATCGGTCCGCCCGGAACGGTATTCTTATGACATTATTCGGGAGACAAAAGAATTTGTAATTAATTTGACTACCAGGAATCTGACCTATGCCACTGATTACTGTGGAGTAAAATCCGGTCGGGATGTGGATAAGTTTGCAGAGCTTCGTCTCCACCCGGGGAAAGCAGGAAAGCTGAAAGCTGCTCCTCTCATCGAAGAAAGTCCGGTGAATATTGAATGCAGGGTTACGGAGATAAAGGAACTGGGAAGCCACCATATGTTTTTGGCGGAAGTTCTGGCAGTGAATGTGGATGAGGCTTATCTGGATAATAAAGGGAAGTTTCGGCTCAATGAGACCGGACTTATGGCCTATTCTCATGGGGAATACTTTTCTTTGGGAAAGAAGTGCGGAAGTTTCGGGTATAGTGTGCGAAAGAAACGGAAGAATAAATGAGAGATAATATTATATTGATTGGAATGCCGGGGGCAGGGAAAAGTACTATAGGTGTTATTTTGGCCAAAGTTCTTGGAAAAGACTTTATTGATGTAGATCTGGTAATTCAAAAAGAAGAGGGACGGCTTCTCAGTCAGATTATTGAGGAAAATGGAACAGAGGGCTTTCTTAAGGTTGAGGAGAGAGTGAATCGGGGTTTAAATCCGAAGAATGCCGTGATTGCAACTGGCGGTAGTGTGGTCTATGGCCATCTGGCCATGGAGCATTTGGAAAAAATCGGAACGGTTATGTACCTTAAGCTTTCTTATGAGACTGTTATCAGTCGGCTGAGGGATATTCGGGGACGTGGGGTAGTGCTTCGTGAAGGCCAGACTTTAAAGGAACTCTATGAGGAACGGGTAGTTCTCTATGAAAAGTATGCCCATGTGATTGTTGAGGAGGATGGATTTACCGTAGAAGAAACCTTAGAAAAAACTTTACAAGCCTTGGATTTATTGATAGAATAGGAATTGTTACGAAATTATTACAGAAAAAGTGTTGGAAAACAAATGAATCGAAAAAGACTTTTATTTGGCAAAAAATCTAAGCTTGTATTTATCCAGGCAATGATGACAACCTGTGGCTGCATGCTGGTGGGGATTCCCCTGCTGGGGTCGGGTTTCGGTAATGGAAATAGCTACTATGAAGTGACGTTGGAAGGAAACCTGGTGGGTTCCGTAAAGAATCCAGATGTGGTGGAGGATGCTTTTTTGGACGCCAGGGCACGGATTTCCAGAGAGACGGAGGGCCTGGTTCTTGCTGACGTGGAATACAGTATGGAGAAGATTCCAAAGGTTTTTGGAAGTACTATGGATACGGAGGCTCTGACAGAGGCCATTTATCAGGAACTTTGTGAGGTTGTGGCTACAGCCAAGCACAAAGCATATCTTATGAAAATCAATGAATTTACAGTGACCCTTGGCAGTTATCAGGACGTTATGGACGTGCTTTATGCCACCAAGAATCGCTATGATGAGGAAAATGAATTTCAGATTAATATTGTGTCTGATGCGGATCGGGAACTAAATGTCTACACGGTGCAGGTTTCTAAGCAGGAACCGGAGGTAGTGGAGAAGCTTCCGGCTATGAGTGACAGCCTTTCCCGAATGGGAAAGACTACAGCGGGAGTTGGAGACTATGATGTAACTCAGGCCGTAGAGAATGTAATTACCATGACGGTGACCGAGGAAGAAATACAAAATGGCAATGGGCAGGAAGAGGACATTCGCCAAGCCACAGGAGACGGATTGAAAGATGTGGAGTTTACCGATCGGGTGGAGATTGTGGAAGCTTACGTGTCCAATGATATGATTACCCCTACGGAAGAGGCCATTGACATGGTAACCAAGGATACGGAGAAGAATCAGGTGTATGAGGTTCAGTCCGGAGACACCCTTTCTGTCATAGCCAACAGCAACGGACTACTGGTTAAGGAAGTGCTGGCCCTTAATGAGGGGCTGGAAGAGAACACGACCCTGCATCCCGGGGATGAGATTATTATTACAGTTCCGGAGCCGGAACTTTCCGTAACCTCTGTGGAGGAATCCACCTATGAAGAGGATTATTATGCGGAAACCCAGTATATTGACAATGATGACTGGTATACGACAGAGACTGTAGAGCGTCAGGCGGCGGCTCCCGGACATCATGAAGTAACCGTATTGATTACAAAAAAGAACGGCCAGGAAGAAGGCCGGGAAATGATCTCCGAGACAGTGATGACAGAGCCTGTTCCACAGATTATTGAGAGAGGTACCAAGGTTCCGCCTACCTATATCAAGCCGCTATCCGGTGGACGATTTACTTCCGGATTTAAATGGAGATGGGGAAGGCAGCATAAGGGCATAGACTGGGCATGTCCTGTGGGCACGTCTATTATGGCTTCCTGTGGTGGAACCGTAGTACAGGCAGGATGGATGGGAGGTTATGGAAACTGTATTACGCTTCGCCATCCGGACGGACGGCAGACACGCTATGGGCATTTAAGCAGGATTCTGGTGAAGACGGGCCAAAGTGTAAAGCAGGGAGAGAAGATTGCCCTAAGTGGTAATACCGGACGAAGTACCGGACCTCATGTGCATTTTGAGATCATTATAAATGGAAGCCAGGTAAATCCTTTGAACTATTTGGATTAAAAGGATAAAAGGGTTTTTAAAGAAGTTCATGGACTTTGTGATTCCATGGACTTCTTTTATAAATATTCTATAAAATATATTTTTATGAAAACATCTGCCAGGGGGTCAAAAAAGCGAGGAATGAGGACTTCCAAGATAAGGTATTTACAAATGAACAGATTGTGTTATACTATATTGAGGATATTTCCTATGTTTTTGGGAATGAATAAAGTAAACCAACAAGCGTATTTTGTGATATAGATATATTGCTCGGTTAAATATATACAGATAGGGAGCAGTCAGTGATGGATCAATATGTAATAAAAGGTGGGAACCCACTTGTAGGAGAGGTTGAGATTGGTGGGGCCAAGAATGCGGCACTGGCAATACTTGCAGCGGCGATTATGACGGATGAGACTGTAACTGTGGAGAACCTTCCGGATGTAAGAGACACGAATGTACTTTTGCAGGCAATGGAGGAGATTGGTGCACAGGTTGAGCACGTAGATTGTCATACGGTGAAAATAAATGGTTCCGGCATCGGGAGTTATAGTGTGGACTATGAGTACATTAAGCGGATCCGGGCTTCTTACTATCTATTGGGAGCCATGTTGGGGAAGTATAAGAGGGCAGAGGTGCCCCTTCCTGGGGGCTGCAACATTGGCAGCCGTCCCATCGATCAGCACCTGAAAGGTTTTAAAGCTCTGGGTGCAGAGGTAAAGATTGAATATGGATTTATTGTGGCAGAGGCAGAACATCTGCGAGGAAGCCATATTTATCTGGATGTAGTGTCTGTGGGTGCCACCATCAATATTATGATGGCGGCCTCTATGGCGGAAGGCAATACGGTTATTGAAAATGCGGCAAAGGAACCCCATGTAGTAGATGTGGCTAACTTCCTGAACAGCATGGGAGCCAATATCAAAGGAGCAGGTACGGATGTCATTCGTATCAGGGGCGTGGAACGGCTTCATGCTACGGAGTATTCTATTATTCCGGATCAGATTGAGGCAGGAACCTTTATGTTTGCTGCGGCAGTGACGAAAGGGGATGTGACGGTAAAGAATGTGATCCCCAAGCATCTGGAAGCTACCACATCCAAGCTTTTAGAGATTGGATGCGAGATTGAGGAACTGGATGATGCTGTCCGGGTGGTCTGTTCCAAAGGGTTGAACCCTACTAATGTGAAGACTCTGCCATATCCCGGATTCCCTACAGATATGCAGCCCCAGATTACAGTGGCCCTCGGATTGGCCCGGGGAACCAGTATTGTAACAGAGAGCATCTTTGAAAATCGTTTTAAGTATGTGGATGAATTGGCCCGGATGGGTGCGAATATTAAGGTTGAGGGGAACACGGCTATTATTGACGGAGTGATTCAGTATACGGGGGCTCAGATTTCCAGCCCGGATCTTCGTGCCGGGGCGGCGTTGGTTCTTGCAGGCCTTGCAGCAGATGGAATCACCATTGTGGAGGATGTACATTTTATTGAACGAGGCTATGAGCATTTTGAGGAAAAGCTTAAGAACCTTGGGGCTATGATTGAGAAAGTCCAGGAGGAAAAAGAGGTTCATAAGTTCCGCCTGAAAGTGGGTTGACAAATGCAGTCAATCGGTGTATTTTAGAGTTGATGGTAAGCAAATTGAATATTGTGAATTTCTCTTATTCAGAGTGATGGAGATACAAAGGATCTGTGAAGTCACGGCAACCCCAGCGATGGAAGGTGCCAACCTGAGCGAGTAATCGAACAATAAGGGGATTTGATTATCATAACATATCAGGTCCGCCTTTGGCGGGCCTTTAAATTTTTCAAACAAAAGGAGAGAAACAACATGGAAAAACTACTATTCACTTCAGAATCCGTAACCGAAGGTCATCCGGATAAAATCTGTGATCAGATTTCCGATGCCATTTTGGATGCTCTTTTAGAGCAGGATCCCATGAGCAGAGTGGCTTGCGAGACAGCTACCACTACTGGTTTGGTACTGGTTATGGGCGAGATTACCACTAAGGGATACGTAGATATCCAGAAGATCGTAAGAGAGACTGTCCGGGAGATTGGATATACTCGTGGAAAATACGGTTTTGATGCGGACAATTGTGCAGTGCTGACCGCTATTGATGAGCAGTCCTCAGATATTGCCATGGGTGTAAATAAGGCGTTGGAAGCAAAAGAAAACCAGATGTCTGACAGTGAATTGGAGGCTATTGGTGCCGGCGACCAGGGGATGATGTTTGGCTATGCAACCAATGAGACACCGGAATTGATGCCCTATCCCATTTCTCTTGCCCATAAGCTGGTTCTGCAGCTTACCAAGGTTCGTAAAGACGGAACATTGCCGTATCTGCGGCCGGATGGAAAGAGTCAGGTAACAGTAGAGTATGATGAGGCAGGGAAGCCCGTTCGTCTGGACGCGGTAGTGCTTTCTACCCAGCACAGTGAGGATGTGACTCAGGAGCAGATTCACACAGATATTAAGAAATATGTATTTGATGAGATTTTACCGGCCAATATGGTAGATGGGGATACCAAGTTCTTTATTAATCCCACCGGACGTTTTGTAATCGGCGGGCCTAATGGTGACAGCGGAGTGACTGGACGGAAGATTATTGTAGATACATATGGTGGTATGGCCCGTCATGGCGGCGGAGCTTTCTCTGGAAAGGATTGTACCAAGGTAGACCGTTCTGCTGCTTATGCGGCACGTTATGTGGCAAAGAACATCGTGGCGGCAGGGCTGGCGGAAAAGTGCGAGATTCAGCTTTCCTATGCTATCGGTGTGGCACAGCCTACCTCTGTTATGGTAGATACTTTCGGAACCGGAAAGCTTTCCGATCAGAAGCTGGTAGAGATGATTCGCGAGAACTTTGATCTGCGTCCGGCAGGTATTATTAAGATGTTGGATCTGCGTCGTCCGATTTACAAGCAGACAGCGGCTTACGGTCATTTTGGCCGTACCGATTTGGATCTGCCTTGGGAGAAAACGGATAAGGTGGAGGAACTTAAAAAGTATTTATAAATTAAAGATGGTGAAAGGAAACGTCCCGGAAACAAATGAATCCGGGACGTTTTTTCTATGTTAGGCAGCAAAAGTTAAGTTATTTAGCCATTTAAAAATATATTTTCAGATTACTTTAATTATAGATTCAACATGCTTTTTTGACAAATTCTATACAAAAGAGGTAAGATATTCTCAATTTATTTTATATTTTTTTAACTTGACACGGCCATGTTCGGGATTTTATAATAAGTCAGAACCGACTGGTCGGTCGGAAAACGAGGAGACAGGAGACGTGAAAAAATGATTTCCAGGTACAGTGTAAAGAAGCCGTATACGGTATTTGTGGCGGTAGTGCTCGTTGTTGTTTTGGGAGTTGTATCTTTTACCAAGATGACCACAGACTTACTGCCCAGCATGAATCTGCCCTATGCGATCGTAATGACTACCTATGCCGGGGCAAGCCCTGAGACAGTCGAAAGCATGGTAACAAGACCCGTAGAGCAGTCCATGGCCACAGTAAGCAATATTGAGAATGTAAGCTCCCTTTCCGCAGAGAACTATTCTCTTGTGATCCTGGAATTTGCCCAGACGGCAAATATGGATTCCGTGACCATTGAGATGCGGGAGAACCTGGATCAACTGAAAGCCATGTGGGATGATGATTCCATAGGCAGCCCGATTATTATGAAGCTGAATCCGGATATGATGCCGGTTATGGTGGCGGCTGTGGGAAAAGAAGGCCTGTCACATACAGAGGTAACAAAGCTTACAGAGGATTCTATCATTCCTGAACTGGAAAGCCTGGAGGGTGTGGCATCTGTGAACGCTTCCGGTCTCATTGAGGAGAATGTTCAGGTGGTAATTCGCCAGGAGAAGATTGATGCCATTAACCGGCAAGTCTTTGGGTATGTTGAGAGTGAATTTGAGGATGCCGAGAAAGAGATTGCAGATGGCAAGAAAGAGTTGGTGGATGGCCAGAAAGAATTAAATGACGGCCAGATCGAACTCAATGACAGCATAGCTGAATTGCAGGAGAACCAGGCAGATCTGGCGGATAATAAGCATGATCTGGAAAAAGGACTGGATGAGGTTCAAAGTGGAATTGACACATTGGATGGCAAAAAGACAGAAACCGCAGCCCAGCTTGCAGCGGCCCAGACGGCGATTAACGAAGGAAAGGCTGAGATAACAAAGAATCTGGCGGCAATCCAGGTGCGGCTGAATGAATACGAGACAGCGAAAGCTACGGCAGAGGGGCTGGGAAAGCTGTCAGGAGAATTACATACCCTGTTAACAGAAGCGGAAAATGCAGAGGCAGCGAGTGCAGGAACAGGGGATGCAGCAGTGAAAGATGGCATGGAAGTAATCGTAAGCTCTGTTGCTGGCACGCCTTTTGGGGAGATGCTTAAAAGCGTAAAAACTCGTGATATGTTAAGAATTGCGATTGCTGAAGTAGATAGGCAAAAGACAGAAGCGGAAGCGGTTCTCGCAGCTTTCCCCCAGGCAGAGATCGCTCAGCTTACGGCAGCTAAGAAAGAACTGGAAGCCGCCGATGCCCAGCTAAGCCAGAAGCTCACCGAAGTCAATATGGGTGAAATGATAGCCGCCATCGAGATGGGCAGTGCCTCCGCCACCTTGAACATTACCAAATCCCAGCTTAAATCCGCCAAGGAACAACTGGAGTCCGCCCAGGAGCAGCTTGACGATGCCTGGGATCAGATCGGTGATGCCCAGGAGCAGCTCAATGATGCCCGAAAGCAATTAAGCGAGGGCTGGGATTCTATCAAAGAAGGCGAAGAAGATCTGAAAGAAGCCAAAGCGGATGCCCTGGATAATGCCGACATGACCGACATTCTCACCGTGGAGATGGTGGAGAATCTTCTGGCAGCCCAGAATTTCTCCATGCCGGCAGGCTACGTGACCGAGGAGGGCATCGATTATCTGGTTCGTGTAGGTGACAAGGTAGACGATGTGGAAAGTCTCCAAAACATGGTATTGATTGACATGGAAATGGACGGAGTGGACACCATACATCTAAGTGATGTGGCAGACGTATTTATGGCGGATAACTCGGATGAAGTCTATGCAAGCATCAATGGTCAGGCGGGTGTCATGCTGACGATTCAGAAGCAGACCGGCTACTCCACGGGAGACGTGTCTGAGCGTATCAATAAGCGAATGGCAGAATTGCAGGAAGAAGATCCGGACCTATTGCTGCTTCCCTTGATGGATCAGGGGGTCTATATTGACCTGGTAACAGACTCCGTTTTCAGCAATATGATTTCCGGAGCGATTCTGGCAGTCTTAATCCTGATTGTTTTTCTGAAGGACTTGAGACCGACCCTCGTTATCGCCTGCTCCATCCCCATCAGCGTTGTTGCGGCAGTGGTATGTATGTATTTCAGCGGCGTAACCCTGAATATTATTTCCCTGTCCGGATTGGCACTGGGAATCGGTATGCTGGTGGATAACTCTATCGTAGTAATTGAGAATATATATCGTCTGAGAAATGATGGCATGAGTTCCTCCGAAGCGGCGATGGAGGGGGCCAGAGAAGTGGCAGGAGCCATTGCGGCTTCCACTTTGACTACGGTCTGCGTATTCCTGCCTATTGTATTTACCGAAGGGATCACCAGGCAATTATTCGTAGATATGGGGTTGACCATTGCCTACTCTCTGGGAGCCAGCCTTGCGGTTGCACTGACCCTGGTGCCGTCTATGGGAGCAGGGCTTTTGAAAAAAACAAAGGAAAAGAAGCCCTCGCAATTTTTTGAAAAGCTTATGGACGGTTATGAACGGTTGATCCGTCTGGCACTCGGGCACAGGGCCGTTGTCCTGATTCTTGCAGTGGGCCTTTTGATTCTCAGTGCGGTTCTGGAGTTTGCTAAGGGAACAGCTTTTATGCCTGAGATGGACAGTACAGAGATCAGCATGACATTAACCATGCCGGAGGGAACACCTCTTAATGAGACGGCGGAACAGGCAGATGAATTGGAACGCCGCCTTTTAACCCTGGAGGATGTAGTGGAAGTAGGAGCTATGGCTTCCTCCGGAAGCAGTATGGGATTGGTGAGCGGAGATACTGCTACCAATGAGGTATCTGTCTATGGGTTGCTAAAAGAGGATAAGAAGCTTACCAATCAGGAATTGAAAGATGAGATCTTAACGCTTACAGAGGATATGGAAGCAGAGATCGAGGTATCTACTTCCAGTATGGATATGAGTGCCTTAGGAGGCAGCGGCATAACCATTATGATAAAAGGCCGGGATCTGGATCGCCTGCAGGAGATTGCGAAAGATATTGCAAAGCTTGTAGAAGAGACAGAAGGAACCATTGACGTGTCTGATGGAATAGAGGAGACCACGGGAGAGCTTCGTATCAAGGTTGATAAAGAAAAAGCAGCCCAGGAGGGGCTTACCACAGCGGGAGTCTTTTCAGAGATTATGGCGAAGTTGTCGGATCCCATCAGTGCTACGACCCTGTCCACGGACACGGAGGACTTTGATGTGTTGGTGGTAAACGGAGAAGACGAGGAACTGACCAGAGAGACGATCAAGGATCTGATGCTTACTGTCACAAAAAATGATAATACCAAGGAGCATGTGCCCCTGACGGATATTGCAGAATTTTCTGAGGCAGAGGGGCTGGAAACGATTATGAGAGATGCCCAGTCCCGCTATATCAGCGTAACGGCATCCATTGATGATGATCACAATGTTGGCCTGGTATCCTCGGAGGTGCAGCGAAAGCTTGACAAATATCAGGCACCGGAGGGATATACCATTGAAATGCAGGGAGAAAATGAGACGATCATGGAGTCCATGGTTGAGTTGGTGAAGATGCTTCTTCTGGCGTTGCTGTTCATGTACCTGATTATGGTGGCCCAGTTCCAGTCCCTGTTGTCGCCTTTTATCATTATGTTTACCGTACCGCTGGCCTTTACAGGTGGTCTTTTCGGGTTGTTTGTAGCAGGAAGCGAATTCAGCGTTATTGCTATGATTGGTTTTGTTATGCTATCTGGCATCATCGTAAACAATGGAATTGTATTGATCGACTATACCAATCAGCTCTGTGACAAAGGAATGAGTAAGACGGAAGCCTTGGTAGAAGCAGGAAAGACACGTATGCGTCCTATTTTGATGACGGCACTGACTACGATATTGGGTCTGTCAACCATGGGAGCCGGCGTGGGCATGGGTGCGGATATGGTTCAGCCTATGGCGATTGTAACCATCGGCGGTCTGCTCTATGGTACCTTGCTGACACTGTTTGTCATTCCCTGCATCTATTCTCTGCTTATCCGCAGAAAGAAAGCTGTGGAGGTGGAGTAAATGAAAGAAACAAGGCCAAAGGTTCTGGCTCTGTACCGGGGCGTACTGGAACTGCTGGATGAAGGTGCCGATGTAAACGGAATCAAAGTATCCGATATTACGGCAAGGGCAGGAATCGGAAAAGGAACGGCATACGACTATTTTAAAAGCAGGGAGGAAATTATAGCCTGTGCACTCCTTTACGATGTGGAACAAAAGATTGAGGAAGAAAAAGAAGAACTTGACCGCCATGAGGGCTTTCGGGAAAAAGTGGTTTATGCCTTTGACTGGATGGAGAGACGGTTTCGTGAGCAAAAGGTTTTTGTGCGGATTCTGCGTCTGACCACAGAGGGAAGCGGACTCAGTGGAACGATTTTGGAAGAACTTCAGAAGCGAAAGAGGTCCGGATGCGGACCGGTGAAAATTTTGTGGGAAATGTGCCAGGAGGGAAAGGAGAAAGGAGAGATCCGGGAGGACATCCCCGTCTCCGCTGCATGCATCATGTCCCTGGCGAATATGGCAGCCTTTGTTATGTATCTGGAGAAGAGTGAAATGATGCCGGAACTTAACACGGCATGGATGAAAGAATTCCTATGTAAGGGGCTGGTGGCTCAGCTTGTGTAAAAAGAACACAGGCAGGGAATCTCAGCCTTGACAAACAGCAAAAAGCCTGTTATGTTAGAAAATATTAAAAGGGAAAAAGGCTAAGAAGAAGAGGATACACAGAAAAACACATCTGTCAGAGAGAAGGAGCCATAGGCTGAAAGTTCCTTTCAGAAAAGTGACTGTGGAGGTAGCTTTGGAGCCGGAACGGTGAAAGAACAGTAACCGTTCACGCATAACCGGCGTTATCGGGGTTTAGAGATGTATGTGGGAGAACCACATATAAGACAGGTGGTACCGCGTTATTTGACGCCCTTTCAGATTCTGAAAGGGCGTTTTGCACGTTGGCAATGAGCTGCCCGGCGTGCATCTTTGCGACTTTACCCTTTAGTGCTATCGTGCAACGATTTAAAACAGGAGGAAATTGTACGAATGAAAGAATTAGCAAAGACTTACGATCCCAAAGGAATGGAGGATCGAATCTACGAAAAATGGCTGGAGAAAAAGTATTTTCACGCAGAAGTGGACAGGAGCAAGAAACCATTTACAATTGTCATTCCGCCCCCAAATGTAACGGGCCGGCTTCATATGGGCCATGCACTGGACGAGACCTTGCAGGATATCCTGATTCGCTATAAGAGAATGCAGGGTTACAATGCCCTCTGGATTCCGGGAACGGATCATGCATCCATCTCCACAGAGGTTAAGGTTACCAATCAGTTAAAGGAAGAGGGCATAGATAAAAAGGAGCTGGGAAGAGAGGGCTTCTTAAAGAGGGCCTGGCAATGGAAAGAGGAGTATGGAGGAGCCATTATCAATCAGTTGAAGAAGCTAGGTTCTTCCTGCGACTGGGAGCGGGAACGCTTTACCATGGATGAGGGCTGCTCCGAGGCTGTTCTGGAGGTATTTATTCGGCTTTACGAGAAAGGCTATATCTATAAAGGCTCCCGGATTATCAACTGGTGCCCCGTATGTAAGACTTCCATCTCTGATGCAGAGGTAGAGCATGAGGAGCAGGCAGGCCATTTCTGGCATATCAATTATCCAATCAAGGACAGTGACAGGTTTGTAGAGATTGCCACCACCCGTCCGGAGACTATGCTGGGAGACACGGCACTGGCGGTGAATCCCGATGATGAGCGGTATCAGGACATTATCGGCAAGACGGTTATCCTGCCCCTGGTTGGCCGGGAGATTCCGGTTATCGCAGATGCTTATGTAGACAAAGAATTCGGAACCGGTGTGGTAAAGATTACTCCGGCTCATGACCCCAATGACTTTGAGGTGGGAAGACGGCATAACCTGCCGGAGATCAATATATTGAATGATGATGCCACCATCAATGAAAATGGCGGAAAATATGCAGGCATGGATCGCTATGAAGCAAGGAAGCTGATGGTGGAGGAGCTGAAAGAACAGGGACTTCTGGTTAAAGTGGCAGATCATTCTCATAATGTAGGAACCCATGATCGCTGCGGAACTACCGTAGAACCGCTCATCAAGCAGCAATGGTTTGTAAAGATGGAGGAGCTGGCAAAGCCTGCTATTGAAGCGGTAAAGAATGGCGAATTGACTTTCGTTCCGGGGCGTTTTGACAAGACTTATCTTCATTGGCTGGAAAATATTCGTGACTGGTGCATTTCCCGGCAGCTCTGGTGGGGACACCGGATTCCGGCTTATTACTGTGACCAGTGTGGAGAACTTGTAGTGGCAAGGGAACAGCCAGAAGTTTGTCCAAAGTGCGGCTGCAAGCACTTTACGCAGGATCCGGACACGCTGGATACCTGGTTTTCCTCTGCCCTGTGGCCGTTCTCGACCCTTGGATGGCCAAAGGAGACGGAAGATTTGGACTACTTTTATCCCACGGACGTGCTGGTAACGGGCTACGACATTATTTTCTTCTGGGTGATTCGGATGGTGTTTTCCGGTTATGAGCAGACAGGAAAATCTCCTTTCCATCATGTGCTGATTCACGGTCTGGTACGTGACTCTCTGGGAAGAAAGATGAGCAAGTCTCTGGGAAACGGCATTGATCCTCTGGAGATTATCGACCGGTACGGTGCGGATGCACTCAGATTTACCCTGGTAACGGGCAATGCACCAGGGAATGATATGCGTTTTTACATGGAACGTGTGGAGGCCAGCCGGAATTTTGCCAATAAGGTGTGGAATGCTTCCCGGTTTATTATGATGAATATGGAGAAAGCACAGATTCCGGAGACTATGTCTACCGGGGAACTGACAAGTGTAGACAAGTGGATTCTCTCCAAGGTAAATACTCTGGCTAAGGATGTAACATCCAATATGGATAAGTTTGAGTTGGGAATCGCCGTACAGAAGCTTTATGATTTTATTTGGGAAGAGTTCTGTGACTGGTATATTGAGATGGTGAAGCCCCGGCTTTACCAGGAGGAGGATCAGACGAAAGCGGCTGCACTGTGGACACTGAAGACCGTGCTGACCAATGCATTAAAACTTCTGCATCCCTATATGCCTTTTATTACGGAGGAGATATTCTGTAATCTGACAGATGAGGAGTCTATCATGATTTCGTCCTGGCCGGAATATAAAAAGGAGTGGGCGTTTGAAGCAGATGAACTGGCTGTAGAGCGGATTAAAGAGGCCGTTCGGGGTATCCGGAACGTGCGATCCGAAATGAATGTTCCGCCAAGCAGAAAGGCATCCGTGTTTGTGGTTTCCGAAAGGGAAGAGGTACGCAGTATCTTTGAAAAAGGACGAATCTTCTTTGCCACCCTGGCTTATGCTGGAGAGGTGACAATTCAGGCGGACAAGACAGGGATCAGTGAGGATGCGGTTTCCGCCCTGATTACGGACGGTGCGGTTTATATGCCTTTCTCCGATCTGGTAGATATGGAGAAAGAGCTTGAGCGTCTGAAGAAGGAGGAGGAACGGCTTACCAAAGAACTGGCCCGTGTAAATGGAATGCTGAACAATGAGAAGTTCTTAAGCCGTGCACCCCAGAGTAAGATTGACGAAGAAAAAGAAAAACAAAAGAAATATAGCCAGATGATGGATCAGGTAAAGGAACGCCTGGCGGCATTGTCAAAATAGATCAGTGATCGCCATGCCGGTGAAGCACAAGCAATTGGAAGAAGGATGGATTAAGAGATGGCATATGATAAAATGACCTATGAGGAGGCGGCTGCATATATTGAAGAGACGCCTAAATTTACGAAAAAGAATACTTTGGAAAATACAAAGGCTATTTTACGCCATTTAGGAGAACCCCAGGAGCATATGAAGATTCTTCATGTGGCTGGAACCAATGGAAAAGGCTCCGTATGTTCCTTTCTGGCTTCCATGCTGCATGCGGCGGGAAAACATACGGGACTGTTTATCTCACCCCATCTGGTAGATGTAAATGAGCGATTTGTGATTGATGAGAAGCAAGTGAGCAATGAAGAGTTTCTAGGTGCCTTTCGGATTGTCATGGGATGCGTGGAGAGGATCCAAAAAGAGGGTTATGCCCATCCTACGTATTTTGAACTGTTATTTCTTGTTGGGATGGTGCTTTTTGATAAAGCGAAGGTGGAGTATCTGGTGCTGGAAACAGGGCTGGGGGGACGCCTGGATGCTACCAATGCGATTGCCCATCCGATGGTGACGGTGATCACCTCTATCGGTTTAGACCATACAGAATATCTGGGTGACACGGTGAGGGATATTGCGGGGGAAAAGGCCGGGATTATTAAAAAAGGAGTTCCGGTAATATATGATGGAGATTGCCCGGATGCGGTTGAGGTTATCCGTTCACGAGCAAAAGAACTTGGGGCTCCAATTTTTGAAATTCGAAAAGAAATGTATAAAATTTCCTCTATGACGAATAAACGTATTGATTTTTCCATAAATTCTGGGTATTATGATTATATTGAGTTTTCCATATCCAGTGTGGCAGAATATCAGGTGAAGAATGCTACCCTGGCGGTAACGGCTTTAAAAGCATTAGATCGGGAAAGAGAATTTGCGGATGCTGTCATAAAGCAGGGAATAACTCATATGAGATGGCAGGGCAGAATGGAGACCGTCTTGCCCCAGGTAATCATCGACGGAGCACATAACGAAGCAGGCGTGGAGGAGTTTGTTAAGACGGCAAAGCGCCTGGAGGCAGATTATCCAGTGACGTTGTTGTTTGCGGCAGTAGGTGATAAGGACTACCGTCACATGATAGAGAAGATATGCCGGGGACTCCGCATAGAACGGGTGATCGTCACAGAAGTTGGAGGTTATCGTTCTGTGAATGTAAAGGAACCGGCAGCACTTTTTAAAAAATTTGGAGATGCGGAGGTTTTGGCCTATCCAGATGTAGAGGAAGCCTTTTCCGTGGCACTAAAGAAAAAGGGTGATGGGATTTTATTTTGTGTAGGTTCTTTGTACTTGGTGGGAAGTATTAAGAGCATATTAAGGAGGACAGCACATGATTGATTTTGAAGAGGAATTAAAGAAATTTCACCCCAGCCTGGAAGTAGAGCAGGTAGAAGAGAATGTCTATAATAATAAGCCAAAAGACATGGCCGATCTTCTTCAGGAAATGATTCGGGAAATGAGAAGCAGTAACAGATACTAGAAAGTAGGATTTAGAGAATGCTTTGTATAAAATGTGGTGCAACACTGAACGATCTCGAATATTGCAGTGCCTGTGGAACGGATATCAGGATATATAAGAAGCTGATTAGGCTGTCCAATACCTATTACAATATGGGGCTGGAGAAAGCCAGAGTAAGGAACCTTACCGGAGCAACTCAGGATTTGCGCTCCAGCTTAAAACTAAATAAAGATAATATTCCAGCAAGGAACCTCCTGGGATTAATCTATTTTGAGACTGGAGAGGTAGTATCTGCTCTTACGGAATGGATTATCAGTAAAAATCTTGAGCCGAATAAAAATATTGCAGATGAATATATACAGGCCATTCAGAATAGTCCGGCTCGCCTGGAGACGATCAATCAGACCATTAAAAAATATAATCAGTCTCTTTTGTACTGTCAGCAGGGGAGTGAAGATCTGGCAGTGATTCAGTTGAAGAAAGTTCTGTCCCTGAACCCCAGGCTGGTAAAAGCCCATCAGCTTCTGGCACTTCTTTACATTCAGACGGAGGAGTACGAGCGGGCGGGAAGAGAACTTCGCAGGGCCCTTGCCATAGATTGCACGGATAATATGTCTTTGCGTTATCTGGAGGAATTGGAACTGCGTACAGGGAAACCGGTAGGCAAAGGAAAGAAATCTTCGGAAAGAGATGATAAAGACCAGGGAAGCAAGTCGGACGTGATTTCCTATACCAGTGGAAATGAGACAATTATTATGCCCTCTACTTATAAGGAAAATACGGGTATGAGTGTTGTGCTGAACCTGGTAATTGGCCTTGTGGTAGGTATTGCTTTGATGTGGTTTCTGGTAGTTCCGGCCAAGATTCGCTCGGTTCGTAGTGAGACTAACCAAGAGATCACAGAGTATGGGGAAGAAATATCTGCCAAGCAGGCGGAGATTAACAATCTCCAGAAGCAGTTGGAGAATTTGCAAAGGGAACAGGAGAATCAGGAGGAGGAGCCTGATTTAAGTGTAAACTATGAGAAGCTTATAGAGGCATATACAGCATTTCAGGCTGAGGATGCGGATGCGGCTTTGGCCGCACTGAATGAAGTGGATTCCGAAAGCCTGTCAGATCAGGCTACAGCTATGTATAATCAGATCTATGGACCACTTCACATGGAGGAAGTAAAGGCCCTGTTTGATGAAGGATCTGCGGATTATACAGCAGGGAATCATGATGAAGCCATAGAGAAGCTGGAAAGGGTAGTTGCCGTGGAAGAGGACTATGAAGACGGTTATGCACTGTACTATCTGGCAAGATCTTATGAGGCAAAGCAGGAGAGTGCAAAGGCATTGCCATTATTCCAGAGGTTTGCGGAATTGCATCCGGGAACAGAACGGGCCAGATACTGTGCCCAGGCGATCAGCCGTATACAGCCAGGAGCACCGCAAGCACCAACGGAAACACAACAACATCAACCACCGGAACAGCAGCCGGAAGTACCACAACAATAATAGAGAAACGGAAGAGAAACCCTGAAGAGAGGGACATACCAATCGGTATGTCCCTTTTTGACGGGAAAAACCAGCAAAAGGAAAATAAGGAGGACCATCATATGAGCAAAAGTGTAGAAATGTTGGACAGGCAAAAGATAGAAGGAAAAACCCTATGGATACAAGTGCCAAAAGAACTTGACCATCACAGTGCGGAACGGATTTGCCGGGAGGCGGACAAATTGGTGAAAGAAAGGGATGTTAAAGAGATTGTATTTAATTTTTCAGATACTGCATTTTGTGACAGTTCCGGAATTGGAATGCTTATGGGGCGTTATAAAATGATGAGAGCATTGGGAGGAACCGTTCGGGCGGTTCAGGTAAGGGAAAGAGTAGGGAGAATACTTATGCTTTCAGGCATTATGAAGATTATTCCGGTAGAAACAATGACAGGGGGAGATGCAGAATGAATCGAAATGAGATGAAATTAGAGTTTGACAGTATTTCAGCCAACGAGGCTTTTGCCAGAGTTACAGTAGCAGCTTTTATGGCTCAAATGAACCCAAGCATGGAGGAGGTGGCGGATGTGAAGACGGCTGTCTCGGAGGCGGTTACAAATGCCATTATCCATGGATATAAGGGAGAGATACATAAAATTACAATTTTGGGCGTAATAGAAGATCGGCAGCTTAGGTTGGAGATTGTGGACCAAGGGGTCGGAATTGCAGATGTGAAAAAGGCAATGGAACCTTTGTATACCTCACGGCCGGAATTGGAACGATCTGGCATGGGATTTCTTTTTATGGAGGCCTTTATGGATGAGGTGGAAGTGGTTTCTCATTTGGGAGAGGGGACAACGATTGTTATGAAAAAACAGATAGGACAGCATGGAGCATAAGTTATGGATCGCACAGAGGAGCTGATTCGCCGGTCACAGGAAGGAGATAAGGAAGCAAGAGAGACACTGATAGAAGAAAACATGGGGTTGATTCACCATGTGGTAAAACGCTTTTTGGGAAGAGGAGTAGAGACGGAAGATTTATTTCAGATAGGGGCGATTGGACTGGTGAAAGCGGTGGACCGCTTTGACTTGAGTTTTGGCGTACGATTCTCCACCTATGCAGTTCCTATGATAGCCGGAGAAATCAAACGATTTTTAAGAGATGACAGCATGATTAAGGTCAGTCGCTCTTTGAAAGAATTGGCTATTCGGGCATCCAGACTTCGGGAACAGCTTTTGATAGAACGAGGAGAAGAACCGGGAGTAGAAGAACTGGCAGAACGTCTTGGGGTGGAACCAGAGGAACTGGTACAGGCCATGGACGGGAGTGCAGAGGTGGAATCCCTTCAGAAGATTGTATATCAGGGAGACGGAGAGGGGCTAAGTCTGATGGATAGGGTAGAGCAGGAAAAGGATGAGGAGGAGACATTGCTGCGTCAGCTTTTGCTGGAACAACTGTTAAGCACGTTGGAACCAAAGGAGAGACGGTTGATAGTTCTTCGCTTTTTTCATGATTGCACTCAGATGCAGGTGGCACAAGAACTGGGGATGTCACAGGTTCAGGTATCAAGATTGGAGAAGAAGATTCTTCTGACTTTAAAAAACAGAATGTGAGGTATAGATAAAAAACTTCAAGGACATAATAAAACATCATAAAAATATGAACTAAGAATAGGAGGCGGCTTATGGAGCATACGAAATATAGGGTATGGTTGATCTCCATTGTCCTTGGGGCGACAATTTTTGGTATTTTTTATTATATGTATATGGGAAATCAGGAAAAAACCATTACAGACGGCACTCTGGTTTATCAACAGGAATGGAATTTAGAAGGAGATGCTTTTGCGTGAGTGAGATTCTATATCTGAAGTTTGAAAAGAATATACGAACTTATAACCAGACCATAACTATTGGAGAAATCGGTGAGATGCAATGTGCTGATTCAACGATTGTGAACCGTCTGAAAACAGAAAAGCTTTATACTTTTCAAAATGTGAAAAAAGGCAGACGTTCCTGTGCGGCCCGAAACGTTTTTTCTATTTTGGATGTGGTGGAAAAGATCCAGGGAGTTTACCCCCATCTGGAGATTCAAAATATGGGAGAACAGGATTTTATTGTGGAATATTCTACCAAGCACAAAGAACAACCGGTGTTTATATTTCTGAAAGTGGCAGTAGTGTGCCTTATCTGCTTTTTTGGATCGGCATTTTCGATTATGGCATTTAACAATGATGTGTCGACGGTGGACATGTTCGGACAGTTTTACACTTTGATGACCGGTCAGGAATCGGATGGATTTACGATTCTGGAACTTACTTACTCTCTGGGGCTTTCTGTGGGAATCATTGCTTTTTTTAACCATATCGGAGGAAGGCGCCTCACCAAAGAACCTACACCTATTGAGGTAGAGATGCGGCTTTATGAGGATGACGTGAATACGACTCTGATCAATACGGCCGGCCGGAATGGGATTCACAAATAGGAGCAGTAAGGGAGATTTACCATATGTGGATAAAACAGATTTTTATGGCAATAGTAGGGTTTAGTTGCGGTTTGGGGGTGGCTGGCGGCCTGTTTGCTTTAATTATTGCTTTGGGGTTAGTGGCAGAGTTTGCGGATCAGACACATACGGCCAGGCACATTTTTTGGTATGAGGATGCGGTGGCGGCAGGAGGGATTCTGGGAAATATAGTGAGTGTATATCAGATCATGATTCCTGTGGGTATGGTGGGAACGGGGATCTTTGGAGTTTTCAGCGGCATCTTTGTGGGTGCATGGGCTATGGCCCTTACGGAGATTGTGAATATTGTCCCTATTTTTGCCCGCCGCATTGATATGCGCAGGGGACTGGCACTTGTCATTGGGGTAATGGCTGTTGGGCGAACCGTTGGCTCTCTGATATTCTATTATTTCCGTTGGTGAAGAAAGGAACGGTAGATATGAAAGAATTTATTGAAGAAGAACAGAAGCAACAATATAACGAATATGTAAAGCAGGTAACACCAACTCACAGTCTGCCCATGCAGATGGTGAAAGCTTTTGTGACAGGAGGAGTTATTTGCTGTCTGGGCCAGGCTATTTTGAATTATGCCGGAAGCATGGGATTGGAGAAAGATATTGCGGGTGCCTGGTGTTCCATGCTTCTGGTATTTTTAAGTGTTGTTCTTACGGGGTTCAATATTTTTCCCGGAATTGCCAAATGGGGTGGGGCAGGAGCGTTGGTGCCCATCACGGGATTTGCCAACAGTGTTGCTGCTCCGGCCATTGAGTATCAGAAAGAAGGACAAGTTTTTGGTATTGGTTGTAAGATTTTTACGATTGCCGGGCCGGTAATTCTTTATGGAATATTTACAAGCTGGCTATTGGGGCTGATTTATTGGATACTGATGATGACGGGTGTGGTGTAAAACTATAGGAGGGATAAAGAGAGATGGAAACAATTGTAGGAAAACAGAGCATTCAATTTCGGAAGGCTCCATATATTGTCAGTGCTGCTTCCGTTGTGGGAAAAAAGGAAGGAGAGGGACCATTGGGCTCTCAGTTTGACGAGATTGAAAAAGATCCAATGGCGGGACAAAATACCTGGGAGGAAGCGGAGAGTGCTTTACAAAAAAGAGCAGCAACCCTGGCTATGGACAAGATGCCGACCGGCCTTCCGCCGGTTCGTTATCTTTTTTCCGGAGATCTTCTGGGCCAGTTAATTGCCACTTCCTTTGGAGTGATGGATCTTAAGCTTCCTCTGTTTGGGCTTTATGGAGCGTGTTCTACCATTGGGGAAGCCCTTATGCTTGGGGCTATGACGGTTCAGGGCGGATACTCGGAAACAGTACTGGCTCTAACGTCCAGTCATTTTGGAAGTGCGGAGAAGCAATTTCGTTTTCCCCTGGAATACGGAGGACAGCGTCCCCTTGCAGCTACCTGGACCGTTACGGGGAGCGGAGCCTTTGTCCTTGCCTCCAAGGGAGGAAAGGCCCGCATATCAGGTGTTACTCCGGGAAAAGTAGTGGATTATGGGTTGAAAGATTCTCTGAATATGGGGGCATGTATGGCACCTGCAGCCTGTGATACGATTTGTCAGCATTTGGAGGATTTCGAACGGCAGCCATCGGATTATGATTATATTATAACCGGGGATTTGGGAAGTGTCGGACAGACCATTTTGCTGGATTTGGCAAAGGAACAAGGGTATGATTTGTCAGGATGCCACCTGGACTGTGGAATGCTTATTTATGACAGTGATAAGCAGGATACTCATGCTGGAGGCAGCGGATGTGCCTGTTCGGCAGTGACCTTGGCGGCACATATTCTGCCAAAGATTGAGAAGAACCAGTGGAAGAGGGTACTTTTTGTACCTACAGGTGCCCTGCTCTCTACTGTAAGCTACAATGAAGGGCAAAGTGTACCGGGAATTGCTCATGGGGTTGTGATTGAGCATGGCTAGTATAACGGAATTTTAAATTGGAGGGTATAAAATGATGGATTATATCAATGCGTTTTGGGTAGGAGGCCTGATCTGTGCGCTGGTACAGATTTTGATGGAGAAGACAAAAATGATGTCGGGAAGAATTATGGTGCTCCTGGTATGTACAGGTGCGGTGCTGGGGGCTATAGGACTTTATGCACCTTTTCAGGAATATGCCGGAGCCGGAGCTTCTGTACCGCTCCTGGGCTTTGGCAATACACTCTGGAAAGGAGTGAAAGAGGCAGTAGAGACAGAAGGCTTCCTTGGAATTTTTAAAGGAGGCTTTCAGGCAAGTGCCGTAGGAATCTGTGCGGCTTTGGTTTTTGCCTATCTGGCAAGCCTGATTTTCCAACCTAAGATGAAGAAATAAGCTTGTGTTTTGAAACTCAAACTGTTATACTGATACTGTTTGTACAGAAATATATGATGATAACATCAGGATAATAGTTTAGGAGGAGCAGGCATTGAGCAGAGTAGCGATTGTAACGGACAGTAACAGTGGCATTACACAGGAGACTGCCGGTGAGATGGGGATCCGTGTATTGCCCATGCCCTTTACTATTAATGGAAACGAATATTTTGAGGGAATTAGTCTGACCCAGGAAGAGTTTTACAGAAAGCTGGCTAAGGATGAGGATATTGCAACTTCTCAGCCCTCTCCGGAATCGGTTCTCGAACTTTGGAATGAACTTTTAAAAGAGTATGATGAGATTGTGCATATTCCCATGTCCAGTGGTTTGTCAGGGTCCTGCCAGACTGCAATTGCACTGGCGGATGACTTTGAAGGGAAAGTTCAGGTAGTAAACAACCAAAGGATCTCGATTACTCAGCGGCAGTCTGTAGTGGATGCACTCCGGTTGGCTGAAGAGGGGAAAAGTGCGTCAGAGATCAAGGCGATTCTGGAAAAGGTGAAGTTGGAATCCAGTATTTATATAACTGTGGCCACCTTAAAGTATCTGAAAAAGGGAGGCCGTCTTACCCCGGCAGTGGCAGCTATCGGAACTATGCTGCGATTAAAGCCGGTGCTACAGATTCAGGGAGAACGTCTGGACACCTTTTCAAAAGCCAGAACTATGCAGCAGGCTAAGAAAACCATGATTGATGCTATACGAAATGATATTGAGACCAGATTTGGAGGTCTGGAAGCCAAGGATGTGCATTTGGATATTGCCCACACCAACAATGAGGAAGAGGCGATGAAGTTTAAGGCAGAGGTAGAGGCGGCATTTCCGGGTTATTCCGTCGAATATGTGGATCCCCTTTCTCTAAGTGTATCCTGTCACATTGGAGATGGTTCTCTGGCTATTGCGGCTACACGAAATCTTCATATTTGAAAGATGGAAAAAAGAAACATGCACAAAAAAGTGTAAATAGAGCGTCAATATTTATTGATAATAATTCTCAATAAATATTGACGTTTTTTTTCTATAGTGCTATGGTTTTATACGACAGAGAAGAAATCATTGATAATTCTGAAACTGTAGATAGAATTGGAATAGAGGGAAACAGGATGACACTACGAGAAGGAACCATAGGAAACAGCTATCAGGTGACAGAGATACAACTGGAAGATAAGATAAAGCACCGTCTTCAAATGCTGGGAATGACAAAGGGCACGGAGGTTCACGTATTGAATAATAAAAAGAGCGGTTCGATTATTATGAAAGTACGGGGAACCAGATTTGCCATAGGGAAACGAATTGCCGAGGGTATTTTGGTAAAGGAGGACACGAATGAGCAGTGAGATACATGTTGCCTTTGTAGGCAATCCAAATTGCGGAAAAACTACGCTGTTTAATGATTATACAGGAGCAAAGCTGAAAGTTGCCAACTGGCCGGGGGTAACGGTGGAGAAGAAAGAGGGACCCTACCTCTTTAAGGGTGAAGCTATGCGGCTGGTGGATCTGCCGGGTATCTATAGCCTGACCTCTTACACAATGGAAGAAAAAGTGTCCAGAGGTTATATTTTGGGAAATGAAGTGGATGTGGTCATTGATGTGGCGGATGCTTCATCACTGGAGCGAAACTTATATCTGACGCTACAACTGATTGAACTTGGAAAGCCGGTAATCCTGGCTTTGAACATGATGGATATTGTAGAAGAGAGGGGCATGGATATTGATCTGCACCGTCTGCCGGAGATGCTGGGGATTCCCTGCATTCCTGTAAGTGCCAGAACGAAACAGGGATTGGAGATTTTAATGCATGCGGTGGTCCATCACAAAGATCGGGAGATTGATCACAACCTGGAGCACCATCATGAGGGGTCAAGCCACCATAAACACGATCATCACAAAGATATTGTAATGGTGTATAGCGATGAACTGGAAGATAAGATTGATGCGGTGGCAGATCGCTTACGAGAAACGTATGGAGAACTTCCCAATATGCGGATGTATGCTATCAAGCATCTGGAATGGGACGAGGAGGTTCGAAAAGAGTATCCCATTGATATGACAGGGATTGCAGAGGGGAGTTGTGAGTCGGAGATTATCAGCCAGAAGTATGATTTTATTGAAGAGATTATTGAAGAATGCCTGGTTGGCAAGAGCCGGAAAGCAGAATTTACGGATAAGATTGATGGAGTGCTGACCAACCGCATATGGGGTGTTCCTATTTTTCTGGGGATTATGGCACTTGTGTTTTTCCTTACTTTCACTATTGGTGACTGGATGAAAGGATTCATGGAGGATGGGCTGGATCAGGTGACGGAGGTGCTTCTGAATTTCATGGAGACGGTTGGGGTGAGTCAGGTGCTGCGATCTCTGGTGGTGGATGGAATTATTGCAGGAGTGGGTGGGATTCTTACCTTTCTTCCCAATATTTTCATACTATTTCTGGCCCTTGCGTTTCTGGAGGATAGTGGGTACATGGCCAGAGTGGCTTATGTGATGGATGGAATTATGGGGAAAATCGGACTATCCGGACGGGCGTTTATACCTATGCTGTTGGGATTTGGATGTACGGTTCCGGCGGTGATGGCATCTCGGGCATTGGAGGATCCCAGAGATCGGTTAAAAACCATTCTGATTACACCTTTTATGTCATGTAGTGCAAGACTTCCTATCTATGTTTTGTTTTCCGGGATATTTTTTCCGAACTGTGCGATGTTGGTGGCTTATTCCATGTATGTACTGGGAATTGTGGTAGCTATTGGGGCGGCTTTGGTGATGAATCTATTTACCAGGAAGAAAGAGGTTAATACCTTGCTGATAGAACTTCCGGAATATAAGTCACCTAATCTGCACAGTATTGCTATCTATACTTGGGAAAAAGTGGAGGACTATCTTAGAAAGGCAGGGACTACGATTTTTGCGGCTTCCATTGTTCTATGGGTCATTCTGAACTTTGGACCGCATGGTATGGTGACGGATATGTCTATGAGCTTTGGTGCCATGGCCGGACACGTGGTGGCACCTCTTATGAAGCCTGCCGGATTGGGATACTGGCAGGTAGTGGTGGCACTGATTGCAGGGCTGGCGGCTAAGGAGGTTGTGGTTTCCAGCATGAGTGTACTCTTTGGAATTACCAATGTGACTTCAGCTACAGGAATGGCAGGAATGAAAGCGGCACTTGAAGGCCTTGGATTTACATCCGCAAATGCTTATGCTTTGATGGTCTTTTGCCTGCTCTATACACCTTGCATGGCGGCAGTGGCAACCATTCGAAAAGAGGCGAACTCCCGGAAGTGGACGATCTTTGGGGCTGTATTTCAGCTGTTGACAGCATGGATAGTGGCTACTGGGGTTTATCATATTGGTACCGTCTTTTAACAAGAGTATGCAGTAGTAGGCAAATTTGTACTTTGACAAGGCATGTACCCTGTGATACACTAAGAATAATTACGGCATTTTTTGACAATTGTCCATTGCCTGTAAGAATTAATCGAGGTGGAATCGTTGGATAAATATGAATTTCAGATAAAAACAGAGCAGATGGAGAAGCTGCTTAAGAAGAGGGAATATAAGGCAGCGGCAAAAATTGCTGATTCCATAGATTGGAGAAAGGTTCGTAATGTTGGCCTTTTGATAAGTGTCAGTGAGATTTATGAGAATCTGGAGCGTTATGAGGACTGTAATGAGATCCTGAATATGGCCTATGACTGTTCGCCTATTGGGCGTATGATCGTGTATAAAATGGCAGAGGTGGCCGTAAAACTTGGGAATTTTGAAGAAGCTATTGAACTTTACAAGGAATTTATTAAGATTGCACCTCATGACTTGGGACGCTATGTATTGAAATATAAGATTTATCAGGGCAGAGGTTCGTCCATAGAAGATCAGATAGCGATTCTGGAGGAGTATAAGAGCCGTGAGTATCAGGAACAGTGGGCTTATGAGTTGGCTACACTGTATTACAAAGAGGGCATGATATCCAAGTGTGTGGAGGAATGTGACGATTTGATTCTGTGGTTCAGTGAAGGCGAATATGTAGTGAAAGCCATGGAACTGAAGATGCGGATTCAACCCTTAACGGCATCCCAGGAGGAGAAGTACCGTCAGATGGTTTCTGATACAAAGGCAGAGGAGATTCAGATTAAACCTATTAATATGGATGAGTTTAATACCAGCAATCTTCAGGCGGCTTTGGCGGAAGGACTTCAGGATTTTATTCGGGAGGAGCATGTTGAAGAATTAAGTGTGGAACCAATTCCGGCACCTTGGAGTGAGGAGATGGAGGAAACAGAGGAAGAGGAGGAAGCAGAGGAAGACATCAGGGAAGTTCCGGAGCAGATGCAGGGAATCGAGGATCAGAAGTATATTCCGGGGGAAGAAACTTCCGAGCCGTCTATAGAGAAAGAGACGACGGAGAAAGAAGAGCCAGTACCTCTGGCTAGAGAGACATTTAAGCTGCCGAAGTTCCTTGGACAGGATGAGAGCGGCCAGCTGACTTTTGATATGGAAGAGAATGTGCTGGAACGGCAGATCACCGGACAGTTAACAATAGAAGATATATTAAATGGCTGGGAGGAGACGAAGAAAGAGACTGAGGCGGCCATTGAAGAAGCGGCAAAGCGGGATGAGGAAAAACGCAGGGAAAGGGAGCGGTTGCGGGCTACTGGACAACTTCCGGAACTGAATACGGAGGTTATTCCTACGCTGCCAGAAGAGATTCAAAGGCTGATTGACGAGATAGAGGGGAAGATTCCTGTTCGCATACATGTGGAGCCTATTGAGAGGGGAACAGAACAGGAGAAAAGTAAAGGGGCATCGGAAACCGGAAATGAGACAAAAGGAAACCGACTGGAGGAAACTCAGGATATAGCCACTATATTGGAACTTGTTCAGGAGACCGAGGAGCCTGCCGGGGAAGAGGAGTCGGAGATTCTGTATGGCTTTGATGATATTTCGGACATTTTGGAGGCTGAGAGTTTAGATGATTCCAGAGAGGAGAAAACGAAGCCGCCAATAGAGAAAGAGGAGCAGCCAGAGGAAGAATCATCAGCCCCTTCTCCTATGATGGAAGAATTGGAAAAGGCTTTGGAAGAAGAACTTGGAGACATTCCTCCCGGTCATCTTTCCGAGGAACAGAAGAAGCTGTTTGCCTATTTCACTTCTGTTCGAGGTATGAACCATCAGCTTGCAGAGTTGCTGGAAGAGGACCGTATGCGTAAGGGACAAAGGGATGATTCCCTTGTTGGCAACATTGTGATTACCGGCGAGGGAGGAACTGGAAAGAGTACTCTGGCATCCGATATTGTAAAAGCCCTTCAAAAGCAGCGTAAAAATCCGGATGCCAAAATGGCAAAGGTAGATGCAGGAGACCTGAATGGTAAAAATGTTTCAACAATAATTAAAAAGCTGGATGGAGGAGCCTTGCTCATTGAAAAAGCCGGGCGTATGAAGACTCAGACGGCTGTGCAGTTATCCCATGCCATGACTCGAAAGACAGGCGGGCTTCTTGTGATTTTGGAGGATGAGAAAGAAGAAATTCGGGATTTGTTTATTCGCTGCGAAAGTCTGGGAGCCAAGTTTACCAGAACAATAGAGCTTCCTACTTTTACCAATAAGGAATTGGTTGCTTTCGGAGAGTCTTATGCGAAAGAGCAGGAATGTGTTCTGGATGAGATGGCGATTCTGGCACTGTATAATCAGATAGGCAACCGCCAGACGAGCGATCATCTGGTAAATGTGGCAGAGGTCAAGGACATTATTGATGAAGCCATGGAACGAGGAGACAAAAAGGGCCTCTTTGGAAAAAGACGTAAAGGGCGGACAGATGAGTTTGGCAACCTTATTTTGTTAGAAAAAGATTTTGAGTAGATATAAAAAGTATAAGAGCAGATATTTTATATTTCCACAGTAATGTAAGGAAGATATGAAATATCTGCTTTTTATATGGTTGGTTATTTGTGAAGACTAAAGAACAGTCTCGATCTCTACCAGGGGAAGAAGCTCTTCTATGTCTTTCTGTGTAGCAAGCAGGGTTCCTTCCTGGCGAATGGAACCGGCTGCGGAGGCCATGGCATATCGCAGCATATCGTCGCTTCCTAGTCCCTTTTGAATGGCATAGCACATACCGGCTACCATTGAGTCACCAGCACCTGTAAGCCCTTTGGGGGCTATAGGAACAGGCTTTGCCCGATATGCATGTACTCTGTCTACAAGCATTGCACCGTCAGCACCCATAGACAGACAAAGATAAGGAATGCCATTATTGACAACCTGACAGGCGATTTCCAGAGTATTCATGCCGCTTTTTATTTCTTTTTGGAAAGCCTGTTCAAATTCCAGCGTATTGGGCTTGATAAGATAAGGCTTTTCTGTAAGACCCAGGAGAAGAGGCTCGCCTGCAGCATCCAGTACGGTTTTGACCCGCTTTTGGTTGGCAAGCCGGATGAGGCGTTGATAAATATCTGTGGGAACTCCCGGGGGAATGCTGCCGCTCATAACCAGAATATCTGTATGTGTCAGAGCATCTTCCAGATATTCCAGAAGTTGTTCTATGGCGGATACGGGAACGAAAGGACCAGATTCATTCACCTCTGTCATGACCTGGGTGGATAGTTCAAAAAGCTTAATATTTGTACGGATGGCACCCTTTGACAAGATAAAGTTATGCTTTACATGGTGGCTGTCAAGAAGCTGTTCCAACATATGGCCATTGCTTTTAAAATTAAATCCGGTGCAGAGGGTATCTTCACCCAGATTATTCAAAACAATACTGACATTAAGGCCTTTTCCGGCCAGATCCTGCCGTGTGCTTTTTACTCGATTATAGGAACCGACATCTAATTGATCCAAATAAATTGTTTTGTCAATACATGGATTTAAAGTAAGGGTTAAAATCATCTTAAAAACCTCCCGTTTTGTAGATACTGATAACATGATTATAGAAGCGGCAGAAAGGAATGTCAAATCAGGATCTTGACACAATATACCGAACGGTATAGAATGAGAATGGAGGGATAACAGATGGACAACCGGAAGATGATTCTGGAGACGGCGCTGGACCTTTTTTACGCAAGAGGGTATGATGCAGTGGGCGTTCAGGAGGTTGCAGAGCGTTCCGGTGTCACTAAGCCGACTCTCTATTATTATTTTAAAAGTAAATATGGTCTCCTTGAACAGCTTCTGGAGAGCAGAGGAGAACCCTTTATGGAAAGGCTTCACATGGCATGTGATTACCATGGAGATCTGAGAAATACTCTATGTGCAGCAGCAGGAGAACTGGTGTCTTTTGCAGAGCGGGAACCGAAGTTTTATACGCTGTTTTTGGCCTTGTATCATTCGGCAAGAGAAAATGAGGCCTATAAGGCAGTAAGACCGCTGGTTTTACGGCTTCAACAGGAGGTTGAACAGATTTTTGTGTCAGCAGCGGGCTTGCTTGGGAACATGCATGGACGGCAGAGGCAGTTTTCATTGGGATTTATTGGCCTTATCCTGTTTGATATTAAGATGCGCCTGGAAGTATGTGGTGGCTTTCAGATGACAGTTTCTCAGGAGGAAATCAACTCTCTTGTACATCAGTTTATGCATGGAATTTATTCTTAAATAATTGTGAGATCGCAGAAAGAGGAGGGCGAAATAATGTCAAAATGGTATGAGGAAGCAATTTTTTACCATATATATCCTTTGGGGTTAACGGGGGCACCGAAGAATAATACAGAGGAAAGGGTGGTCCACCGTCTCAGGATTCTGGACCCCTGGGTTGCCCATATGAAAGAATATGGGTTTACTGCAGTTTATATAGGACCGCTGTTTGAGTCCACCAGTCATGGCTACGATACGAGGAATTACAAGATGATTGACCGTCGGTTGGGAGATAACGGAGATTTCCGACATTTCGTGGAACTTTGCCATGACAATGGAATACGGGTTGTGGTGGATGGAGTATTTAATCATACGGGCAGGGATTTTTTTGCTTTTCGGGATTTGCAAGAAAAGAGAGAGCAATCTGCTTATCGTTGGTGGTATCAGGATGTGAACTTTGAGGGCAATACTCATTACAATGACGGATTTTATTATAAAGCATGGCGGAATTGTTTTGAACTGGCAAACCTGAACCTTTATGATGAAAGTGTGCGTCAATATCTTTTTGATGTTGTGCGGTTTTGGATTGATGAATTTGATATTGATGGGATTCGTTTGGATTGTGCAGACTGCCTGGAATTTAATTTTATGCGGGAGCTCCGCAAAGTGACAGATGAGAAAAAGAAAGACTTTTGGCTTATGGGAGAGGTGATTCATGGAGATTATGCCCGGTGGACGGGGAAGGATTTGCTCCATTCTGTTACCAACTATGAGCTTCACAAGGGTCTTTATTCTGGCCATAATGATCATAACTATTTTGAGATTGCTCACACGATTCGCAGGCAGTTTGATGCTAACGGCGGAATTTACCGAGGGTGCAGACTGTATTCTTTTGTGGAAAACCATGATGTAGATCGACTGGTGAATAAGCTGAACCAGGAAGCACATCTGGCACCAGTGTATACGCTGCTTTATACACTTCCGGGCATTCCATCTATCTATTATGGTGGAGAATGGGGAGTGGAGGGTAAGAAAGAGGGGCCTAATGATGATTTCCTGCGGCCTTGTCTGGAGCTTGAAAAGATGGAAAAGGAGTCAGCTTTTCCGGAATTAAAGGAACTTCTTATAAAGCTGGCAAAGCTTCGGAAAGAAGTACCGGCCCTGGTAGATGGGGAGTATCGGGAACTGTTTCTCACCAACCGGCAGTATGCTTTTGGAAGAATTCTTGGAGAGGATGCCATTGTAACAGCGGTGAATAATGATGAGAGCCCGGCCCGGATGGATATTCCCTGTCCTGTAGCGGGAAATAAGGCTCTTGAAGTTATGACGGATGAAGTCTACCCTGTTGAGAATGGCAGAATTCAATTGGAAATATCCGCAGGCGGAAGTGCGGTATTTAAAATTATACAGGAGTGAGTATTATGGGAGAGACAAAAAAACAAAAAAAGAAACCACAGCCAAAAAAGAAACGACAGATAGAGGTTCCATTCTGTTTTGTGACAGATATGGATCAATATCTGTTTGGCCAGGGAAATCATTATGATATTTTCCGAAAGCTGGGAGCCCATCCGGTGAAGTACGCAGGAAAGAAAGGCGTGCATTTTGCGGTTTGGGCACCACATGCACTTCATGTGCATGTGATCGGGGAATTCAATGGGTGGAATCAGGAAAGCCATGAGATGAAGCGTCTGGAGCCTCTTGGAGTTTATGAGTTGTTTGTTCCGGAAGTAGAACAGGGTTCTCTTTATAAGTTTCTTATTGAGACGGTGGATCACAGATTGCTCTATAAAGCGGACCCTTATGCTTTGGAAGCGGAGAGGCGCCCGGGAACTGCGTCAAAAGTTACGGATATCAGTGGATTTCGCTGGGGTGACAGTGCCTGGATTGAGAAACGCAAAGAGAGAAAACCAAAGGAATCCCCCATGTCTATCTATGAAGTGCATCCAGGTTCCTGGAAGAAGCACCCTCACGGACCGGACGAGGATGGCTTTTATAGTTATCGTGAACTGGCCCATAGCCTGACGGATTATGTGAAAGAGATGGGGTATACTCATGTGGAATTGATGGGTATTGCGGAGCACCCCTTTGATGGATCCTGGGGATATCAGGTAACGGGTTACTATGCACCGACTTCCAGATATGGAAGCCCTCAGGATTTTATGTATTTGGTTAATTATCTTCATAAGAATAAGATTGGTGTAATTCTGGACTGGGTTCCGGCCCATTTCCCAAGAGATGCTCATGGATTGGCGGATTTTGACGGCCAGCCCTTATATGAATATTCCGATCCCAAGAAAGGTGAGCATCCGGATTGGGGAACCAAGATCTTCAATTATGAGATGAATGAAGTAAAGAATTTCCTCATTGCCAACGCCCTTTTCTGGATTGAGCAGTACCATGTGGATGGACTTCGTGTAGATGCAGTTGCTTCGATGCTATATTTGGATTATGGAAAACAAGACGGACAGTGGATAGCCAATAAATATGGCGGTAATAAGAATCTGGAGGCTATTGAGTTCTTTAAGCATCTGAATTCCTGCCTTCTGGGACGAAATCCAGGTGTTATGATGATTGCGGAGGAGTCTACTGCATGGCCAAAAGTTACAGATGTGGCGGAAAATGATGGCCTTGGCTTTTCCTTTAAGTGGAACATGGGCTGGATGAATGATTTTCTGGAGTATATGAAGCTGGATCCTTACTTCCGTAAGGGGGCTCATAATTTGATGACATTTGCTATGACTTATGCTTATAGCGAGAATTATATTCTGGTGCTGTCGCATGATGAGGTGGTCCATTTGAAATGCTCCATGATTAATAAGATGCCCGGTTTGTATGATGATAAATTCGCTAATTTGAAAGCGGGCTATTCCTTTATGATGGGACATCCGGGAAAGAAGCTTCTCTTTATGGGACAGGATTTCGCCCAGTTCCAGGAATGGAGTGAGGCGAGAGAACTGGATTGGTACCTCCTTGGGGAAGAAAAGCATCAACAGCTTCAGAATTATGTGAAAGCACTACTGCATATCTATAAGAAGACACCGGCCCTCTATGAACAGGATACAGTTCCTGAGGGCTTTCGGTGGATTAACGCCAATGATGGTTACCGCAGTATTTTCTCTTTTATGCGTTTTAGTAAAAACGGTAGGAGAAATCTGCTTTTTGTCTGCAACTTTACACCTATGGAGCGAGAGGACTATCGGGTTGGAGTACCCAGGAAGAAGCAGTATAAGCTGATACTGGACAGCGATGCGGCAGAGTTTGGCGGAAGCGGCAGAGAGAAACCACTGATCTATAAAGCAGAGAAGAGTGAGTGTGACGGTCAGCCCTATTCCATCGGATATCATTTGCCGCCCTATGGAGTTGCCGTATTTGAATTTTAAGACTTGAACTGCCAGGACACAGGCAATACCAAAGAATGTCCCCGGAATTATTTTATGATTTTGGGGACATTCTTTTGCGATATTCAGAAGGAAGGTATCCCATCTGTGCCTTAAAAGATCTGGCAAAATAACTCATTTCCTGAAAACCACAAAAAGTTCCGATATCAATAATTTTTTGCGTAGTAGTAGTGAGAAGCCGGGCTGCCTGCTGAATACGGTATTGCCTTACATATTTGATTGGTGTAGTGCCAATGGTGCTGCGAAAGCATCTGAGACATTCGCTTGTGCTGATCATGGCACTTTCAGCAATCTGCCGGGTGTCGATTTCCTCCGAATAATGGTCATGAATATATTGGAGCATGTGCTTGATTCGCTCTCCGTCTCTTAAGGACTTTTCAGAGGGGGTTGCCTGACCGGAGGGACGATGGCTGGCAATGAGCCAGATGAGCTGGGACATTAGATTACGTACATGAAACTCATAGCCGGGAGATTCGTCTGCATTTGTATGCCAGGCGGACTCGATTGTCTTCAGGACTTCCTTTTGCCAGCTTATAGACGGGCTAAAAAAAGCACAGCTAAAAGAGCGGTCTGTAAGCATCGGGTGTAAATATTTTTGCCAGAAAATACTGTCCGGACTGCCGCCCACCAGCCGGGGATGAAAAGTTATAGAATGAAGGAGGCAATCCCCGGATTGGTTCTCTGTAACCATGTGCAGGAAATCAGCGTTAATAAAAATACCGTCTCCTTTTTTTAAGATGTACTGTTCGGAATCGATAAAAAAGGTGCAACTGCCCTCTGCGATAACTACGGCTTCCAGATCGTTATGCCAATGCCAGGGGACCGCATCGCTTGACAGATTATCAAGATAACATCCGATAGGAAATGCAACTTCATAAGATTTTAGTTCACGGCCATGCTCATCTAAAGGTATATCGCAGGGAAGTAATGCCATAAATGTTCTCCTTCTGACGGTTTTGTACTATTGTTTTGAATGTAATCTACTATCATTTTTATATAGATGATTATATAATACTATTATAGAAAAGAACGTTATAAAATACAAGGAAAAATATCATAGCTTACAAACTGGCAGCGATGCAAATCGCCTGCGGATTTTTGTCTTCTTTATAAAGCCCCAAAGTTCTCAAAAAGGATTTTGGGGTTTCCGTTGTATTTTTGGAAGTACAATTTGGTTGCGGTTTTTGGAGGGATATGTAATAATGAAACAAAGAAAAACCTGCCGTATAGCCAGGAGGAATGGATTGGATGTGGGGAGATGGATTTAAAGGAAGCTTATGAGGTAATTTATAATAGCAAGCCTAAGCTGAAATTTTGTGAATGGTTTGATGAGGACAGCAGCATCTGGAATTTTACGCGACATTCCCATCCCTATCATGAATTGATTTATTATGTGGAAGGAAAGGGAGATGTGGATGTATCAGGTGTGAACGTATCTTTTTCACTGTATGATACGGTTGTTTATCCGGCACACCACGAGCATCAGGACAAAAGGGTTCCGGAAAGGCGCAGGGAGATTATCTGTTTTTGGATTGACATACCAGAATTGATTATTGAGGAACCCATACGTCTTCATGAACGGGACAGTATTCTGTACAATATTTTTCGAATAGTATACAGGGAAGGCAAAAGAGAGAATCGAGATGAGCTTTTTCTGGAATACGCCATGAAGATTTTGCTCCTCAGCGTCATACGGGAGAATGAGGAAGCCATGGTGGGAACTCAGCTGCTTGACTGTGTGCTGGAATACATTAAAAAGCATTATGCGGAGAAAATTACATTGGATGAGTTGGCGGGGCTGGAGCATATCAGCAAATCCTACTTGTCTCGTAAATTTAAGCAGAGGACGGGACTCTCTGTTATATCTTATATTAATCAAGTTCGTATTGAGAGATCCAAGCAGTTTTTGATGGCATCGGAGTTGGATGTAAATGAAATTGCCTATCAGGTTGGGTTTGACTCTCCCAAATATTTTCACAGAGTATTTCGGGAGGTGGTGGGCGAGTCACCTGCTGCCTTTCGTCGTAAGTTTGGGATTCAGGGACGGTAAAATTTCATAAAAAGACTGTCAGGCAGGAAACGGTTCTGCCTGACAGCTTTGACTACAGAATGCGCCGGATGGTTTTACCTAACTGTGAGGCCATGGCATCGGCAATGATTTGGTGGTCTTCATGGTGTTCCATGCCGGAAACAAGCACGTATGCCCAGGGCTGTTGCCCGTTTGTGAGGAAAACAGGGAAGCAGCCGCCGCAGGAGGCAAAGTTATTCGGTCTTTCTTCCCACTTGGGACAAAGATGGCCGGTCTGTGCTTCCACATAGGATCGAAGAGAGCTCATTCCAGTCATGCGTGAAACGGAAAGCTTTTTATCCATCCACCAGTCATTTTCGGAGGAAGTACCCTCCATTTTATAAGCGAAGATGGTTGTTCCGTCTTCTACAATTCGGATGGCGGCCGATTTGCCGTAGGATTCCTGTGCCAGCCGCAGAATTTCCATTCCCAGATCCAGTGCCGTTTTTCTGGTGAATTCAGGATAGCAAAGCTGGTGCTCCTGTTCGGCTAAGATATCCGCCCATTGCTCTTCCCAATAAAAAGTACCCATACATAATCTCTCCTTTGTTTTTTGACTATTGTACTTGGAAAGTGCTGGACTTGTCAAATTGAAAAATGAACCGGATAAAAACCATTACAGAAAAACGATGATACCTTAGGAAAGGAGTGCTTATAATTGAATATGTTTTATTTTTTTACAGGAGGTTATACTGAACCCACGAAAATGGGTTCCGGAGAGATTGTGCCGGGCAGGTGCAGGGGAATTACCTGTTATGAATTTAATGAGGAAACAGGCGGGCTCACACAACTGGCAAAGACACCTTCCGTCCCCAATCCGTCTTATATATTGGTGGATCCGGAGGCTCCATATTTATATTGTGTTAATGAGTTGAAAGAGTATGGAGGAGTTGACGGCTCTACTGTTTCGGCCTATAAGATTGAGGCGGAGACAGGGGAACTGAAACTGCTGAACAGGCAGTTTACCTGTGGAGCGGATGCCTGCTATCTGGCTTTTTCGCCGGATAGAAATTACTTGATGACAGCAAACTATTCAGGTGGAAGCTTCTGTCTGTTCCCGATTCTTGCGGATCACAGTCTGGGACATGCCAGCTTCGTTTTGCGTCATAAAGGGAAAGGCATAAATGTGGAACGTCAGGAGAGTCCCCACCCTCATCAGATGCTTCTTTCTCCGGGAGGGCAATATGTCTATGTGGCAGATCTGGGGTTGGACTGCCTGATGGGATATGTAGCGGACTGGAAGAAAGGGTGGCTGCTCCCCAAAGAAGAACTTGACATACATGGAATTCCGGGGCAGGGAGTTCGCCATGGGACTTTTGATGGAGACGGGACTCATCTCTACGTAATGACAGAGATGGCCTGCCAGGTCAACGTTTATCGGTATGACAAAGAATCGGGCCATGGGGAACTGGTACAAACCATATCTGCCATGCCAGAAAACTGTGATATTCCAAGTCTGGGAGCGGCCATCCGCCTGCATCCAAACGGGAAATGGCTGTATGTGTCCGTAAGGGGAAGCAATCACTTGGCGGTATTCCATATAGACAAAGGGGGAAAGCTTAGGCTGATTCAGATACAGGACAGCGGCGGAGAGATTCCAAGAGACTTTATTCTTTCCCCCGGTGGGAGATATCTGCTGGCAGGTCATCAGGATACGGATACAATCTGTGTATTTAAAATTGATTCGGAGAGCGGAAAGTTAACCTTGGATCACACAGATAAAAATGTCTACTGTGTCACGGTTCTGGCACCCTGGAAGAATTGAAAGGTATTAAAGCAAGAAATGCACTCTCTGGTTTTTTGACACATGTGTATAAAAATGTTAACAAAAAACCTGCTGAGTGTATTTTTTTAACCTTTTTGTTCAGGATTGTATACCTTTTGTACAACATTATGGGTTATTATAGAAGAAATAATTATTTATAATAAATAAAAATAGAGAGACATAAGACCGTGATTTATGCAATATTACAACAGTGATTAGCAGGGAAGCCTGTTGATTAATAAAAACGGAAAAAAAGGAGGACAAAAAATGAAGAAGGGAATTGCATTGCTGCTGACAATCGCCATGGTATTCGGCATGACGGCATGCGGCAGCAAAACAGAGGAGCCTGCCACAAGCGAGCCGGCACAGACAGAGGGAGAGGAACAGACAGAGCCCTCAGGTGATGACGCAGGAACGGAAGCTCCGGCCGCATCAGGCGACAAAGCAAAGGTTGCGTTCATTACACAGTCTTTATCCAATGCATCGCAGGCATATGCATGGAGCCAGTTCCAGAAGTTTGCTGACGAGTATGGATTTGAGGTAACCCTGTTTGATGAGGATTATGATGCACAGAATGGTGTATCCGCAATCGGAACCTGTATCGCTCAGGGCTATACGGCAATCTGTATGAATCCCACAGACCCAAGTGCTCTGATTCCTGCTATTCAGGAAGCAAAGGAGGCCGGAATTATCATCGGTCTGTATTCTTCTGAGCTGCCGGAAGGATTTGCTACCACAGAGTATCGTGATTTCATGTGCGGCACCAATGACGTTCTGTTTGGAGAGATCGCTGCCAAGACGTTGATGGAAGCTTTCCCGGATGGATGTAACGTAGTTGAGGTTGGCGGACAGTCAGGCCATGCTGCACAGATTAACCGTCATGACGGATTCTTCAATACCATTGATGATTCCATTAACGTACTGGACGCTCAGGACTGCCAGGAGTGGGCAAGCGAAGACGCTATGGCAATTATGGAAGACTTTATTACCAAGCACGGTTCTGACATTCAGGCTGTATACTGCCACTGGGATGTAGGTCTTACCGGATGTATTGAGGCTATGAAGGCTTCCAGCGACATTGATGTTGCCAATGTTTACACCATCGGTGTAGACGGATGTGCCATCGGATTTGACCAGGTAAAAGAAGGAACACAGTCCCTGTGTATCGGCCAGAGCTTCACGCAGATGACCATCGATGCATTTGACTGCATTACCAAAATTATGAATGGTGAGACACTGGAAACAGATGTTGTCTGGACAGAGCCCCAGATCATCACAGCAGACACCATCAATGATTATCCGTATCCGGAATGGTAAGATACAAGCTTAAAAAAAGAGCTGACTAAGTAGATAGCTGGTTTCGGCATAAGACCGGAACCAGCTACTTTCAAAATAAGGCAAGGGAGGCAGTGAAGTTGGAGAAGACGACTGATTATATCCTTGAAGTAAAAGATATCTGTAAATACTTCCCCGGAGTAAAAGCCCTGGATCACGTATCCATTTCCATTCCCCGGGGCGTTGTGTATGGCATTGTAGGGGAGAACGGAGCGGGAAAGTCTACGCTGATGAAGATTTTGTCCGGCGTTTATGAAAAGGATGAGGGTACGGTTATATTCAATGGAGAGACCATCGAGCATACAACGCCGATACAGGCCCTGCGTAGAGGGTTAAGTATTATTTATCAGGAATTTAACCTGGTGAATACCATGACCGTGGGAGAAAATATTTTCCTAGGACGCTTTTCGGAGACAAAAGGAATGAAAGGCACCCATAAAAAGGCCAGAGAGCTGCTGGACAGCATTGGAAGCAGCATCAGCACCACCACGCTGGTGGGAGATTTGAGTGCGTCTGAGATGCAGATGGTGGAGATTGCAAAGGCATTATCCTTTGATTCCAAATTAATTATCATGGATGAGCCCAGCAGTTCTCTTACCTCAGAAGAGCTTAAAAAGCTTGGAATTATTATTAATCAATTGAGGGATAAGGGCGTGTCCGTTATCTATATCAGCCATAAGCTGGATGAGATATTTGAATACTGTAATATTGTTACAATCATGCGGGATGGCTGTGTCATTGATACGAAACCCGTAGAGGAACTGACCAGAAGCGACATGATTGCCAAGATGGTAGGACGTACCATCGAGAATGAGTATCCGCCCCGTGCCCACTGTGTGGGAGAATCTCTTCTGGAAGTGCGGAATCTGAATACCCGTAAGCTGCATGATATTAACTTTACGCTGCATAAAGGCGAGATCCTGGGTCTGGTTGGACTGGTAGGAGCCGGCCGTACGGAGATTATCCGTGCACTGTATGGTGCGGATAAGGTAAAAGGACATCAGGTTATACTGGATGGAAAGGAAGTAAAGATTCCCACGCCCAAGCAGGCAAAGCAGGTGGGAATGGCATTGGTTCCGGAAGACCGTAAGCGTGAGGGACTGATTCTGCCTTTTTCCGTGGAGAGCAATATTACTATGGCATCCCTTGAGGATCTGACTCATATGGGGGTTGTGGATTCCTCAAAAGAGGCCGATATCGGAAAGCGTCAGATTGAGGCCCTTGCCATCAAGACACCCACTCCGGAGACAAAGGTAGTGACGCTGTCCGGAGGTAATCAGCAGAAATGTATTGTAGGACGCTGGATGGAGCGTAATCCGAAGATTCTGATTCTGGATGAGCCTACAAGAGGTATTGACGTAGGTGCAAAGTTTGAGATCTATCTTCTGATGAACAAGATTGTAGAGGAAGGCGGGGCTATTATTATGATTTCCTCTGAGCTTCCGGAGGTTTTAAATATGAGTAACCGTGTTCTGGCTATCTGTGACGGGCGTATCACCGGAGAATTTAATCCGGAGGAAGCAACGGCAGAAGAGATTATGGACAAAGCCATCGGGTGAGAACGGAGGGAGAAAATGACAAAGACGAAAACAAATCCTTTTTTCGATTTTTTAAAACAGAATCTGGTTCTCTGCGGCATCGTGGTTTTGATTATTGCAACGGCTATCGCAGAACCAAAATTTCTTGGAGCGTCAAACCTGAACAATGTATTAAGACAGCTTGGTCCTCTGCCCTTTGCGGCTCTTGGTATGACGTTTGTTATTATAGGCGGATTCATTGACTTGTCTATCGTGGGCATCATCAGTCTGGTTGGTGTAATCACCATTGGCCTGGTAGATCCCCTTGGCCAGGTGGGAGCCTTGCTCGCAGGTATCCTGCTAGGGGCTTTTCTGGGGTGGCTGAATGGTTTTGTGCTGACAACCTGCGGTGCCATGACCCAGGCGGAGGTATTGTTTATTACATATGGTATGAGTTCCATTTATACGGCCCTTGCTCTTATCTATACGGGATCCGAGACCCTGCGTATCTCCAGAAGCAGCCGTTCCATTTCACTTTTTACCACCCTTGGATCTGCGAATATCGGGATTATCCCCGTTATATTGATTGTATTCGTTGTCGTGCTGCTTTTGATGCATTTCTTCCACAGGAAGACGATCTGGGGACGTGCAATTGCTCTGATGGGCGGCAATAAGGATGCGGCGTATCTGTCCGGCTTCAATATGAAGAGCACCATGCGTCTGGCATATACCATCAACGGAATGATGTCTGCCATGGCTTCTATTGCACTGCTGTCACGTGTCACTACGGCGACGGCCACCAGCGGTACAGGCTATGAGACGAATGCCATCCTGTGCGTGGTTGTAGGCGGAACCACGCTGAAAGGCGGCAAGGGAAGTGTGCTTCGTACCATGTTGGGCGTGGTGCTGATTACGCTTCTTGGCAACTGTATGAATATGCTGAACCTGTCTACCTATATGCAGACGGTAATGCGCGGTGCTGTGCTTGTTGTAGCCATCTGGCTTGACAACCGCAAGGAATTGTAAGGGAGGGCGGAAAGATGAATGCAAAAGCAAATGTAAATAAAGTATGGAAAATCATTTCAAAGCAAAAGGCAGTCATTGCAATTCTTGCGTTGATGGTGATGATGCTCTTCTTTAACACGACATTTTATACGGCGTATAACTGGCTGGATATGCTCCGTTCCACGGCGATTCTTGAGATCGTGGCCTTTGGCGTTACGGTGGCGGTTATCTGCGGCGGCTGTGATTTGTCCTGCGGCGGAACTCTGTGTCTGGGCGGTATCATTGCCGTTATGATGGTCAATAACGGAACCCCCATCCCCGTTGCGGTCATTGTGGCCCTGTTAAGCGGTGCGGTAGTTGGTTTTATCAATGGATTCCTTGTTGTACATCAGAAGACAGAGCCTTTCATCATTACCCTGGGTATGGGAATGCTGTTAAAGGGAATCTGCCAGCAATTGACGGACGCTCATCCTCTGACCTGCAAGAGCAAGGAGTTTATGCAGATTTCCAATATGAAGTTTTTTGGAGCTGTTCCATCCCTGGTTGTGTATATGCTGATTCTGTTTATCATTTTTTACTGTTTGATGCGTTTTACCAGCTTTGGACGGAATTGCTATGCCATCGGCGGAAACTATGAAGTGGCAAAATACTCCGGCATCAAGGTTGTGCCGATTAAGTGGGCGGCGTTTATTATCAGCGGCGTAGTATCCACTCTGGCGGGCGTGCTTCTGTCCTCCCGTATGAATACCGGATCCTCCGTGTATGGTGATACCACAGGTATGCTGGTAAACTGCGGCGTTGTTATTGGCGGTACTTCTTTTGCCGGCGGCGTGGGCGGTATGGTAGAGAGCTTTATCGGTTTGTTCGTAATCCAGCTTCTTACCAACTGCATGAACCAGCTTGGAGTAGACAGCTATTATCAGAGACTGTGTGAAGGTATCCTGATTGTAGTTATCATCGGAAGTGACTGTTTCGGCAGAAAGCTGAAAAGAGAGCGTGTATAGAGAGGAGTATATTCATATGAAAGAGCAGAATTATTTGGACCATCTGGTAGGCGTATTTGGGCAGCCGGTAGCGGAGAATCCCGGCGTGGTGATTCAGGATGCGGCATTTGCGGCTATGGGACTTGAGCGTTGGCATTTCCTGACGCTGGATGTGGATAAGGATAAGCTGGAAGACGCTATCAAGGGCTTGAAGGCATTTAAGATGCGGGGGATTAACTGTACCATCCCCCACAAGATTGCGGTGATGGATTATCTGGATGAGATCTCCGAGAGTGCGAAGCTGATTGGTGCCGTGAATATGATTGTCAACAATGACGGCCACCTGTTTGGAGAGAATACGGACGGAAAAGGCTTTATGATGTCTCTGGAATCCAACGGTGTGGATGTGAAAGGGAAAAAGGTGGTTGTATTCGGTGCAGGCGGTGCGGCCCGTGCAATCTGTGTGGAGATGGGCCTTGCAGGCGTGGCGGATATTACGATTGTGAACCGTGCACAGGATCGGCCGCTGGGAGATGCACTTATGGCTATTTTGCGGGAGAATACAAAGACGGAATGCCGCTATATTGACTGGGACGGACCTTTTACGATTCCGGAGGGAACTAACATTGTGGTAAATGCCACATCCGTTGGACTGTATCCGGACGTGGATGTTATGCCCAACATCAATCTGGATTCCATTACTTCTGATATGTTTGTACAGGATGTAATACCAAATCCCACGGAGACTGCACTCATCAAGGAGCTTCGCCGCAGAGGAATTCCCTGTGCCACAGGAGCAGGCATGCTGATCAATCAGGCGGCTTTGAACATTGAGATGTGGACAGGGAAAAAACCGGATAAGGATGTAATGTACAAGGCACTGGAAGAGGCTTTGGCATAGGAGAATGGAGGGATACGATGCAGATAGAACAGATTTCGAAGCTGGCCTGCTCGAAGCGTATTGTCCGGCTGAAAGAGGAGATGCTGGAGGAACCAAGGTATGCCAGCATTGAGCAGGCCCGTATTGTTACGGAGAGCTATAAAGAGACGGAGGGAGAACCTCGCTGTATTCAAAGAGCGAAAGCGTTGAAAGCGGCTCTTCGGAAGATTCGGATCCGAATTGAGCCGGATGAGAGAATTGTCGGCAACCGCACGGCGGGAGTCCGGGGAGGTGTGGTATTTCCTGAGACGGGAGCATCCTGGGTGGATCGGGAATTTGAGACGCTTCCTACAAGACCTCAGGATAAGTTCCAGGTTCGCCAGGAGGACATTGATGAGTTCCGGAGAGACATTATGCCTTACTGGAAAGGGCGTTCTCTGGAAGATCAGGTGCGGGAGGTTGTTGGTACGCAGGTAGATACCATTGCAAAGGCGGTAAAGATTAACCAGAAAGATCACTCCCAGGGTCATATCTGCCCCAATACGAAGAAGTGGTTAAAGCTGGGACCTGCCGGTATCCGGAAAGAAGCGGAAGCACATCTTGAACAGGTATCCGATGAGAAGCAGAAAGATTTTTACCGCAGTGTAATCCTGAGCATGGAGGGTGCCAGCGACTTTATGGAGCGATATGCGGTCCTGGCGGAGGAACTATATCAGGAAAATAAAAAAGAAAATCTTATGGAGGTGGCGGCTGTTTGCCATAAGCTGGCCGTTTCCCCAGCAGAGACTTATCAGGAGGCGGTTCAGGCTACCTGGTTCCTGTATGTGATTCTGCAGATGGAGGGAAATGCATCCTCCTTTTCACCGGGGCGTATGGATCAGTATCTGTATCCCTATTATGAGTACAGCCGGAAGCAGGGGATGACTCTGGAGGATGCCCTGGAAGTGACGGAATGCCTGTGGTTAAAGTTTAATCAGCTGGTATATCTGCGTAATTCCAATAGTGCAAAGTATTTTGCGGGATTTCCCATTGGATTTAATGTGGCTATTGGAGGACAGAACGAGGACGGAAGCGATGCTTCCAATGAATTGAGCTATCTGTTTTTACAGGCACAGTCCCATCTGTTGCTGCCCCAGCCTAATCTGTCGCTGCGGATTTATAAGAATTCTCCGCTGCCTCTTCTGGAAGCGGCAAGCCGGGTGATCGGGCTTGGAAGCGGTATGCCCCAGGTATTCAATGACGAGGCGGTGGTACCGGCACTGGAGTCCCATGGGGTGAGCCATGAGGATGCTATGAACTATGCCATTGTAGGCTGTGTGGAGCTGACTACCCACGGCAATGCACTGGCATGGAGCGATGCGGCGATGTTCAATCTGCTAAAGGTGCTGGAACTGACGCTGAATCATGGTGTGGATATGCTTACCGGAGAAAAGACGGGTCTGGATCTGGGTGATTTAACTACTTATGAGACCTTTGAGGATCTTGAGACAGCCTTTGCAAAGGAGATAGACTATTTTTCGGATAAAATGGTGGAATGCGTAAGCCAGGTGGAAAAGATGCATGAGAAGCTGCTTCCTACGCCTTTCCTTTCTTCTGTGATTGATGATTGTCTGGCAAAGGGGCAGGATGTGACGCAGGGAGGTGCACACTATAACTTTGCGGGCGTGCAGGCCATCCAGGTTGCCAATGTGGCAGATTCCCTGGCGGCCATTAAGAGTCTTGTTTATGAGAAAAAGAAGCTGTCCCGTGAGAAGCTGCTTCACGCTCTTCAGACTAATTATGAGAATGCTCCCCTGATTCGGGCGATGCTTCTCAACAAGGCACCCAAATACGGAAATGACGTGGAATGGGTGGATCAGCTTGGGGTGAAATGGGTGAACTATTTTGCGGACGGCTTGAAGAAATACCGCAATGGCCGGGGCGGAATCTACCAGATGGGCCTGTATACGGTATCGGCACATGTGCCTATGGGACAGAATGTGGGAGCATCCGCAGATGGACGTTATGCAAAGGATCCGTTGGCGGACGGCGGTGTATCAGCGATGTATGGCCGGGACGTGCAGGGACCCACGGCACTTCTTCAGTCCGTGGCAAAGCTGCCCTTTAGCAAGGCCAGCAACGGAACATTGCTGAATATGAAGTTTTTGCCCCAGTTCTTTAAGACGGAGACGGGAATCCATAAATTTACGGAATTGCTCCGGGCGGTCTGCCGTCTGGGAATCAGTCATATTCAGTTTAATGTATTGAATGAAACGGATCTTAGAGCAGCCCAGAAGAAGCCGGAGGAATACCGCAGTCTTACGGTGCGTGTGGCCGGTTACACTGCATACTTTACGGAGCTGGCTCCGGATCTGCAGGAAGAGATTATTGCACGTACTACTTATGAAGCCATATGACAGGGATAATATTTGATTTGAAGCGGTTCGCCGTCCATGACGGCGGCGGACTGCGTAGTACTTTATTTTTAAAAGGGTGTCCTCTGCACTGTCCCTGGTGTCAGAATCCGGAGGGAATGGATCCCCATCCGGCTCTCTGGTACAGTCCCAATGACTGTATACGCTGCGGAACCTGTGCGGCGGTCTGCCCAAATCAGGCATTGAAGCTTAAGGAACGCATCCACGTGGACCGGGATAAGTGTACCCTCTGTGGAAAATGCGAAGATGCATGTCCGGGTTCGGCCCTGCAGCGGATGGGCGGTACGGTTACGGCAAAAGAGGCGGCAGAACTGCTTATGAGGGACTCCGTATTTTTTGGCGAGGACGGCGGCGTTACGCTCTCCGGCGGGGAGGTACTTATGCAGTGGGAATTTGCTTCGGAGGTTCTGAAGCTTTGCAAGGAGAAAGGGGCGGACACAGCGATTGAGTCCTGTCTGCTTGCACCGAGAAAAGCCGTAGAAGCAATGCTTCCGGTGACGGATCATTTCCTCATTGATATCAAATATCTGGATTCGGACGAGCACAAAAGAATTGTAGGGACCGATAATCGGCAGATTCTTGATAACTATGAATTTCTGGTAAGACGGGGGGCGGATGTTCTTGTGCGGACTCCTCTGATTCCGGGCTATACCGCCACGGAAAAAAATATCTGCAGTATTGCCCGTTATATCCGGGGCATGGATGCGGATGCAAAATATGAACTGTTAAACTTTAATCCCCTTTGCCGTAGCAAATATGCAGCCCTGGAAAGGGACTATCCGGTGGATGGAAAAGCCTTTTCCGAGGAGGAGATGGAACGGTTTTATAAGATCTTGGAGGAAGAGGGGATTGTGCACATTATAAAGGAGTAGCTATGCTGGAGAATTTTTTAAAACAGGCCAGAGAAGACAAACCTGTTTACATAACGGATGTGCGTGGTGAATTTCAGAAAGAGGGAACACGGCCTTTTCATTTGCATGTGACGCTTTATGACGGAAAAGTAAAGTCTTTTCCCCTGATGTTTCCCGTAACAAAGACAGAAGAGGAGGAAGATTTTGTAGCTTCGTATATCTATGCTATGATTTATAATATTCTTTCTTCCCTGGGGGCCGTAAAGATTGAGATTTATCTGGATTCAAAAGATGAGAAAGCAACAAAGCTGGCTGCTGGTCTTGATGACGTGTTCCAGACGGGACTTTTGAAATCCGAACGTTTTGGATATGGAAAGAGCCTGAATGTAAATGAAAGGGTGCTGGCAGTTCTTCTGAAAGGAAAATATCAATTTGGATTTGAGCAGAGAGATATAGCAGAAGAGGTGGCGGTTCGGGCGGAGAACCAGGAAGTTCATGGGGAACCTGTCTTCGCATCTCTGCCAAAGATGGCAGAGGATAAGATGCTTCTCGGAGTTGATATTGGAGGAACGGATATTAAGCTGACAGCCAGTGTGAATGGAAATCTGGCAGTGTATAAGGAGTTTGACTGGTTTCCCATGGCCTTTGAGACGGCGGAACAGTTTCTGGAGCCGGTAATGCTGATTATCCGCCTGATGCGTGGGGCGGCCAGTCTGTATGCGGCAGAAAAGGGTGCTGAAATCGACATGGAAGCACTTCATAAGGATGCATCCTTTGAAACCATGAAGCGGGGGGCTGAGACTATGGAGCAGGCAGCAGGGACAGAACTTCGCAACTTTGATGCCATTGGACTTAGCTTTCCGGATGTGGTAATTCAGAACCTGATCGTAGGCGGTGAAACTGCTAAGACCAGAGGAATGAGAGAGAATAAGAATCTGGACTATGAAAAGCAGTTTGCCAAAATCTCTATGCTGTGTGAGGATATGAAAAAGTATGTGACAGAAGACGGTGCTGTTATGAACACCAATGACGGTCCTATGGCTGCATTTACAGCGGCAGTGGAACAGGCCGCAGCCGGGGAGGATGTTTCCAGAGGATTTTTTGCACATACCCTTGGCACGGAACTGGGAACCGGCTGGGTACTTCCCGACGGAACGATCCCGGAGATTCCTTTGGAGGTTTATAATTTTATTATTGATCTGGGAAGCTTTGCCCAAAAGCAGTACGATTCCGGAGATGTACGCAGCATCAATAACGTAAACACAGGGCTGCCCGGTACGCTGCAAAAATACACCTGCCAATCCGGTGTGTTCCGCTTGGCGGCAAAGTATTTGCCCAAGGAGGATCCGTCAGTTTATCAGGAAGCACTGGATCAGGGACTGTTTGTGTGGAAAGATGAGCAACTTATTGTACCTACGGAACCGAAAGACATGCGGAAGCCCTGCCTGGAATTTTTCATGAAAAAGGCAGAAGATCCAAATCATTCGGTGTGTGCGGATATCTTCCGACAGGTGGGAGAGTATCTTGCAGTCACCTGGGAGGAAACGGATTATATTCTTGAACCGGAGGCAAAAGAGCGTTCATTGTTTGGCCGGTTGGTTAAAAGTTCCACATGTTTTGGACTTATGTGTGAGGGTGCAAAGGGCAGAGTTCCGGAACTGAATCAGTATGCGGCGGACGGCGGCCTTGCCAATACCGCACTGATGAAGCAGCTGGATGCCCATCCGGATTATACGGTGGCACAATTTGCACAGGCTGTTGGGGCTATTTACTTTGGATGCTTGGGACTGATATAGATACAGCGGAACCGGAAAAGGAGGTTGAATATGAAACGTTCAGAAATCAATGCTATCATTAAAGAGTTTGAGGGCTTGCTTGAAAAGCACCAATTTGTTCTTCCGCCATTTCTTGGCTTTACCCCTGATGAGTGGAAAGAAAAGGGGGAGGAGTATCAGGAGATATGGGATAATGCCCTTGGGTGGGATGTTACGGATTATGGATTGGGTGATTTCGATAAAGTTGGCCTGACGCTGATTACTTTGCGAAATGGCAATGTGGGAAACCCCAATTACACAAAAACTTATGCAGAGAAGATTATGATGCTTCGGGAGGGGCAGCTTTCTCCTAATCATTTCCACTGGAAAAAGATGGAGGATATTATCAACCGGGGAGGAGGAAATGTGGTGTTCCATCTGTGGAATGCAGATGAGAATGAGGGCCTGGCGGATACAGATGTAGCGGTATTTCGTGACGGACGTAAATACATGGTTCCGGCCGGAACAGAGATTGTGTTGAAACCGGGAGAATCCCTGTCTCTGTATCCCTATACTTATCATGACTTTTCGGTAGAACCGGGCACAGGCTATGCATTGATTGGCGAGGTGTCTATGTGCAACGATGATAACAGCGATAACCGGTTTTATGAACCAATCGGACGCTTTCCTACAATAGAGGAAGATGAACCGCCTTACCGTTTGCTGTGCAATGAGTATCCGGAAAGAAAGTAGGTTTTTGCTGCTTGCAGAAATATATAAGATCGGATGAGGATTGAAGATGGAGAAAAAATATATATTTGGAATTGATGCAGGGGGGACAAAGGTTGCTTATGGTCTCTTTGACCGGGCAGGGGAACTCCTGGATCGTTATCAGCATCCCACGGACATTCAGGCGGACGGACCGACGTTTTCCGATCAGGTGATTACCACTATAAAGGATATATTGGAGAAAAATAAAGCTTCTCTGGAAGAGGTATACGGCATTGGTATCTGTATGCCCTCCTATATCCGATTCGAAACGGGCTATATACATATGACATCCGCCATGGTGAATATTCATGATTTCGGAATGAGAGATTACATGGAGGAGAGACTTGGTGTAAGGGTTATTCTGGATAATGACAGTAATGTAGCAGCCTTGGCGGAGCACAGGCGGGGTGCGGGACGGGACTGCAAAGACATGGTATATATGGCGGTCAGCACAGGAATTGGAAGTGGCATTATCATTAACCGGGATGTGTTTCGGGGAAGCTATGGCTGGGCCGGAGAAAGCGGGCATATGCTGGATACTCCGGATGAGGGGATTATGTGTGGCTGTGGAAATTATGGCTGTTTTATGTCCCAGATCAGCGGACGGAATCTGCCGAAACGCCTGGCAATTCGTATGCTGAAAGGAAAAGAGAGCCTTTTGTCACAAGCAGAGGAGTTAAATGGCGAGGCACTTTTGAAAGCTTATGAGGCGGGAGATGAACTTGCCAGGGAAGAAATCCTGCATATGGCACATCATTTGGCGGTCTGCGTGTACAACGTTTATCAGCTGCTGAACATTAATGTGTTTGTGTTTGGGGGCGGACTTACCAGCTTTGGAGACATCTTATTTGGCCGGGTGAGGGAAGAGTTTGATCGGTATGATCAGATTAAGATGCCGGTAGAATTCCGATTTGCGGAGTTAAAGAAAGATTTTGGAATTATTGGGGCGGCGGAACTTTTAAGGTAACATGGAACCTGTCGTTGGAGTAAACTGCGTTTGTCCTTTTATGGACGAAAGCGGAGAACTATAATAAAGATGTAGAGGGGGCTACCGGGAAATGATGAGGTGGCCCCTTTTTATATGGCTTGGCTAGTAGCCTGATGTGGCCTACTGGCATTAGGCAAGCTCTACCCGCATATTTTGTGAGTGCAAAATGTCGATATATTCCCGTGAGAGTTGTGAATCGGTCACTACTGTATGCACTTCGTTGGAAGAGAACATTTTTGCCACGCTTCGCTTCCCAAACTTATCCGAGGTGGTCAGGACAACGACCTTGTCCGCCTGCTTTGCCAGGGCACGGACTGTGCTGCAGCGGGTATGGTTGATGTTGGTGAATCCGTTTTCTTTCGTATATCCGTCAATGCCAACAAAGATTTTGTCCACATAATATTCGTGGGCACAGAGTTCTGTGACCGGTCCGGTAGTGACCTCCGCAACCGTATCATAATCGCCACCCAGCAAAATTACCTTTGCACCTGGGGAAGTTCCTAAGGAACGGGCGATATAGGTAGAGTTGGTAATGATGGTTACATCATTGACTGCAGCCAGTTCCGCAGCAAAAAGAGCACAGGTAGAGCCGGATTCAATCATGATGGTTTCCATAGGTTCCACTAAGGAAACGGCTTTTTGTGCGATTTTCTTTTTTTCCAGATAGCGGAAAGACATACGGGAATTGATGGCATCCGGGGAAGCTTTGGCAGCATAGCCGTGCTGGCGGCGTAGAAGTCCCTCGGATTCCAGTTCCTCCAGATCCTTTCGTATCGTAACAACGGAAAGGCCCAGCTTGGCAGCCAGCTCCTGGACACTGATTCTGTCTTTTTCGTTGACCATATCTAATATTTTAAGATGTCGTTCTTTCATGGAAGATTCCTTTCACTCATTAATATCTTATATAGATTATAGCATGTCCCAGAACAGCCCTACAACATCTTTTTCAAATGAAACAAAATTTGTTTCGAATAAAAGTAGAGATTAAAATTCCATTGACAAACAACCAAAAAAATGATAGCATATTCTTACAAACGAAAATAAATTAATTACGAACGAAATAATATTGGAGGGTAATATGGAAAACAAAAATCATTTTGGCGAATTAACCGAACGGATGAAAGCTTTCCGTGAAGAGGTTCTGGATGAGAAGCCTTATGTGGATGCGGAGCGTGCTATTTGGGCTACGGAAGTTTACAAAGAGAACTTAAATCAGCCCCGGGTTATGGTTCGGGCTTTGATGCTGAAAAACATTCTGGAGAAGATGAGCATCTATATAGAAGACAAGTCCCTGCTTGCAGGCAACCAGGCGACAAAGAACAGGAATGCCCCTGTGTTTCCGGAATATACCCTGGAGTTTGTTTTAAATGAACTAGATCTTTTTGAAAAACGGGACGGCGACGTCTTTTACATTACGGAGGAGACAAAGGAGCAGATTCGTGAACTTGCTCCATTTTGGGAAAATAACAACCTGCGTGCAAGGGGGGAAGCACTTCTTCCGGATGAGGTCAACGTATTTATGGAGACCGGCGTTTTTGGAATGGAGGGCAAGCTAAACGCAGGCGATGCACATCTGGCAGTGAACTATGAGCGTCTTTTGTCCGACGGCTTAAAGGGATATGAAAAGCGGACCAGAGAATGCAGGGAGGCTCTGGATCTTACAGATCCGGACAGCATTGATAAGAATGTATTTTATCATGCAGTTCTTATCGTTATTGAAGCCGTCCGTGCATTTGCACAGCGGTACAGCGTTCTGGCAAAAGAACTGGCCGAAAAAGAGGCGAATGCTGAAAGAAAAAGGGAACTTCTTGAGATGAGTGAGATCTGCAAAAAAGTACCCTATGAACCGGCATCTTCTTTCCGGGAAGCCGTGCAGTCTGTCTGGTTTATACAACTGATCCTGCAGATCGAATCCAATGGCCATTCTCTGAGCTATGGCCGGTTTGACCAGTATATGTACTCCTACTATATCAATGATTTAAAAGAGGGCAGGATTACCAAAGAAGAAGCCCTGGAGCTTCTGACCTGCCTTTGGATTAAGACGCTGACGATCAACAAGGTACGCTCCCAGGCACATACCTTAAGCTCCGCAGGCTCGCCCATGTACCAGAACGTTACCATCGGCGGCCAGACGACGGACAAAAAGGATGCGGTGAATGAGTTGAGTTTCCTGGTTCTTCAGTCCGTAGCACAGACAAGGCTGACACAGCCCAATCTGACAGTCCGCTACCATGCCAACCTTGACAAGCATTTCTTTGACGAGTGTATCGAAGTCATGAAGCTGGGCTTTGGTATGCCTGCTCTGAATAATGATGAAGTTATCATTCCATCCTTTATGGGGTGGGGTGTAAAAGAAGAGGACGCTTATAATTACAGTGCCATCGGCTGCGTGGAAACAGCAGTTCCCGGAAAATGGGGCTACCGCTGTACGGGTATGTCCTACATCAACTTCCCCAGACTGCTTCTGTGCGTGATGAACAACGGCGTGGATCTCACAAGCGGAAAGCGGTTTACAAAGGGATATGGATACTTCAAAGACATGGAGACCTATGAGGACCTGATGCGTGCATGGGACAAATCTCTTCGGGAGATGACCCGCTACAGCGTAATTGTAGAAAATGCCATTGACAAGGCATCGGAGAGAGATGTTCCGGACATTCTTTGCTCTGCCCTGACGGATGATTGCATCGGACGGGGAAAAACCATCAAAGAGGGCGGTGCGGTTTATGACTTTATCTCCGGTCTTCAGGTGGGCATTGCCAATATGGCAGATTCTCTGGCGGCAATTAAAAAGCTTGTCTATGAGGAAAAGAAGATTACAAAAGAACAGCTTTGGGATGCGATTCTTGATGATTTCCAGTCTCCGGAAAACAAGAAGATCCAAGAGATACTGATCAATGACGCACCCAAGTACGGAAATGATGATGATGCGGCGGACCTTTTGGTAGTAGAAGCATACGATACCTATCTGGATGAGATTGAGAAATATCCCAGCACCCGTTATAAGAGAGGGCCCATCGGCGGAATCCGCTATGCGGGAACCTCATCCATCAGTGCCAATGTGGGACAGGGAATGGGAACCATGGCCACACCGGACGGGCGAAATGCATATGAACCTCTTGCGGAGGGCTGCAGCCCTGCTCACAATGCGGATAAGAATGGTCCCACCGGAGTATTTAAGTCCATCTCCAAGCTTCGGACGGAAAAGATCACCGGCGGCGTGCTCCTGAATCAGAAGATGACGCCCCAGATGCTGTCCAAGGAGGAAAATAAGCAGAAGCTGGAGATGCTGCTTAGGGCCTTTTTCAACAGGCTGCATGGATATCATGTGCAGTACAATATTGTATCCAGGGAGACACTTCTGGATGCCCAGGAACATCCGGAGAAGCACAGGGATCTGATTGTCCGTGTGGCGGGATACAGTGCATTCTTCAATGTGTTGTCCAGAAAGACACAGGATGACATTATTGAGAGAACGGAGCAAAGCTTATAGAGAGACTCCATACAGATCATTTAAAAAAATGATGCTGGCTGAAAAAACGAAAATTTTTTCAGTCAGCATTTGTGTCTTGACCTTTGTATTTTATAAATCAATTGTGGCTTTGATTTATATGTTTGAAACAGAAAGCTGCGACTCTTTGTAAAGCTGCCAACCCATGAAGATGATCCACACATAGGCCATTGATTTTGCGGAAGTGCACAGAGAGCAATACGCAATATGGTCAGGAGCCACATTGCTTTTGTCAGTCCGTTGCATTCTCTGACTTTATAGCGTTCACGCCAGATATAAAATAGTATTAAGTAAAAAACGGTCATAGTAATGGAAGTAATCAGCTTTCCGATTCCAAGGGCCGCCGCATTCGCTTCCAGGCCGGTGGTCCAGAGGGCGTAGGAGCGTGGGACAAGATGAAAGGAATCCCCGGTGCCAAGCAGCACGGACATCAGGCCGAATTTTTTAACCAGGGGCTGATTTCCTTTTATCAGCATAATGAGACCGGCTATGATTGCAAAGCTCAGATATAAGACATCAAAAACAGTTTCTCCAATTGCCTGCGGCATAAATATTCCTCCTGATATAAGATTGTGAGCAGAAAAATTTACCGAAAAGAAGCTTCCAGTCCCTCTTTTAAAAAGATATCCAGATAAGCTTGCAGATTCTCGGGATGGAGCTGCTTTACATCTGCCATTTCATAGGGAATCCCCAGTTGCTCATACTTTTTTTCCCCAAACTGATGAAAAGGAAGAAGATGAACCTCCTTGATTCCCATATCTTTTAGAAGTGCAGCCATTCCTGCGGCGGCCTTTTTGTTGGCATTAAAGCCGGGAATGACAGGAATCCGTGCAATAACCGGGACCCTTTGTTCCAGGGCATAACGCATATTTTCTAAAATAATATCATTATACACACCTGTTTTCTCATGGTGAATTTCCCGATCACAATGCTTCATATCAAAAAGCAGCAGATCGATATTCTGAATAAATTCCGAAAACACCTCATGTGAAGCAAAGCCTGTTGTCTCCGCCGCACAGTGGAGGGAGTGCTTATGGGCTTCTTTTAAAAGTGCATTGGCAAAGGCGTGTTGCTGAAGAACCTCGCCGCCGGAAAGCGTGATGCCGCCCCCGGATTCTTCATAGAAACAGTGATCTTTTTCTACTTCTGCGATCACCTGGTCTACCGTCCACTCCTTTCCGGCCAGCTTGGGATCACCGGAGGTAAGAGCCGCTTCCCGGTTGCGGTTCTGGGACTCCGGATTGGAGCACCACCGGCAGCTTAAGGGGCATCCGGCAAAAAAGATAGTAGAACGGATGCCGGGGCCGTCGTTGATGCTGAACTTTTGGATGTTAAAAATAAGACCTGTCTGAGCGTTGCCTGTAGTCTTCATAAAACTACCTCCACATTACTATAACTGCTGATAGTTTATCATGAAATGCAGTGTTTGTAAATAAAAAGAAATCATTATACTTTTAAACGAAATAAATAAAGATTCTTTCGAAAGAAACTGAACAATTATATTTGGAATGAGTGTTATAAAGAAAAACCTAAACTCCCAATTTTTTATAATTATTAAGTGCAATCCGGAGCCGTCCCTTTGCCTGAACGATATGTTTTTCCGCCTGTTCCAAAGTAAGGCCTGTGATTTCCATGAAAATCGCATGCTTAACACGATTCCGGGAATCCTCTAGCAGCTTCAGACATGTCTTGACAAGAGCATTCCGGTAATCGGATTTGACTCTGGTGTTCCGGGCATGACTGGATATTTGGGCATTGAAGTATTTTGGCGTTCTTTCTTTACGATGACCACTATTAATTATGAGCGATATTGTTCTTTGGGATTCTGTTACTCCATGATACCGGCACTGCGTGTCCTGTATCCGAATCAGGAGGATTTCCAGGAGGCAATGCAGCGTCACAATGAATTTTTTAACTGTCATCCCTATACCGGAAATGCGGTAATCGGCGTTTCTCTGGCATTGGAAGAGCTGCGTTGGCATTGGATGGAAATCCGGCAGGTCCATTTGTGTTCCTGATTCCCAATGTATTGCTGAATGTTTGTTCACGATGGCTGTTTATCAAATATGGCTATGAGCTTGGAACAAATCTTGTAGTTAAAATGAAAGGCAGCAACATTATTGATAAGTTCGTTGAGGGTGCAACGATTGTCGGCATGATGGTAGTAGGAGCCATGATTGTAGGATTCGTAAACCTGAATATAGGCTGTGTATGGCTGATTGGAGAAAAGGAGATTATTCTTCAGGATATTATCAATTCATTAATGCCCAGCCTGATTCCCCTGCTGCTGGTATTATCTTATTACTGGATTTTGATTAAAAACAAAAAGGGCATGTATATTTGTATTATTGCAAGCTTTGTGCTAGGAATTGCAGGAAAGGCGGTTGGACTTTTCTGATGAAGCAGCGAAATAAAGAAACGGATTGCCAGGGCGAGAGAGTTTTAAAACAACTTAAGAACAAACTGATTGTATCCTGTCAGGCCAGAGTAGGATGGCCTATGTATGGTGCGGAGATTATGGCGGCTTTTGCGGTGGCTGCCTGCCAGGGGGGGCCGCAGGGATTCGAGCCACAGGCACAGAAAATATTAAGAAAATCAAGGAACGGGTGAACTTGCCGATTATTGAGATTAATAAGCAGTTTCGGGATGACTTTGACGTGTATATTACTCCTACATATGAAAGTGCCAGAGAGATACTGGAAGTTGGAACCTCAATTACGAGACCAGAGATTATTACACAGCGATATGTGGAAGTATTACAGCAGTTTGAAGAGGAGTTTTTAGCATAATATAACTGTACGGGATTTTTGAAAAGATAAAAATATTTGCTAGAAAAAGGAGACAGCCATTATGGCGTGTTGGTTCTTGCGGATCTGGCGGGAGGCTCTCCTTTCAAATGTGCCGTAGAGTGCAAATTTGCACGAACAGATCAATCTGTTGAAGTTATTGCGGGCTGTAATCTTCCTGTACTGATTGAGGGCTCTATGACAATGGGTACACTTGATTCTCCGTATGACTTGGCAGAAGCCCTGATTCCTGTAGGAAAAGACTATATAATTCGGTTTGAACTTGCGGCTTATGAAGAAGATGATGAGAATGAAATATAAAGAACATCAGAATAGGTAAGAATATCTCAAACAGCAGGCAGCAGGAGAGTAAAGGTACTCCCGCCCCCCGGCGTATCGCCCACCAGGATCTTCCCCTGGTGGGCTTTTATAATCTCAGAAGCAATCGACAGCCCAAGCCCGAAGTGTCCTTTCTGACTGCGGGCCTGATCCGCACGATAGAAGCGGTCAAAGATATGAGCTTTTTCCCCGTCCGGAATACCAATGCCATTATCCGCCACCCGGATGCGGTAAGCTTTGCCGTCATAAGTAAGAGACAGGCGAACTTGTCCGTGGCTTGGCGTATAGCTGATACCATTGTGAATCAGAATGGAGAGCACCTGCCGCATTCGCTCCGGATCGCAGGAACAGGCAGGAAGAGAACGCTCCGGCAGATCAATGAAAAGCCGAATGGATTTCTCTGCTGCTACAGGCTCAAAGGCCTCAAAGGTTTCCAACAAAAGAGTATCCAACTCCGTGGGGCGTTTTTCTATGGTCCAGGCGTGGCTTTCCATATTGGTTAAAAGAAGCATATCTTCAATCAGTCCGGACATACGAGTCCCCTCCGACTGAATCGAATCCAGAAAATGTACCCGTTCTTCTTCGTTACCATATCGGGAAGCGGACGCACAGGAGAGAATCACAGCCAGGGGCGTACGAAGCTCATGGGAGGCTGCAGCAATAAACTGGGTCTGTCTCTGCTGATTTTCTTCCAGAGGGCGAAGAAGCCGCTTGGTAAAATACCAGGAGAAGAGAAAAAGGGCAACAGCCGCCAGTGCCGTCAAAAGGGCAAACAACAGTCTCTGGGTGCGGATTTGCTGCTTAAGTGCCGTAAGGGGCATCAAAACCATAATTTCCAGGCTTCCGCCGTTTCGCTCTGCGGTAATTGCACATCCATAGTAGTCGGAGGAGCCAACGCCCCTGGAGGAAAAGTCAAATTCCGCACAGAAGAAAGGGGAGGGTTCCAAAGACAGAATATCGAAATGCTCATCATAATAATTCCAGGCTGTTTCAAAAAGCACTGTCTGCTCCGAAGAGGGCTTCCGGTTAAAAAGAAGAGGAATGTCGTTATCCAGAATTTGAATGGAATAGGTCCCCTGATTCTCTATTTTGGAAAGCTGATCCCAGGTAAGGACATTGCTGACAGTAAGGCTGTCCGCAATCTCTTTCATTTCATTTTGAAAAGCGGTGAAGCTGCTGCTTTTTAAGTTCTTTTCTGAAATATAGAGATAGCCGCAGGACATAACGGCCAAAATAAAAAATGTAATGCCGGTACAAAGAGCAGCCAGGCGTAGATGCACTTTACGAAACATAAGCACTCCTTTAAGACTCTATTCGGTATCCGATCCCCCGGACGGTTGTCAGGCGGACGGAACTCTCCACCGCTTTTAATCGCCGCCTTAGAAAATGAATGTAATTATCCAGATTGCCCTCTTCCACGTCACTGTCCATCCCCCAGACCCGGGTAAGCAAAAGAGCTCGGGAAAGGGTCTGGCCTGAATTACGCATAAAAGCTTCCAAAAGAGCACCCTCCCGCTTCGACATGCTGCAGGAGCCGCCCGGACCGGTAAGGGTATTTTCTCCCGGAGTATAGGCTAGATCCCCCAGAGTAAGCAGGCCATCCTGTGCCATATGCCTGGGACGGCGGGTAATACAGCGGATTCGTGCCATCAATTCCTCAAAAGCAAAGGGCTTCACCAGATAATCGTCTGCGCCGGAATCCAGCCCCGTTACCTTGTCATCCAGAGAACCGAGGGCAGTGATAAGAATCACAGGTGTCTCGTTATGGGCCTGCCGCATCCGTTCAAGGATTTGTGTGCCGCTGATAAAGGGAAGCATTCGGTCCAGCAAAATCAGATCGGGAATATTTTCTTCAATATAATAGAGGGCTTCCTCTCCGTCCTGGCAGGCGTCAACCAGGAATCCCTCTTTCTCCAACTGAAAGGCCAGGGATTCGTTGAGCTTTTTATCATCTTCTACTAATAAAATCCGCATAAAAACTCCTTTGGATAAAATCGATCGAATATACCTATATTATAGCCCAGTATAACAGAGAAATCTTTAAAATTTCTCTAATTTTGTAAGGAACAATTTTATAAAGTGCGATTTTATAAGGAGACGGCATCCTCGGTGTACGAGGGGATGCACTGAGGGCACTTACGTTGGTTTTAAAGTCGAATGACCAACACAGGAATCGGCGGGTTTTTAGGCCGGTTATAATATTGAGAAACGATTACAAGATATTGCTTTGGAGGAAGCTTCTTAAGATAATCCAACACGGCGTCCCGTTCCTCAAAACCACTGTCCCCGCCGCTATAGATGCAAAGGGTCATTAATCCCCCTTTTTTCAAAAGGGGCAGGCCCTGCTTAATAGCGGCCAAAGTGGAACCGGGCTTTGTGGCAAGCATATGATCCCCGGAGGGCAGATAGCCCAGGTTGAAGACAATACAGCTAATACTTTCCGGCTTGGCATAAAGATCGATATTTTCATGGCTTTCAAGAAGCAGGGTATAGGTGGAATCAGGAATATCCTCAGACTCCAGAAGAGATTTTGTGCGCAAGAGTGCCTCCTCCTGGATGTCAAAGGCCATGCAATGCCCGGATGGCCCGGCTAATCGGCAGAGAAGCAAGGTGTCGTTGCCGTTTCCCATAGTGGCATCTATGCAGAGATCGCCGGGTTTTACCTGCTGCTTTATGAAAAAACGATACCAGTCGGTGGCTTGAATATTGTTCATGAATAGTTCCTCCTGAGTTATTTGCCCTATTTTACTATAATTTTTGTGCCAGATGCAAGCAAAGGAATGTTGGTAGTTAATAAGGCATCTTTACATGAAAACTGGGGAGGCATAAATGCGGATGGGAATATCAACGTATAAACCGCATACAATTTGAAAATAATAATCTTATGATTAATATATTTGACGATAAAGAATTTATTGTTTATTATATTAAACATAAGGAGAAGAACCATGAGCAAAAAGTCAGCAGCAATCATGCCGGATACACAAAAAATCCTAGAAACAATGGGCGAACAAATCAAAAAAGCCAGACTTCGCCGCAATCTTGCGGCGGAATTAGTTGCGGAAAGAGCCGGCATCAGTCGGGCGACCCTGTGGGCCGTGGAAAAAGGAACCCCGACCGTAGCAATCGGGACCTATGCGGCGGTATTGCACGCATTAGGCGGGATGGATAAGGATTTGGAGCAGATTGCCAGAGACGATGAATTCGGAAGAAAGCTCCAGGAGCTGAACATCCCTGTAAGAGCCCGGGCAAAAAGGAGCAGATAAGGTATGACAGACAGGAATAACGTATACGTATATGAAAACTGGACAGGACCGAATCCGGAAAAAATCGGAACCTTATATATGGATGGCGGAAAAGGAAAGGAAGTTATTTCCTTTGAATATGATGAAGCATGGCTGACAAATAAAAAGGATAACTTTATCTTTGATCCAGATTTGTCATTCTACAGGGGGAGACAGTATACCCCGTTGGACAAAACAATGTTTGGGGTATTTGCGGATTCCTGTCCAGACAGATGGGGCCGTCTTCTTATGAAACGCCGTGAAGCAATTTTTGCGAAAAAAGAAGAAAGAAAACCCAGACGTTTAACAGACTTAGATTTTTTACTGGGAGTTTATGATGAAACAAGAATGGGTGCCCTCCGATTTGCCTTATCTGAGAACGGACCCTTTATATCGGATGATAAAGACCTGGCAACACCCCCGTGGACGACACTTCGCAAGCTTGAATCAGCATCGCTGGCATTTGAAAAAAACGAGGACGGCATGGAGGAAAAGTGGCTTAAGCAGCTTTTGGCCCCCGGTTCCTCCCTGGGAGGTGCAAGGCCGAAAGTGTCTGTGAGTGCTCCCGACGGTTCTCTGTGGATTGCAAAGTTTCCCTCAAAAAATGATGATGTGAATATGGGGCCTGGGAAATGGTGGTCCATGATCTTGCGGTGCTGTGCGGACTTAATGTTCCGGAGGCGAGATTGGAAAGCTTTTCAAAAATTGGAAGTACATTTTTAGTAAAAAGGTTTGACAGAGATGGAAGCCGGAGAATCCATTTTGCATCCGCAATGACTTTGCTTGGAAAAAATGACGGAGCCAATGCCGCAGATGGGTCAGGTTATCTTGAACTGGCATCCCTGATAAGAAAATATGGAGCCACACCAAAAAGAGACCTACAGGAGCTTTGGCACAGAATTGTGTTTAATATGGCGGTGTCTAATACGGATGACCATTTGCGAAATCATGGGTTTATTCTGTCAAAAGAGGGGTGGAGATTGTCACCGGTATACGATGTGAATCCAAATGCGGACGGCGATGTTTTGTCGTTGAACGTTGATATGAATAACAATCTGATAGACTTTGAGCTGGCCCTGTCAGTGGCGAAGTTGTACGGGATGCCGGAAAAACGGGCCTTGGAGGATTTGAATGAAATCAGGAATACGGTAGAAGTTTCCTGGAGAAAATTAGCACAAAACTATGGCTTAAACAGAAATGAGATAGAAGCCATGTCTCCGGCTTTTGATATGGCATTTAAATAGGAACGCAGAATAATCGAAACAAAGTCCATATTTTCGGATGAATAGGGCATAAGGCATTCATGGTAGGAACATCACATTTGTCAAAGAGTTTTTAAGACAATTAAATAAAGAAAAATAAAGCAGGCAGGAAACGAAAATAAGGTTACCTGCCTGTTGCATTTTTCGACATGGTCTGGAAAGCCTTTCACAATGATTCCGCAACATAAAATAAAAAACTTAGAGAAAAAATAGAGACTCTCCTGCTACTATACAGTTACAATACAAAAGATAGACGAGGAGAAAAGACTATGAAAAAAAATGTATGGAACCGAATGAAACTGTTTGCCCTGGCAGGTGCCATGAGCCTTACGCTTTTAGGCTGCGGCAGAACGGACGATGCAAAAACGGAGTCTCCCGCACAGGAGAAACAACAGGAGGGATTGAATCACGAAGGGGAATCACCACAAGGTGAGGAGGGGCAACCTGAAAGCCCGGAGGAAAACACAGACCCGGCGAAGCAGGGAGACAGTATGGGAACACAGGATGAGGAAAACCCCATCGGGGAAATCACGGACCTGGGAGACGGACAGTTTACCATCAAAAAGTTTTATCATGAGACTTTGGAGGAAGGAGGCGAGGTGGTGGTTTCTCCGGCAGAAGGATCCGAGGGTGACGGGGGAATGGAATTTGATATTCTGACAGTGCTCTGCGATGAAACTACCCACATCTATAAACGGACGATCCTGGACGGAGGAGCCAGCTACGAGGATTCTGAAAGCTCCTTTGAAAAGCTGGAAAAAGGCATGGAGGTAAGCCTTAAAGGAAACTACGAGGGAGATGCATATCGGGCCACAGAGGTTCAGATTGTAGAAGTGATTCTAAAGTAACCATATATAGATAAAAGCCGGGTGTATCACACACAGATACATCAGATACCCGGAAAGGTTATCTGGTAATAAAGAAAAAGGAGAAGACTATGAAGAAAAAAAGCATAAAACGAATCACAGCATGGCTCTTGCTGACAGTCCTTGTAATTTTGGCAGGTTGCAGCAAGGGCGGCGGAACTGCTCCCGGCGGTTCCCCGTCCCCATCCGGAGATTCCGGTGAAGCAAATGAAGGGGGTGGCAAGGAACGGACCATGGGTCGCTATCTGGAACATCAGATTGAGCTTCCGGAGGAATTTGAAATGGCGGATGCCTGGGGCATGGCAGCCGTTCAGATCCTGGAGGGCGGAGAATGGGCACTCCTGCAGGAATCTATGGGAATGTATGTATCCGCAGACAAGGGAGAGACCTGGGAGTACCGTCCATCCACCTGGCTAACAGATCTGTCAGCCAAGGAGGCTTACATTTCACACCTTTCTCTGGCACCCGATGGAACAGCGGCGATTATCTATTCGGGCGGAGCGGATACGGAGGAAGAGGAAGAGGGATACCATCCCAAATATGCTTATGTGGATGCGGGCGGCACATGGCATGACATTTCCTACACAGATGAACAGGACAATCTGAATCAGCTTTGGTTCGGGAGAGACAGTAAGCTTTACGGCTTTACCCTTACAGGAACCGTATACGAGATCAACCGTGAGGATGGATCCCTTAAGGAACTCTGCAGCGTGGATGGAATGCCTGATTACGTGTGTTTTACGGAAAAATACATGGTGATTCTCACAAGCAGAACCGTAGAACTCTACGATCTGGAAGCAAACAGTCTGGCGGATAAGGATGAAGTGCTTCAAAACTTTATTATGGAAGAAACAGGTGGTGAAATAGGCAGTAATTCCGGCAGCCATTATGTAGTTATGTCTTCCAGAGAGGAAGATGCCATCTATTTTGCCATGGAGAAAGGACTTTATCGGCATGTGGCAGGCGGCACGGTCATGGAACAGATGGCGGATGGCAATCTAAATTCCCTTGGAGATCCACAGATGAGTCTCAAGGGAATGGTGGCACTGACCGATGACGAATTTCTCGTTTTATATAATGGGCCAAAACTTTGCCATTACACCTACGATCCCACAGTACCTGCCGTACCGGAGGAACAGCTTTCGATCTACAGTCTTGAGGATGACTATACCATCCGGCAGGCTATAAGTCTGTATCAGAAAAAGAATCCAGGGGTTTATATTCGCTATGAGGTAGGAATGACCGGAGACGATGGCGTAACCAGAGAGGATGCCATCAAAAACCTGAATACAAAAATTATGTCGGGAAGCGGACCGGATCTCATCGTACTGGACGGACTTCCGGAGCAGTCTTACAAGGAAAAGGGCATTCTTGCGGATCTGACAGATCTGGAAAAGGGCTTTACAGGAGAAAACAGTCTGTTCCCCAATCTGGTGGATGCATTTCGTGAGGGCGGAAAGCTTTATTCCCTGCCCGTGCGTTTCCGGCTTCCGCTGATGGTAGGAGATCCGGATACCCTGAATGGAATCAACAGTCTCGCTGACGTAGCAGACGCAGTGGAAAAGTTGAGAACCGAGCATCCCGAAGGAGCCATAACACGTCTGATTACCGAGCAGCAGGCATTGTATACCTTAGGACTTGCATCCTCCGATGCATGGCTTCGGGAGGATGGCAGCCTTGATGAGACGAAGCTTGCGGAGTTCCTGACACAGGCAAAAAGAGTTTATGAAGCGGAGATTTCGGGATGGAGTTCTGCGGAGCTTCAGGAGATGCAGAACAGAGTTGAGCGCCTTTGGGGCGAGATAGATGGTCTGACATGGGAGGACTTTAGTGCAAGTGTGTCCTCTGCTGCTTTGAATATTGCTACCGGAGATACGTATCTGGGAATCGGAACCACAAAAGGAATGAATGCGGATTTTAATATGGTATCCACATTGACCGATCAGGAGGAAAATATTGATTATGCACCCTATCCGGGACAGGTTCCGAACAGCTTTGTACCAGATACCTGTATCGGAATCTATGCCAATTCCATAGAAAATGAGCTGGCGGTAGACTTCTTTAAATCCCTATTTGGAGCTGAGCTTCAGGATCTGGATATGCCAGGAGGAATGCCTATGAATATGGCCTCTTTTGAAAAGCAGAAGATTGACATCTATGAAGGAGAGGCCGGCGGTATCAGTATAAGCAGCGGCGGAGAGGATGGAGATCATTTCTCGTTGGAAATCAAATGGGTGACAGAGGAGCATTTTCAACGAATCCGTGACCTTGTGGAAAAAGCAGATATTGCCAGCCGCAATGATTCTGTCATAGAACAGACCGTCCTTGAGGTGGGACCAAAAGCCCTGGACGGCAGTCTGAGCGTGGAGGAGGCCGTAAAAGAGATAGTGAAAAAAGCGGCCATTTATCTGGCGGAGTAAGTATTACGGAACTTCAACAGTAATATCCTTTCTGTGCACAGATCAATTTACAGACGTATGTATTGGGCGGCTGGAAATTGATCTATATAGAGGTGTATGGAAAGGATATTACGGAACTTCAAATAGGAGTCACAATGAAGAAAAGGATATTTGGCAGCAAAAACGCCTGGGTATGGTTTCTGTTGCCAAGCGGAATCGGAGTCCTGGTCTTTGTGTGCCTGCCGTTTCTGGATGTAATCCGGCGGTCATTTGTGACCGTCGTGACCCAGGAATGGGTAGGATTTCACAATTACGGACTTGTCTTTAAAAATCAGGCATTCCTGCTGGCTGTAAAGAATACACTGCGTTTTACCGTTGTCTGTCTTCCTGTTCTGATCGGCCTGGGACTATTCCTGGCCGTACATTTGAGCAGGCTTCAAAAAATTCAGTTTTTAAAGTCCTGTTTCTTATTTCCTATGGCCATGCCTGCGGCGGCAATCGTATTAGTCTGGCGTATGGTATTTTCCAGGCAGGGATTTTTAAATCTGCTGCTTAGCAGCCTTCATCTCATACCAGAGAGTGGGGCTGTGGACTACATGAGCACAGAGGCGGCTTTTTGGGTTCTGGTATTCAGCTACGTGTGGAAGAATCTTGGCTATACCGTGGTTCTCTGGCTGGCCGGGATTTTTTCCATTCCCACGGATATCCTGGATGCGGCCCGGGTAGACGGAGCCAGTGAGAGACAATGCTTTTGGCAGGTGGTATTTCCAAACTTAAAGGGGACCCTTTACACCATCACCGTACTGTCATTCCTGAATTCTTTCAAGGTATTTCGAGAAGCGTATCTGGTTGCAGGATCCTACCCTCACGAAAGCATGTACCTTTTACAGCATCTGTTCAATAACTGGTTTGTCAATCTGGAACTGGACAAAATGGCTGCGGCAGCAGTCTGTGTAGGAGTCGTATTATTTTTCTTTATTTTATTATTACAAAAGTTCTGGGATCGAGAATAGGGGAGGTGAGTGAGGATGCATATACGAAAAAGCTGTTTATTGTTATTGGCAGTATTCTTTATCCTGCCGGCAGTTCTTGTGCTATCAGGAACCATCATCAGCCGCTATGAGCTGGATCAATGTCTGGCACCTATGGTATCCGGAATGGAGGGATTTATCTCCTGGAAATTTTTCCCCAGGTATCCCACCTTTGAGCACTACAGCCGTGTCCTTTTCTATACACCCCAGTTTTTCGTAGTGTTCTGGAACTCCATGAAGATTGTAGTTCTGGTATTGGCAGGTCAGCTTCTCCTGGCGGTTCCGGCGGCATGGGCCTTTGCAATCTATCGCTTCCGTTTTCGAAAAGTAATGTTTACCCTGTATGTCGTGCTGATGCTGATGCCTTTCCAGGTAACCATGCTCTCCAACTACTTGGTACTGGATGGCCTGAACCTTATCAACACCCATGGAGCCATTATCTTTCCGGCTATCTTTTCCACCTTTCCCGTATTTCTTATATATCGGGGATTCTGTGCCCTGCCAGAGGGCATCATAGATGCGGCGAGAGTGGACGGGGCCGGAGAATGGGCGATCTTTTGGAGGATCGGACTCCCTCTTTCCTCCAACGGCATCCTGTCGGCCATGGTATTGGGCTTTTTGGAATACTGGAATCTCATGGAGCAGCCATTGGCATTTCTGGAGGACAAAAGCCTGTGGCCCCTGTCCCTGTATTTGCCGGAAATCAGTCTTAGCCAGGCAGGGTATTCCTTTGTGGCATCCGTCATAACCCTGATACCGCCAGTATTCGTATTCCTGATAGGCCAGGAATATCTGGAGCGAGGTATCGTAGCTTCTGCGATGAAGGAGTGATTGATAAATGGAATTGTGGAAAAAGCAGAAAAGAATCGGCATCGCCTTTTGCATCTTTTTAAGCCTGATGCTTCTATGCACCCTCATTTCCCGGGCGGTCTATGCATCCAAGCTGCCCCAGATAACAACAGAAAAGCCGGACCGGACGGCTCTGATTCATAAAGTAGAGGCAGAGGGAATCGTCGAGGAGGGCATGGAATATGCGGTAAATACCCTAAACGGACTTCGCTGCAAGACCGTCTACGCTCATGTGGGAGACAGGGTAACAACAGAAACCCTCCTGTTCGAGATCGACATGGAGGATCTTGAGGAGCAAATCAGAGAACAGGAAATGAACATCAAAAAGCTCTCCCTGACGATTCAGGAACAGGAGCAGAATAAAAATCTGGCAGCAGGCCAGAAAAAAACAGAACAGGATCGTGCCAAAGAAGACTACGACCGAACGGCAGAGGATGCCCAGGGAAGCGTGGACTCAGCAAAAGAGGAACTGAAAAATGCCAGAGAAGCTCTGGACAGCTTCCAAAACAACCCGTCCGCAATCACACCCGACGCAGAACGTCAAAAAGCCCAGGCAGAATATGACGCCTGGGAGAAAAGACGAACAGAGCTTCAAACAGCCCGGGACAAAGCCGAAGAGGAATACCAAAAGGCAAAAAACGAAGTAGAACGCCTGCAAGAAGAAAGGCCGGAAGGCGATGCGGATCTTAAAGCGGCACAGGAAGAAGCGGACAAAGCGGAGAACGAACGGACAAAAGCAGAAGAGACCTATCAAGATTATATGAAAAACCCAAAGGAAAAGCCCGACTACAGCGATGAAGACGCAGCAAAAGCAGCCTGGGTGGAAAAGAAAAGCTCCCTGGAAAACAGCATAGGAGTCTCCGAGCGAACCCTGGAGGAAGCAAGAAAAAGCAGAGACAAAGCACTCCTGGAAGCAAAACGACAGTTAGAAGATTCTAAGCTTGCATCCGCCGCTGACAACAGCCTTGCCATCAACCGCCTGGAGCTGACCATCCTAAACGAAAAGCTAGAAAAATACCGGGAGATTCTAAGAACAGGTGGAGGAATCTACCCAAGCTCCGATGGAATCGTTACCCGAATCCAGGTCAGCCCTGGCGAGAGAATCCCTGACGGAGCCGCAGTCGTCTACGCAGACCTGGAAAGCCCCTTAGAGCTTCATGTAACATTCACAAAAGATCAGAAAAAATACGTAAACCAGGGAGACACGGCAGAACTGTCTCTAGGAAAAAGCAACGAATCCGTAACCGTAGACTATATAGCCACAAGCGAAATGAACCCGGAACTATTTGAAGCCATCATCTTCCTCCCTCAGGGAGTAGGAACTCTGGGTCAAAGCGGAATATTCACCACAGAGACACAGACAGACACTTTTAACATCTGTATCCCCATCAATGCACTCTACACAGATCAAAACGGAAGAAACTATGTATACACATTAAAGGAGAAATCCGGAATCTTGGGTCCGGAGTTAGCTGCCGAGTTGGTCTACGTAAACGTTCTGGACAAAAACGACAAATACGCAGCCCTGGAAGAGGGAATTATCGACAGCGACACGGAGATAATCACCAGTACAACCGAGGCCCTGGAGGACAGAGTCATAGTCCGCTATAAGGAATAAAAACAGAAAACAGACAGATTTAAAGACAGAAAGGGGTGTCGTAAAATAAGATACCCCTAACTCTTAAGATTAATCCGAAATGATTCCCGATTTTTAAATCACACCATATGCACCATCAATAATAATATCTGCTCCTGTCGTGTACCCGGCGGATTCGCTGCACAACCAAATAATTGCACCACAGAGTTCTTCGGGCTTGGCCATCCGATGTAATGGAAACAAGGCTTCCCAGGCAGCTAACAATTCTGGTTCAACAAAATCCGGATCAATCGACATTGGAGTGGCAACATATCCAGGGCTAATTGCATTTACACGGATACCTTTATCGGCCCATTCTATAGCAAGGCTTTTGGTCATATGGATTACACCGCCTCCCGTAACAAGAGCGACTTTCCCATTCAGTGAAAATAAATCCTGTAAATAATTTTGCTTCATTTCAACCTCCAAATGTATTTTTTATATTTCGTTATATTAATGGGTGTTTTTTCCAGCCTTTTGCAATTTTTAACTGGATCTTCTCCAGAGTTCGGAGCCCACTGAGGGCATCGTAGGATTCCACACAGCTTGCTCCCTCGCCTGCACCCGTGCCGGACAATACTTGTTCGGGAACATAGCTTTGCTCAAAGCCCTCACGTTCCACCCACCCAGATAGAGGAAAACATAATTTCTCTTCGAGCCTGATAAGGACTTTTTCTGAGCCCGTCCGATAGTAAAGGCCAGGTGTGCCGCATTTAATTAAAATAATACCTGCTCCCAATTCCAAAAGTTTATCACCTAAAGGCTTTACAATCTTATCGATGTCCAAAATCAATGTAAGATCTTGTCCGGCTTCTGAGACATTTTTAAAAATTCGGATTAATTCACGTCCTTCATTTTCATACATTTTTTGCATAAGGGGAGGATATTCAAAATGGAATAGGAGGTATTGGTATCATTGCACCAGCTTATGCTGGCTTTGACGCCATAGCTTTTTAGCTTGTTCGAAATCATATACCCCAGGTCATCTGTGGCCAACTTTCCCATTAACTCCACGTTTGCACCAAGATAGTTCATGGCAACACCAGTGTTGGCAACAACGCCGCCGGTAGAAAAGCAGACGCCTTTTACGTTGATCAGCTTGCCCGGGTGCATAATATTAGCCAGTTCCTCGGTGAATTCAGCAGGAAATATTCATGTAATACCATTTCTTGTATTTTGGCTAGTGTGGCGGCATCCGCAAATAATACCTGGAAGCCTTTGAGGCCGATTATTATGGAACAAACCCGGATGTACCACATATCTATGCAGGCTCTATGGAACAGTCCAATTCTGAGACTTGGCAGACGGGCATTGCGGAAAATATTTACCTGGACAAATTGGATAGATTTACAAAACCAGGCTTTGTAGATTGGAAAAAAGTCAATGAGGTAGCTAAAAAATATATGGATATGGTTGGGCTGGAATTTGATCCGGGTACACCGGTTCGACATCTGAGTGCGGCTCACAAACAGTTGATACAGATTGCAAAGGCTCTTAGTTCCGAGGCACAGGTTTTAATGTTGGATGAACCCACGTCAAGCCTGACGCAATATGAAGCTGATATTCTGTTTGACATTATGCACAGTTTGAAGAAACAGGGAGTGGCAATGATTTTTGTGTCCCATAAGTTGGAAGAGGTGCAGGAAATCTGTGATAAGATGACGGTATTTCGTGACGGGAAGCTGGTTGGGACGGAACTGCTTGAAAATCTTGATCGTGACAAAATTGTAAAAATGATGATTGGACGGGAAAGCGTTCTGGCATATAAGGGCCGCCTTGATGCTGAAAATCATGAAGTGGCTTTGAAAGCGGTTAACATTAACTGCCGAAAATACGGCATTCGAGATATGAGTTTTGAGGTTAAAAGGGGAGAGATTCTTGGCTTATATGGCCTGGTTGGATCCGGACGGACGGAATTGATACGCTGCGTTTTGGGTGTGGAACCAATTGAGTCAGGTGATATATATGTCTGGGGAGAGAAAGTAAAGCTTTCAAGCCTGTCCACAAGCCTGCACAAATATAGGATTGGATATGTGACTGAAAACCGGAAAGAGGAAGGGCTTTTTCTTGATAACACGGTTGAGATGAATATAGGAATGAATTCTTTGGAGAAATTTTTTAGAACCAAACTCCCTTTTATCAATCTTCGAATGGAACGCAATAATGCACAGGATTTTGTTGAACGCCTGGAGATTAAGACACCGAAGCTTACGACAAAGGCCGGAAGCTTGTCTGGTGGAAATCAACAGAAGATAAGTATTGCAAAATGGCTTTCGGCAAACTGTGACATTATTGTGATTGATGAACCTACAGTGGGGTGGATATCGGGGCCAAAGAATATATTCACAATTTGATTTGGAAATTGGCGAAAGAAGGGCAGAAAGCAGTTATGCTGATTTCGTCTGACATGAACGAAGTGATATCGCTGTCCAGAAGGATGCTGATTTTTAAGGATCAGGAAATTGTTGCAGAATTAAAAGGGGAAGAATTTTTTGAACAGCCCGAGAATGTGATTTCGGAAAAAATCGGTGAGTATTTTGTTTAATACGGATACGGAAAACTTATATAGCCAATAAGTGAAAGGAGACAGACATGCGAAGATTTGGCGAGGTTATAAAAGTAAAGCCTGAGAAATATGAGGAATACAGAAAGCTTCATGACAATATTTGGCCAGGTATTGTGGGAAAGACACGTGCGGTTCATATTCGGAATTTTACTATTTTTTACAGAGACGGATATCTTTTTAAATATTTTGAATATACCGGTGACAATTATGAAGAGGATATGAAAAAACTGACTGAAGATGAAGAAAATATCAGATGGCTGACGCACACGGATCTATGCCAGGAACCGGTAGACAGTGCAGGTGCTGACGAGTGGTGGGTGCCGATGGAGAATATTTTCCATATATTATGATATGAACATATAGAGAATGAAGAAAGAGAGTTGAGGTTTTGACAAGATCGGAGCCGTTTTGTTTACAATTCGCAATGGGAAGCTGGGAAAACCAGAGATCGGATCCCCTTATGCAGAAAAAATTCTTATCTTTAAGGAGGGACAACGTCTTCCGATTCACTATCATGTGGAAAAAACAGAGGATATCATTTATGGAGGTTCGTTTTTATAACAGCAACAAAGATGGCTCTGTGGACTATGTCAATGATGTTGTGTATTATAGTGATATAGTGATGGTCTTCGCTGTGTTGCAAAAGCGGGAGAACCGGTTATTATTACAACAGGAGACAGTATCCGTCTGGTTCCCTATGTAAACCATACCTTTGGAGCTAAGGTGGGAGATGGTGCATTGATTTGCGGCGAGGTTTCCAAAGTAAATGATGATAATACGGACAATTATTTTGCGGAACCGACAGCCCGGTTTGCGGATATTGAAGAAGATGAGCCGATTCTTTATCCGTTGTGTAATGAATATGATAACCTTTTTCCGAAGAACTGATAGAGTATATTTGCTTATCTTCTGAAAAGCCAAACATTTATATTGGGGTGTTGCAAAATGGCTGGAATACTTGATACTGGAAAAGTCTTCCAGCCTGTTTTGTAACACCCTCATACATTTCTCCGATTGGCAAAGCTGTACATGGAAGAGGGTTATTCTTCTGTTTCTTTTGTGCCATCAGTGTTCTCTGTGTTGCTCTCAGGAGCCGCCGCCTTATCGAGTGCCCGTTCTACCGCATCCAAAATTACCAGAGAAGTATATTGATTTTCCTCCGGATATATAATATGATCAAGGGACTGAGAAGCAATAATCTGCTCTGCGAGGTTATCAAGAGCTGGCTCCATCAAAGGATACATAGTTGAAACCATTTCGTTTACATTCACCATTTGAATGGAAGCAATGGAATCTTTATCCACGGTAACAGCAATATCCACAGCATTACCATTCAGCATAATAGAAGAAGAGTAAACGCCGGGCACATATTTATCCGAAGTATTCGTAGTATCCGGTTTGCTGTCCTTAGGAGCAAACATAAACACCAAAAGAAGGATGAGAATAATACCCAGGGCTACAAAAATGCCGGTATAAATTAACTCCTTCATGCGGAGGACCACAATTTTAGTTTTCGAGCTCAAAGAAAGCCCCTCCTGTACAATTCGATTGCTACAGCTTATGCGAAAAAGGGCTGGAATATACCGCAGAGCACAAAGAAAGGAGAAGTATGAAAAAGCAAAGCCGCACAATTATAAAAGAATATTTCATGATAGCAATCGGAACGGCTCTTATAGCCTTTTCCGTAGCTTCGATCTATGATCCTTCCGGTTTTGTCACGGGCGGCTTTTCCGGTTTGGCAATTATTGTAAAGCGGCTTACGGAAGAACTTGTGCCAGGGGGTGTTCCGCTGGCCGTAACCAACCTGCTTTTAAACGTTCCGGTGTTTTTGATAGCCATCCGCTTAAAGGGGTGGAGATACATTATAAAAACCCTTTTTGGTACTGTAATGCTGTCTTTCTGGCTGGGGATTCTGCCGGTAATACCAATAGCGGAAGGAGATTTTCTGCTAACAGCCCTTTATGGAGGAATCGTCATGGGAGTGGGAATTGGTCTGGTATTCTTAAGTCAGGCCACCACGGGAGGCACGGATCTCATAGCGGCCATTATCCAGCACTTCTGGAGGCATTACAGTATTGCAGATATTTTGCAGGTCATAGATGCTCTCATCGTTCTGGCTGGTGCTTATCTTTTTGGAATTCAAATGGCCCTCTATGCTGTGATCTCCGTGTATCTGGTATCTAAGGTGTCAGACGGCATTATAGAAGGCTTGAAATTTTCCAAAGCCGCATTCATTATCACCAGGAAGCCTGACGAACTGTCGCAGATATTGATGGATGAATTAAGCAGAGGGGTAACGGGCCTTTCTGCAAAAGGCATGTATTCCGGAGAAAAGAAAAATATGCTTTTTTGCGTGGTTTCCCGAAAAGAGATTGTACGATTAAAAGAATTGGCGTTAAACCTGGATCCGGATGCTTTCGTGATAGTGACAGATGTTCGAGAGGTCCTGGGAGAAGGCTTTATTGAGTCCCAAACCTGGCAATAATTTCTTTTGTGAACAATGTATAGGAAAAAAAACGGAAGAAAATCCCAAAAAGTCGAGGAAATGCATAAATTTTTTTGTATTTCCTCTTTTCTTTTTTGTAATTTTGCATTAGTATATAGATTAGGTATTTTTATTTTTACATATAAAAGGGGTATTTTTATTGGCGATATTGCCGGAGAACATAAAAATAAAGATCTGGCGATATGCACAAAATGATTAGCAAAAGGAGCAAGGAAGATTATGATTTCAAATCAGATACTACAGAATACCATTGAGGGGTTGAAGGGTATTACCCGGATTGACCTTTGCGTTATTGATACGGAGGGGAAAGTGCTGGCTTCCACATTTCCGGAAGCGGACACCTATACGGGTTCCGTGCTTGCGTTTATTGATTCTCCGGCAGACAGCCAGGTGATACAGGGATTTCAGTTCTTTAAGGTTTTTGATGAGAATCAGTTGGAGTACATTCTGCTGATCAATGGAGGAAGTGAGGATGCCTATATGATAGGCAAGATCGCTGTTTTCCAGATTCAGAACCTTTTGATTGCGTATAAAGAACGTTTTGATAAGGATAACTTTATCAAAAATCTGCTTTTGGACAATTTGCTTTTGGTGGATATCTATAATCGTGCAAAGAAGCTTCATATTCAGGCGGAGGTCCGGCGTACAGTTTATGTGATTGAGACCGGACGGGAAAAAGATACGGCTTCCCTGGAAAGCCTGCGTACCCTGTTTGGCACCAAATCCCGAGACTTTATTACTGCGGTAGATGAGAAGAACATTATTGTGGTCAAAGAACTGGGAGAGAATGAGGGATATCCAGAACTGGCCAAAACTGCAAAAGTGATCAAGGATCTGCTTGCAGGGGAAGGAGAGGAACGAATTCACATTGCTTACGGAACCATTGTAGGTGAGATTAAAGAGGTATCCCGTTCTTACAAAGAAGCCCGGATGGCATTGGATGTAGGAAAAATCTTCTTTAGTGAGAGGGATATTGTAGCATACAGCACATTGGGCATTGGCCGACTGATTTATCAGCTCCCGATTCCTCTGTGTAAGATGTTTATTCGTGAGATTTTCGATGGAAAATCCCCGGATGATTTTGATGAAGAAACACTGACCACTATTAATAAGTTTTTTGAAAACAGTCTGAATGTTTCTGAAACCTCCAGGCAGCTTTACATTCACAGGAACACCCTGGTATATCGGCTGGATAAGCTTCAGAAGAGTACCGGATTGGATTTGAGGGTGTTTGAGGATGCAATTACGTTCAAGATTGCACTGATGGTTGTGAAGTATATGAAGTACATGGAGACCATGGACTATTAAGCAGAGATTTTTGAGGCACTGAGGAGAGAAAAAATGATCGATTTAGAAAATGTGACAAAAGCCTATTCTACGGGCATCCATGCTCTGAATGGAGTTAGCCTGCACATTGACAAAGGTGAATTTGTCTTTATTGTAGGCGACAGCGGATCCGGAAAATCCACATTAATTAAACTTCTGTTAAAAGAACTTGATCCTACATCCGGAACCATTAAAGTAAATGGAATTAATTTGAACAAAATGAAACAGAGGGCTATTCCAAAGTATCGCAGGAAGATAGGAGTGGTATTTCAGGACTTCCGACTTTTGAAAGATCGGAATGTGTATGAGAATATAGCTTTTGCTCAAAGGGTGGTAATTACTCCTACCAAGAACATTCGTAAAAATGTTCCGGCTATGCTTTCTCTGGTGGGATTGGCGGAGAAGTATAAGTCTTATCCCAAGCAGCTTTCCGGAGGAGAGCAGCAGAGAGTTGCACTTGCCAGGGCTTTGGTGAATCGGCCTAATATCCTTTTGGCAGACGAGCCTACAGGAAACCTGGATCCAAAGAACTCCAAGGAGATAATGAAGCTTCTGGAGACCATCAACGAAAGGGGAACTACAGTAGTGGTGGTAACGCATAATCAGGAGATTGTGGATCAGATGAAAAAACGGGTAATTGCAATGCATAGAGGCGTCATTATCAGTGACGAGCGTAAAGCTGGGTACATACAGCATGCGAATTAGTACCATTGGCTACTGCTTGAAGCAGGGCTTTAAAAACATTTGGAGAAATAAAATGTTTTCTCTGGCTTCCGTTGCAACCATGTCTATCTGTATCTTTTTGTTCGGGCTTTTTTTCTGCGTGGTAAAGAACTTTCAGTTCATGGTAGAGGAAGTGGAAAGCGGCGTGTCTGTCAGTGTTTTCTTCGATGAAGAGGTTTCACAGGATCAGGCGGCTATGGATGAGATTGGAGCAAAGATTAGAGCCAGGGAAGAGGTAGAAAAAGTAAACTTTGTCTCTGCCGAGGAAACATGGGAGTCTTATAAATACATCTATTTTGCGGAAGCACCTGAGCTGGCGGATGGATTTGCCAATGACAATCCTTTGGCAAAACAGGCACATTATGAAATTTACCTGAAGGATGTGGAGGACCAAAGCGGTTTGGTAGAATATCTGGAATCCATGGAGGGAATTCGCAGGGTAAATAAATCTGTAGAGGTGGCGGATATTCTTACCAGTTTTAATCTTTTAATAGGTTATGTATCGGTTGCCATTATCATTTTGCTGTTGTGCGTGTCCGTATTCCTGATCAGTAATACGGTTACCATTGGAATTGCGGTCCGTAAGGAAGAGATTGCCATTATGAAGCTTATTGGTGCCACGAATTCCTTTGTAAAAGCACCTTTTGTGGTAGAAGGACTTTTGATCGGAGTCATAGGGGGAGCCATTCCGTTAACGATTTTATACTTCCTTTACACAAAGTTGATTCATTATATGTCAGGTCAGTTTGACAGTTTGAGTGGACTGCTCCAGTTCCTTCCGGTAGACGTTATGTTTCAGACGCTGCTGCCAGTTGGACTGGCACTGGGTGTAGGAATTGGATTTTTCGGAAGCTTTTTGACCATTCGGAAACATTTGAGAGTCTGAAAACTCACAGAAAGAAGAAGGAATATTGAAAGAGATGAAAAGTAAACGGTATGTAAGTGTCTTCCTTTTGCTGACGCTTTTGGCAGGAGTTTTTCGCCTTTATGAAACTCCTGTGTGGGCTTCGGAGGCAGAGATTTCCACGGGTGATTCTGTCGAAGAGGAGCCCAAGGATGAAGAAACCTCGAAAGAAGATGAAAAAATAGATACGGATGCACTGGAGAGACAGAAGAAAGATACATTAAATAAAATCAATGACATAAAATCAGATCTCAGTCAGGTAAAGAAAAATATTGAACAGCTTGAAGCCAGCAAAAGCAACTTAAAGAGTTATATTGCCCAGCTTGATAAGGAAGCGGCATCTCTTGCGTCCCAGATTGATAAGCTGAATGAGGATATTGAGGCAAAGAAAGAAGAAATTGTGCAGGCGGAGGATGAGTTAGATGAAGCACAGCGTATAGCGGAGCAACAGTATGAGGATATGAAGCTGCGTATTCAATATTTGTATGAAAACGGAACACCCTCTGTCCTGGAGATGCTTTTGACAGCTGACAGCATTGGAGATTTTCTAAATAAATCTACCTATGTAAAGTCCATGTCGGAATATGATAGAAAGATGCTGGATGAATATATTGCTCAAAAGGAAGCTGTTGAGGAAGCAAAAAACGTTTTGGAGTCAGAGGAAGAAGAACTGAATCTTATGGCGGATGCAGCCAGGGAACAGAAAGAGACTGTAGATGCCCTGATTAAGAAAAAGACATCAGAGATCCAAAGTTATCAGGCACAGATCGACAGCCAGAACAGCGATGCTGCGGAATTCAAAGAGGATCTGGAGGAACAGGAGAAGCTGCTGAATCAGATTGAGGAGCAGATTGCAGCTGCGGCCTTTGCCAATGCCAGTACGGACGACGGAGATGGTGGAGCTTCCGGTTTTGTATGGCCCTGTCCCAGCAGTCGAAGGATCACCAGTGGATTTGGGCCAAGGCCCCAGCCGGTTCCAGGGGCATCTACGAACCATAAGGGGATAGATATTGGGGCATCTCATGGATCTTCCATTGTGGCAGCGGCAGGCGGAAGAGTTACTACCTCTACCTATAGTGGTTCAGCCGGAAACTATATTGTTATTTCTCATGGTAATGGAATTTCCACTGTATATATGCATTGTTCTGCACTCTATGTATCCGTGGGAGATGTGGTCAGTGCAGGACAGAGCATTGCGGCGGTAGGCTCCACGGGGTTTTCCACGGGACCACATTTGCACTTTGGTGTAATTAAGAATGGAACTTATGTAAATCCTCGCAATTATGTGGGATAGAATAAAAGAAAATAGCGTATAGTTAAAAAAGAAGCCATGGGGGATGTTGCAGGATGCGGCAGCCCCTTTCGGTTGCGGGAGATGAGGAACAAGATGAACGATAAAAAGCAACTGTGGATGGGCATAGCTATTGGCTTTGCGGCAACTTTGATCGTGATTCAGGCGGTGATGCTTGGAAACAGATTTTTAACAGAAAGTGCCGGGAAGGGAGAAGCGGGACGGATTGATCTGACAGATCAGGCGGTGCAGGAAAAGCTCACGGAGATTGAGGGGCTTATGAATGACTACTACCTGGATGAACTTGATTCGAAACAGATTGAAACCTGGCTTTACAAGGGTGCGGTGGCAGGACTCGGTGATCCTTACGCGGCTTATTATACAGAAGAGGAATACCAGAGCCTGCGGGATTCAACCAATGGCAGTTATTGTGGGATTGGAGTAGAGATCTCCCAGAATATTTCCACGGGCATTGTTACAATTACCCGGGTCTTTGAGGACGGACCGGCAATGGAAGCGGGACTGTGTCCGGGAGACATTCTTTATAAGGTGGGGGATATGGAAGCGACCGGACAGGACTTGACTATGATTGTTTCCAAGATTAAGGGAGAAGAAAATACGGAAGCTTTTATCAGCGTTGTTCGGGATGGTGAGGAAGATTACCTGGAGTTTCAGGTAATGCGGCGTACTATTGAGATTCAGACAGTGGAATCTGCTATGCTGGGGGATCAGATAGGTTATATTTCTATTACTTCTTTTGACGATGTGACATCAGATCAGTTTATAAAAGCGTTGGATGAACTGGAGACACAGGGAATGAAAGGGCTGATTGTAGATCTAAGGGATAATGGAGGTGGCTTGGTATCCAGTGTGTGTGCAATTTTGGATCGTTTGCTTCCGGAAGGGTTGATCGTTTACACGGAGGATAAATACGGAAACCGCGAGGAAGAGACCTCTGACGCAGAACATTATTTTGATAAACCGCTAGCAGTACTGGTAAATGGAAACAGTGCAAGTGCCTCGGAAATCTTTGCAGGGGCTATTAAGGATTATGAAATTGGTATACTGGTAGGAACAAAAACCTATGGCAAGGGTATCGTTCAGAAGATCTACCCTTTGAGTGACGGGACGGCTGTGAAACTTACCGTGTCAAAATACTATACACCTAAGGGTAATAATATTCATGGAATCGGTATTGAACCAGATGTGGAGATTGAACTTGACGAGGCTCTGGAAAAAAAGGTGGTAGTTTCAGTGGAAGAGGATAATCAGCTTCAAAAGGCAAGGGAATTGCTGTTGCAGTAATACCATTTCCCGACCATGTGTGCGAGTGAAAAAGGCCGTCGCAAGATAACTAGGCAGAACAATGAGCCGCGTTATTTTGGACGGCTTTTAATAAAAAGTTCAAAAAAGTCTTAAAAAGTCGAAAAATTCATTTTATATACATAAATTCCAAAAAACAATCCCATTTAAAGGAAAGAAAAGGAACATAAAATTCAAAAATTTCATATAATGAACATAAATATGCTCAAATAATCATAAAAACAGTTGAAAAAAATCAATTCATTCCGTACAATATAAACATAAAGTAACAACCAAATAAAATTTAATAAAAGAAAGGGAGATGAGAGAAATGTCCAAAGTGGATGAAATCACAAGGGAAAGCTGGATTATGAGCACCTTTCCTGAGTGGGGAACCTGGTTGGTAGAGGACATCGAGAATGAGGTGGTGGCTCCTGGCAATGTGGCTATGTGGTGGCTGGGATGTACGGGTGTCTGGTTTAAAACACCTGCGAACACAAACATTACCATCGATCTGTGGTGTGGAAACGGCAAGAGAACCCACGGCGACAACAAGATGAAGCCAGGCCATCAGATGGCAAATATGTGCGGAGGCCGCTTGATGCAGCCCAACTTAAGAAATGTACCGTTTGTAATTGATCCTTTTGCATTTAAACATGTGGATGCAGTACTGGCAACACATTACCATCAGGATCACATGTCTGCTGAGTGGGCGGCACATGTAATTCAAAGCGGCATGACGACCACGGATGAAAACGGAAAAGAGATTCCGGTTCCGTTTATCGGACCGAAGAAATCCGTTGAGACCTGGATGAAATGGGGGGTTCCCGAGGACCGTTGCATTACCGTAAAGCCGGGGGACGTAATTAAGATTAAGGATCTGGAGATCGTTGCATTAGACAGTTTTGATCGCACCTGCATCGTTACAACAGATGACACAAGTGAGAACAGGGAAGAACTGACAGGGGTTTGTCCTACGGATATGGATGACAAGGCCGTAAATTACTTGGTAAAGACCCCAGGCGGCAACATCTATCATTCCGGCGATTCCCACTTCTCTATCTACTTTGCAAAACATGGCAAGGATTATGATATTGATGTGGCATTTGGCTCCTTTGGCGAGAACCCCATTGGTATGCAGGACAAGATGACCTCTATTGATATTCTGCGGATGGCGGAGAATCTTAAGTGTAAGGTTGTTGTGCCTATCCATTGGGATGTATGGACGAACTTCCAGGCGGATTGTGAGGAAATCAAGGTTCTGTATGACTTTAAAAAGGATCGCAATGAGTACAAATTCCATCCGTTCTTCTGGCAGGTAGGCGGCAAGTACACCTATCCTCAGGATAAGGATAAGATTTACTATCATCACAGAAGAGGCTTTGAGGATTGCTTTGAGCATCCGCAGAACATTCCGTTCCGTTCCTGTCTGTAATGAAATAAACACCCCGGTACTCCATCCAACTGGAAATTGGAGTGCTGGGGACAAAGAAAGGAAAAAGTCATGTTAAGAGAATTTGTGGAGAAAAAACATTATCTTTTTGCGGAAGAGGCACCGGACTGGAAAGAAGCCATCCGCATGAGCTGCAAAAGTCTGGAGGCCGACGGAACGGTAGAAGCCAATTATAAGGAAGACATTGTTGCCTGCGTGGAGAAGCATGGACCCTACATTGTAATTATGCCGAATGTTGCCATGCCCCATTCCCAGGAGAATGCCGTTGGTGTAAATAAGACAGCCATTGGCTTTATGAAGCTGGAGAAGCCGGTGAGCTTTGACCCGGGCGACCCGGAAAAGGATGCTCAGCTCTTCTTTACACTGGCTTCCTGCAATCCGGAGCAGCATCTGAATAATATGATGAAGCTGTCCGAGATGCTTATGAATGAAGATGTGGTGAAAGCTTTGGAAAAAGCAAAGACACCGGATGATTTACTGAAGATTCAGGAACAATATTTGGATTAACAAAAGGAAGGAGTAAGTGTATGGATTTTTTGATGAAAGCGTGGTCGTATTTTGCTACAAATATTTTACAGCAGCCGGCATGGATGATTGGCTTGATTGTTTTGCTGGGTTATATTCTGCTTAAGAAACCCTGGTATGATGTACTTGGAGGAACCATTAAGGCCGTAGTAGGTTACATGATTCTGGCAGCCGGTTCCGGCGGACTGGTAAGCAACTTCCGTCCTGTACTGGTAGGCTTAAAGGATCGCTTTAACCTGGATGCAATGGTAATTGACCCCTATTTCGGGCAGAATGCGGTTACGGCAGGTGTTGAGGAAGTGTTCGGAAAGTCTTTCTCACAGGTTATGATGTTGCTTTTGATTGCGTTCATTGTAAACATTATTCTGGTGCGTCTGAGCAAGCTTACAAAGCTTCGTTCCCTGTTTACCACCGGACATGTACAGGTACAGCAGGCATCTACCGCATATTGGCTGATCCTCTTCGCACTGCCGGGATTGGCTACCAACAATACAGGTCTTTTGATTGTCATGGCGATTGTACTTGGTCTTTACTGGGCGGTAGGTTCCAACTTAACCATTGAGCCTACTCAGGAACTGACTGACGGTGCGGGCTTCTGTCTTGGACATCAGCAGATTATGGGTGTTGCTTTATTCTCCTGGATTGCAGGAAAGATGCATGAGCATGATGAGAAAAAGGGCAAGAAAGCTTCCAGAAGAATTGAGGATATTGAACTTCCGGGCTTCATGTCTATCTTCAATGAGAACATGGTATGTACCGCATTACTGATGACGATCTTCTTTGGAGCAATCCTTTTGCTTCTGGGACGTGACTATCTTGTAGAAGCCGGATTCCTGGGAGAAAATGCAAGCTTTTTGTTCTACATTTTAACCCTCTGCCTGAACTTTGCCGTATATCTGGCAATTCTGCAGTTGGGTGTAAGAACATTCGTAACCGAGTTAACCCAGTCTTTCCAGGGTATTGCTAATAAGCTGCTTCCCGGTTCCGTACCGGCTGTTGACTGTGCGGTAACCTATGGTTTTGGTTCTCCCAATGCAGTTCCTATCGGATTCCTGTGCGGTGCTGTAGGTCAGTTTATTGCAATCGGAGTTTTGATTCTGTTAAAGAGCCCTGTATTGGTAATTGCCGGATTTGTTCCTGTTTTCTTTGACAATGCTACAATCGCAGTTTATGCAAATAACAAGGGCGGAATGAAAGCAGCTATGATACTTCCCTTTATTTCCGGTCTCTGTCAGGTATTTGGTTCTGCGTTAATCGCAGGCTGGGTAGGTATGGCAGCATACGGCGGATACTTAGGTATGTGGGACTGGGCAGTTGTATGGCCGGTATTCACAGTGCTGATGAAGTACTTAAGCTACGCAGGCCTTGCAATTGTAGTGGTTGCACTTCTGGCTATTCCGCAGCTTCAGTACCGTGCTAACAAAGATGGCTACTTCCTGATTACTGAGGATTATGAGGCATACAAAGAACTGAAAGCAAAGAAAGCTTAGAGTATAATTATCATTGGCAAAAATAAAGGGAAGAGATCGAAACCTCTTC